>CAISFO010000026.1 GCA_903884655.1 uncultured Holophagaceae bacterium | reverse complement strand
TCCGCGATCTCTATAACCACCAGTGGCTCATCGAACGCCACAACCACCGGCCTCCCGCACTGGTCCGTCAGGACCTCCTTGGCACCGGAGCGGCTGCGTGAATACACTCAACCATCTGTCCAAGAAATACCGGGCGGTTCACTCTCGAAGTGAATCGCAGCGTTGCGCCGTTTCGGCCGAGGTGGTGTCGCCGAGGGGGCCATGCGGTCGGCGGTGATTGTAGTCATGTGGCCAGGCTTCGGCGATCTTCCCCGGATTCGGGAAGTCATCGGACCCAGTGCTCGTCCAGGTAATTCATCTCAGAAGCGACCATTGAAACTCTCACAGGTGCTGTGATGAAGGAGCTCCCAGGCTGGACGAAATTGGTGCCGGGCCCTAAGCCGTCCCGAATCGGCCGGTACCTCCCAAAGCGAGGCTGTGCGGCGGAGTCGCGCCGAGCCTTGCCTGTTCAGGCCTGTCAGGAATTCCATGGTTCCCCACCCGCTCAAGGCTTCCCGAGTTCCTCTGCCCCATTGTCCCTTGCCCGCGGTGTAAGCCAACCTGCTAAGCCCTCGGCCAGCCTTCCTGCCCGTGACAGGGTCCCAGCCTCAGCCTCCAGGGCTCTGCGCGCTGCCACTTCCAGGGCCATGGGAGGTGCAAGACCGGCCGCTTCCCAGAACCCCGGCCGGGTCGGGATGAGGTCGCTGGTCAGCCCTTCCACGAGCTCCCGGGCCACCGTGTAGTCGGCCCTTGTGACCAGCCGGATCCAGTGGGACGAGAGGCGCGGGGTCACCAGGGGAACCTTCAGGAGCAGGGGCTTCCGTCCCAGGACGGCGGCCACCCGGAGGAGGATCTCTGTTCCTGAAAGGGCTTCCGGACCGGGGATGTCCCACCAGATGCTGGCCGGAAGCTCCAAGTGCAGGCCTGCCTGCAACGCCGCCAGGACATCGTCCAGGGCCACCGGTGCACTCCGGTGGGCGAGCCAGGCGGGCAGCACCATGGCCGGGAGCCGGGCGGCCAGGTCCCGGACGATGGTCCAGGACGTGCTGCCTGCGCCGATGATCATGCCCGCCCGGAGTTCCAGGCAGGGCACCGGCCCGGCCCGGAGAGCCTCCCCAGTGTTTAGACGGGCGAGCAGGTGCTCCGAGGGCGGGCCTTGTGGCGCCACACCTCCAAGGTAAATGAGGCGCTTCACACCCAGACGCTGAGCCGCCTGGGCGAAGCCTTGGGCCCAGCGGATCTCCTCCTCCGCCCAGCCCGGGTGATGCGAGCCCATGGCATGTACCAGGTAATAGGCGCAGTCGCAGCCCTCCAGGGCCGTCAACAGCGTCCCAGGCACAGCGATATCGCCGTACACCCAGGACCGTTCAGGCCAGCGGGCGCGGGCTCCCTCCAGGCTGCGGGTGAGGCAGCGCACTTTGGACCCAGCGCCTTCCAGCACACGGCCCAGGTTCCGCCCGATGAAGCCGGTGGCGCCGGTGAGGAGGACACGCTGGGACATGCCTGACTTTACACCGAGGAAAAATTCGATGAATGAATTCGCGATGGCAGGTCGGGGTCATGAGCGCCGCTGGCCTTGTCACGGACATCTCCATGGGGAATCCAATGCTCCGCAGTTCAACCCACAAGGAGGTCCTATGATCCTCATCACCGGTGCCACGGGCAAGATCGGCCAGGAACTGGTCCTTGACCTTTCGGCCAGGCGCAGCCACTTCAAGGTCATGGTGCGGTCCAAGGAGGCCGTCAAAGCCATGGAGGCCAAAGGCCTCAAAGCCGTTTTTGGCGATTTCGATCACCCCGAGACCTATGCCGGCGCCCTTACCGATGTCCAGTCGGTATTCCTGCTCGCCACGCCGCAGCCTGACGGCCTGGCGATCGAGCGGAAATTCCTGGCGGCCTGCAAGGCCAAGGATGTGCACCATGTGGTCCGGCTGTCGGCCATGGGCGCCAATCCCTGGTCCTCATCCGCTCTGCTTCGCAACCACGGGCGCTGTGAAGCCGAGCTGGAGGACAGCGGCCTGCCATGGACCATCCTGAGACCGACCATCTTCATGCAGAACCTGGTTGCCTACATGGGGCAGAGCATCGCCAAGGAAAGCACCCTGGATGCGCCTGCCGGAGACGCAAGCATGCCTTGGGTGGACACCCGCGACATCGCCGCGGTGGCCGGGACTGTGCTCACCGCCAAGGGCCATGAGGGACTGGTCTACGAGCTGACCGGCCCCGAGTCGCTCACCTATGCCCAGGTTGCCGAGCGGCTCAGTCAATTGCTGAAGCGGCAGATCACCTATGTGAACGTGCCCGATGGCGCCGCCCACCAGGCCATGGTCGCGATGGGAATGTCTCCCTGGCTTGCCGAAGGCATGATCACCCTCTACCACCACTTCAGGACCAATGGCCCCACCGCCCAGGTACTGCAGACCGTGGAGCGCATCGCTGGACACGCCCCGCGGAATCTGACGGCCTACCTGAAGGAAAACGAGGCCGCCTTCAAATCGTTGCAGCATGCTGAAGTGCTGCGTAAGTAGTCAGTCGCTCGCCAAGTTTCAGCACCACTTATCGAGCCAGGGGAAGCCCTGGCTAGGTGTGGTGTCTTGCTAATACCGAGAATGGAAGGCCTGCATACCTTCAGGTCCCGCCACGGTGAATTCCTGGACACCCGGGTTCAAGGCATAACCGTCGGCTACCCTGGAGCCCTGCGAAGGGGGTTCATGCGCAAGCCTTTCTCGTTCACGGTCACCTCGGTCTCCTTCGTGCTGCTCCACCTGGCCTGCCTCACGGCCATCTGGCTGGCCTTCTCCTGGAAGCTGGTGGCCCTGTGCCTGGCGCTGTATCTCGTCCGCATGTTCGCCGTGACGGCGGGCTACCACCGCTACTTCAGCCACCGCACCTACAAGCTGGGCCGGGTCCCCCAGTTCGTCCTGGCTTTCGTGGCCCAGACCTCGGCCCAGAAGGGCGTGCTCTGGTGGGCGGCGCATCACCGTCACCACCACCGGTTCTCGGATACGCCCCAGGATCTCCACTCACCGGTCACGGATGGGTTCTGGTGGTCCCACATGGGCTGGATCCTGTCGGATGAACATGATCGCTATGACACCAGGTCCATCGAGGACTTCAGCCGTTACCCCGAGCTGCGTTTTCTCGATGCCTACCACTGGCTCTGCCCCTGGCTGCTGGGTACGGCCACCTTTGCCTTCGGAGCCTGGACGGGCCTCGGCGCCTGGGAGTCCCTGGTCTGGGGCTTCGTCATCTCCACGGTGCTGCTGTGGCACGGCACTTTCTGCATCAATTCGCTCACCCACGTCTGGGGCACCCGGCGCTTCGATACCAGCGACCAGAGCCGCAACAATTTCATCCTGGCGCTCATCACCCTTGGTGAGGGCTGGCACAACAACCACCACCACTACCAGGCCAGCTGCCGCCAGGGAATCCGCTGGTGGGAGTTCGATCCCACCTACTACACCCTGAAGGTGCTGAGCTGGCTGCGCCTGGTGCGGGATATCCGGCCCTTTCCTGCCTCCGCCATGGTTCCCGCCAGGAAGCCATGAGCCGCATTGCGGTCATCGGCTCGGGCATCGCGGGCCTGACCGCCGCCTGGCTCCTGAGCCGCAGGCACGAGGTCTGGGTCTTCGAGCGGGAGGATCACATCGGCGGGCACACCCATACCGTGCCGGTGCCGACTCCAGAAGGCCCGGTGCCCATCGACACCGGCTTCATCGTCCACAACCAGGTGAACTATCCAGGCTTTGTGCGGCTCATGGGTGAGCTGGGGGTGGCCACCTGTGCCAGTGACATGAGCTTCGCCACCAGCGGCAATGCGTATCCCTGGAGCAGTCGGGGCCTGAACGGGCTCTTCTCGGAACGGAAACACCTCGTGGATCCTGTCTTCTATGGCCTGTGGTGGGAGGTGCTCCGGTTCAACCGGACCGCCAGGGCGCTGTTGAACGACCAGGATGGAAATGGTCCCACCCTGGCTGAGTACCTCGCGCACCATGGGTTTTCCGAGCGGTTCAAAAGGGATTACCTCTACCCGATGGCCGGAGCGGTCTGGTCCACCACCCTGGAGGAGATGGAGGCCTTTCCCGCCAGCACCCTGGCGCGGTTCTTCCACAACCACGGGTTCCTGGGCGTGTCCACCCACCACCCCTGGCGCACCATTCCCGGCGGCACCTCCAGCTACCTGGAACCCATCACCCGCCCCTTCCGTGAGCGCATCATCACGGGAGCTCGGATCATCAGTCTAAGGCGTTCTGCGACTGGTGTGCACCTGCATCGGGAAGGCCAGGCCACCCAGGTGTACGACCAGCTCGTGCTGGCCTGCCACGGCGACCAGGTGCTGTCCCTGCTGGCGGATCCCAGTCCAGCCGAACGGGCAGTATTCGGTGCCTTCACCAGCAACAAGACCCCGACCACCCTGCACCACGATCCGGTCCTGATGCCACTCCGCCAGCGGGGCTGGGCCTCCTGGAACTTCAGGGCTCACGAGGATTCCCGCCGGCTGGTGCTGACCTATCACATGAACCGCCTCCAGCCCCTGGCTACACGCCAGGACTGGTTCGTGAGCCTGCACGCGGAGGATCTGCTGGACCCCTCCGCCATCGCCGGCCGTTACGCCTACGAGCATCCGCGCTTCACCCGGGAAGCCATCCACGCCCAGCAGCGCTGGGCAGAGGTGAGTGGTCCGGCCTCTGTCCACGGTCGCACCCACTACGCCGGTGCCTACTGGACCTACGGCTTTCATGAGGACGGCGTTCAATCGGGAATCAGAGTGGCGCGGGACCTGGGGGTCGTATGGTGAGCGGCCCTGAACCCGCCATCTACCTGGGCGAGGTGCGGCACCGGCGCACAAAACCCAAGGCTCATGCCTTCACCTATCCCCTGTTCATGGCTTTCCTGGATGTGGACCGCATCCCGGAGCTGTGCCAGGTGTCGCCCTTCCTGAGCTACGGCCGCTGGAACTGGGCGGCCTTCCATGAAGAGGATCAGTTCGGCGATCCGGCCCTGCCCCTGCGGGAGCGGTTGCGCCGGGATGCGGAGGCCAAGGGCCAGATCCTGCCGGCTGGGCCCATCTACCTGCTGACCCACCTCCGGTACCTGGGCATCTGTTTCAACCCCGTGAGCTACTTCTACTGCTACGACGGGTCCGGGGAACTGGCCCTGATCATGGCCCAGGTCACCAATACCCCCTGGCTGGAGCGTCACACCTACTGGATGCCAGTAACCGAGGGGCAACCGGGGCCGGCTGGCGTCAGTTTCGAGGTGGCCAAGGCTTTCCATGTGAGCCCCTTCATGCCCATGGATTGTCACTACCACTGGGCGTTCACTCCTCCGGGGGACACCCTGGGCGTCACCATTGTGGAATTTGAACGTCTAGATAAATTTTTCGACGTTACACTGAATTTCCGAAAACGACCTTGGACTCCCGGCATCCTATGGAGAACCCTCGTCCGGTTCCCCTGGATGACCCTCAAGGTGATTGCTGCCATTCATTGGGAGGCTTTCTGGCTATGGATCAAGCGCGTGCCGGTGTTCACCCATCCCGGCCCTTCGGAACGGCCAAAGCCCCCGTCGCCCAGCGTCTTCTCCTGAGGGCCCTGGCGGGCATACGGACGGGACGCCTGGACCTGGAGGTGGAGGGACGGATCCAGGTGTTTGGCGATCCCGATTCTACGATGAGGGCCCGGGTCCGGATCCTGGATTCCCGGGCCTTCCGGGCCGGCCTGCTCCATGGGGAGGTTGGGCTGGGCGAAGCCTTCATGGCGGGCTGGTGGGAGACGGACGATCTGGTTTCGGTGGTCCGCATCGCCGTGCGCAACATGGCGGCCTTCGATCAGGGCGGGGGGCTACTTGCCACTCTGGGCAAGGCCGCCAACCGCCTCCTGCACCGACGGCGGCGCAACCATCTGGAGGGCTCCCGCCGGAACATCGGCCACCACTATGATCTGGGCAACGATTTCTACAAGCTGTGGCTGGACCCGACCCTGGCCTATTCCTGCGCGGTGTTCGAATCCGCGGACCAGACGCTCGAGGAGGCCCAGCGGGCGAAGTTCGAACTCATCTGCCGCAAGCTGCGGCTGGGGCCCGGTGACCACCTGCTGGAGATCGGCACGGGCTGGGGCGGCTTTGCCCTGCATGCGGTGCAGACCCGTGGCTGCCGGGTGACCACCACCACCATCAGCCAGCAGCAGTACAACTACGCCAGGTCCCTGTTCGAGCAGGCAGGGGTCGCGGATCGGATCGATCTCCGCCTGGAGGACTACCGCCACCTGTTGGGCCAGTTCGACAAGGCGGTCAGCATCGAGATGTTCGAGGCCGTGGGTCTGGACTTCTACGACACCTATTTCCAGACCGTGGACCGGCTGTTGAGGCCTGGCGGGCGGTTCCTCCTGCAGACCATCACCATGAACGACCGGCATTTCCCGGACTACATCCGGCGCAGTGACTGGATCCAGAAGTACATCTTTCCCGGGGCCGAGCTGGCGTCCGTCTCCGAGATCCTCAAGAGCCTGCAGCGCTGCACGGAGTTGAACCTGCACCACCTCGAAGACATCGGCCTGCACTATGTCCATACCCTGGCGGCCTGGCGCGTGGCCTTCCGGGCCCGGCGGGACGAGGTGCGGGCTCAGGGCTTTGATGAGACCTTCCTTCGCATGTGGGACTACTACCTGGCCTACTGCGAGGGCGCCTTCGCCGAGCGCTACATCGGCGATGCCCAGTTGCTGCTGGCCAAGGCCGAGGGTGGTACCACTCTGTTCAATGAGCCCTGGTGATGCGGCCGCTCTGGATCTTCGCCCTCACGGTCTTCACCGCCATGGTGGCCGTCACTGCCTGGGCCAGTCTGGAGGCCAATGTCCTGGTGGGCTTCCAGCGACTGCTGGCCGATCGTTGGGGGGTGGCGACGCTCTTTGACGCCTACTTCGGCTTCCTGTGGTTCTGGCTCTGGATCGTCTACAAGGAGGCTTCCGTCGGCCGGAGCCTGCTGTGGCTGCTGCTGCTCTTCGCGCTCGGCAATCTCGCCATGGCGGCTTACGTGATGATCCAGCTCCATCGCCTGCAACCCGGCGCTGGCGCAGATGCCCTGCTGCTGCGGCAGGCCGCATGAACAGGCTGCGCCGGCGCCTCTGGGACCCCCTGATGGTCCAGCTGCGGCAGGGCCTCAGTCCCGAGCGCATGGCCTGGAGCCTCGCCCTGGGCCTGGGCGCGGGCGTCTCGCCCCTGGTGGGCTCTTCCACTGGGCTCTGCATCCTGCTGGCCCTGGCGTTCCGGCTCAACCAGGTGGTCATGCAGGTGGCGAACTACCTGGCCTACCCGCTGCAACTGGCCCTGCTCATCCCCTTCATCCGCCTCGGCGAAAAACTCTTCGGGGCCCCGCGCCTGCCCCTGTCGATCGAGGTGCTGTCGAATGCCCTCCGGAGCGATGCCTGGGCAACCCTGCACACCTTCTGGACCAGCCTCTGGCATGCGGGTGTGGCTTGGCTGCTGCTCGCCCCTCTGGGTTCGACCCTCCTGGCGCTGGGGCTGACGCCCCTCTTCCAAATCGCGGCCCGACGCTTTCCGCGGAGCTCGGCATGATGGCTGCGGTTCTCTGGGGTGCTGGGCTCCTGAGCCTGATGCAGGTGGGTTTCTGGCTCTTGCAGGTGCGCACTCGCAATGCTGGTTGGGTGGACGTGGGCTGGGCCCTGGGTCTGGCGATCATGGCCGTGCTCGCGGCCGGACTGGGCCCTGCAACTCCAGAGCGCCGCCTGCTGGTGGGCCTGATGGGCGGGCTTCATGGGCTGAGGCTGGGGCTGTACCTCTGGCGCCGAGTGGCCACCGATCCCCACGAGGATGGCCGCTACCAGACCATCCGCGCCGCCTGGGTCACGGGCACCAACACGAAATTTTTCGCCTTCTTCCAGGTCCAGGCTCTGCTCGATGTGTTCCTGGGGCTGCCCTTCCTGCTGGCGGCGTGGAATCCCCGGCCCAGCCTGCAGCCCCTGGAGTGGGCGGCCGCGGCTTTGTGGCTGCTGGCCTGGCTCGGCGAAGCCACTGCGGACGCCCAGCTCCGGCGCTTCAAGGGCAGGGCCGGCAGCCCGGGGCTCACCTGCCGCGAAGGGCTCTGGCGCTATTCTCGCCATCCCAACTACTTCTTCGAGTGGCTGGTCTGGGTGGCCTACCTGCTGCTGGCGCTGAGCGCCCCCTGGGGCTGGACGGCCCTGCTTTGTCCAGCCCTGATGCTCTACTTCCTGCTGCGGGTGACGGGTATCCCCTATACCGAAGCCCAGAGCCTGCGCAGCCGCCCTGCGGACTATGCCAGGTACCAGCGGGAGACCTCGGCCTTCATTCCCTGGTTCCCCCGGAAGGTGGAGGCATGATGGATTCCCTCCTGGCCAAAGGTCTGGTGCCAGATGCCCTGATCCGGTTCCGCATCCGGCAGCTGTTGCGCCAGCGTCTGGCAGAAGAATCCGCCGGAGGCCTGGAGGCCGTCCAGGAGCGTTTCCGCAGCCATCTGGCCGCCTGGTCCGCAGGACCCATCGCCGTGAACACTCGGGCTGCCAACGACCAGCACTACGAAGTGCCACCCCGGTTCTTCGAGCTGGTCCTGGGTCCTCGGCTGAAGTACAGCTCCGCCTTGTTCCTGCCCGGGACCCTTGATCTGGGCCAGGCAGAGGAGGCCATGCTGGCCCTGACCTGTGAGCGGGCCCAGCTGGCGAACCGCCAGGACATCCTGGAGCTGGGCTGCGGCTGGGGCAGCCTCACCCTCTGGATGGCGGAGCACTATCCCCAGTGCCGCATCACCGGCGTCTCGAATTCGAAGGACCAGCGGGCCTTCATCCTGGCCCGGGCGGCGGAACGGAGGCTCGACAATATCGAGATCTTGACTGCTGACATGAATGATTTCGAGGCGCCGGCCACCTACGACCGCGTGGTCAGCGTCGAGATGTTCGAGCACATGCGGAACCACGGCGAACTGATGTCCCGCATCGCCCGGTGGCTGCGGCCCGGAGGGGCCCTGTTCGTGCACATCTTCACCCATCGGGATTTCACCTATCCCTTCGAGGTCCGGGATTCATCGGACTGGATGGCCAAGCACTTCTTCACCGGCGGGATCATGCCTGCGGATGCCTACCTCATGCGGTTCCAGGATCACCTGCACCTGGAGGACCACTGGCGGGTCTCCGGCACGCACTACCAGGCCACGGCGGAGGCCTGGTTGCGCAACCAGGACGGCCATCGCGAGGAAGTGCTGCAACTCTTCGCTGCCACCTATGGGGGCGAAGCCCGCTGGCGCTTTGCTCAATGGCGCATCTTCTTCATGGCCTGTGCCGAGTTGTGGGGATTCGGCCGGGGCTCCGAATGGTTGGTGAGCCACTATCTCTTCAGCCGTCCCTGACCTCCGCTTAGGCTGGTGGGCTCAAGGCATCAGGAACCCTTAACCTGAACCCAGGAAATGAACACCGTCGAGCGGAGCCCGGGGCAGGCGGGCATCACTGATTCAGCCTGATTCCTACGGGGAAGGGGATCGATAAGATTCCGTTGTTATAGAAGTTCGGATGATTCTCCGCCGTCGGGGTATTGGCTGGATCCCAGGGTTCCAGCAGGATCCCGAGGTTCCACTGGTATTTGTGCTCCCCTCGCTTCTGGGCACCGAAGTTGGCTCCGTCCATGTAATAGATCATGCAGGGGAAATCCCCGGCCACCTCGTTGTGGGCCATCAGGCCGTGGATGGTGTAGATGAAGCTGCCGTTGTAGCCAACCATGATGGGCATGGAGCCGGTCTTGAACCGCACGGTCCAGGCGCCGAATGAAACATTCGCATTGGCTCTCAGGGTGGATCCGCCAGGAAATTCGACTTCCTGTACAAAAGTGGGGAACTGGTTGTTCTGGAAACTTTCCCAGTTCGGACGGGCGAAGCCAACCGTCGTCACCAGCAGGGAAAGGAAGAGAATCTTGTTCACCCAGGCCCCCTTGGCTCGTCTGAATCTGGATTTTGGTGGCCCCATTCTGACCATGGACGGATCCCCGAAGCCAGCAAAAAGGGCATGCCGGGAGGATTCCTGCAGCCCTTCCGGGAATTCGTGACCCAACAAGGATTCGCACGAATCCCGGGCTAATCTGGAGCCTGCAGCCAGGAACGGTTCATGCGCAAGCCCATTTTCTCTGCCGCCAAGTAGTTCCTCTCCCGGTCATGCTGCTTGCCAGGTCCCTCATGCCGTTCTGCTGTCGGGTTTTGAGGACCTTCCGCCGCTCGTGAACTCGGGCTAGCCTGTCTTCTCTTGGATGTTTGGAGCCTTAGCCATGAGCGAGTCCCCCGGTCGCAAACCCTCTGTGATCAAGAAGCGGTTCCCCTGGGGTTGGGTGATGCTTGTGGTGATCGGCCTCGGTGCCATTGGCGCCCTGATGGCCGCCCGGGGGGGGCCGGTGGCCATAGCGGTGTCCGCCCCCACGGTCTTCAAGGCCGGTGAGCGCAATCCGCTGGTGACGGCTTCGGGCTACCTGGTGGCGCGCACCCGGGCCACCCTGTCGAGCAAGGTGCTGGGCCGCGTGAGCTGGCTGGGCGTGCAGGAGGGCAGCCGCGTGACCAAGGGCCAAGTGCTGGCCCGACTGGAATCGCCAGACCTGTCCGCGGCCCGGGACCAGGTGAAGGCTCAACTGGACCAGGCCCGATTGGACCTGGACCGGGGCGCCAAGCTGCAGGCAGAGAGCATCCTGGACGTGGCTTCCGTGGACCGGCTGCGCAGCCAGAAACTGACTCTGGAGGCCCAGCTCGCCTACCAGGACGCGCTGCTGGAAAGCATGACCCTGAGGGCGCCCTTCAGCGGCGTCGTCACCCAGAAGCTGTCCGAAGTGGGCGAGACCGTGGCGCCGGGCAGCGCGGGCGGCGCCAACGCCATCAACGCCATCCTGGTCATGGCCGACTTCGACACGCTGGAAGTGGAAGTGGAAGTGAACGAGGCTTCCATTGCCAAGCTCACCCGGGGCATGCCCGCGGAGGTGCGGGTGGATGCCCTGGACGGGCAGGGCGCCCGGTCGATCCTGAAGGGCCGCCTGCGGGAGATCTACCCCAGCTCCAACCGCCAGAAGGCCGTGGTCATCGTGCGCGTGGCCTTCGTGGAAAAGGACCCGCTGCTGGTCCCGGACATGGGTGCCAAAGTCACCTTCCTGGGCGACGCGTACCGTCAGGACGTGGTCGTGCTGGGCCGGGAGCAGGTGAAGAAGCAGGACGGCAAGGCATTCGTGTGGACGGTGGAGAACGGCCAAGCGGTGCAGAAGTTCGTGACGGTGCTGGCGGAGAATCCCATCGGCCTGGAGGTGAGCGGCCTGGCCAAGGACGCGCAACTGATCGTGGCGCCACCAGAAACGCTGAAGCCCGGCGCCAAGGTGAAGGTCAAGGGCTGATGACTTCTGACCGCTTCGACCTGGGCGGGGGCGAGCCCATCATCACCCTCCGTGACATCGCCAAGAGCTACTGGCGGGAGACGCTGGAGATCCCGGTGCTCCAGGGCATCGACCTGGAGATCCCCGCCGGTGCCTACATCGCGCTCATGGGCCCCTCGGGCAGCGGCAAGACCACCCTGCTGAACCTGATCGCGGGCATCGACCGGCCCACGGGCGGCTCCCTGGAGGTCTGCGGGCACGAGCTGAACGGCCTCGACGACGACCAGCTCGCCTCCTGGCGGAACCTGCATGTGGGCTTCATCTTCCAGAACTACAACCTGGTGCCGGTGCTGAACGCCTTCGAGAACGTGGAACTGCCCCTCCTGATCACGGGCGCCAGTCGGGGCGAGCGCCGCGACCGGGTGGAACAGGCGCTCGCTCTGGTGAACCTTGAGGACAAGATGAAGAACTATCCCCGGCAGCTCAGTGGGGGCCAGGAGCAGCGGGTGGCCATCGCCCGGGCCATCGTGACCGATCCCGACCTGCTGGTGGCGGACGAACCCACAGGGGCCCTGGATGCGAAGAACGCCGAGGAAGTTCTGGGCCTGATGGAGCGCCTCAACGCGGAGTTTGGCAAGACCATCGTCATGGTGACGCATGATCCCAAAGCCGCCCACCATGCGAAACATCAGATCCACCTGGAGAAGGGCGTGCTGGACAAGGCTGTCGAGGTGAACCGGTGACCGGCGGAGGCGGCTGATGCGCTGGCTGGCGCTCATCTGGAAGAGCCTCATGCGCTCCAAGCGGCGCACCCTGCTGATCGTGGGCAGCCTGGTGTTGTCCGTGTTCACGGTGGCCGTGCTCCAGAGCCTGCTGACCACCCTGAACGCGGTGACCAACAACCCCAACTCCAGCAACCGTCTGGTGGTGCGCCACAAGAGCGGCCTCACGCAGATGCTGCCCCGCAGCTACGAAGCCTATCTGCGCCAGCAGCCGGAGATCGAGACGGTCTGCGCCCTCCAGTGGTTCGGCGGCTACTATCAGGACCCCCGGAACTTCTTCGCGAATTTCGCCAGCGACGAGACCACCCTCTTCCAGATCTTCCGGGAGGAGTTCGGCGCCTCGGGTATTTCCGAGGCCCAGATCAAGGAATACCTGCGGGACGGCGCCGGCTGCATCGTGGGCGAGAGTCTGGCCAGGAAGAACGGCTGGAAGGTGGGCGATGTGGTGCCTCTCACCGGCACCATCTTCCCCATCAACCCCCGCCTCACCATCCGGCTCATCTTCAAGAGCCCCAAGCCCTCGGATGAGAATGCGCTCCACTTCCACTACAAGGTGCTGGAGGAGGGCGTGCCCTACATGAAGGGGCTCAGTGGTTCCTTCTGGGTGCGGGCGCACCGGCCCGAGGACATCCCCCGGCTCATCGAGCGGGTGGACCGCCACTACGCCAACAGCGCCTACGAAACACTCACGGAGACCGAGAACGCCTTCAACCTGGCCTTCGTGAAGATGCTCGGCAACATCGGCGCCATCATCCAGGGCATCACGGCGGCGGTGGTGGTGGCCATCCTCATCGTCACCGGCAACACCATGGCCACGGCCATCCGCGAGCGCACCACCGAGATCGCCGTGTTCCGGGCCATGGGCTTCTCTGCGGGCCGTGTGCTCGTGCTGCTGCTGTCCGAAGGCGTGCTCCTGGTGGGCGTGGGCGGTTTTCTCGGCGTGTTGCTGGTCAACCTGGCGGCGGGCGGCGTCCGCAGTTCCCTGGGCATGGCCATGCCCTTCTTCGCCGACTTCGCCATCCTGCCCGACACCATCCTGGCCTGCCTGGCCGGCGCCCTGGCCATCGGCCTGCTGGCCACCTTCGTACCGGCCTACGCGGCCACCCGGCGGCCCATCACCGAGGGCCTGAAGGCGGTGGGATGATCCTGGTCCTGCTCCTCCTCCTGCCCTTCGCGGCGTACCTGGCCTGGCTGGTGTGGGCCCTGCTGGCCTATCCCATCCCCCTGAGCTACAACCTGCGCTCCCTCTGGCAGCGGAAGGTCTCCAGCCTCAGCACGGCGGCGGCCATCGCCCTGGTGGTGGGGATCTTCGTGGTGGTGCTGAGCCTGGCCCAGGGACTTTCCGTGGCCTTCATCAGCAGCGGCCGGCCGGACCAGGCCCTGGTGCTGCGCCCCAACGCCCGCTTCGAGCTGAACAGCTCCATCGAGCGGGACCGCATGCGCATCCTCAAGGTCCACCCCCTGGTGAAGCGGGAGGGGGCCGAGCCCATAGCCAGCGCGGAGTGCGTGGTGGTGAAGCTCTTTCCCATGGCCGACGGCACGGACAACAATGTCACCGTCCGGGGCATGGAGCGCATGGGCCAGGCCCTGCGGCCCCAGGTGCGGCTGGTGCAGGGGCGCTGGTTCCGGCCGGGCCTCAGCGAGGCGGTGGTGCCCCGGAAGATGCAGGGGCGCTTCCCTGGCATGGAGGTGGGCCGCAGCCTCCGCATGGGGGGCCGGGACTGGCTGATCGTCGGCGCCTTCGACGCCGCGGGCGCCAGCTACGAAAGCGAGGTCTGGTCAGACGTGAACGATGTCATGCAGGCCTTCCGGCGGGAAGCCTACTCCGTGCTGCTGGCCCGCCTGGAGAGCCCGGAGCGCGTCGAGGGCTTCGCGAAGTCCGTGGAGGACGACAAGCGGCTGAAGCTGGAGGTGGTGCGGGAGACGGACTACTTCAAGGAGCTGACCAAGGCCGGCGATCCCATCAAGATCCTGGGCAACCTCATCACGCTGATCCTCACGGGGGCGGCCATCTTCGCGGCCATGAACACCATGTACGCCGCCGTGGCCGGGCGCACCAAGGAGATCGGCACCCTGCGGGCCCTGGGCTTCCGCCAGCGGGAGATCCTGGCCAGCTTCCAGTGGGAGAGCATCTTCCTGTGCCTGACCGGCGGGCTGCTGGGCTCGGGCCTGGCCCTCTTCGCCAACGGCATCCAGACCGGGACCACCAGCTTCGAGACCTTCAGCGATGTGAGCTTCGCCTTCACCATCACCCCGGGTCTCATGGCCCAGGGCGTGGCCTTCAGCCTGGTGATGGGGCTGCTGGGGGGCTTCCTGCCGGCCTGGCGGGCCAGCCGCATCCCGCTGACGGAGGCGATGAAGGGGGGGTGAGGCCAACCTGGTGGTTATGCTCAGCCCGCCGGGTGCCCGGCTCGGGACGGCCTCGTTGGGATGGGTGGCCAACCCGGTTGTGATGCTCAGCCCGCCGGGTGCCCGGCTCGGGACGGCCTCGTTGGGATGGGTGGCCAACCTGGTTGTGATGCTCAGCCCGCCGGGTGCCCGGCGAGGGACGGCTTCGTTGGGATGGGTGGCCAACCTGGTTGTGATGCTCAGCCCGCCGGGTGCCCGGCTCGGGACGCTGCTTAGGCAGCGTTCCTCGCCACCCGGCTGGGCTTCGCCCTGGCGGGCCAGCCGCATCCCGCTGACGGAGGCGATGAAGGGGGGGTGAGGTGTTGACGGACCTCGCCACGCGAGGCAAATTGGAGTTGTGAGGCCTGCCATTCACTCCTAACCCGGAGGCCATCGTGGATCGTGAACTGCTGAAGGGCAGCACACCGTTGCTGCTGTTGTCGCTGCTCTGCGAGGGGCCCATGTATGGCTACCAGATCATCGAGACGGTCCGCCACCGCACCGGCGGGACCTATACGCTGAAAGAGGGGGCGCTCTACCCGGCCCTGCACAAACTCGAAGCGACAGAGTTCATCAGCTCCTACTGGGAGACCCAGGAGAACGGCCGCGAGCGGCGCTACTATGCCATCCAGCCCGCCGGACTGGCCTTCCTGACGGCCAAGAAGAAGGAATGGAACCAGTTCGTGGACATGGTTCAGGCCTTCGTGGGGCCGAAGGCCTAGGCTTCCATGTTCCGGGCCCTGGATGCCTATCTCGCCGAAGTGGGCTCAGGGCTTAGGGGCCTGACCCGGCGGCGGCGGCGCGCCCTGATCCGGGAGCTGGAGGCGCACCTGCAGGATGAAGCCGAGGCCCGGAGCATCGATTCCGAAGAGGCCATGACCGCCCTGCTCGCGGAAAAGGAAGACCCCGGGTGGCTTGCCCATGAAATTGCCTCAGGGGAAGGCCAGGATGCCAACCACCGGGGCGGGACGGCGCTAGCAGCGGGCATGATCATCGGTCTGGCCACTGGCGGGCACCTTTGGTTCGAAGGCTGGTACTGGTACATGTGCCTGGCCTTCGCCTTGGCGCAGGGGCTGGCGGTGGGTTCCGGCTATTTCTGGGTGCGCCGCCACTGGTTGCGCCTCAACCCCTGGGCCCGAACGGTGGTGGCTGTTCTCATTACTTCCCTGTTGTCCATCCCCCTGGGGTTCACCACTCACCACGGTTTCAAGTTCACCCGCCTTTTCTATGGTGCCTTCACCGGGTTCCTGTTGGAGCGGCACAGCCAGGAACGCCCCCTCTGGCAGACTCTCCTGGAGCCAATGGTCTTCACCACCTTGATGTTCTGCATCGAGGCCGCCCTCCTGGGGCCAGCCCGGTTTCATTGGTGGAGGGTTCCGGCTGAACTCAGCTTCAATGCCACCATCTTGCTGAGTGTGCTGGCGGCCTCCCGGTTTAGGCGCCTCCTGGCGGAGCGCAGGGTGCTGACCCCCCAGGAGCAGGGGTAGGGACAGGAATCCCCCTTGAGCGGGAAGGGCTTCGGCGGTAGACTGGTCGTCTTGCGTGGACAAGCCGCGTGCACATACCCCGCTCATGGGGGCATCCGGTCGGTCCCAGGAGGAAAGCCATGAAAGAGAAGATGCACCCCGAACTGCACGACGTGAAGGTTCACTGTGCCTGCGGCAACGAGTTCATGACGCGTTCCACCAAGAAGGACATGCGGGTGGAAATCTGCTCCAACTGCCACCCCTTCTTCACGGGCAAGCAGCGCCTGATGGACACCGAAGGCCGCGTGGAGAAGTTCAACCGGAAGTATGCGAAGAAGGAAGCCGCCCCTGTCGAGGCAGCTCCCGAGACCGCCCCGACCACCACCGAAGCCTAGCTGCGCCATTCCGAAGGACGGGCCGATCACTCGGCCCGTCCTTCTTCTTTTTCTGCTCAAAATGTCGGCTTCGCCGAAATGTTGAGATAGCCGAAAGGATGGGACATGCTGGACCAACTTGAAGCCGTGGAGGCCCGCTTCCAGGAAGTGGAGGCGCAGCTCCAGGATCCTTCCGTGGTCTCGGACCCCAAGCGGCTGCGGGAACTGTCCAAGCTCCGGGCCGAGTTGGAGCCCGTGGTCCTGGCCTTCCAGACCCAGCGCACCCTGCTGAAACAGCTTGGCGAGGCTGAATCCATCCTGGGCGACAAGACCATGGAGGCCGATCTGCGCGAGATGGCCGAAATGGAGATCCCGGACCTGAAAAAGGCCATCACCGAGGGCGATGCCGAGATCAAGCGGCTGCTCGTCCCCAAGGATCCGATGGACGCCAAGAACGTCATCCTCGAAGTCCGGGCCGGCACCGGGGGCGAGGAGGCCGCGCTGTTCGCAGGCGAGATCTTCCGCATGTACCTCCGCTTCGCCGAGCGCCGGGGATTCAAGGTCTCAGTGCTCGATGAAAGCGATGCCGATGCTGGCGGGCTCAAGGATGCCACCGCGGAAATCCAGGGTGAGGGCGCCTACAGCCTCTTCCGCTTCGAAAGCGGCGTGCACCGGGTGCAGCGGGTGCCCAAGACCGAGACCCAGGGGCGCATCCACACTTCCGCGTGCACAGTGGCCGTCATGCCGGAAGCCGAAGAGGTGGACATCGAGATCCACCAGAAGGACCTGCGGGTCGACACCTTCTGCTCCGGTGGCAAGGGCGGCCAGAGCGTGAATACGACCTATTCTGCCGTGCGGCTCACCCACCTCCCCACCAACACGGTGGTGCAGTGCCAGGACGAGCGCAGCCAGATCAAGAACATGGCCAAGGCCATGACCGTGCTTCGCAGCCGCCTGCTGCAGAAGGCTCAGGACGAGGCGGATGCCATCCATTCCGCCCTGCGCAAATCGCAGGTGGGCAGCGGCGATCGCAGCGAGAAGATCCGCACCTACAACTTCCCCCAGGGCCGGGTGACCGACCACCGCATCGGGGTCACCATCCATCAGATCGACAGCTTCATGGGTGGCAGCCTCGAGCCGATCATCGAGCCGCTGAGGGCAGCCTTCGAGGCGGAGCGGCTGCAGGCGCTGGAAGCCTGAAGCCTACTTCCTCAACGTCACCCTCTCCGGTGCCGTCAGGCTGAAGGCGATGGGCTTCCCAGCCGGAATGCGGATCACGGTGTCGGCGGTGCCCGCGGCGGCGGCGGTGCCGGCAGCAGCACCCAGGGCCGCGCCAGCCAGGGCATGATCGTTCTTGTGCCTGTTGTCGGCCAGAATGCCGATGAGGGCCCCCAGAGCTGCGCCGCCACCGATGAACTTGGCGTTCCGCTCGCCCTTGGCGGTGGCCACCACCACATGGGTATCCGTATCGATGCCAACCCCGGCGAGCTCCGTGAGACGGATCCCCAGGGCGCCTTGGCCATTGCTGAGGCGCCCAGCGGCCGCGCTCTGGGTGACGACGCCCCGGGCGGAGCTGCCAGCGCTCCACACCAATTTGCCCTCCTGGATGACGTCCGCGGCCAGGGTGCCCTCCCAGGCATCACCCGCCTGATCCTTTTCGGTGGTCAGCTCACGGGCCAGCATGATCTCGAGTTTGGTGCCAGGGGGCACTTCCACCACGACGGGCTTGGGTTCCTCCTTGGCGGCTGGAGCCTGGGCCAGGGTGATCGCTTCCTGTTTCTTGATCTCAGCCCGTTTCTTGGCGTCCGCCACCTGCCGTTCCAAAGCCTTCACCTGGGACCTGGTGAGGTGCTGGACGGTTTCCGGATCCTCTCCGGTGGCCTTGCCGGCCTTGGCGTCGGCCAGTTGCTGTTCGAGCTGGACCACTTTGGCCTCGGCGGACTTGGCAGCCTCCTCGGCCTGGATGGAGGCTTCGCTCTTCCGATTGCAGGCCAGGGTGCAGGAAAGGGCCAAAATGAGGTAGTGGGTCAGTTTGAAATTGGTGGGGCTTGACAAAACTACCTTGATGCCCTATGCAGCATCATCCAGCTTCTGGCCCGTCAAGCAGTTTCACAATATCTTCAATGGTCCATAGATGGTCAGTGATCCCCGCCTCCATGGCAGGCGATACCCGAAGGGTCTGGTGAATTCGCACGAAGTTGTAGTACGCGAAGTGCAGGGCGACAGCAGCCTTGTGATTCTCCAGCTTCTTAGAAAATCCGTTAGTCAAGCGCGTGAATCGACGCATAGACATCCGCATGTTGAGGTTCTGGCGCTCGACGAAGGATGTCGAGATTTCCTTTTTGTCGGGGTGTCCGGAGATGCGCACTTTGAGGATGTCCTTGCACTTGGACGGGCTGTATTTCCTGTTCTCCGTCTTCTCTTTTTTGCCGAACATTTTGATGAGCATCGCGTAATCGACATAGCTCCCGAACGACTCCGCAACGGCTTCGAGATAGGGCTTGTGACCATCCGTCGTGAGTTGCACACGCCTTGTCAGCCGATGTTCTACGTCAGCAATGAAAGCCTTAGCATCCTCTAAATCTCGGCTTCCAACACGCCAGGAGACCACCAGCTTTGTGGCTGCGTCGATGGCGACCCAAGTCCACACGTCGCCGACTCCCAAGGTGCCTTGCAGATGCTCAGGGACGTTCTTGGCTTTGCAGCCGATGAAGGCCCAAATTTCGTCGCACTGGAGGATCTTGGTCTGAAGCCGGACGACGAGTTGATCATGCAGTGCTTGGCAGATCGGCCATAGATCCACGAGGAGCTTTAGCACGGTATTTTTGGAGACATTGCAGAGTCGACAGGTGGTCCTGATTGACGCCCCTTCGACGAGGTGGGCCACGATATTGCACCGCTTTTCGAGGCTGAGTTGATTCATCTTCAATCTCACACAGATGCCCGCGAGTGATTTTCCTCATACAGTCCATGGCCTAGCCCCGACTGAGGAATACCCCTCCTGCTGGCAATATTCGATTAGGCCGGTCGCCTGAAGGTGGGTGTCTGCCCCAACAAGTTCTCTTTGGTGCAATTCGGTACAGGAGTGTTCATATGTTCTCCATGACAGGCCGAAGGCCTCCAACGACCGGTGCGGTCGGATTTTCAGTGCCAAGAATGGCGGGACACTATCGTGCTATTCGGCCATGACGTGGTTGCTGTGTTGTTGGAGGGATCCGGGCCATCGGATGGCATCCACACCGATTATTCTCGTGGCAATCCAACCGGTTGGAAGATGGAACTTTTTGGAAAGTGGCATACTCACAGTGTTTCGCGGAGTACCTAGGCTGACTAATCGAGATGGCCCGGTTCCGGAAACAATCCACCCATCCCGAAGAAGCTTTCAAAGCCTCTAAGGAACTGCTGGGTCGCAAGCGTGATGGCCGTCTCGGCGTCTTCGGCAATGGCTCTGCGAATCAGGCTTTGGGCTTGGAAATCGAGTACCGCCGCAAACACAGGTTCTTCCTTCTCATCCGCTTCCTGTGCGGCTTTGAGGCACTCCTTGGCATAGGCGTACATGGTGGGCAGTCCAGTGGCATCATCCATTTCGTTGAAGAAGTCCGGATCACGCTTCAGGGGGAGTTTCGGTCCCAAGGTTCGCCTTCGTTGTGCCTTCGGAAAGGGTGCTCTGATCAAGCCATAGTTCGGGCCAGCAGGGTGCAGCCAAAGAAGGTCGCCTTCGTGGCTCGCCAAGGCTACGGGGCAGTGACGGATGACTAGGTGCCTGTTGATCAACCTTCGATGCGAAATGGCCACCAGAACCACCCTGGTCTCATCTTGCGAAAGGTCGATGAACACGCGAGAGGCTTCTTGCATAAGCAGCGTGCGCTGGACCAGCAGCGGTGTACCCACGGGCATCGCGAAGTAGATGGATTCCGGAGGCGTGGGGTGACTCTTCAACAAGGGGTCATTGACCAAGGGAAGCAGGACCGTGTGCCGCATGACGTGGAGGACCACACCCATCTGGGGATCAAGATCCACACCGAGGTGACCCTTGGATTCAATGACCACCTGGGTCGGCAGGCGATGAACATGGTGCCTGGGGAAACCCTCCTCCCAGCAAGGATGGAGGGTGACTTCGAAGATTTGGCAGAGCGTCGAAATCCGGAACTTCTGTCGAAGGTCAGCAAAATTGTCATTCATGATTTACCTCAAAAAAAAGCGGCGCGAATCGAAATCCGCGCCGGTTGTCCCATCGGTCTAGCCTGTTCATCCCGGCCTGGTGGTCCTCGGCTCCCCCGCAAAGCAATTGGCATTCTGTTGACCTTGACCATGCTTCCTCTCCTTCGCAGCACCTGCTGCAGAAGTAAGAATGGGGTCACCAGAATCCGTGTCCGGAGCGTGAGCGCTGAGCGAAGTGCCTTGGCCGACAGGCCCTGCCATGTGGATTT
Organism: uncultured Holophagaceae bacterium; assembly: GCA_903884655.1. GTDB lineage: Bacteria > Acidobacteriota > Holophagae > Holophagales > Holophagaceae > Geothrix. The sequence goes on along the minus strand of CAISFO010000026.1, from coordinate 1,513 downwards.
CGAAGCCCTGTTGTCACGCGCCTGGACAGATCTCCACGCGACAGACGGTGCTCTCGCCTGCTACGAAACCGGTGATTTATTGAGGTCCATTCGCGTGACTGGCGTCTCCAGTTGTTGATCAATCAACAACTGGTCCTCTGAAGCTCGGATCGTACTCGCCCCTGCCGGGATGAATCGTCTCCACGACAAGTGCCCACATGATCCACGCCGGTTGGGCCTTTTGGTGCCCTTCCTCGACACTGGTTCCTTCTCGGCATTCCCCCTCATGCGCACTCTGCCCAATGCGGCACCCGCCTCGCCGTTGGCCAACCCTTTGAATGGCAGCGTCAAGGATCTCTGCGAGGGACCTAGCGGGTCACCATTCACCACCTTGGGAATGAAGCGGACGGGTTCGAAATATCAGGGAGGGGGGGGCCATGGGGCCCAAGGTGAAGCTGACTCAGTGCAGGGCAAGTCCTTGGCTAGCCCGTGCGACGTCGATTGGCTGGATGTCTTGTTCGGGTGGCGTCGGAGCGGTTGCCCTTTGGGCTCGCGCTGGTCTTGCCTACTTGCCCCTGGCCTGCTGCTTCAGGATCTCCGCGACCTGGGCTTTCAGGGTGTCCAGATCGTTGGTGAGAGTGAGGATCCGGGTCTGTTGGGTGGCGCTGGCCTGTTGTTCGGCGGTTAGGCTGGCTTTCAGGCTGTCATTCTCGGCCTTCAGTTCCTGAATCGCCTTGGTCAGCACGGGCACCAGGTTGCCGTAGGAGAGACCCAGGGTTTCACCTTTGGCCAGATCGCCTTCCGTGCCGCTCACCACTTCGGGGATGAGCTTCTGCACATCCTGGGCGATGAAGCCGACTTCTGGGTGATTGGTGGTATCGGCTTTATAGAAATAGGTAACTGGTTTTAATTGCATTACGGTAATTAAACCATATTTGCTCATGGGTTGAATATCACGTTTTAGGCGAGAGTCGGAAGCGTCGGACCAAGTGGTTCCATTGCAAGATGCACCATTGAAATTAACCGTAGAAGTAGAAGGATTGAACAGAAACGAATTATTACTTGAGCCAGGTCCAACTCCCAATTTTAAATTACTAGCATCCCACCAGAGATATCCCTTTGAAATACCGGCTGATTGCAGTTGAATCTGGCAAGTAGCTGCACTATTTACGGTCAAATTACTAGAAGGTGTTGATGTTCCGATGCCAACATTTCCGCTTGGTAAAATAGTCATTTTTACAGTGCCATTAGTCTCTAAAAAGAGATTATTGGATGTGCCATAAGCAGCAACTGACATATGATTTGTCGCTGCACCTCCTAAACCAATGTAGCCCTGTTCAGTCCCCTGTGTTTTGAATAGTATATAATTACGGCCGGGATTTGCAGAAGTGTTCTCAAGCAAAAGTGCATTATTCATATCGGCACCGGCAACATGTACCTGAATCCGTGAGGTTCAGCAGCTTGAACCTTACTTAAGATAGGCTATATCACCAGTAAGAAGGTCAATTCCCTACTGCTAGGATTCACAGCACCT
>CAISFO010000025.1 GCA_903884655.1 uncultured Holophagaceae bacterium | reverse complement strand
CGACCCTCAGATTCGTAGTCTGATGCTCTATCCAGCTGAGCTACGGGACCGCATTGAAAGATCGATTCTACCGGATCTGCCCGGCCTGTCCATCCCAAAGGCGCAGGGGCTCGGTCCTGGAGGCCTCGCAGGAACTTCCTGTGAGTTCCGTCGCCAGCTGGTCCATGAGGACGCGAGCCGTGGTGAGCTTGCCGCCCAGCACCAGCCTCAGGTTGGGAAACCGGTCATGGCGCTCGAGGATGGCTTCCCGGCTGAGATGGCTGGTGGCGCCACTGGAGGCCACCAGGGGCCGCACGCCGAGTTCCTCGGACCGGATGGGCAGGTTCCCCCAGGGGATGGCCGGCAGGTTCGCTTCGAGCGCCTCGAACAGTTCCTCCCGCTCGCTGGCCGCGATCGGCACCCACCCGTCCTCGACTTCCCGTTCGGTGGTCCCCACCTGCAGCAGGCCATCGCGGGGGATCACGAAGAGGATGCGGCCCTTGGGCCGACGGATGGCCCAGGGCCGCTCGCAGCCTGGCAAGGCATCGAACCAAAGGTGGATGCCCGCGGAAAGTCGCAGCCGCTTCCGGGTCTCCCCGAACCAGTCGGCCATGGCGCCATCGGTCCAGGGCCCCAGGGCGAAGACCCACTGGCGCGCCACCAACCGCCGCACGGTGCCATCCCGGCGATCCTTCATGGTCACCGCCTTCAGCCCGTCGTCCCCCTCCTCGAAACTTTCGGCTTCGTGGTGGTCCAGCAGCAGCGCCTGGCTGGAGGCCGCCAGGTCCCTGGTGAGGTGCTCGTCGTGGGTGATGAGGTCGGCATAGGCCGTGGCGCCCCGGAAGGGACTTCTCGTGCTGCGGGGATCCGCCTGAAACACACGATCCGGAACATGCCCAAGGACCAGTCGTTCCGGCCAGCCCGGCCGTTCCGAGCCCCAATGATCGTAGAGTCCGATACCGACCCGGTGGGCCAGGCCCTCGGCCCAGAAGCGATGGGGCATCCAAAAGGCCTCCCAGCGGCAGCGGCCGGGGGCGATGCGGGCCCAGACGGCGCGCTCGACCAGCCCCTCCCGCATCTGGCGGATGTCGCCCGTGAGCATGTAGCGGATGCCGCCGTGCAGCAGCTGGCTGGACCACTGGCTGGTGCCGCCACCCACTTCGCCCTTGTCCACCAGGGCGCAGGAGACGCCACGAAGGGTCAGCTCCCGCGCCAGAGCCGCTCCGTGGATGCCCGCGCCCAGGATGGCCACCTCCACATCCAGGGCCGAAGCCAGGGGGCAGACGCCAACGGGGGGTGCGGGCCAGGCGGGTGTGGACACGAATGCTCCTGGGGCCAGTGTGCCTGAACTGCGGCTTCCCCTTGAACGGGAATCCATTCACATGAACCATGGACTCAACCACCACAGCCAGCTGGAGCGGCCCGATGAAACAGCACTCCTGGAAAGACATCGTCAACCTGACCGTGATCGTGGGCGCGCTCGGCTATTTCGTGGACATCTTCGATCTGATCCTCTTTCCCATCGTCCGCAACCGCAGCCTCGCCGACCTGGGGGTTCCCGCGGCCCAGATCCTGCCGACCTTCCTGCATCTGTTCAACTACCAGATGACCGGCATGCTGGTGGGTGGCGTGCTCTGGGGGATCCTCGGCGACAAGAAGGGCCGCATGTCCGTCCTCTTCGGCAGCATCACGCTCTATTCCCTGGCCAACATCGCCAACGCCTTCGTGACCACCATTCCGGCCTACGCGGCCCTCCGCTTCCTGGCGGGCCTGGGGCTGTCGGGCGAACTCGGCGCGGCCATCACCCTGGTGAGCGAAGTCCTGCCCAAGGAGGTGCGGAGCTACGGCACCGCCGTGGTGGCGAGCCTGGGCATCACCGGCGCCCTGGTGGCCGACCTGGTGGGCAACAAGCTCGGCTGGCGCGGAGCCTTCATCACCGGGGGCGTGATGGGCCTGGCACTCCTCGTCCTCCGCATCAAGGTGACGGACTCGGGGATGTTCAAGGCCCTGGCCCACCAGGACGTGGCCCGGGGGAACTTCCTGATGCTGTTTACCACCCGCGTACGCTTCATGCGGTACCTGCGCAGCATCCTCATCGGCGTGCCCATCTGGTACGTGGTGGCCATCCTGGTGTCCTCCTCACCGGAACTGTCCAAAAGCCTGGGTGTGGTGGGCACCGTGAACCCCGGCCATGCCATCGCGTCCTGCTACCTGGGCCTGGCCATCGGCGACCTGGGGTCCGGCTTCATCAGCCAGTGGATCGCCAGCCGGAAGAAGACCGTCCTGCTGTTCCAGGGGTTCACCCTGGCCATGGTGCTGATCACCCTCTTCAGCCGGGGGGTCACGGCCCAGACCTATTACCTCCTGTGCGTGGCCCTTGGATTCTCCGCAGGCTACTGGGCGGTGTTCGTCACCATCGCCAGTGAGCAGTTCGGCACCAACCTGCGGGCCACCGTCACCGTCACCGTGCCCAACTTCGTCCGGGGTGCCGTCGTTCCCATCACCACCAGCTTCCTGGCACTCAAGGCCCACTGGGGCATCGTCCACTCGGCCCTCTTCATCGGCCTCTGCTGCCTGGCCTTGGCGGCCCTCAGTCTCTGGGGCATGGAAGAAACCCATGCGAAGGATCTGAACTTCCTAGAAGTGGATTGACCGCTCCTCTGGATTGAATTTTGCGACCTTGATTCAATCTCCAATCGACCCATGTTGGGAGCCTTCGTCCCCCCGGATCCTGCGCGGCATGCCCAGATTTCCGAGTGGATGTTGTCCCAGCGCTTCCTATGTGGCGGCCTGTCCTTCGGCTGTCCCCCTGGAAGCGTCATTCCAACAGGAGGATTCATGGGCACCACCGCAACCCTGCGCAACGGCGTGAATGTCGACGAACTCACCGCCCTCGTCACCCGGGTCAAGGAGAACCCGGCTCTCGGCAAGTTCACCTTCCGCTCCCGATCCAAGTGGATCAACCGCGCCCATTCCCAGAGCACCTTCGATTCGCTGTATGGCCAAGGCAAAGAACACAAGCGGTCCGCGCCCCTCCTCCTGGAAGGCGATGAACCGGCCGCCCTGCTGGGTTCGGATCTCGGTCCCAATGCGGGCGAGGCGGCCCTGCACGCGCTGAGTTCATGCCTGGGCGTGACCTATTCCTATACGGCCGCGGCCATGGGCATCGACATCACCAGCCTGAACTTCGAGCTGGAGACCGACACCGACCTGCGCGGCTTCATGGAGCTGGACAAGAATGTCCGGCCGGGGCTTTCCCAGATCCGCGTGAAGGTCCACCTCGCCTGCAATGGCACCCCGAAGCAGATCGAGGAATTGCATGCCCAGGTGCTGAGGACCTCCCCCCTGTACGACACCTTCAAGAACCCGGTGGATGTAAAGGTCACCACCAGCTGATCCAGAGCGAAGCGGATGCGGGACGCTTGGGGGGCTGCCTCGGCAGGCTCCCAAGCGGGGTTCCGCACCGCAAAGCATCAGCAGCGGCCCTAGTACACTGCGTCAGCTCCACCATCAATCGTGATCACGGCCCCTGTCGTCCAGGCGCTTTCATCGCTGAGCAGATGCGCGGCCAATGCCGCCACTTCGGACTCCTTCCCCAGACGCATGAGCGGATTCACACTCATCAGCCGCGCCAGTTCCTCTTCTGGCTGGGGGCTGGCGGCCAGGCGTGCGTCCACCATGGCGGTATGGATGGGGCCTGGCGCGATGGCGTTGCAGCGGATGCGCCGGGGCGCCCACTCCAGGGCCAGGGCCTTGGCCAGCATGTGAACACCCGCCTTGGCGACGCTGTACGCAGCGCTGTCGGGGATGGCACGCAGGGCGATGTTGGAACCCACCAGAACCACGCTGGCGCCTTCCTTCAGCCGTGGGCCGAGGTAGTGCGCCATGAGCCAAGGCCCGCGAAGGTTGGCCGCGAGCATGGCCTCGAAATCAGCCAGGGGTGTGGACTCGACAGTCCCTGTCCTGAGTTGGCCGGCGGCCAGGAACATCCCGTCTAGTGGTGGACAGGTTCGGGCCAGGTCTGCGACAGCAGCATCATCCGAATGATCGATGGCCATGCAGGTCGCGCCCTGCAGTGTGTCCTGAAGGGATTCGAGGCGACGACCCACCAGGATCACCTGGGCACCACGCTCCTGGAACAACCGCGCCGCGGCCCGCCCAAGGCCACTGCCTGCACCGGTGACCAGAAGCGTCTTGCCCAGGAGTGGCTTCACCGGTCCTGCGTCCGGTAAACCAGGCGGAGGGCGCCTGTCATGGCTTGGCCTGCGAGGCCCTGGCGTCGAACCAGAGCAAATGCTTGGCCATCCGCTGGTCCTCCTCCGTGATATGACTCACCAGCCATTCCGACAGGAAGTTGACGACATCCTCGGTCACCACGGCCGGGTTGCTGCGCGAGGCCTCGGTCAGCCGGGCGACCTGGGCCCGCATGTCGTCATGGATGCCCTTGTGCTGGTCCAATCCAGGGTAGCGGGACACCTGCATGTGGTGTTCCTCCCTCGCGAAGTGGGACTCCACATATCCAGCCAGGAACGCCAGGACCTCGGGAATCTTCTCGCCAGGCCGCTTCTCATGGATGGCGCTGAAGAGCTGTTCAATTTGTGACAGCAGTTGCCGGTGCTCCTCATCGATGAGGGGGTCACCTGTTTCCCAGGCTGGATTCCAGATCACGAAAGCCACGGTTCTGCACTCCTCAGACTTGCATTCTAGGATGGCGGCAACGGTGCCACTCGGCCAGCTTCATGAAGGAGTCACCGCAGGCGGGAAGGATCCGGCGCCACCACCCCACCGCTCACGGCCCAGGTCAGGGCCTGATCGGCGCTGACGGGCACTGGCCGAACCTTCGAGGCGTCCACCATGACGACGTAGCCGGAGGTCGGATTGGGCGAGGTGGGCACATAGACCGCCACCATGAACTGGCCCCCGGGCATGGCCCAGGAGCAGTCCCGGCTCGCCACAAAACCAAGGGTGTAGGAACCAGGGTGGGGCCACTCCACCAGAACCACCTCGTTGAAGCTGCCCCCCTGACCCGACTGGATGGCGCCCATGAGCTGCCGGGTGGCCCCGTAGATGGTCTTCACCACGGGCACGTGCAGCATCATGTCGTCAAGCCAGGTCAACACCTGGCGGCCGATGAAGTTCCCCATCAGCGCCCCCACCAGCAACAGCAGCAGCATCGTGGCCAGGGCGGAGAAGAGGGCCAACCCCCAGGTGGGCGGATCAGGCATGCGGAGCAGGTGGGCGAGCAAGGTCAGCGGCTCGCGGGAAATACCCACCAGGGCGTTGAAGATCCCCTGGAGGATCCAGGCGGTCACCACCAGCGGGAGGAGGGTGAAGACACCGGCTAGAAGGTACTTGCGGATCATTCGGAATCCCCGGGACCGGTGAGGTGGCTGTTCTCGGCCATGATGCGGGGCCCCACGACTTTCCAGAACCCGTGGATGTAGGAGATCGCGCTCCAGACAGCCAGAACGACCGCGCCCCAGAGCAGCAGCACGCCCATGCCCCAGAAGAAGCTGTAGGGACGGTTCAGCTGGATGAAGACGTGGAAGACCTCTTTCTGGGTCCAGTCGTAGAGCCAGTAGTCAAGCCGCGGCCCCAGGATGAGGCAGGAGATGGCCGCCACCTGGAAGCCCATCTTCCACTTGCCGACGGTACCTGCAGGAATGGTGAGCCCCTCCTCGCTGGCGATGCCACGCAGGCCAGTGATGGCGAATTCGCGGGCCAGGATGATGAAGGTCATCCAGGCCGGCGCCAGATTGAGTTCCACCAAGGAGATCAGCGCACCCGACACCAGGAGCTTGTCCGCCAGCGGATCCAGCAGCTTGCCCAGGGTCGTCACCTGTTTCCAGCGGCGGGCCAGGTAGCCGTCCAGCCAGTCCGTGATGGAGGCGATCCAGAACACCACCACACCAATCACTTCATGGTTCGTCACCTTGGTCATGAGCACCACGACCAGGATCGGGACCATGAGGATGCGGATCAGAGACAGGAGGTTGGGAAGGTTCATGGGGCTAGGCGTGGCTCCAACTCCAGCCTACCGCCTTTTTACAGAACGGTTACGCCGCCTCGCACGAGCAGTCTCTGCCAGCCCTCGTCGGGAACCAGGTCGAAACCCGCTGGTTCCTGGCCGCCGTGGACCAGGCTCGACGCCGACACATGGACCGGGACGCCCCTGCCCTTCAGTCCCTCCAGGATGGCCACCGCCCCTGGATCCTCCAGCAGTTCCACCGCCTGGTGGGCCAGGCAGAGCCAGGGTGTGCCCGGCTCCAGGTGGGCAAGAGTCTCGAGCAGCAGGCGCCGGCCCAGGGCCCGATCCCCGGGCGCGAAGGCACTCCTGAGCAGCAGCACGGGGTGGATGGCGGGCACCACGGCCGAAACCAGGGGCACTGGGCGGGCGCCCTGGGCCACCTGCAACTCCCACTGTGGACCCTGGCGGACCTGACGGACCATCCGTCCCTGTTTCTCCAGGAAACCGGTGACGTTCACCCTCAGCAGGTCGTCCTCGCCCCGGATGCGCAGGGCTTCACCAGGGTGGTCGGCCAGCAGGCCCTTCAGCTCCAGGAGGGCCTGGAAGACCGTGACATCGAGCAGTTCGAGCGTGAGTATGTCCATGGGGGGACCTTCGCGTGCCAGTTGAACACCTGGATCCGCTGGCGATCAAGAGCTGGCTTCGTTCAGAGGCCTCGGAAGCGGGGTTCGCCAGGATCGGGTTCGCTGCCTGCGACCCCTTCCATGCAGAGGAGGATCGTGTCCAGGCCTGGTTTCAGGGGGGCCGAGGCACCCTGCTGCCCTACCTGGATCCGTCCACCCTCCTGGATCCCAGAGCCATCTGGCCCCAGGCCCGGACGGCCCTGGTGGGGTTTTTTCCCTACGCCCGGCCAGAGGTCATCCCGGGAGCCACCCCGGGCAGCCTCAAGCTCAGCCGCTACCTCTGGGGACCGGACTATCACATGATTCTCAAGCCCCGCCTCACTCGGCTGCTCGAAGCAGCCCAGGCCCGGTGGCCTGGGCTGCAGGGCCGGGTCTGCGTGGATACGGCCCCGCTGTTGGAACGCCAGCTGGCCGCCCGGGCGGGCCTGGGCTGGCAAGGCAAGCACACCCTGCTCATCGCCGGGAAGGACGGATCCTGGGGTTTCCTCGGCGTCCTGCTGCTTTCCACCGAGCTGCCACCGGATGCCCCCTTCCTCGCGGAGCACTGTGGCACCTGTACTGCCTGTCTCGACGCCTGCCCTGCCGGGGCCCTGGAGCCTTTCTTGCTGGACCCCGCGCTGTGCCTCACCACCTACACCATCGAAACGGAGGCCGAGCCCCCGCCCAAGGTCGCCGCTGCCCTGGCCGCCAGCCGCTGGGCCGCGGGCTGCGATGCCTGCCAGGAGGCCTGCCCCTGGAACCGGGCCCCGGTCTGGGGTGACCCCCTCCTCTGGGGTGGCCCGAGCCCACTCCACACCCGTTCAGCGGTCGACCTGCCCCGGGGCGCGGCCCAGTGGCGGAAGCTCACCAGGAGGACCGCCCTGCGGCGGGTGCGGGACCGCCACTGGCGGGCCACCTTGGCCCGGATTCTCGGTTCCTGACAATTTCATTGGCGGTCTTGGGCTTTTTTCCATATAAACAAACTTCCGGCCAAAGGTGGCCGCCCCGGTTTGAGGAGGCTCCTCGGATGCCCATGAAGCACTGGACGGTCCAGGACGCCGCGAGCCTGTACGGCATCCGCGAGTGGGGCAACGGCTACTTCGGCATCAATGCCAAGGGCCACCTGGAGATCACCCCAACTAAGGACGATTCCCTGAGCTGCGATGTGTACGAGATCGTCCAGCACCTCAAGAAGAAGGGCCTGCGGACCCCCATCAACCTGAGGTTCCCGCAGGTGCTCGCCCACCGGGTCATCGAGGTCAACGAGTCCTTCCGCAAAGCCATCATCGAGTTCGGCTATGAGGGCGGCTACCAGGGCGTCTACCCGGTGAAGACCAACCAGACCAAGGAAGTGGTCGAGGAGATCGTCCGCGCCGGCAACAAGTACCACTATGGCCTGGAGGCCGGCTCCAAGCCCGAGCTCATGATCGCCCTCAGCATCGACCTCCACCCCGAGGCGCTGGTGCTCTGCAACGGCTACAAGGACGAGTCCTTCATCCGCATGGCCCTCCTGGCCCGCAAGGCCGGCCGCAAGGTGGTCATCACCGTCGAGAAGATGACCGAGCTGCCCCTGATCCTCAAAGTGGCCAAGGAGCTCAAGGTCGAGCCCCTCATCGGCCTCCGGGCCAAGCTCAACGCCCAGGGCTCTGGCAAGTGGGAGACCAGCGCCGGGGACCACGCCAAGTTCGGCCTCACCACCCGCGAGATCCTGGATGCCATCGAGGTGCTGGAGAAGCGCGACCTCCTGGACAGCGTCATCGAACTGCACTTCCACATCGGCAGCCAGATCACGGACATCCGCAAGATCAAGTCGGCCATGAAGGAGGCCACCCGCATCTACGCCAAGCTCCGGAAGCTCGGCGTGCCCATCCGCTACCTCAACGTGGGCGGCGGCCTGGGCGTGGACTACGACGGCAGCAAGACCACTTTCAGCAGCTCCATGAACTACACCATCGCCGAATACGCCGCCGACGTGGTCTACACCACCAAGGACATCTGCGCCCAGGAGCAGGTGCCCATGCCGGACCTGCTCAGCGAATCCGGCCGGGCCATCGTGGCCTATCACGAAGTGGTCGTGGTGGACATCATCGGCCTCATCGACACCACGCACACCAAGTACACCGTGACGCTCACGGGCAACGAGCCGCAGATCCTCAAGGAGCTGGCCTACACCCGCGACAACATCTCCATCAAGAACTTCGCCGAGATGTACCACGACGCCATCACCCAGAAAGACGAGATGCTGACCCTCTTCAACCTGGGCTACCTGGGCCT
>CAISFO010000024.1 GCA_903884655.1 uncultured Holophagaceae bacterium | reverse complement strand
CCCGGATGATCTGGTCGAGCTTCCGGCCATTGGCAATCCATTCCCGGTAAAGGGGAACTTCCTCGGGCCGGAGGCGAACGGTCCTGGTCTTCCCTTCAACCTTGGTCGTCCACTGGACGGAAGTTTTAACTGAAACAGAGCCGAACACCCCGCCATCCGTGGTTCTCCACGGATAGGGGGTGCAGGTTGCTGACTACAGCGGGGCGACTTCCAGAAGCTCGAACACCTTGCGGTGGTAGGGGGCTGCGGTGTTGGTGCGGGTAATGGACGGCAGCTTGGGATCTTTCGGCCGGCACTCCATGCGGGTCAGGCTGGTCAGGGAGCGGAGGATGTCCCTGAAGTCCTGGACGGGTTCCCCGTCCTTGGTTCTCTTCTGGCCCCGCTTGGAGATCGCCGCATCCGTGGGTCCGACGCTGCGGACCGGGGATGGGGCCTTGGCCACCGCCGCCTTGCGATCCACGTCCGTGTTCATCAGGGGCGCCAGAGCCTTGCGCATGTGCCATTCCACGTAGTAGGCCAGCATGCAGACGAAGGCGTGCGCCCGGACCCGGTCCGAGAGGCGATGGTAGATGGGCCGGATCTGCAGGTCGAGGGTCTTGAGGCAGCGGAAGGCGGTCTCCACCTCCGAGAGGCTGTGATAGGCCCGGATGACCTCCCCGGCCTTCATCGCCTCCTTGGGGACGCTGGTGCGCAGGATATAGATGCCATCGAGGTTCGCGTCTTCCTTCTCGGTCTGGGCTTTCCGGCGGTAGGAAAAGCCGCCCTGCTCGAAACGGAGTTCGTAGAACGAGCCGGTGCCATATTTGGCCAACAGGGCGCCGACCTTCATCCCGATTTCGCCATCGTCCTTCAGGGGATTTCGCTTGCGGATGGTCTGGAGGTAGATGGCCTTGAGGCCCTTGTCGGTGGCCTCCAGGAGCTCCGACCGGCGGCGGGCGCGCTCTTCGGCCTGGAAGGGGTTCCGGCAAACCACCAGGCGCTCCCCGGGGTAGTCCTTGTCCTCGATCTCGGCGGCATCGACCTCGTCGAACAGGGAGGCCTGGAAGGCGCCGCGCACCAGCAGGTCACGGATGTCGGGGCGGCGCAGGGCGGTGATCCAATCCAGTCCATGGGGGGCCAGGTCCTCGCGGATCCGGATGTCGCGCAGAATGCCGCGGTCGGCCACGAACACCACCCGGGTCAGGCCAAACCGTTCCTTCACCTTCCGGATCTGGTCCTGGAGGGTGAGGGTTTCCCCGGTGTTGCCCTCGAACACCTGGACCGAGACGGGAATTCCCTCCCGGGTACAGAGGAGGCCCACCTGGATCTGGAGCTTGCTGTTCCGGCCCTCCTTGCCATGCCCGTACCGGCCCAGGGCGCAGTTCGAGCCCTCCAGGTAGACGGTGGTCATGTCGTACAGGATCAGCACGCCATCAGCCAGATGGCGTTTGGCCAGCTTCTTTTCGATGAGGTCCTGGCGCTCCAGCAACCAGTCCATGGCGGCGTAGAACGACTCAACCGGGGCGTTCACCACATCCAGTTCTTCGCCCAGGGTGGTGCTCCGTGTGTCCTCGGCCACGGCCCGGGCCAGGGAGAGCCGGGAACCCGGTTCGATTACCCGCCCGGCAACCAAAGCCATGGCCAGGTTGCGTTCGGGGGAGGGACGGCTGCCCAGGATGTTCTCCATATCGAGCCGGCGCATGGTTCCAAGGACGGCATGGACGTTTCCGTGGGCCCGTCCCGGCATGAGGTCGAACTCGCCGTCCACGGTGATCCGGCCGCCACGGAGAGCGGCATCCAGGGTGGCGATCTTCTCCTTGGACCAGTGGGTCAGATTGGCCAGGGTCCGGACATGGACCTTGCCGTCCTCCCTGTAGGATTCCCGCAGCAGGATCGTCGGGTTGGAGTTCCGGTTCGGCACGGTCGTGATGAACATGATTACAGTTTAAAGCCCTATGCATCTGTTGCAATACGCAAAAATCGCGCTAGAACATGATTACATTTTGCACCCACATTTGGACCAAAGACGAGCACTGGCGCGGTTCTAGCCCGCTTCTTCAATAAAAACTTCCGTCAAGTATAGGATTAGACAATCAATATTGCTTATTTCAAAATGAATTTTTCAAATTAATTTTTTTTGAGATCATCCCGCAGATGATCGTGAGCTGAGGTCTTCTACCCCTTTTGGGCTGGATTGATCAAACCCAGACGACAACTACCCTGACGACAATTACACCTCCCCAACGAAGGGGGCGAGGCGAATCCGACGCCCTTACTGATTTCAGGGCAGTTATTTCAACGACAACTATCTTTGTGCACGCTGCTGATGGCTTTGGCGCCGGTCCCTGTGGGAAACGCGCAGCGTTTTCCGGCCGCAGGCCGAGGGAGGCGGGTTTCCTGTGG
>CAISFO010000023.1 GCA_903884655.1 uncultured Holophagaceae bacterium | reverse complement strand
GGCCATCTTGTGGACGTCGTCCTTCTTCTTGATGGCGGCGCCACGGAAGTTCATGGCGTCCAGGATTTCGCCAGCCAGCTTGTCGCGCATGGTGCGCTCGCCGCGGGAAGCGGAATAGGTCTTGAGCCAGCGCATGGCCAGGGACTGGCGGCGGTTCTGGGGAACCTCCACGGGCACCTGGTAGGTGGCGCCGCCCACTCGGCGGGACTTGACTTCCACCGAAGGCTTGAGGTTGTTCAGGGCCTTCTGGAAGGCCTCCAGGGCTTCCTCGCCGGACTTCTTGGCGACGATTTCCAGTGCGCCGTAGAGGATGCGCTCGGCGGTGGCCTTCTTGCCGCGCTCCATGAGGATGTTCACGAACTTGGAGACGGTGAGGCTGTTGTAGACGGGATCCGGCAGGATCTCGCGCTTGGCGGGTGCGGAACGACGGGCCATGGTCTACCCCCTACTTCTTCTTGGCCGGCGCAGCGCCAGCCTTGGGGCGCTTGGCGCCGTACTTGGAACGGGACTGGTTGCGGCCCGCAACGCCGGTGGCATCCAGGGAACCGCGCACCACGTGGTAGCGCACACCCGGCAGATCCTTCACGCGGCCGCCGCGGATGAGCACGATGCTGTGCTCCTGCAGGTTGTGGCCCACGCCGGGGATGTAGGTCGTGCACTCGATGCCGTTGGTGAGACGCACACGGGCCACCTTGCGAAGGGCCGAGTTCGGCTTCTTCGGCGTGGTGGTGAACACGCGTGTGCACACGCCGCGCTTCTGCGGGCAGGCGTCAAGCGCGGGACTCTTGGTCTTGTTCTGGAAGGTCTTCCGCCCATGGCGGATCAGCTGATTGATGGTAGGCACACCATCCTCCTAGGAAGGCGCCGGGTTTTCCGGGCCTGGGCCCGAGAGGTTCCGCCAAAACCAGAGACATGGGGGAACGTCGGACGGATGAAATCCTGCGCCGACCCACAGGGCCGGAACCATCTAGGCTATCGGAATGGCCCGGAAAGTCAACGCATCAAGTGTGAATTGAGGCAGACATCACCCGGTCTTCTATCCAGCGAGGGGGCAGCCGCAACCGCCAGCAGCGCAGCCATGGCTGCTCTTGGGCGCCTCTGACTTGGGCGTCTCGGTCTTGGCAGCCGGGGCCGCCGGTTCCGAAGCCGCGCCCTTGTACCAGCCTCCACCGGACAGCGAGAAGGCGGCCACGGAGAGCTGCCGCTTCATGCCGTCGGCCGCGCCACAGCCGGGACAGGCGTGAGAGGTCGGCGCCGACAGGCTTTCCAGTTTTTCTTCGGGCTGGCCGCAAGCTTCGCAGCGGTACTCGTAGAGGGGCATGGCAGACTTCTCCAGGGGGTCGTCCCCGAACCAACAAGTTTATCCAGGTACTCTGATGCCGTCACCGACCCGATTCTTCCAGAGCCCTGAAGCCTTTTTCGAGGCCGTGTCCCGGCCGAAGACGCTCTGCTTCACCAATGGCTGTTTCGACCTGATCCACCCGGGCCACGTCCGGTACCTGGCCGATGCCCGCGCCCTGGGCGACTTCCTGGTGGTGGGCCTCAACAGTGACGCCTCCGTGGCCCGGCTCAAGGGCCCGGGGCGCCCCCTGCAGGACGAGGCCGCGCGAGCCGCGGTGCTCCTGGGCCTGCGCAGCGTGGACGCCGTGGTGCGTTTTGACGAGGACACGCCACAGGAACTCATCCGCGCCCTCCAGCCCGATGTGCTCGTCAAGGGCGGCGACTACACTCCGGAGACGGTGGTGGGCCGCGATCTCGTGGAAGGTCGGGGCGGGAAGCTCGTCCTCATTCCCTTCCTGCCGGGCCACAGCACGTCCCGTATCGAGGAGCGGATCCGCACCGGTCGGGGCGTCACGCTGGAACTTCCCTAGACCGAAGGGATGACGCACTCTTCGTGGCCTGCGGCTAGCCTGAAGCCTCGGGCCCAAGCTGGGCAAGCTTCACAGGAGTTCCTATGCGTCGAATGCTTTCTGTCGCCCTCATCCTGACGGGCATGTCCCTAGCCGCCCAGGACATCACCGGCGGCGTCTTTACCGGTCTCTCCCTGCCCCTGGGTGATTTTAAGGACAAGGCCGGCTACGGCACCAATGAGTTCTTTGGCATCCACGTGGGTGGCCACCTGGACTTCGCCATCACGCCCCACCACGAAGTCCGGGCCCAGTTGAGCTACCACAGCCTTCCCGGCTCGGATTGGGGCAGTGGCTATTCCAATGCCCAGAACGACTTCAAGGTCCTGCAGGTGGGCGCGGACTGGGTCTACCACTTCCAGAACCCCAGCCAGGGCTGGTATACCATCGCCGGCGCCTCCATCAACAGCCTGAAGGACGACTACAGCTCCTTCGGTTACAGCGGCAGCGCCAGCCAGAGCGGCAAGCTTGGCGTGCGCGGAGGCGGCGGCTACACCTTCAACAAGATGCTCTCCCTGGAAGGCACCCTCAACCAGGTCTTTGTGGACAAGGGCGGCAGCGACGGATTCGGCTTCGACACCGCCACCTGGGCCCAGGTCAGCGCCGTCTTCCGCTTCGGACGCTGAACGACTGGCAGATAAACACAGGGGCCGCGGATGCGGCCCCTGTGTCTTGAGGGTAGAGACGGTCTAGACCAGCGGTGCCAGCAGCTGCCAGTACTTGGGCAGGGGCCAGAGGTCGGCATCGCAAGCATCCTCGAGGGTGTCGAGGGTTTCGCGGAGGGCGTGCTTGGCCTGATTGACCTTGCCTCCGAAGGCCTCGGTGCGGGCATGGAGGTCCTCGATGGCTTCCGCGGCCGTCAGAGCGTCCTTCATGGCGGTCAGGCGGGCCTGGGCTTCGCCCGCGAGGGTGGCCTGGGTCTGCAGGGCGGCCTTCAGGGATTCGGGCACCGAAATCCCGGCGGCAGCCAGCTTGCCAAGACTTTCGGCGCGGGAGCCAAGATCTGCGGTAACGGAGGGCAGGATCTGAGTCTCGGCCATCTGGCGGAGGACCTGGGTCTCAATGGCGATGACCTTCTGATACTCCTCGTGGCGGATATGGAGCCGGGCTTCCTGTTCACCCTCGGACAGGATGCCGGGCTTGGCGAGCACGGCCTTGACCGCGGGCTCTTCCCAGATGTGGAGGGCCGCCACCGTGTCCTTGGCGTGGGGCAGGCCGCGGCGCTCGGCCTCGTTCTTCCACTCCTCGGAGTAGCCGTTGCCTTCGAAGCGGATGGCCTTGGTTTCGATAATGGCCTGGCGCACGACGGCCAGCACCGCGACCTTGTGCTCCTTGCCGGCCTTGAGCTCGGCGGCCAGCTTGGCATTCAGACCATCCAGGGCCTCGGCCACGGCCGCATTGATCACCGTCAGGGGCAGGGAAATGGGCTGGCTGGAGCCCACCGCGCGGAACTCGAACTTGTTGCCCGTGAAGGCGAAGGGGCTGGTGCGGTTGCGGTCCGTGGCGTCCTTCTCGATGCGCGGCAGGTTGCCCATGCCCAGGTCGATGATCTTCTGCACCGAGGCATCCGCGGCATCGCCCTTTTCGATGGCATCCAGGATGTGGTTCAGCTGGGCGCCCAGGAAGGCGGACATGATGGCAGGAGGCGCTTCGTTGGCGCCCAGGCGGTGGTCGTTGCCCGCAAAAGCGATGGAGGCGCGCAGCAGGCCACCGTGGGTGTGGATGGCCTTCAGGGTGGCGCTGAGGAAGTAGAGGAACTGCAGGTTCTCTTCAGGCGTGTGGCCGGGTTCCAGCAGGTTCTGGCCTTCATCCGTAGCGATGCTCCAGTTCACGTGCTTGCCGCTGCCGTTGACGCCTGCGAAGGGCTTCTCGTGCAGCAGGATGGCGAGTCCATGCTTCTCGCCCACGGACTTCAAAATCTCCATCAGCAGCTGGTTGTGGTCGCTGGCCAGGTTGGCGGCCTCGTAGATGGGGGCGATCTCAAACTGGTTGGGCGCCACTTCGTTGTGGCGGGTCTTGGCGGGGATGCCCAGCTTGAAGCACTCCAGCTCCACTTCCTGCATGAAGCCCAGGACGCGGGCCTTGATGCTGCCGAAGTAGTGGTCCTCGAGCTCCTGGCCCTTGGGGGGCTTGGCGCCCTGGAGGGTGCGGTTGGCGAAGAGCAGGTCGGGCCGCTGCTGGGCCAGTTCCATGTCGACAGCGAAGTATTCCTGCTCGGGGCCGCACTGGGCCACCACGGCGCCGGCATTCACGCCGAAGAACTTGAGGGCAGCCTTGGCGCTGGCGTTCACCACATCCATGGAGCGGAGAAGGGGCACCTTATGGTCCAGCGCCTCACCGTGATAGCCGATGAAGGCGGTGGGGATGCAGAGCGTCTTGCCCAGGGGGCCTTCCATGATGAAGGCCGGGCTGGCGGGGTCCCAGGCGGTGTAGCCCCGGGCCTCGAAAGTGGCGCGCAGACCGCCGCTGGGGAAGGAGCTGGCGTCGGGCTCGCCCTGGATGAGCTGGCCGCCGCTGAAACGCTCGATCACCGTGCCGGGCTCGTCCCAGGCGATGAAGGCATCATGCTTCTCGGCCGTGGCGCCGGTCATGGGCAGGAACCAGTGGGTGAAGTGCGTACAGCCCTGCTCCAGGGCCCACTCCTTCATGGCGATGGCCACACTCTTGGCCACTTCGGGGGACAAGGGCTCGCTGCGCTTGAGCGCCTGGCGGTAGGCCTTGTACACATCCCGCTGCAGCCGCTCGTGCATGGTACGCTCACTGAACGTATTGCAGCCGAAGTACTGGCTGATCTTGACCTGGTCCAGCCGTGTGATGCTGGATGCGTCTGGCGTCTGTGCCGTCTTTGCCATGAGTCCCCCCCTATGGACGAAAGTGAGTTGAAACCAAGTAGACCTGGACCGATGTCCGCCCCTGGAGGGCAGCCATCGGATTCCCGCATCCACTCGGACCCTGCGATCCGCCCCCAGGATATCAGGAATGCGACTGTGGCAACAGGGGTTCATGCATCTTTACGCGTTCTTAACGCCCTCCGCGAGCTCCGAGCCCTACAAAGTGTCATGCCGCGCGGGCCCGCGCTGGCCCTGGAGCGGGCGGCCTTTTCGGAAGTGTTCGATCATCCGGATCCCGCCCTCCGAATCCGTCGATTTCTGGACAAGGGCTTAGAATAAATCCATGGACCTGACCGCCCCCTACGTCCCCGATCTCGAGAGCATCCCTGCGGGGCTCGATCTGCCCGCGGAGATCCGCCGCCTGAAGGCGGACCGCCGGGCCGTGCTCCTGGCCCACTACTACCAGGAGCCAGAGATCCAGGATCTGGCTGACTTCGTGGGCGACAGCCTGCAGCTCAGCCAGCAGGCGGCCAAGTCCGACGCCGATGTCATCGCCTTCTGCGGCGTCCACTTCATGGCCGAGACCGCCAAGATCCTGAACCCCACCAAGACCGTGGTGATCCCTGATATGGACGCCGGGTGCAGCCTGGCGGACCGCTGTCCTGCGGATTATTTCGCCGAGTGGCTGACGCAGTATCCGGATCACGACGTGGTGAGCTACATCAACTGCTCGGCGGGCGTGAAAGCTCTCAGCACCGTCATCTGCACCAGCAGCAACGCGGTGAAAGTCGTGGAGAGCTTGCCGAGGGGCCGCAAGATCGTGTTCGCTCCGGACCGCCACCTCGGCAAGTGGGTAATGAAGCAGACAGGCCGGGACATGGTGCTGTTCCCGGGCTTCTGCATCGTGCATGAACAGTTCACGGCCAAGCGCGTGGCGGCCCTCAAGGCCCAACACCCCGATGCCAAGCTCATCGCCCACCCCGAGTGCGACGCCACCGTGCTGCAGTTGGCGGATTTCGTGGGCTCCACCGCAGCCCTGCTCAACTTCGTGGCCACGGACCGCGCCACCTCGTTCATCGTGGCCACTGAGGCGGGCATCCTGCACCAGATGCGCCAGCGCCGGCCCGAGGCCGAGCTCATCCCGGCCCCGGCGGACAGCGGCTGCAACTGCAGCCTCTGCCCCTACATGAAGCTGAACAGCCTGGAGAAGCTCTACCTCTGCCTGCGGGACTTGAAGCCGGAGATCCTCCTCGACGAAAGCCTGCGCGTCAGAGCCCTGAAGCCCCTGGAGCGCATGCTGGCCCTGAGCTGAGATCGTGTAACCGCGAGTGACGCCGGATAGACGCGAAGAAAGAAAGACCGCAGAGTTATTGATCCCTGGCCTTTGGATCGCTGCCTTGTTCCTGGGTGGTGAAGGCGGTGGCCAGTCTGCTTGCTCCTTCGCCCGCCTGAAGGGCGATTCGCGTCGTCAGCGGTTAGGTTTTTCGTCGAGAACGAATGTCCGTTCCAGTCCAGAATGGTGGAATGGACGCTTGGAATCCCCACAGCTGGCAGCGCTTCCCGGCCCAACAGCAGCCGGTCTACGACAATCCCTCGGAACTGGAGGGCGTCCTCGCACGCCTGCGCCGCCTGCCGCCCCTGGTGGTGCCCGAGGAGGTCAACCATCTGCGCGATCTGCTGGCGGAGGCCGCCACGGGGCGGCGCTTCCTGCTCCAGGGCGGGGATTGCGCCGAGCGCTTCAAGGACTGCACCCCGGAGGCCATCGAAGGCAAACTGCGGGTGCTGCTCCAGATGTCCGTGGCCCTCACCCACGGCGGGCGCAAGCCCGTGGTGCGGGTGGGCCGCATCGCGGGCCAGTTCGCCAAGCCCCGCAGCAAGCCCACGGAGCTGGTGGAAGGCCGCGAGCTGCCCAGCTACCGGGGGGACCTCATCAATGACCTGGACGGGACTGAGGCCGGCCGCCGGGCGGATCCTGTCCGCATGCTGGAGGCCTACTTCCATGCGTCCGCCACGCTGAACCACCTGCGGGCCCTCACCGCCGGGGGCTTCGCGGACCTGCACCACCCCGAGCGCTGGGAGCTGCCTGGGGGAACGGGTGAAGTGCCCGCCTACCGGCGCACCCTGGACCAGGTACGGGAGTCCTTGGACTTCCTGGAGGCCCTGGGCGGCGTCCAGCGGGAGGTCCTGGAGCGCATCGACTTCTTCACCAGCCATGAGGCCCTCCTGCTGCCTTACGAAGAGGCCCTCACCCGCTGGGTGGATGAGGAGGGTGGCCACTTCAACCTGGGGTCCCACACCCTCTGGGTGGGCGAGCGCACCCGCCAGTTGGACGGCGCCCATATCGAATACTTGCGGGGCATCCGCAATCCCCTCGGGGTGAAGGTGGGCCCCAGCGCCACGCCGGAGCACCTGGTGGACCTGCTGGGCCGGCTCGACCCCGGCCGCGAGCCCGGCCGCATCACGCTCATCCCGCGCTTCGGCGCCACCCAGATCCGGGCCGCCCTGCCCCCCCTGCTGAAGGCGGTCCAGGCCACGGACCATCCCGTGCTCTGGAGCTGCGACCCCATGCATGGCAACGGCACCGAAAGCGCGACCGGGTTGAAGACTCGCGACTTCGCCTCCATCCTCTCGGAGCTGAAGCAGACCTTCGAGATCCACCGGTCCCACGGCTCCCACCTGGGCGGCGTCCACATCGAGCTCACCGGCGACGCCGTCACCGAATGCCTGGGCGGCACCGAAGCCCTGTCCGAGACCGACCTCCTGAAAGCCTACGAAACCGGCTGCGACCCGCGGCTCAATGGCACCCAGAGCCTGGAGATGGCGTTCCTGATCGCGGAGATGATGCGGGGGTAATTCCTACTGCACCGTCGGATGCAAGCCCTCGGGCCCCAGTCTCAGCACCAACTGGTCGAAGCCCGCACTCAGCCTCAGCTCGGCGCCAGGGTGGAGGCCCGGCAGGGGTTTCAGCTTGGGCGGGGGCAGCAGCATGACTTCGCCGGCATGGAGTGCGGGTAGTTCCAGGCCCTCCCAGGCCTTCAAAGGGGCACTGCGGCGGGTAGAGGCAGCGCGCAACTCCAGGCTGCCGGTGGGCCACTCGTCGGTCATCCAGGCCCCCAGCACGGCACTGCCGCCCTCCTCCAGGGCCAGGCAGAACCCGGCGATGGCGCCGCCGGCCAGGCCCAAGGCGGCCAGAGCGGGCCGGGGCGGGTCGGACAACTCCGTGCCCTCGCCCGCCACCCGAAGGCGGTCCAGGCTCAGGCCGTCCATGCGCCGCAGGGCTGCGGGCCGGGGCAGGCAGGGCAGCAGTGTCACGGTACCCGGAGCAGGCGCCAGGGATGCCGGCAGGGTTCCGCGTCGGTCCCACTTCTCCGCGTAGGCCACGGTCTGCCGCACCCGTGCCAGGGCCCGGCCCCCGCCCTCCAGAACCCGGCGGAGGCTGGCGGGCACCAGGGCCTCCGCCAGACGCTCGGGATCCCCCTCGCCCAGCTTGCGCAGGCGCATGGCCTCGATGCGGTTCAGGTCCGCCAGGCGGCCCGAGACCAGCCGAGCCACCAGGGCCCGACGTTCCACGGGGCCCTCGGCCCATACGGCGGTCCCGAGAAACATCAGGGCTGGGCTTCCAGCCACGCCCGGGTCGAGGGTGGGATGGGCTTGGGCCGGTTGGCGGCGAAATCGAGGACGACCTGGACGGTCCTGCCCTCGGCGAACAGGTCCCCGCCCAGCCCCTTGGTGAGCCGGTAGGACAGGTCGAAGGAGCTGTTGCCCACCTTGGTGCAGTGCAGCTCCACCCGCACATCGTCGCCCAGCAGGATCGGCATCCGGTAGTCCACTTCGACGCGGGCGATGAGGAAGCCCTCGTCCTGGAACCGGCGCCCCCCCAGGAAGCTGCGCCACCACTGGTAGCGCGCCTGCTCCATGTAGCTGACCACGACCGCATTGTTGACGTGGCCCATGATGTCCAGATCGATGAATCGCACTTCGATGGGATGGGAGAAGGGCATGGGGCCTCCGTTTCCCAGACCTGCCCGCACCTCGGCTTCGGCGTGACACAGCTTGGGGTTTTCAAAAAGCATAAGGCTGAAACCACGAATGACGCGAATGGGCGCGAAATCGCTTTGGTGCCCCGTCGTGGGTGGTATGAAAAGCGGCACTGCATTTAACCGGTGCTGCGCAGTGATTGCGGCGATTGGACCCGGGAGAGGCCCCGGGATGACCCGTCAGCCGGGACCTGTGGCATCATGCGCCGATGCCTGCCCCGCTCCTGCTCGCCTACGATCCCGCCTGCACGCTCTGCTGCCGCATGGCGCTGTGGCTGGCCCGGCGGGACCGCCAGGGGCTGCTGCTCATCCTTTCCGTGCGGGATCCGGAGCTCCTGGTTCTGGCCCCCGAGCTGGGCGGCAAGCCCGTGGAAAAGGAGATCCACGGCCTGGACTTGGGCTCCCGGGAGGTCTGGGCCGGGGCCGATCTGCTGCGCCCCATCGCCCGCCGCCTGCCGGGCTGGCAGTGGCTGTCCCCGGTGCTGGCCATCCCGGGCCTGCCGCGACTGCTGAATCGCATCTACCTGCGCTGGGCGGTGTGGCGGTTCCGGCGCACGGGGCGCCAGCCCTTCGCGTAGCCTGGAACGATGGACCTCGACCCTCGAACCGCCTGGCATCCTGACCGCAGCTGGGCGGATCCCCTCATCGCGCTGTTGGCCCTGCTGGCCCTCCTGGCGGCGGGACTCACCCTGCAGGTCCGCCGGCAAAGCATCC
This sequence comes from uncultured Holophagaceae bacterium, assembly GCA_903884655.1. GTDB lineage: Bacteria > Acidobacteriota > Holophagae > Holophagales > Holophagaceae > Geothrix. Next base: position 19,466 of record CAISFO010000023.1, on the reverse strand, counting down.
AGCGCCCTTCGGAACAGGCCGGGCTCCAGGGTCGGCTGATGGAAGTGGCCCTGGCGGGCCCCGCCCTCGTGGGCCGCGAGACCTCTTCCCGAGACTGGGCGCGGGCCCAGTCCCAGCTGAAGGAGCCCTGGGACCAGGCCCTGTTGAGCGTCCTCCGCGCCGAGCAGGGCGCCCGCAAAGGCACTGTCTCGAAGGCCACTGTCCCTCCACCCATGCCGGCCGGACCCGCGGGGGAGCGCTTCCAACGGGCCTATCTGGCGGCCTACGCCGGGGGCAGCCTGCCGGATCGCGCCGACCGAGCGGAGCTCCACCGGAGGCTCGGCCGAGGCTATGCCGCAGCGGTGCTGGAGGCCAGGCTGCGGGACCGGGAGGGGGGCAGCGGAGAGACCCTGCGCCGGTCGGCCCAGTCGGCCCTGCTGACCCGGGTGGCGGGCCTGGGGGCCCTGGGCCTGCTCGTCCTGAGTCTCTGCATCGGCGGGCTGGCCCTGGGCATCTACCTCCTGGCCACCAGCGACCGGAAGCCCCCCCGGCCCCTGCCCTCCTGGTCCTTGTCCGGCCGGGCGACGATGCTGGTGGTGCTGCTGTGGTTCCTGGCCTTCTTCGTCTCCGGCAACCTGGGGGGGCTTCTCCTGAGGCCCTGGCCAGGCCTGCACTGGCTGACCCCCTGTCTGACCTACCTGGTCCACGCCGCCTTCGGCCTGCTGCTGGTTTGCCGGGCGGAGGGAATCGGCGCCAGGGAGTTGTGGCGGCGGGTCGCTCCGGGCTCCCCGGGTCGGGATCTGGCCTGGGGCGGCGCCTTCCTGGCCCTGGCGGTGCTCCTGGTCGTCGCAGTGGCGCTGGCCACAAGTCTGGTCCTGAAACCCGACCAGAGCCCCCAGCGGGAGTTGCAGGACCTGGTGCGCGGCCTGTCGGGCTGGGGACCGAACCTGGCCTTGTTCCTCACCGTGGCGGGGCTGGCTCCCTTCTTCGAAGAGCTGCTCTTCCGGGGCTTCCTGCTTCCGGTGCTGGCCCGACATCAACCTATGGCGATGGCCCTGCTGCTGTCGGCCCTGCTCTTCGGGGCCATCCACCTCCAGCCTTCGGGTCTGCCGACCCTGAGCACCCTGGGCCTGGCGATGGGTCTGGCCATGCGCCAGACCGGCAGCCTGCGCACGCCCATCCTGGTGCATGCCTGCTGGAACGGCAGCCTGTTCCTGCTCATGCGGGCCTTTGCCTGATCAAGGTTTGATCTGGACCTTCGACAGGCTGGGCGCCAGCCACCAAAACAGTTGGAGCAGGACGAACACAAAGGCCACCCACTTGAAGATCGAGGCCCAGTCTGTGCCTTCGGGCTGGAACTCCGCCGCGGGCTTGCGGGAAGCCAGGTAGGATTCCACCGGATCTTCCGCCAGGGCGATCTTCAGGGGCTGGCTTTCACGGGAACTGGGGGCTGTCTTGGCCTTGTCGCGATCCTCCTCCCAATCCTTGGTGAGGGACTCCGGGATCCGGAACCGGGCGGTGGACACACTGCTGCCGTCATCGTCCTGGCCCAGGGCGGCGAAGAGGCGGGCCCGCATGCTGGCGGGGCCGGGCAGGGCGTCGATGAGCTCTTCCATGAACTCCGGCAGGGTGGTGTACCGGTCATCCGGGTCGCTGGCGAGGGCCCGCTGGAACACCGTGCCCAGGCGGGGGGCCATCTCGGGCGGCAGGGCGATGGGCTCCTGGAGGATGTGGATGATGATTTCCGTGAGCCCGCCCCCCGGATGGGGCAGTTGCCCGGTCAACAACTCGAAGGCCGTGGCCGCGAAGCTGTAGCGATCCGAGGCGGGGGTGCCTTCCCCTCCCTTCAGCACCTCCGGCGGCGCATAGGCCGGAGAGCCAAGGAAGTCGCCGGTCACCGTCAGCCGCAGGGCCAGGGTCTGGGCGTAGCCGCCCTGGATGCCCTCGTCGAGCGGCGGCGGTTCCAGGGGCTGCTCGGGATTCGAGCTCATGTGACCCATGCTGCGGGCGATGCCGAAGTCCATGAGCTTGGCCCGGCCTTCCTCGCTCAGCAGGATGTTCTCGGGCTTCACGTCCCGGTGGACGATGGCCTGCCGGTGGGCCGCCCGCAGGGCCCGTCCGGCCTGGATCAGGACGCGGACGGCGCTTTCCGGATCGAGGTCCTTCTCCTTGATGTGCTTGGCGAGGCTCTTCCCTTCGACGTACTCCATGGCCAGGAAGGGCCCGACATCCTCCTCCACACCCACGTCGTAGATGGTCACCAGGTTCGGGTGGTTCAGCTGGGCGCTGATCTCCGCTTCCCGGCGGAACCGCAGCATGGCCTGCTGCCGGGCGTTGCCGGCGACCCGGACCACTTTGATGGCCACCCGCCGTTTGAGCAGCGGGTCCTCGGCCAGGTACACGATGCCCATGCCACCGTGCCCGATGGTCTGGAGGATCTGGTACCTGCCGATGCACTTGGGGTCTGCCATGGATCTGAAATTCTAACCAGGAGACCGTCAATCCCAGACCGGATAGAATGGAGGATTCGATATTCCGGAGACCCCATGGCCGCCCTTCTCGAAGCCATTGAGATCAAACGCAAGATGTTCTTCGAGCATGAGGACACGCCCTTCCATTGCCTGGACGTGGAGATCTCCACCCCCACGGCCCGGGGCGGCCAGACCCTGGTGCGGATCAAGATGCGCAACCTGCTCACCCGTGCCGTCTTCGACAAGACTTTCAAGGCGGGCGACAAGTTCAAGGAACCGGATCTGGCCCTCGCCCCCGCCAGCTACCTCTACAGCGACGGGGAGGGTTCCCACTTCATGGACCAGGAGACCTACGACACCCACACCCTGGGCGAAAGTCTCATGGGCGATGCCCTGGACTACCTCACCGAGGGGCTGATCGTACAAATCCAGAAATACAATGGTGGCCCCATCGGCCTGCAGATGCCCAGCCAGGTGGAGCTGGCCGTCACCTATACCGAGCCCGGCGCCCGGGGGGACACGGCCAGCGGCAACGTCACCAAGCCCGCCAAGCTGGAGACCGGCATCGAGATCAAGGTGCCCCTCTTCATCAAGGAGGGCGAGAAGGTGAAAGTCAGCACTGAGACTGGCGAATTCGCGGGCCGGGCCTGATGCTGAGCGAGGGGGACCGCCTGCTCCCTGCGGTCGCGCTGCGTCCCCCTCGCGCTCCCCGTGCGCCGCTCGGGCAAAGCCCGGCCAGCACGCCCAATCCGTCCCCGGCGCGGTGGTGCTCCGGGAAGGCCGCCACGTGACCCGCAAGTTCCGCCTCGGTCAGAGCCGGGAGGCCCAGGATCTGGACCACCGGGACACCTACTCCCGGGAACGGGCGGGCGAGAGCAAGCGGCGGCAACAGCACGCGGAACGCCTGGAGACCGGCATCGAAGCCCACGACGCCGAGAGCCTGCTCCAACTCCCGGATCCGGGTCCCTGGATGCATCTGCCCGAGGCCACCCTGATCCAGCGCCACAGCCAGTGGGTGGATCTGGAGCTGGCGGATCGCAGCGTCCTGCGGGCCACCCTGGGCGGCAAGCTCAAGGGCGTCCGCCTGGTCTGCGGGGACCGGGTCCGGTATTCGGCCGTGCCCGTGGAGCCTGACGATCCCAGCCTGCCCGTCCGCCTTCCGGTTCGTGGGGACGGGGGCTCCCCGGAGGCACAGGTGGTCGCCATCATGCCCCGCCGGACCCTGCTCAAGCGGGGCGGCGGGGATGACCGCGAGCCCTGGCAGCTCATCTGCGCCAACGCGGACGAGCTGTGGATCTGCGCGGCGGTAGTGGATCCCCCCCTGCGTCCGGGCCTGTTGGAGCGGGCCCAGGTGCTGGCGTTGGATGCGGGCCTCACCTTTCGAGTGCTGGTCACCAAGCGGGACCGCGCCTCGAAGAAGGACACCCTGCCCGAACTGGATCCTCTCCGGGGACAGGGCGTGCCCATCCATGAGACCTCGGCCTTGAAGAGGGAGGGACTGGAGCCGCTCCGTGCGCTGGTGAAGGGCCAGGTTGTCGTTCTCCTCGGCCACAGCGGCGTGGGCAAGAGCACCCTGGTGAACGCCCTCCACCCGGAGGCGGCCCTGAAGACGGGCGGCCTCACCAAGTTCGGCACCGGTAAGCAGACCACCACCGCGTCTCGCTGGCTGCCCCTGAGCACCGGCGGCACCCTGGTGGACACGCCGGGCATCCGCAGCCTCAGCGTGCGTGGCTTCGACCGGGGCCTGCTGGGGCAGGTGTTCCCCGAGTTCCCCGCTGAAGTGCTGGAGGATCCCCTCGTCTGGGACGCCGAGGATGACGACACTCTGGAGCGCCTGGACCTGGAATACCCGGAGCGCCTGCAGAGCCTCCAGCGGCTGTGGCAGGAAATGGATGACCGCAACCCCAACCAGAATGTGTGGCGGTAGGCCGTGCAGGATCGGATGCAGACCAAGCTCAAGGTTCTGGACCTCTTTTATGGGGTGGTCTTCGGATCCCTCTTTCCCCTCTTCCATTTCGCTGCCCGTTCCTTCGCCCGCCGGGAACGCGGCCACGACATTGCGGACCAGATCGCCAACGCCTTCATGGATGTCCAGCCCCGATACCTGGAGGCGATCCTGGCCAACACGGCGCAGGTGGTGGGCCTGAAGCCGACCCATCCCCTGGTCGATCGCACGGCCCGGGACATGGTCCGCCAGCACGCACGGGCCTGGGTGGACTTCTTCTTTTACGGCCAGCGGCCCGTGGAGGCGGCCCTGACCCAGTTCGCCAACATCGAGGGCATGGATCGTTTCGACGCGGCCATGGCCGAAGGCAAGGGGGTGATCCTGCTCACGGCCCATGCAGGCAACTTTGAGCTGGGCGGCATCCTGCTTCGATCCCGCAACCTCAAGGTTCATGCGGTTTACAAGCCGGACCACTTCGAGGCCGTGGAGCGGCTGCGGGAGGGCATGCGCGCCCAGGGTGGGGTAGTGGGCATCCCGGTGGACGGCGTAGGATTTTCGACCCTCCCCCTGGTGAAGCTCCTGCGGGAAGGCGCCCTGGTGGGCATGCAGGGGGACCGGGACTTCAGCCTGAATGGGGTGCCGGTGCCCTTCTTTGGGCGAGAGGTGCCCTTTCCCAGGGGCCCCTGGGAACTGGCGGCCATGACCGGTGCCCCCATCGTCACGAGCTTCTTCTACACCGATGAAGATCGCCACTTCCATGCCCACTTTGGCGAGCCCATCCGGGTCCTCGGGGGACGGGGGGAGCGCCAGGCGTCCATCGAAACCGGCATGCGCGCCTATGTGGCCGATCTGGAGGCCCTGATCCGCCGCCATCCCAGCCAGTGGTACTGCTTCTACCCTTTCTGGGACGACCCGGCCCGGAACACTTCCTGAGCTGTTTGCATCCTAAGCTTCAGCCCCATCCGCGTGCACCTTGTCCCTGGTCATAGGATGATTGCTCTAGTCTCAGACTTCCCGGCCCGTTCCCGGTTTCCCAAGGAGTTCTTTTTATGCGCCGCGCCTACCCCTTGCTGCTCGCCCTCACCGCCCTTGTCGGCTGCCACTCCAACAAATCCGAAGCCATCGTGGCCGCCCCGGTCACCGGCGCCGCACCCGCGGCTGCCCCTGCCGCGGGCCAAGCTCTTGCCGGCAAGGTCCTGGAGCGGCTCGATGCGTCCCCCTACTGCTACCTGCGCCTCCAGACAGCCCGCGGCGAGGTGTGGGTCGCCGTACCCGAAGCCAAAGTCGAGAAGGGCACGGAAGTCACCATCGCCAATCCCATGCTCATGAGCAACTTCGAATCCAAGACCCTGAACCGGACGTTCCCGGAAGTCTTCTTCGGCACCATGGCTCCCGCAGGTGCCTCGGCTGCCCCGGCTGCTCCTGCAGTCGCGCCTGCGGCCGGGCCGGCGGGCACAACACCCCAGATGGGCACACCCGTGTCCGCCCCCGTGGAAGTGGGCAAGATCGACAAGGCCACCGGTGCTGACGCTCATACCGTGGCAGATGTTTGGGCGAAGAAGGGCAGCCTGAAGGAGAAGACCGTTTCGATCCGCGGGAAGGTGGTGAAGTACAACGCCGGCGTCATGGGGAAGAACTGGCTGCACCTGCAGGACGGCAGCGGTGATGCCGGGAAGGGCACCCATGACATCACCGTCACCAGCAAGGATTCCGCCGCCAAGGGGGATGTGGTGACGATCAAGGGCGTGTTGCGTCTCGACAAGGACTTCGGCTCGGGCTACACCTACGCAGCCATCGTCGAAGATGCGAAGGTGGTCAAGCAGTAGCGTTCACCCTGACGAGGCTTTCTGCATGCGGGCGTCCTCGGACGCCCGCATCTGTGTGGACGCCAGGTGGAGCTTCAACACGTCGAAGTTGGCGCTCAGATCAAAGTCCCTCGGCATGATGTAGCTGGGATGGCGGGTGATCACCGTGCGACGAGAGGCTCCTCCGGCGACACCGACGAGGGGCTGGACGGGAAACCCCACATGGTAGAAGGCCCGGGCGATGAGGGCCGAGCAGATGACTTCCCGGCTGTTGGAGCTGCCCAGGTACAATGGCCGTCGCCGCCAGCGCACGGGCAGCAGATGGAAGGGTGTGAGGTAGCGCCCCAGGTCGAAGATGTTGCGCTGGTCGTAGCGCAGGCCCAGGTGACGCAGCATCTCGGCCACCACCCGCTCCACGTCCTCTTCGCCAAGCCCCTGGGGCCGGCAGATGCGCAGGTTGTAGTCGCCGTACTCGGCCACCGGCTTGACCCTCACCCCCTCCACCATGTCGCTCTCAAGGATCAGGTGCGCGACCTCAGAGCCGAACTCGCGCTGCGCCGCCTCCGCCTGGGGCCCGCCCCAGCGCAGGAGGGCATCGCCGATATACATGCACGCATGGCTCCAGGAGCTCTGGGTGAGGGTCATGATCATGCGGCTGATGCGGGATTTCCCCTCCACCAGCACGACGTCCCCCGGCCGGAGCTCAGCCCTCATCCGGTCCAGATCATTGGGCACTCGGCGCTGGTAGGTGGGCAGCTCGACGGTGAGGTAGTCCACCAGCCTGCGGGTCAGTGCATCATGGAGGAACATGAGCCCTCCCGTCGGAGGCTAGACGGCCGCGGGTACAGCGATCAGGTCCTTCGCCCAGGTCGGCACCGTGCGGACCCCCTTGGGCGCCTGCAGGGCCTTCTGATAGCGTCGGAGCTCACCGTCGTGGTTGACGATGAAATCGCTCTCTTCGGCGAAACTCGCGATGGGCAGCCAGGCTGTGGCGGCGCGGCCCAGGGGGGACGCTTCCACTTCCAGCGCCAGGCTGAAGGTCGACGCTCCGAGGAGCTGCCCCAGCAACTCGCTCTCCCGGACGCTGCTGAAGGCGGCATCATGCAGCAGCACCACCGCCTTGACTTCGCCGCTCTGGACCTTCCCCAGGAGCTCCTCCAGGGCGCCGAACCGGAACCCCCGTTCGGAGAACCCGCGGCGGTTCAGGATGCCGTCGGCGCTGGTCTGGTACTTGGGCAGGACGATGGGAATGGTCTTGTCACCACTGCCGTAGCGCAGACCCTCCGAAGTGGCCAAGTCGCCCAAGCGCTGGGCGGCGTCGCAGCCGAAGGTGCCCTGGCCGATGACGGCCACTGGACCCGCGGCCTGCAGGGCCTCGCGGATGGCATCCAGGGAGGCTGGCGCACCCTTCAGGGTGGGCAGCGGCGCCTTTCCGGACCGGTTGTAGCGGGGATAGGCGTAGCGTTCCTCATCGCTGATGAAGTGGGTGGTCTCCTTGCCCGGCAGGGGCCGCGGCCGGAAGCGGTGGATCTGGTTCCCCTCGTGGTCAATCCAGATGGGGCTGCCCAGGGCCGAATGGCGACTGATGGAAGGCACGCTCTTGAGGTACCAGACCCGCTTGCGGAAGCGGAAGTCGCGGCTGGTGAGGGCGCCCACCGGACAGAGGTCCACCACATTCCCGGCATAGGGGTTCTGGTCCATGCTCTTGCCCGTGAAAGTGGTGACTTCCAGACGGGAGCCGCGGTTGGCGACGGTGAGCTCACCGCCTCCGCTGATCTCGCGGGTGAAGCGAACGCAGCGGGTGCAGTGGATGCAGCGGTTCTTGTCGATGACGATCTTGGCGCCCAGGTCCTCGTAGCGGTACCGGCGCTTCACCTCGGCCATGCGGGAGTCGCCACTGCCGTAGGCGTAGGAATAGTCCTGCAGCTTGCACTCACCGGCCTGGTCGCAGATGGGGCAATCCAGCGGATGGTTGATGAGCAGGAATTCCATGACGCCGGCCCGGGCGTCGGCCACGGCGGGTGTGTTGGTGAAGACTTCCATCACCACTGCGTTCGGGTTGTCCTTGGGCGCGGGCGGCACCGTGGTGGTGCAGCTCGTGGCCAGTTTGGGCTGGCCCTTGATGTCCACCAGGCACATGCGGCAGGTGGCCACGGGCGACAGGGCCGGGTGGTAGCAGTAGTGGGGGATGTCGATGCCCAGACTGCGGCAGGCGTCCAGCACAAGGGTGCCGGGGTTCACGCTCATTTCAACGTCGTTGATCTTGATCGTCGGCATGGGCCCGCTCCAGGCCTACCAGGATGGGGCTTGGGGCCGCGAAGGTAAAGGTGGTCCCGGCCTCCCCCGCGGTGGACCCTTCACCCCCGGCCCACGGCCCCGACCATGCACCGGCGGCAGAAGTCCAAGAAATCCTCCAGATCCGGGATATCCACGTTCACTGTGGCCGGGATCACATTCGGGAGGACCACCCGGCGGCGCAGTTCTCCCGTGGCCTCCAGGGAGAACACGAACCAGGCCAGCCGGTCCTTTTCGGTGGACAGGGTCAGGCTCACCAGCTTGGTCTCAAAGAACAGATCGGGGGCGCCGCCATCCTCGGGCGTCTTCCAGTCGGGAATGTGACCCCGCTTGACGAATTCGGCCTTCAGCTGATCCAGGGTGTGCTGGACCGTGAACTGGACTTCGACCTGGACTTCCATCGCGACCTCCCGCTATCAGCTTTTCGGCCGGATCCTCCGGAACCCAAGCTTGGACATCGAAGGCTTCCGGAACGGTCGAGAGCATGGAAAAATCGAGGGTTCAGGGGGCGACCATGCCGACGGCATTGATCTCGGTGTATGACAAGGCGGGACTGCTTCCGCTGGCGGAGGGGCTGCTGGCCCAGGGCTGGCGGATCCTGGCCACCGGCGGGACCCTGCGCGCCCTGCAGGAGGCCAAGCTGGAAGCCCAGGAGGTGGCGACCTACACGGGCGCCCCGGAATGCTTCGATGGCCGCGTGAAGACCCTTCACCCCCGGATCCACGGCGGCCTGCTCTTCCGGCGGGACCTGCCCGACCATGTAGCCGACGCCAAGACCCAGGGCATCGAGCCCATCGATCTGGTGGTGATCAACCTCTATCCCTTCGAGGCGACCATCGCCCGGGAGGGTGTCACCACCGCCGAGGCCATCGAGCAGATCGACATCGGCGGCCCCAGCATGATCCGGAGTGCGTCGAAAAACCATGCCTCTGTCACCGTGCTCACGGATCCTGAGCAGTACGGTCCCTACCTCGACAAGCTTCAGGCCGGAGCCTGGAGCCTGGAGGATCGCCGGCGCTGTGCCCTGGAGGCCTTCCGGCGCACGGCGGCCTACGACGCCGCGATCTCCGGGTGGATGGAGCGGGAGCTGGTCGCCAAGAAGTCCTCGGAGCTGCCCCACCACCTCAGCCTGAACCTGGTCCAGAAGCAGGGGCTCCGCTACGGCGAGAACCCCCATCAGCCTGCCGCCTTCTACGTGCAGCCTGGGCGCCCTGTCGTGGGCATCGCGGCCTGCCACCAGCACCAGGGCAAGGAGCTGAGCTTCAACAACCTGCTCGATGCGGATGCCTGCGCCCGCCTCGTTTGGCAGTTCCCGGCCCCGGCCTGCGTCATCGTCAAGCACAACAACCCCTGCGGTGTGGGCCAGGGTCCCCATGCCCTGGAAGCCTTCATACGCGCCCAGGCAGGCGATCCCGTCAGCGCCTTCGGCGGGATCGTGGCCTTCAACCGCCCGGTGGGTGTCGAAGTGGCCAAGATCATGGCGCAGAACTTCTGGGAAGTGATCCTGGCACCCGCTTTCACCGGCGAGGCCCTCGAGGTGTTCGCCGCCAAGAAGCAGCTTCGCATCCTCCAGACACCGGACCAGTGGCCCCAGAGCGCCGAGGGTCTGGACAGCCGGTCCATCGGCGGCGGCTACCTGGTGCAGGGGGCCGACGAGGCCTTTGTCCCCTTCGAAAACTGGGAAGTGAAGGCCACCGGAGCCGACACCCCACCCAAGGCCGAGGACCTGCTGCTGGCGCAGAGGGTGGCCAAGGCCGTGAAGTCCAACGCCATCGTGCTGGTGAAGGATGGCGCCACTGTGGGTATCGGGGCCGGCCAGATGAGCCGCGTCGACTCGGTGGAGATCGCGTGCCGCAAGGCCGGGGACCGAACCCGGGGCGCCGTGCTGGGCAGCGACGCCTTCTTCCCCTTCGCGGATGGGCTGGAAGTGGCCGCCAGCCAGGGGGTCATCGCCATCGTCGAACCCGGCGGCAGCCTCCGGGACAACGAGGTCATCGCCGCCGCCCAGAAGCTCGGCGTGTGGCTCTTCTTCACCGGCATGCGGCACTTCAGGCATTAATGCTGTCCGGGGGACCGCGCTGCGCGCTACACCCCCGGAACCCCCGCGCGCGGCACGGGCATAACCCGTTCCGCGCTTCTTTCCTCCGATCAACTGACCCTCCGGACTCCCCATGAAGACCTCTGAACTCCGCCAGCGATTCCTGCAGTATTTCGAGCGGCAGGGGCACCGCCGGGTCGCTTCCAGCGCGGTCATCGGCCCTGCGGATGATCCCACGGTGATGTGGACAAATTCCGGGATGATCCAGTTCAAGGATGTGTTCCTGGGCAAGGAGAACCGCGACTACAGCCGGGCCACCACCAGCCAGAAGTGCCTCCGGGCCGGCGGCAAGCACAACGATCTGGACCAGGTGGGTTTCACCGCCCGCCACCACACGTTCTTCGAGATGCTGGGCAACTTCAGTTTCGGCGACTACTTCAAAGCTGATGCCATCCGCTTCGCCTGGGAGTTCCTGACCGGCCCCCTGGACCGAGGGTGCCTGGGACTGGATCCCTCGAAGATGTGGGTCACGGTGTTCGAGGGGGCTGATGGCCTGCCTGCGGACACCGAGGCCGAAAACCTGTGGAAGGCCGCGGGCGTGCCCCCCGACCGCATCATGCGCTTCGGCAAGAAGGACAACTTCTGGCAGATGGGCGACACCGGCCCCTGCGGGCCCTGCTCGGAACTCCATTTCGACCGGGGGGCCCACATCCCTGGCGATGCCACGCCCAATGGCGAGGGCGACCGCGTGATGGAGATCTGGAACCTGGTGTTCATGCAGTACGAGCGCGACGGCAAAGGCGTCCTGTCGCCGCTGCCCAAGCCCAGCATCGACACGGGCATGGGTCTGGAACGCACGGCCAGCATCCTCCAGGGGGTGGACACCAACTACGAGATCGATCTGTTCGCGCCGATCTTCGAGGCCATCTGGAAGGCCGCCAAAGTGAAGCCGGGGGACCGCCACGAGCTGGCGAACCGCACCGCCTCCCAGGTCGTGGCGGACCACATCCGGGCGGCCACCTTCATGTGCTACGACGGCGTCGTGCCCAGCAACGAGGGCCGGGGCTACGTGCTGCGCAAGATCGTGCGGCGGGCCCTGCGCTTCGGGCGCAAGCTCGGTATCGAGGGCCTGTTCTTCGCGGAATTGGCCCCCGCCGTCTTCCAGGCCATGGGCGATCAGTATCCTGAGCTGCTTGCGGAGCTGGGCCGGATCCAGAAGTCCCTGCACCGGGAGGAACAGCAGTTCAGCCACACCCTGTCGGCGGGCCTGAAGATCCTCGAGGCCAGTGACGTATCGACGGGCACCCTGGTGGGCTCCGACATCTTCCGCCTCTACGACACCTACGGCTTCCCCGTGGACCTGGTGGAGGACTGGTGCCGGGAACGCCGGCTCGTCGCCGATCTCGCGGGCTTCCAGCAGGAGCTGAACGCCCAGCGCACCCGGGCCCGGTCCGCCATGAAGGCCCATGACCTGCGCCTGGCGGGGGATCTGGCCGTCTTGGCAGACCTTCCGCCCACACGCTTCACGGGCTATGACCAGCTCGAAAGCCAGGCCCATGTGGTGGCCCTCTTCGATGCGAACCACCTCCGGGTGAAGCAGCTCACCGGCGACGGCTATGTCCTTCTGGACCGCACCCCGTTCTATGCCCTGTCCGGGGGTCAGGTGGGTGACACCGGCCAGCTTCGCTTCGAAGGTGGCCACGCGGAAGTGCTGGATTGCACGGCCCCGGCCCAGAAGCGCCACCTCCACAAGGTTCTGGTCACGGGCGCCCTGGTGGAAAACATGGCGGTGAACGCCCTGGTGCACCCCATCCGCCGGCGGCGGGTGCGCGCCCACCACACGGCCACTCACCTGCTGCATGCCGCCCTGAGGGAAGTGCTGGGCACCCACGTCAAGCAGGCGGGCAGCGTGGTGGATGCCTCCCATCTGCGCTTCGACTTCACGCATTTCGCGCCACTGGATCCCGCGCAGATCACCGAGATCGAGCGGCTCGCCTCCGTCCAGGCCCTGAAGTCCGTGGATACCGAGGTCCGGGAAATGGATATCGAAGAGGCCCTGGCCTCCGGCGCCATGGCCCTCTTCGGCGAGAAGTATGGCGACGTGGTACGGGTGGTAAAAGTGCCCGGTTTCTCCACGGAACTCTGCGGCGGGACCCACGTACCCAACACCGGCGAGATCGGCGTGGTGAAGATCGTCTCCGAGGGGGCTGTGGCTGCGGGGGTCCGGCGCATCGAGGCTGTGGCCGGAGAGATGGCCCTGGAACTGCTGCAGTCTGACGAAGCCATGATCCATGGGCTGGCCCGCCAGGCCAATGCCAATCGCGAGGCGCTGCCGGAATGGGTGGCAGCCAAGGATCAGCGCATCGCCCAGCTGGAGCGGGACCTGAAGGAGGCCAAGCTGAAGGCTGCCAGCGGCGGGGGCAAGGCCGAACAGGTGGAGCAGGTCAAGGGCGTCACCTTCGTCACGGCGCTCGTCGAAGGCCTGGAAGGCAATGCCCTGCGCGAGTTCATGGACCAGGTCCGAACACGGCATGCCAGCGCCGTGATCGTTCTGGCGTCCAAGACTGCGGAGGACAAGGTGGCGGCCCTCGTGGCCGTGACCCCGGATCTTCCCTACGACGCAGGCGTCCTGTTCAAGACCATGCTGCCGGCCCTGAATGGCCGCGGAGGCGGAAAAAAGGAGCTGGCCCAGGGTGGTGGGAACAACCCGGCGGGCCTGCCCGAGGCCCTGGCCGCCCTGAAGGCGACCCTATGACCTCCAACCAGGCTGGTCACGGAGAGCATTGAAGGATCGCGGAGGCCGCAGAAGAGGGACAAGGACAACTTGAACCCATCCGCCGTTTCTGTGACTTCCGCGACCGGCAGATCTGGATGGAGGCAAGTCCGGTCGTTGGGTCCCTGCTTACTTTGAAGCGCCGCCCTTCTCGTGGCAGCCCAGGCAGGTGGCCAGCTTGGGATCGGGGCTGCGCCAGTAGACGCTGTCCTGGTTCCCGAACTCCTTCTGGAGGTCCGTGGGAACCCGGCCCCAATAGAAGGCAAAGGCCGTGGTGCCGTCGGCCTTGGTCTCCTTCATGTACAGGGGACCCGGCTCAGTGCTGGGCTTGCCCTTCTCGTCCGTGAAGGTGGACATGACGGCATAGGCACCCGGTGGCAGGGCCTTGCCCGCCTTGTAGGCGTCGATGCCCGAGGCGGACACCCAGACCCTCCGCCAGCGATCGCCATGGGCCTTGCTGCGAGCGGGAGCATTCTCCGCGGGCTCGAGGCTCGCATAGTCCAGGGCCCGGATGGGCAGCTCGGCTTCGGCGTCATTCCGCTTGGCCTTCTCGGCCTCCGCGGCGGCCTTGTTGGTTTCCTCGTTGCCGAAGACCATGATGCCGCCCAACTTGCCGCTGAAGCCCCAGCTGCCTAGCCAGATCACCGACAGCAGGAGGGCTGGCGCACCCACCCCCCGTTCCCAGAACCGGCGACCGGCATGATGGCGGTGTTCCATCCCCTCGGGAAGCTGGCGGTAGTCCCGGCGCCAGATCCGCCACAGGAGAAAGACGCAGAGCCCGCCCACCAGGAACCCCGCGAACGCCGCCATGATGTGGATCTGCAGGATCCTTTGGAGCACCTGCTTCTCATTGGCCACCACAGGCAGGTAAGCCGAAGGAGCGATCAGGTTGATCTGGCGGCCCCAGATGAGGCCGCTGAAGAGGGCGACCGTGCTGCCCAGCCACCCGAGGATGGCAATGAAGAACGACGTCGCCACCAGCATCTTGGCGTTCTTGCGGCTGAAGGAGGCCAGCATGGCCAGCGGAAGCGCCGCCACCAGGCCTAACGGCACATGGACGAAAGCCGGGTGCTCCCGGGCGATGAACTCAAGCAGCGGGGACGCGGTCATGGGGCTCCCTGACTAGAAGACGCGGGCCACATTGAAGCCGAGGGCCCAGCGGGCCGAGGGCCGAGGGCCGCCGCCGTAGTCCCCGCTCATCACCTGGTTGTCGGTGGTGCCGCTGGCGTTGGTGCCGAAGACCGAGAACCGGTGCTTGAAGGTCTTGTAGGAAAGCCCGGCGGCGAAGCCGTTCTGGTAGGTCGTGCCGTCGGTGAGGCCACCAGGCGCCGCCTTGGATAGTTTGGAAGGCCGGGGATAGTATTCGCTGACGAGGGAGAGCTTTTCCGTCACGTTCGCCCGCAGGCCGATTCCCACATTGAACACGCCGCCCTTGCTGGGCTTGGAATTCAGCGGAGCCCCGGTCGTATCCAGCAGCACCGTGTCGCCGGTGGTGGTCTTCGAGACATAGCTCGGCACGAGGGAGAAGATGATGTCGTCGGTGATGAAGATCTCGGTGGGAACCTGGAGCACTTCCCCACTGATGCCGATCTTGCCAAGGGGTGTGATGGATTCCTTCACCACCTCGTCGAACCGTTCGAGGCGAACGGCCATGCGGACCCGGTCTCCGTTCAGCACCTGCTCCTGGAGGCCGACGCTGAAGGTCTTGTTGTCCGTGGTGCGGTAGATGAAGGCATTCAGTCCGGGAATCGACTTGATGCCGAAGGTCAAGCCCACGCCAGCATAGGTGAAGCCATCCAGGCCATAGGCATCCTTGCCATGATCCTTCACCGGCTGGATGAAGCGGTGGGTGAACACCACTCCGATATCCCAGTACTGCATGCGCTCGGCGCTGGGCAGGTTGATCACCAGCGGATATTCGGATGATTCGGCGTGGAGCGCCCCCCCGGCCAGGAGAGCGCAGGCGAGCAGAGGGGCGGTCCGTCTTGTCATCGGTTCTCCAGAGTTTCTACTTGGCCGCGAACTTGCGCATGATGGGGATCATCTTCTCGACATCAGCCTGGGACATCTTGTCCTTGAAGGCGGGCATCTTGTCCTTGCCATCCATGGTGATCTTGATCCAATCGCTGTCCTTTTTCTTGTTGGCCTTGCGGCTGTCGGTGAAATCGAAGCCGTTGTCCGGGAGGGGCTTCCCGCTGTTGTCGCGGCCGCTGCCGTTGGCGCCGTGGCAGCGGGCACAGGCATCGTTCCAGTACTTCTGGTAGTCGCTGCCCGAGAACTTGGGCAGGTCTTTTGCATTGTCGCCTGCCATCAGGGAGGCTCCGGCGAGGAGCAGGGCGGCAAGGGTGATGCGGTTCATGGATCCTCCAAAGTGGTGGTGGGAGTGGCTGCGGATTAGGTTCAATTCCATGTATTGGTGGTGTGGGTCTGGCCGTGGCAGATCAGTGCACAATTGCCCTTCCCCTGGGTGCTGGAGGTCACGGTGTAGGTCTTGTTTCCGGTGACGCTGGATCCGAACAGGATCGTATCGCTCGGATACTGGTCGGAAGGCGTGCCGCTGACTCCGCTGACGGATGTGGTATCCAGATACTTGAAATGATTCTGGGCTCCGGGTTTTGCCACGGTCATGCTGTGGCAGTAGTCGCAGGTCTGCCTGTGCTCGCTCATGGTGTGGCGACCGGTGGCATCGTTGTACTCGGGGTTGGTAACCACTCCGCCACTGGAAGTCTGGACTTTGTGGCAGGCAATACAGTAGGTGGTCGCATTCACGGGATTGGTTCCCGTCTGCCAGCCGGGCGTCACTTGACCGCCATGGCAGCTGATGTTGCTGCAGGTGAAGGCTGTATTGCTGGTGGTATAGCCTGCCACGGAAGCCTGGGAATTGAAGATAGGATCAACCGACACGGTGGCGGGACCAGTGGTCACCGGCGTGGCCAGCCGCTTGTTGGCGTTGCTGTAGTGAGTCTGGGCGGGGTCGTAGGGCACGGAACCCACGTGGCAGGCTTCACAATCCACGTAGGCCGAGGCCGGTGTGGTCGTGAGGACGAGGGCGGGTGTGGTCCGGGTGAAAGTCTGCAGGGCCATGTGCTTGGGATGGGCGCCGGCCAGGTTCGGCCAGGCGGTGCCCGTGGGGCCCACGGTTGTGAAGTTGGCGCCGGTGTGGCAGGAGAGGCAGGTGCCAACCCCAAGTCCCGTCGTGAGCGGCGAGCCGAGCGTGTGGCAGATCGTGCACGCCGGGCCGGTCTTGGTGCTGCCCGCGGTGACGGTCTGATCGTGGCAGGTGGCGCAATCCCCAGTGAACTGGGCAAGGGTCACAGCCTGATGAGGGTTGCCAGCGGTACTCTTACTGGTGCTCAGGAAGGGTACGGGGTGGGCTGCCCCACCTGACCCCTGCGCTGCCGCCCAGTGGTTGGCCGTGGAGGTGGCGGTGTGGGGCTGGGTATGGCAGGTCAGGGCGCAGCCACCATCGCCCTCGGGCAGGGAGGCCGCAGGATTGATGACGTAGGCGGGGCTGCCGGGGTTGATGATTGGGAAGTTGGTTGTGCTCTTGAACACGACCGTGCCGCTGGGCAGCTTGGTGGGGCTGGTGAGGGCATGGAGGTTGAGTTGGGCGAAGTGGTTCACGGCCCCGAGGTTTGGGTTGGCCGAGGTCATGTCGTGGCAGATGGTGCAGTCTGCCGCGGCGGCCTGGGCGTGGGTGCCATAAGAGTGGCGCCCGGTGGCATCGTTGTACTGGGAGCTGGTGGTGCCTCCGTTGACCTTGTGGCAGAGCGCGCACTGGGTGGTGATCTTGGTGGTGCTGGTCCAGACGGGCGTCGTCTGCCCGCCATGGCAGGTGGTGTTGGAGCAGGTATCCGCGGAGGCGTTGAACACCGCGGTTCCGGCGCTCTTGGCGTTGTAGGCGGGATCGAAGGTCACGGTGGCCGGCCCGGTCGGAGTGGTGGTCCGGGCGTTCGCGTTCGCATAGTGGGTGGCGGTGCCGCTGGTGCTGCCCGCATGACAGGTCGCGCACGTCAATGCCGTGGGCAGGGTCATGTGAGTGTTGTGCGCCCCGGCGATGCTGGGGAAGCTGCCGCCGGTCGGGCCCAAGGGCAGCCCGGAGGGGCCCGAATGGCAGGATCCGCAGGTTCCGACACCGGTCGATGCCACCGTTGGATCACCCAGCTTGTGGCAGATCTGACATGCGGGCGCGCTGGGATTTGGTGATGTCCCGCTGATGGCATGACAGGTGCTGCAATCTGCCGAGAAGGTGCTCAGCGTGGCGGTCATATGCCCATTGCCTTGGGTATCGGGTGCGCTGGTGGACAGGAACGGCACTGGGTGCGGGGCCCCGCTGGATTGCCAAGTATCGAGAGGCGAACCAGCATGGATGTGTGAATGGCAGCTCAGGGCGCAGCCGCCGTTTCCTTGTGTGGCGCTAGTCACGGCGTAGGTTCCGACCGTGTTGGTTCCTGTTGGGAAAACGATGGCCGGATCAAAGACGATGGTGCCGCTGGGCATCTGGTCTGAAGGTGTTCCGGTGCCGGTGCCGTCCACGGCCGTGGTATTGAGGTACTTGAAGTGGGCCAAAGCCCCGGGTGAATTGTTGGCCATGTTGTGGCAGGTGGTGCAGGCGATGCCATTGACCACGTTCGCGGCGTTGTGAGACCCCTGGCTGTGGCGGCCGAAGGCATCGTTGTATTGGGTGATGGTTCCAGCCGTAGCAGCAACCCCGTGACAGGCCGTGCACTGGACCGCGGAATTGATGGTGCCGTTCTGCCAGCTCGGTGTGGTCTGGGCACCGTGGCAGCTCACGTTGGAACAGGTGAGCGAAGCGCCAGTAAAGGTGGGGGCAGTTCCATTGAGAGGCGTGAAGACGGCATCGATCACCACGGGGGCCGGCCCTGTGGGCGGATTGGGCAGGCGCAGGTCCGCATTCGTGTAGTGGGTGGTGCTGCCCGTTCCCGCACCCGCGTGGCAGGTGTCGCAGGTCAGCTGGGTGGCCAGGTTCATGTGCTTGAGGTGGGCCCCGGCCTGGCTGGGGAAGCTCGAGCCTCCGGGCCCTTTGGTCATTCCGGCGGTACCGCTATGGCAGGAGAGGCAGGTTCCGGCATTGGTTCCGGACCCCGTGGGATCCCCCAGCTTGTGGCAAACATTGCAGAGCGGGGCGGAAGCCCGTGGCGACGTCCCGCTGTAGCTGTGACAGGTGGCGCAATCCGCGGCGAAGGCGGTGGCGGTGACGGTCAGGTGCCCATTCCCGTTGGAGTCCGTCTGGCCCGTCAGGAAGGGCACGGGGTGCGGCGCGGTGTTGGCACCATGGCAGAGCGTGGCGTTGTAGCACCCGGGCTGGGTGCCCGCAGGAGCGGGCGTCGAAGGATGGCCGACGGGGTTGCTGGGCGAGCCTGGGTAGTGGCACTGGGCACAGGCGGCGGCGTTGGAGGGATCCGTGGTCGTGTGGCTGTAGAGGGATCCGGCCGACGTGCGCCAGGGCTTGGGTGGATGCGGCGCCTGGACGCCATGGCAGGAGAAACAGGCATTGGCGGAAGGGCCGCCGCTAAAATTGGAGGCGTGGCAGATCTGGCAGGACACGAGACTGCCGCCGGTGCTTGGGCTGGCGGCCATCTTGGCGCGCACCCCGTGGAGTGCCGGTGCTGAGAACCCGGGAGCGGCCTGGTGATGGCAGCCCGTGGTCAGGCAGGTGGGCACGCCGCTGCCGACCTGGATGATCGAGATCGCATGGCACTTGGTGCACGTGTCGATGCTCGCCACGGCCTGGCCCGCATGGTTGCCGGGATCGGCAGGCGCGGTGCCCACCCAGCCTGCCGGATGGTAGTTGCCGTAGTACTGGATGGCGCCGGTTTTCGAGCCGCCACCGCCACAGCCCAGCAAGAGCAGGGCCGAGACCAGGGCACAACCCAGGAATCCTGTCGTCGACTTCCAATTCCAATGCTTATTCATGACGACACCCTGGTTGAGACAGGCGACTTGAGAATACTTGAACGTGCGGCCTGAGGAGATTGAAGGTTAGGTTAACGCTTGTCCTGATTATCGGGCTGGTTCCGCCAAAACCAGGAGGTCGTGAGGCATGGGCGAAGTGAGAGTGGCGGCACGGAGGAGACGTTGAAGGATCGAGGCAAGGTCGAAGCGGCGGTTGAAACGCCACTGGAACTCCGCGAGATAG
>CAISFO010000022.1 GCA_903884655.1 uncultured Holophagaceae bacterium | reverse complement strand
TGGGGCCATAGCTCAGCTGGGAGAGCGCTTGCATGGCATGCAAGAGGTCGTCGGTTCGATCCCGATTGGCTCCACCAAACAGAAGGCCACCGCAAGGTGGCCTTCTTGCTGAAACCTGAAAGCTGTCTCGATGCTGGCATCCCTCAACCACGTTGACCTGCGCTTCGGCCCCCAGGAGGTGCTGAAGGATGTCACGTGGGCCATCCAGGAGGGCGAGTGCTGGGGCGTCATCGGGCGCAACGGGGCAGGGAAGAGCACGGTCTTCAAGCTGCTGCTGGGCCAGCTGGAAGCCGACAGCGGCACCGTGGTGCGGCCCACAAAGGAGCGCGGCATCCGCATGGGGCACTATGCCCAGGACCTGATCCCTGAGACCGACGGCAGCGTGCTGGAGGAGGCGCTGGCGGCCTTCGGCGACGTGGAGCGTCTGCAGCACGAAATGCGAGACCTGGAACACCGCATGGGCGAAGCGGGCGCCGACCTCACCGAAGTCATGGAGCGCTACCAGAAGGTCACCGAGGCCTTTGAGCATCTCGACGGCTTCAGCATCCGTGCCCGGGCTGAGAGCATCCTGCAATCCCTGGGGTTCAGCGCAGCGGACTTCGAGCGCCAGGTGGAGACCCTCTCCGGTGGCCAGAAATGCCGCGTAATGCTGGCCAAGGCCATCCTCCAGGGACTGGACCTGCTGTTGCTGGACGAGCCTACAAACCATCTTGATCTGCCCAGCCTGCGCTGGCTGGAACAGTTCATTCAGGATACGGATGCCACGGTGGCTGTCATCAGCCATGACCGCTACTTCCTGGACAAGATTGCCACGGAGATCCTGGAGCTGGAGCAGGGCCGCTCCCGCAGCTACGAGGGAAACTACTCGGAGTTCATGGAGAAGAAGGAACAGGAGCTGGAACTCCTGGAACGCCACTTCGAGCAGCAGCAGGCCTACATCAAGAACCAGGAAGAGTACATCCGGCGCAACATTGCCGGCCAGAACACCAAGCAGGCCCGGGGCCGCCGCACCCACCTCTCCAAGCTGAACCGCATCCAGAAACCTCTGCGGGACCGCCGCAAGATCAAGTTCAGCTTCCCTGAGACCACGCGCAGCGGCGATGTGGCCCTGGTGCTGGAGAACGCCAGTGTGGGCTGGGACGGCCAGCCCCTCTACGCGCCCCTGGAGCAGCTCCAGATCAAACGTGGCCAGAAGATGGGCATCGTGGGTCTCAATGGCACCGGCAAATCCACGCTGCTGAAGGCCATCTCCGAGGAGATTCCCTTCATCAGCGGCCAGGCCCGCCTGGGCAGCCAGGTGAAGGTGGGCTACTTCGACCAGCACCACCGGAACCTGGATCCCCGCAATACCGTTTTTCAGCAGATCCACGGGGTGACGCCCATGGCGGTAAGGCAGGACGTGCTGGGCTTCCTGGCCAAGTTCCAGTTCCGGGGCGATGAAGTGGATAAGCCCGTGACAGCGCTCTCCGGCGGCGAGCGGGCCCGGCTCAGCATCGCTACTCTCATCCGCCACGGCGTGAACCTGTTGCTGCTGGACGAGCCCACCAACCACATGGACATCCCCAGCATGGAGGCCATGGAGGACACCATCCTCAGCTTCACGGGCGCTGCCATCGTGGTGACCCACGACCGCTACCTGCTGGGTCGCGTGGCGGATTCGCTGCTGCGCATCCACGAAGGCAAGGCCGAGTTCCGCGAAGGCGGCTACGAAGATCACCAGGCCTGGGTCGATCTCGATCTCGGCAGCGAAGACGAGGCCGGCAGCCAGGAACCCGATGAATCCAAGAAACCCGAACCAAGCAAGAAGCTCGCTTCGCCGCAGGCAAGGCCCAGCCCCTCGGCGAAGCAGCAAAGCTCCGAAGCAAAGCCTGCAAAGGCCCTTCCCATCGACAAGGACAAACAGCGCGCGGTGAAGCGTTTCGAACGCCAGGTGGCCGAAGCCGAGGCCAACGTGGCCGATCTGGAAATAAAGCTGGCGGACCTGCAGAAGGAGCTTGCCGCCATGGACCCCACTGACTGGCAGGCCTTCAGTACCAAGCTGGACGCTCAGAAGGCCCTGGAGGCGGATCTCGCTTACGCCATGAGCGATTGGGAGGCTGCCCAGGGGGCCCTGGAGGAAGCCCAGCGCTAGCGTGTCGCGGAAGACACAGTGAAAACGCAGGTGAAGGGTAGGCCCTTCCTTACCGCGACCTTCGCGAGATTTCTCGCTTTCTGCGGCCAGCTTTTTCTGGTCAGAAGTATTTGAGTGTGAGGTCGATCAATTTCCGCACAAATCCAGTGAAGGGCGGGTACATGAGCTGGATGGCGGAGAACCGGGTGTGCTGGCGGAGGGTGCCCCGGGCGTTGGAGAAGGCCTCGAAACCATAGAAGCCATGGGCCTTGCCGAAACCTGAGGTATTCACGCCGCCGGAGGGAAGGCCCGTGTGGGCGAAGTGGATGACCGTGTCGTTGATGCAGCCGCCGCCGGCGGTAGTTCGGGCGATGAGGCCCTCTGCCTGGTGCGTGTTTCCGCTGAAGACATAGAGAGCCAGCGGTTTGGCTCTCGCGTTCACGAAGGCCACGGCCGCATCCATGTCCGCCACCTTCAAGATGGGCAGTACTGGGCCGAAGATCTCCTCCTGCATGAGGGGCGAGGCCGGGTCCACTTCCGTCATCAGCGTGGGGCTGATGTAGTTCATGGCCGCGTCCACTTCGCCACCGAAGACCGTGATGCCCTTGGATTCCCGCAGCAACCTCAGCAGGCGGGCATGGTGGCGTTCGTTGATGATCCGGGCGAAGTCGGGGCTGGCCTTGCGCGTGGTCGCGTCGCTCCCGTAAAAGCCGATGATGGCCTTCTTCAATTCCTCGACCAGCGAATCGTGGACGCGCTCATGAACCAGCACGTAGTCCGGCGCCAGGCAGGTCTGGCCCGCGTTGAGGCACTTGCCCCAGGCGATCTTGCGGGCGGCCTCTTCCAGGTTGGCGTCCGCATCCACCAGCACTGGGGACTTGCCGCCCAGTTCGAGCGTCACGGAGGCCAGGTGCTCGGCTGCGGCCCTCATCACCACCTTGCCCACGGCGGGGCTTCCGGTGAAGAAGACATGATCGAAGGGCAGGGCCAGCAGGGCCTGGGCGGCCTCGGCGTCCCCTTCCACCAGGGCCACTTCCTCTTCGGGGAAGAGCCCGGCCAGCAGCTGGCGCAGGAAGGCGGTGGTGTGAGGCGTGAACTCGGAAGGCTTGATGATCACGCAATTGCCGGCGGCCAGGGCTGAGACCAGGGGGCCCAGCGTGAGATTGATCGGGTAGTTCCAGGGGCTGATGATGAGCACCACCCCTCGGGCCTCGTAGCGGATGGTGCTGGCGCTGCCGAAGAGCCCGATGGGTGTGGGCACCTTCCGGGGCTTCATCCAGCGGGGCAGGTGGCGCAGGGCATCCTTGATCTCACCTATGACGGGATACAGCTCCGTGAGATCAACTTCTTCCGGCGCTTTTCTGAAATCCGCCGCCAGGGCGGCCTGAGCCTCGGCGCGCTGGGCCATGACAGCCTCCAGCAGCGCCCGCAGCTTGGCCTTGCGCTGATCCGCCGACGTGGCCGCTACCCGCCACCGGGCCGTCTGCTGGCGGGCAAAGAGGGCTTCGATCGCGGCGGAGGTCATTGGAACTCCAGGTGGGCGGTGGTTCCGTCCATCATACGTCCTAGACCCAGGCCAGCTCCGCCGTGAAGTGCCGCAGGTACTTGCTCTGCTTGATGATCTTGACGCCCCTGATCTCCTTCGCCTTGGCCTTTACTTCCTCGATGACCTCGGCGGCGAAGTCGAAGTGACTCTGGGTATACATGCGGCGCGGGAAGGCCAGACGCACCAGTTCCATGCTGTGGTAAGTCTCCGTGCCATCCTCGAGGTGCTTGCCGAACATCACGGAGCCGATCTCCACGCCCCTGATGCCGCCTTCGAGATAGAGTGCATTGCAGAGGGCCCAGGCCGGGTAGTGGGCCACGGGCATGTCCGGCAGCACGGTCTTGGCGTCGATGTAGACTGCGTGGCCCCCGGTGGGCTTCACGAAGCCCACGCCGGCGGCCTCCAGCTTCTCGCCCAGGTACTCAGCCGTGCGCAGGCGGTAGCGCAGGTAGGCCTCATCCATGCCTTCCTCCAGGCCCACGGCCAGTGCCTCCAGGTCCCGCCCCGCCAGGCCGCCATAGGTGGGAAAGCCCTCGGTGAGGATGAGCATGTTGCGGACGGGATCCAGCCACTCGTCGCTGCGCAGCATGATGAAGCCGCCGATGTTCACCAGTCCGTCCTTCTTGGCGCTCATGGTGCAGCCGTCCGCGTAGCTGAACATCTCCTGGCAGATGGCCCGGATGGGGGTGTCCTGGTAGCCGTCCTCCCGGAGCTTGATGAACATGGCGTTCTCGGCGAAGCGGCACACATCCAGGATGAAGGGCTTTCCGAACTTTTTCAGGAGCGCCGCGCAGCCGCGGATGTTCGCCATGGATACCGGCTGGCCCCCGCCGGTGTTGTTGGTGACGGTGAGCATGCCGAAGGGGATGCGGTCTCCTTCCTTCTTGAGCACCGCCTCCAGGCGGGCCAGATCGATGTTGCCCTTGAAGGGATGGATGAGGCTGGGCTGGAGGCCCTCGGGGATCACCAGGTCCACCGCCTCCACGCAGTTGAACTCCAGATTGGCCCTGGTGGTATCGAAGTGGCAGTTGTTGGGCACCAGGTCGCCTGCCTTGCAGACGGCGCTGAACAGCACCTTTTCGGCGGCCCGCCCCTGGTGGGTGGGGATGAAGTGGTCCATTCCGGTGATGTCCTGCAGCACGGCCTCCAGCCGGTAGAAGCTCTTGGCCCCCGCATAGCTTTCGTCGCCGACCATGATGGCGCCCCACTGGGCCGAACTCATGGCCCCAGTACCTGAATCCGTCAGCCAGTCCAGGAGCACATCTTCGGCCCGGAGCTTGAAGACATTCAGCTTCGCGGCCTCCAGCATGCCCAGGCGCTCCTGGGCGTTGGTCATGCGGATGGGTTCGACCGACTTGATGCGGAAGGGCTCGATCATGGTGCGAGGCATGTGGGGCTCCTGGAAGCAGACCCAGCCTAACCAGGGTGAACGGAATCGGCATCACAAGGGGGTGGCGGCAGGGATCGCCTCCGGCGATGCTGGAAGATTCGGAGTGGCCATGAGTCTTCTTCTAGCCGTGGATGTGGGTAACACCAACGTGGTGCTGGGGGTGTACGAACTGTCAAAGGGACCGGAGTCGCCCCTCCTCCATTCCTGGCGCCTGGCCACCAGCCGGGAGCGCACGGTGGATGAGTACGGAGTTTCCGCCCTCGCCCTCATGCGCCACGAGGGCATCGAGGCCAGCCAGATCAAGCATGTGGCCATCTCCTGCGTGGTGCCGCCCCTGCACCCGGTCATGATGAGCCTGGCCAGGACCTTCTTCGGGGTGGACGCCTTCTATGTGGAACCCGGTGTGAAGACCGGCGTGAAGGTGCTCATCGACAACCCCACCGAACTGGGGGCGGACCGGCTGGTGAATGCGGTGGCGGGTATCGAGATGTACGGGGCACCCCTCATCGTGGTGGACTTCGGTACCGCCACCACCTTCGATGTGGTGAATGCCAAGAAGGAATACCTGGGTGGCCTCATCTGCCCGGGCCTTAAGATCAGCGCCGATGCGCTGTTCCAGCGGGCGAGCCGCCTGCCCCGAGTGGAGATCGCCGAGCCCGACCGCCTGGTGGGACGCAACACCGTGCAGGCCATGCAATCGGGCATCTTCTACGGCTACGTGGGCATGGTGGACGGCATCCTGGACCGGCTCCTCGCGGAATTTCCCGATTCCCGGGTGGCAGCCACGGGCGGCCTTGCCAGGGTCATCGCTCCCCACACCAAGCACATCAAGCACATCGCCCCGGACCTCACCCTGGATGGCCTGCGCATCCTCTGGTTCCGGAACCAGGGCGGACGGAAATAGCGGAATGGACCGGCCCCTGATCCGTCTGTCAGTGGTGGATTCCACCCAGGCCTTTGTGCGCCGGAACCCCCAGCTGGGTTTCTGCGTGGTGATGGCGGATCGCCAGAGCGAGGGCCGGGGGCGCCAGGGCAACCGCTGGGAAAGCGCCGCCGGGGCGGGGCTCTGGATGTCCGCGGCCCTGCCTTCGCCCGAAGGCGTGCCGCCCGGGCTGGTGCTCCAGCGGGCCATGGCCACTGCCGCTCGAGTCCTTGACCCGGAAGGTCGCACCCTGGGCCTGAAATGGCCCAACGACCTTGTGGCCTGGAAGGCGGGCCGCCTGGTGAAGCTGGGCGGCATCATCGGGGAACAGCTCGGCGATCGGCTCATTCTGGGGCTGGGCGTGAACCTGATTGAGGCCCCCACGATCCCCGACCGGGCCATTCCTCCGGCGAGCCTGAAGGAACTCGGGCTGCCCCCCCCTTGCCCCGTCGATCTGGCCCTTTCAATCGCGGATGCGTGGCAGGACCTGGGCCGGGATATCCGTCCCGTCTTCCGCTGGCCGGAACCGGGTCTGGCCATGCGCTGGGAGGATGGCGCGGGCACTTGCCTGGGCTGGGAACCGGATGGACGCCTGAAGGTGACCACCGCCGGCGGAATCCAGCGGCTGAGCGCCGGAGACGTGGTCGGGCTGGCATGACGAGCTTGGCAAACCACCGCCATCGTCGGTTTTTAAACCCTTTTACAGCACCGCCCGGATCTCCGACTCGGTGAGGATCCTGGGGCTGTTCTTGGCGACCTGGAGGATGCGGTCCACCCGGTCAGGGGTGGGATCATAGCCATTCATGTCGAGCCAGTAGACGACGTTGCTGTGCCCGGCCAGGGGCCCGATCTCGATCTCCTGGCGGCGGCCCACCAGGGCGGCGGGAACACCGGAGTAGACCGCGTCGGCCAGCTCCACGTCGCCGCGGTGCAAGGCCTTCACGATGGCGGCGGCGTGGACGCCCGTGCCCGTGCGGAAGGCATCCCGGCCGAGCACAGGATAGTTGGCGGGGATCTCCACGTCGCACAACTCCGCCACCCGGTCCGCCAGGGCCGGCAGATCCGACAGATCGCCCTTGGGGAAGCCCATGAGGTGCAGGTTGATCATGAGCTGGTCCATGGCCACGTTGCCGCAGCGCTCGCCGATGCCGAGGATGGTGCCGTGGAGCCGGTCGGCACCGGCCTCGAAGGCGGCGATGGCATTGGCCACGCCCAGGCCCCGGTCATTGTGGCCGTGCCAGTCGATGCGCACCGAGCGGTCCTTGACCACCTCGTTCTTGATGAACCGCACAAGGCGACGGACTCCGTCTGGCGTGGCGTGCCCGCAAGTATCGGACAGGCAGATGGACTGGGCGCCCTCGTCCAGGGCCGCACAATAAATGGCCTTGAGCACGTCGGGCCGGGCGCGGGTGCTGTCCTCGGTCACCATCATCACCGGGACCTCCTGGCGGTGGCAGAAGGCGATGGCTTTGCGGGCGGTCGTGACCAGGAAGTCCAGGTCCCAGCCTTCCACGTCCATGCGGATGGGACTGGAGCCCAGGAAGGCGCCGGCTTCGAGGGACATTCCCGAACGCTGCTGGATCTCCGCCACCTGGACCAGATCCGCCTCAAGCGTCCGGACCGCCACATTGGCAGAGAGGGGCAGGCGATGGTCGCGGATTTCAACGACGAGGGCACGAACCGCCGCCAAGGCCTTGGGGCCCGCACTGGGCATGCCGAGGTTGACGGCATCCACCCCCAGGCGCGCCAGCCGATGCGTAAGGTCGCGCTTGGCGGCGATGTCGGGATCCCGGACCGAGGGACTCTGCAGGCCGTCCCGCAGGGTCTCGTCATTCAGGAGTGGAACCCGGCCATCCCTGGCCGGGAGGCCGTTCCAATCGTTGATGAGTTCGTCCAGGGTCATGAGGAATCAGAGTACGGTGACTTCAATGTGTCGGTCCAGCAGGGTTCCGAGCAAGGCACCCTTGTCGAGGAAGGCCTCCATCTCTGGGTCCACCTCCCCCGCCGCGTCGAGGATGACGTTGAGGCGCTGGTCATCCACTTCAATGGCCAGGTGCCGGACCGCCTGTTTGCGCCGCCGGTCCAGGGCGTCCGCGCCCCTCAGGATGGCCGCCAGCTTGCGCACCACCTGGCGGTGCCAGGGGGCCAGGGCGCGGAAGGCCTCATGCTTGGCGTGGTGGGGGGGCTTGCCCCGGTGGAAGCGCACCACCTGGGCCAGCAGCTCGATCTCCTCGGGCCAGAAGCCGGGCAGGGTGGCGTTCCGGATCAAGTACTCCCCGTGCTTGTGGTGCCCCTTTTCAGAGATGGAGAAGCCGATGTCGTGCAGCCGGGCCGCGTAGGCCAGCCACTGGCGCTCCGTATCGCCCAGCTCGAAGTAGGGCTGGAGGGAAGTGAACAACTCGTCGCAGAGGCGGGCCACATGGTGGCTGTGGCCGGGATCCGGATCCAGGCGAGCCGCCAGCTGCTGAATGGAGGCCTTCCGCCGGTCCGCCAGGGGCGGGATGGCGGCGCCGCCGTGCTTGAGGGCCTCCCAGATCATGCCCTCCCTCAAGCCCACAGGCAGGTGGCGCAGGGGTGGCGCTCCCAGCCATTCCATCAGGGAAAGGGCCCAGATGGCGCCCACGTGGAGGACCTCGGCCCGTTTGGGATCCACACCCAGGCGCTCCACCCTTTGTTCGGTATCCCCATGCCAGAGCTTCAGCACGAAGTCCCGAAGCTGCTCGACCGTGAAGGTCTGGCCGGCAGCAGCGCCCTTGGCCAGGTCCTCCAGGGTTCCCGAGGTCCCGAAAATCAGAGTGGGTTCAGGAAGTTCTGAAGGCAGATCCTTGCGGGCCTTTTTCAGGATCCTGCGGATCATCCTGCGCAGGCGCTTGAGGTCTCCGGCGCTGGGCGGATTGGCAGTCTGGGCGGCGTCCGCCAGGCGCTGCAGGCCCCAGGGCAGGGAGATGCTGGCGGCCACCCGCCCGCCCTCGACCCAGGTCAGTTCCGTGCTCCCCCCGCCAATGTCCATCAGGGTCACGGGTTCCGGGGGGAAGGGGATGGCATGGGACACGGCCTTGTGGATGAGGCGGGCCTCCTCTTCACCCGAGATCACCTGGATGGGAATGCCAAGCTTCTCGGCCTCGAGCACGAAGGCCTGGGCGTTCTTCGCATCCCGGAGGGCGGCGGTGCCGCAGGCCATGATCGTGTCGCAGCTGAAATCCCGGATGGTCTTCGCCATCTGGGCCAGGGCCTCCAGGCCGGCCCGGAAGGCCTCGGGGCCGATCTCGCCGGATCTGGCTTCCCCCCGGGCCAGGTGCACCATGGCTTTGTCCCTGGCCAGCACATGCTGGCCGCCCATGGGATCCGCCTCCACTACCACCATGTGGATGGAGTTTGATCCGACGTCGACTGCTGCGATGCGCATGGGACGATTGTGGCCAATGCGGGCATCCTGGCAATGGAATCTTGGAGCCACCTTGCTGAGACATACCCTTTTCCTGGTTCTGCTGGCGTGGCCCCTTTCAGCGCAGCAGGTGGCCCTCAGCCTGGATGATGCGCCCTTCCTGCGTCCTTCTCCCCTTCTGGCGGCGTCGGCCCAGCACGAGGCCATGCGAAAGGCCCTTGGGGTCCGGAAGGTTCGGGCCATCCTCTTCGTCAACGGAGTGAACGGTGGTGACACGCCCGAAGGACGCAGCATCCTCCGTGCTTGGGGCGAGGCAGGGCACCTGATCGCCAACCACAGTTACAGCCACTGGGACCTGAACTGGGCTGAGGTGAGCCTGGAAGCCTACGAAGGGGACGTGTTGCAGGGGGAGGCACTGATCCGGGATCTGCCGGGGTTCACGCGGCGCTACCGCTATCCCTTCCTGCGTGCAGGAAACACCTCGGCCAAGCGGGACAGTTTCTACGCCTTCCTGAAGATGCGGGGCATAGGTATCGGTCACGTGAGCATCGATAGCGCCGATTGGCTGCTGGACGAGCGCCTCCGGAAGCGTCTGGAGAAGGACCCGCAAGCGGATCTGGCGCCCTATCGTGAGCTGTACCTGAAGCACCTCTGGGCCTGCGCCCGCTTCTACGACGCATGGAGCCGCCAGGTCTTCGGTCGGGAGATCCCCCACGTGATCCTCATGCACAGCCGCCTGCTGAACGGTCTATTTCTCGGGGACGTCATCGACTTCTTCCGTGATCGGGGCTGGACTTGGATCGACCCCGACAAGGCATTCGCAGATCCGGTCTACGCGCTCTTCCCGAAGAACCTGCCCGGCGGCGAGGCCCTTGCGGATGCGGTATCCGCGGAGCGGGGCGACCAGAGTTTCGTCAAGAGCTGGCGGGCAAACAGGAAGGATGCGGACGACCTGCTGTTCTCTGAGGGACGGCTCACAGAACGAATGGACCAGCTGGGACTGTGAGGTACTGACCCAAGGTCACCTTCCTTATCGAACGAAATGAGGCATTTCAGGAACGTGCAAACCCAGTCACAGAGCCCTTTGGGGCTGCGGGACAACCTGGGATGAAACCTGACCCCTGGTAACCGTTGCACGAAGTCCGGACCCCCGGCCATGCTCGATCTCACATTCCGAGGTGATCCAATGACTTTGACCGTGGACGGCATTTTCTCGCTCATGCCCGAGCTGTTCCTGCCTGAAAAGGCCCAGGGACTGACGGTTTCGGTCTACTACCAGGTGACCGGGGAGGGTGGCGGCGACTACACCTGTCGGATCGACAACGGTGTCTTCACCCTGAAGCGTGAAGCCAAGCCCGATGCCACGTCCGTGGTGGTGATCGGAGCCGAGGATTGGATCGCCCTGAGCGACGGGAAGCTCGATCCCATGCAGGCCTTCATGACCGGCAAGCTCAAGGGGACCGGCGATTTGGGTCTGCTCCAGAAATTCCCCAAGTTCTTCAAGAAGCCGCAGAAACAGGGCGGTCCAGTGAAGGCGCTCAAGGACCTGGTGCCTGCGCGCCTGATCGTGGCCGGGGCTGCCCTCAAGGTGAGTGTGGGCGGCGAGAGTTGGGGCAGTGGGGCGGAAGTGTCCGGTGACGAGGCTGCCGTGCGAGCCCTGGTTTGCGGCGTCTCGGATCCCGGTCCTGCCTTGCTGGGAGGCCAGTTGCACTTCACCGGCGATATGGCCCTGCTGCGGAAGGCCTGGAAGTCCTGGTCCGCCGAGCCCGAAATCACTTATCCAGACACCCCAGGAGGCAAGGCTCTGGCCACTTTGAGAAAGCGGTACAAGGGTGGGGCCAGCGGCACCCTGGAAGTGAAAGTGGATGGTGTGCCTTATCGCCTGGACTTCAACCCTGAGGGTCTCTCGGTGCGGCCCGGTGAGGTGGTGGGTGGGGCGGCCCTGGGCATTACCGACGCGGATTTCGCCGCCCTCAACGCCGGCAAGCTGAACCTGGTCGCGGCCCTGCTGGCCGGCGCCATCACGGTCAAGGGCGATATGAGCCAGGTGGCGGCCTACACGGCCCACTTCGATGCAGACATCAATCCCGCCCAGGGTCTTCTGGAATCCATGCCCGAACGATTCAACGCAGAAAAGGCCGGGGAGCTCGAAGCGGCTGTGGGTTATCGAATTGACGACCTGGGTTACACCCTTTTCATAAGGAATGCCGTCTGCCTGGTTTTCCCTCGGCTGATGAAACCCTGTGATACCCTTCTGACAGCGAAGTCCGATGACTTCGTCGCCATGAGCACCGGAACGCTGAATGCCCAGGAGGCCTTCATGACCGGCAAGATCCAGATCGAAGGTGATCCTCTGCTCATGCAGAAGGTTGCCAAGTGCTTCAGGCGACCGGAGGCCTAGTTCGCATGCCCAGAGTCATCCACCACGAGCCTCACCTGCCCGGGGAACCGCAGCGGACTGAGGGTGTGGTGCGGATGGTGACGGCCATACCAACCATGGATCGGGGGCTGCCTGCGGTTGAGCAGACCCAGGCGCAACCGGCCCTGGTCTGTTCCGGCCATTGCGGGCGCTGTCACGTCAATCCCTGCCAGCTGCACTCCCAGCTCGCCTTCCGGATCTGACCGCTACCCCTTGTCCTCCCACAGTTCCCGCAGCCGCTGGAAGCCCGCGCGGCTCACGGGCAGGCGGGTGCCGTCCCGGAGGATGGCCTCCCGGTGTTCCTTGCTGTCCTGCTCGATGCGGACGAGGCGGTCGAGGTTCAGGAGATAGCTGCGGTGGATGTGGATGAACCGGGCCGGATTCAGCTGGGATTCGAGGCTGGCGAGGGTCTGCTGCTTGAGCAGGTTCTTGCCTTCGGTGCGCAGCAGGACGTAGTCGTCCTGGGCCTGCACCCAATCCAGGCGATCGAGGTGCACCACCGTGACCTTGGGGCCGTCCTTCACCACGATGCGCTCCAGCGGTCTGCCCTGGCGTGCGGCGGCGGCCAGCGCGGTGGCGGGCGGCAGGGCGGCAGGGGGGACTGTGGCATGCATGACCCGGACCTTGGCCAACGCGGCGTCGAACCGCTCCTTCGAAAAGGGCTTGAGCAGGTAGTCCACAGCCTGGGCCTCGAAGGCCCGCAGGGCGTGCTGGTCGTAGGCCGTGACGAACACCACCGCCGGCCGCCTGCCTTCGGATTCGAGCAGTTCCAGCACCTCGAAACCATCCAGCTTGGGCATCTGGATGTCCAGGAAGATGAGGTCGGGCCGGTGTTCCGCCACCGCCTTCAGGGCCTCGAAACCGTTGCCGCATTCCGCAGCCACTTCCACATCGGGGTGGGCCGCCAGATGCTCCCGCACCACGGCCCGGGCCAGTTCCTCGTCGTCGATGATCAGGGCCTTCATGGCTCAGTCTCCAGTGGAAAGACAAGGGTGACGCGGTGGGTACCATCCCGCACCAGGGTTTCGAATCGCGCCCGGCTGCCAAAGCGGCCGAGCAGTCGCTGGCGGACCTGCTTCAAGCCGATGCCAAGGCCCTGGGGTGCTGGAGAATCGGCATCCATGGGGTTCTCGACTCTCAGGATCACATGGCCTTCCGCCAACTCTCCAGCCAGGGTCAGGGTGCCGCCCTCGGGCAGAGCCGCGATGCCATGCTTGATGGCGTTTTCCACCAGCGGCTGCAGCAGCAGGGTGGGCAGGAGGGCGGGTTCGGTCGCCGGATCGACGGACCAGGAGACCTGCAGGCGGGCGCCGAAGCGAATCTGTTCGATGGCCAGGTAGGCCTTGGCCAGATCGAGTTCCTCGCGTAGAGCCACCAGGCGTCGCTCCCCCAGGCCCAGGCTGCGGCGCAGGAAATCAGAAAGCAGCACGCACATCTCCCGTGCCCGGGCCGGATCCACCGCTGTGAGGGCCGACAGCGAATTCAGGCTGTTGAACAGGAAGTGGGGGTTGAGCTGGGCCCGCAGGGCCTTGAGCTCGGATTCCTGGGCCAGCAGCTGCAGTTCCGCCCCCTTCCGCTCGGCTTCCAGGGCCCGGTCCTGGGCCAGCATCAGGTAGCTGAGGGCCACTGAGGCCAGGTAAAGCAGGATGCCCAGACCCGTAAGCACCGGCAGAGCCGTTCCCACCCGCTGGGGCAGGGCGCCCAGACCGGGAATCCACGCCAGCATGCGCGCCAGCAGCCAGGCCAGGCCGGACCACAGTCCACCCATGAGCACTGCCGCCATGGTCCAGGCCGCGCCATGGGTGCCGAGGCCCTCCACGGTCCGACCCAGGGGCAGGGCCCGGCACAGGAACCAGGCCGAGAGGAACAGGAAGGCCGCCATCAGGCAGAGGGGCAGGGCCAGGGAGCCGGCTTCCAGCCAGCTCCAGCCCTGGCTCCGGGCGATGCCCGACAGCAGCAGCACGATGGGCACCCAGCCCAGGAGGTAGGCCCCCAGACGCGCCCGGCTGGCCAGGAGCGGGTGCATCAGGTCTTAACCTCCAGGCCACCGAAGAGGATCAACCCGGTCACCACCAGGCAGGGGCGATCTTCCCCTGGGTTGGGCCCGTGGTGGGTCTTGTCATCCAGGGCCCCGAACATGGCCGTGGCGCGGTTGGCAACCTCCCAGCCCTCAGGCACGCGGATCTCGCCCCCACCGAAGAGCACGAAGACGTCGATCCGGGCCTGGCCGGAGTCAAGAGCCGCCTGGCGGAGGTCGACTTCGCAGCCGCCGAAGATGGCTGTCAGCTCGCCGCCCTTGAAGGCCTGTGTGGACACGCGCCGCTTGAACCCGCCAAAGATGGCAGTGCCCTGGAGGAAGTCGTCGGACTTGGCCAGCTCCGGCGGGATGCCCCGGCTCTGCTTCAGGGACTTGATGACGATGAGGATGCCCACGGCCACCACAAGCATGGGCGCCAGAGCCTCGGCCAGATGGCCCCGCCCGAAGGTGAACAGGAGGAGGAAGGTGCCAGCCAGCACCAAGGTCCAGCCGCCCATGCCGCCGCCGCTGCGATCCTGCCGGAGCTTGGCGATGCCCATGGCCACCAGCACCAGGGGCCAGAGTTTGAAGACGGTGTGCGCCTCGATGAGCCCCAGGTTGTCCAGGGTGAGCACCAGGCCCGCCACGATGATGGCCACGCCCAGCACCAGCTTGGGGCTGAAGGGGCTGGGGCCCTTGGTGTCTTGGGGGGCAATCATCGGTTCACCTGGGTGGAATCGGTAACAGGATCAC
The DNA here is from genome assembly GCA_903884655.1 of uncultured Holophagaceae bacterium. Taxonomy (GTDB): domain Bacteria; phylum Acidobacteriota; class Holophagae; order Holophagales; family Holophagaceae; genus Geothrix. Next base: position 82,355 of record CAISFO010000022.1, on the reverse strand, counting down.
AGGAATCCGGCGGGCGGGGCGAGGGCATACCAGATTCCGGCCCTGGTAGGCGCTTGGGCCGGGGAAAGAGCACCCGCAGGCTGACAATGGCGCCACCCCACACCAGGAAGATCGGCCACCAGCGCTCCAGAAGGCCCCAGGGGCCGAACTGCGAGATGAAGCCGGCCACCGAAAGCCCGAGCCAGACATGGCCGCGCAGGCTCAGAGGGCCGTCCTGGGCCAGCCTCGCCAGACCGAAGGCCGCCAGAGCCAACGGCCACCAGGTCAGGAGGTGCCAGGCATCCATCCAATGCAGGCTGTCCACCAGGAGGATCAAGCCCACGGCAATGACCGTCAGTCCCAGGACCAGCTTTGGCGTGAAGAGGCGACCCGGAGCCCTCATGAGCGGCCTCCCCTTCGTCCCGAGCCCAAGGGGCAAGTGCAGGCCAGGACGGGCAGATACAGGGCCAGCCACCACCAAGAGCTGTTGAGGAACCATCCCGCGTGGACCATGGCTGTCTCCTTCCCTGGAACCAAGCTACGGGCAGCAATGCCTCGATCCGGCTGGGGATCGGCGAATGGCGGGTCTGGATCGGCGAGTGGTCAGTCCCAGCTGATCGTTCCGCCCCGGCTGCGATCCCGCCAGGCCCGGTCCAGGTCTGGTACAAGGTCCGGTGGGCACTCGAAGCGCAGCAGCGCCGAATCACCATCGAAGGACTGCTGGACCACGGAGGCCCCCGGGAAGGCTGTCAGCAGCGCGAAGGGAAGGTGGGACTGGGGGGCCGGCACGTGGATCTCTCCGGTCCGGAGGACGCGGACTTCCTCCCAGACTCCGGCCGCTTCCGCGGTGGCCAGGGCGCCCTGCACCCCCTGGGTGTAGGCGCGCACCAGGCCACCGGTCCCGAGGTTCGTGCCGCCATACCATCGGATGCAGATGGCGATGAGATCCGTGGCCTGGGCGCCCTCGAGCACCGCCAGCATGGGGCGGCCTGCGGTGCCTGAGGGTTCGCCATCATCGTCGGCACCAAAGGCGCCCACGGGCACGCCCTCCCGCCAGGCGCTGCAATGGTGTGTGGCGTCGAAGTCGCGCTTGCGCAGGGCGGCCAATGCCAGGGATCGTTCCGCAGCGTCCCGGGCCGGATGCAGCTCGGTGAGGAAGACCGAAGCCTTCTCCCGGAACCGGTGGACCGCGATTTCCTTCAGTCGACGCATGGACTCAGCATGGCGGCGCCTGTGACGAGAATCAACAAACCCAGGGTAGGGGCGGCCCGACATACGCGACGTCCTCATCATGAAGCTGGATCTTTCCGAGGAGACGGCATGGCTACCGTCACGAAGCCCTTCACCCCCACGGCCCTGCGGCGCAGAACCCCCGTGCCTTCAGACCTGGACATCGCGCAGGCCGCCACGCTCAAGCCCATCGGGCTGGTGGCGGAGGAACTTGGTCTGCGGGAGGAGGAACTCGAATCCTACGGTTCCGCCAAGGCCAAGGTGCGCCTGGAGGTGCTGGACCGCCTGCGGGACCGGCCCAATGGCCGCTACATCGATGTCACGGCCATCACGCCCACGCCCCTCGGCGAGGGCAAGACCACCCTCACAGTGGGCCTCAGCCAGGCCCTTGGCGCCCACCTCGGCAAGCGCGTCCTCACCTGCATCCGGCAGCCCAGCCAAGGGCCGACGTTCGGTATCAAGGGGGGCGCCGCGGGGGGCGGCTACAGCCAGGTGATCCCCATGGAGGAGTTCAACCTCCACCTCACCGGCGATATCCACGCCATCACCGCGGCCCACAACCTCTGTGCTGCCGCCATCGACGCCCGGATCCTGCATGAGGCCGGTGCCTCCGACGAACAGTTGTTCCAGCGCATTTTCCCTGCGGGGAAAAACGGGAGGAAATTCCCGCGCTCGCTGCAACTTCGCTGTGTGAAGCTCGGCATCACCAAGGGGAATCCGGATGACCTCACGCTCGAGGAACGCCGCCGTGTCTGCCGGTTGGACCTGGATCCCGCCACCATCACCTGGCGTCGGGTCCTGGATACCAGCGACCGGTTCCTGCGGGGCGTGACGGTCGGCCAGGGCGAGGAGGAGAAGGGCTTCGCGCGGGAGACCGGCTTCGACATCACCGTGGCCAGCGAGATCATGGCCGTCCTGGCCCTGACGACGTGTCTGGGCGACATGCGTCATCGTCTGGGGGCCATGGTGGTGGGCATGAACCGCCAGGGCGAGGCCATCACTGCCGAGGATCTCGGCGTGGCCGGAGCCATGACCGTGCTCATGAAGGAGGCCCTCAAGCCGAACCTCATGCAGACTCTCGAGGGAACGCCGGTCTTCGTGCACGCGGGGCCGTTCGCCAACATCGCCCATGGCAACAGCTCCATCCTGGCGGATCAGATCGCCCTCAAGCTGGCGGACTACGTCGTCACCGAGTCGGGCTTCGGCGCGGACATGGGCATGGAGAAATTCTTCGACATCAAGTGCCGGGTCTCCGGTCTGAAACCGGATGCCGTGGTGCTGGTGGCCACAGTGCGTGCCCTCAAGATGCACGGAGGCGGCCCCAAGGTCGTGGCGGGCAAACCCCTGGATCCCGTGTACGTGGACGAGAACCTGGAACTTCTGCGCCTGGGCCTGCCCAACCTGCTCCACCACATCCGCGTCGCAAGGAAGTTTGGGGTGCCGGTGGTGGTGGCGGTGAACGGCTTCGCCACGGATTCGGAGGCAGAGCTGGACCTGGTGCGCCGGGCCTCCCTTGAGGGCGGTGCGGAAGATGCGGTGGTGTGCCAGAACTGGTCGCTGGGCGGCGAAGGGGCCGTCAACCTCGGCCAGGCGGTCATTCGGGTCTGCGAAAAGCCTTCGGCCTTCCGCTTTCTCTATGAGCTGGACGAGCCCATCAAGCAGAAGATCGAGACCATCGCCCGGGAGGTCTACGGCGCCGACGGCGTGGACTATTCCCCCGAGGCCGAGGCCCGCATCGAGACCTACACCCGGCTGGGTTATGACCGGCTGCCCATCTGCATGGCCAAGACCCACCTGAGCCTCAGCCACGACCCGACCCTCAAGGGGGTTCCGACCGGCTTCCGCATCCCCGTGCGGGACATCCGGGCCAGCGTGGGCGCCGGATTCCTCTACCCGCTGCTCGGGAAGATGGCCACCATGCCAGGCCTGCCCACCCGGCCCGGGTTCTATGACGTGGATGTGGACCTGGAGACGGGGAAAATTGTCGGATTGTTCTGAACGGTGACCTTCGCCAGCGCCGGACGTCGTGAAAAAGGCCCGCGGATGCGGGCCTTTTCTTTCTCCGGGACGCAGTCCTGGTGCACCAACCGCGTCTACTTCAGGGCCTCGATGATGGCGTTGAAGGTCGCGCTGGGCCGCATGGCCGCGCCGGTCTTCACCTTGTCGGGGTGGTAGTAGCCGCCCATGTCCACGGGCTTGCCCTGGGCACCAATGAGCTCGGCATTGATCTTCGCTTCGTTCGTGGCCAGCTGGCCGGCGATCTCGGTGAACCGGGCCTGCAGGTCCTTGTCCTTGGTCTGGGCAGCCAGAGCCTCGGCCCAGTAGAGGGCCAGGTAGTAGTGGCTGCCGCGGTTGTCGATCTGGCCCACCTTCCGGGCGGGGGACTTGTCGTTGTCCAGGAACTTGGCGATGGCCTGATCCAGAGTCTCAGCCATGACCCCCACCTTGGGGTTGTTGAAGGTGTTGGCCACGTGCTCCAGGGAGGCACAGAAGGCGGAGAACTCGCCCAGGGAATCCCAGCGGAGGTAGCCCTCCTTCTGGAACTGCTGGACGTGCTTGGGAGCCGAGCCGCCGGCGCCGGTCTCGAAGAGGCCACCGCCGCCCAGCAGGGGCACCACGGACAGCATCTTCGCGCTGGTGCCCAGCTCGATGATGGGGAAGAGGTCCGTGAGGTAGTCGCGCAGGACGTTGCCGGTGACGGAAATGGTGTCCTTGCCCTCGCGGATGCGGACGCAGGAGAGCTTGATGGCATCCACGGGATGCAGGATGCGGATGTCCAGGCCGGCGGTGTCGTGGTTCTTCAGGTACTTTTCCACCTTGGCGATGATCTGGGCGTCATGGGCCCGGTTCTTGTCCAGCCAGAAGATGGCGGGGGCGCCGGTGATGCGGGCGCGGGTGACCGCCAGCTTGACCCAGTCCTGGATGGGCAGGTCCTTGGCCTGGCAGGCACGGAAGATGTCGCCAGCCTCGACTTTCTGGGACAGCAGAGTGGCGCCGGAGGCGTCCACCACACGGATGGTGCCTGCGGCAGGGGCGAAGAAGGTCTTGTCGTGGGAGCCGTATTCCTCGGCCTTCTGGGCCATGAGGCCCACGTTGGGCACGCTGCCGATGGTGGCGGGGTTGAAGGCGCCGTGCTGCTGGCAGTCCTCGATGATGGCCTTGTACATCGTGGCGTAGCAGCGGTCCGGGATCATGGCCAGGGTGTCGTGGAGCTTGCCGTCGGTGCCCCACATCTTGCCGGAATCGCGGACCACCACGGGCATGGAGGCATCCACGATGATGTCGTTGGGCACGTGCAGGTTGGTGATGCCCTTGTCCGAATCCACCATGGCCAGGGAGGGGCGGGTGGCGTATACGGCCTGGATGTCAGCCTCGATCCCGGCGCGCTGAGCTTCAGGCAGGGTCTGGATCTTCGCGTAGAGGTCGCCCAGGCCGTTGGCGGTGTTGACGCCCAGCTCCTTGATGACGGCGGCGTGCTTCTCGAAGACGTCCTTGTAGAACACGGTCACCGCGTGGCCGAACATGACGGGATCCGAGATCTTCATCATGGTGGCCTTGAGGTGCAGGGACAGCAGCAGGCCCTCTTGCTTGGCGGCCTCGATCTGTTCGGCGTAGAAGGCGCGGAGGGCCTTGACGTTCATCACGGACGTATCGAAGACCTCGCCGTCCAGCAGGGGGGTCTTTTCCTTCAGGACCTTCACCGCGCCGTCCTCGCCCACGAACTCGATGCGCACGGTGGTGGCCTTGGGGATCGTCACGGAGGTTTCACTGCCGTAGAAGTCGCCGGTGGTCATGTGAGCCACCCGGGCCTTGGAATCCGGAGCCCAGGCGCCCATCTTGTGGGGGTGCTTCTTGGCGTAGTTCTTCACCGAGAGGGGCGCCCGGCGGTCCGAGTTGCCCTCGCGAAGCACGGGGTTGACCGCGCTGCCGAGCACCTTGGTGAAGCGGAGCTGAATGGCCTTCTCAGCGTCGTTCTTGGGCTGCTCGGGGTAGTCGGGGATGTCGAAGCCCTGGGACTGCAGCTCCTTGATGGCGGCGATGAGCTGGGGGATCGATGCGCTGATGTTGGGCAGCTTGATGATATTGGCTTCGGGCTTCTGGGCCAGTTCGCCAAGCTGAGTCAGGTAGTCGGGAATCTTCTGGGCTTCGGTCAGCCGGTCAGGGAAGTTGGCCAGGATGCGGCCTGCCAGCGAAATGTCGCGGGTCTCGACGGCGACTCCCGTGCCATTGGTGAAAGCCTGGACGATGGGCAGCAGCGAGTAGGTGGCCAGGGCCGGCGCCTCGTCGATCTCGGTCCAGATGATGGTATGTGGGGTCGTCATGGCCTCTCCTTTGAATGCACCTACGCCAAGGGTTCAACACTTGACCAGATAGGTGGGTCCTTTGACTTGGTGAACCGTCAGACTCCCACGGGAAAAGCCTTGCATCAAGCGGCTTTCCCGGAGGTGGCGGGGGTTGGGACTTCGGTCACGCCGTGGGATTATCCAAGCAGGGGCAGGGCGGACCCGGAAGCGGCCCTGAGGGTTCCATGGGCCACGGCGAAATCCATCCGGCCCAGGTTCACGCCCCCGAAGCCCACCTGGAAGACCAGGGTCTCCCCACGGGCCTGGGGCACCCGGGTGGGGGTGTCCAGGAAGGTGTGCGTGTGACCACCGACAACGGCGTCGATGCCCGGCACCTGGCCGGGCATCTGCAGGTCGTCCGGGGCAGTGCCGTTGAGGTTGTAGCCCAGGTGGGAGAGGACCACCACCAGGTCCACCTTCTCCACCTCCCGCAGGCGCTGGACGACCGGCCTCAGGCTTTCGTAGGGGTCCCGCCAGCCGATGCCCTCGTGGTTCTTGGGGGCCACCAGGCCCGCGAAGGCCACGCCGACGCCCGTGATGCCCACCTTCAGGCCCGGGAATTCCCGCACCAGGTAGGGACGGACCCGCTTGGCCAGGTCCGGGGCGCCCTTGAAGTCGAAGTTGCAATTCACGAAGGGGAAGGGCGGGTTCTTGTGCTGGAGCTTTTCCATGGATTCCATGGCCTCCACCAGCAGACCCACCCCGTTGTCGAAATCATGGTTCCCCAGGGTTCCCGCGTCGTACCCGACCATGCGCATGAGCTGGTAGTCGAGGCGGCCTTTGTAGCGGTTGAAGTAAGGCGTGCCCTGGAAGGTGTCCCCAGCGTCCAGCAGCAGCACCGGCCCGAGTTGGGCCCGGAGCTGGCGCACCAGCGTGGCCCGGCGGGAGACACCGCCCAGACCGCTGAGGTTGCCGTTGCCCGGACCGAAAGGCTCGATGCGCGAGTGGGTGTCGTTGGTATGCAGCAGCGTGATGCGGCCCGAAGCCGGGGCTTCGGCAGCGCCCAGAGACAGGTGCGAGGCGAGGGTCGCGGCGCCCAGGGAGGCAAGGAAATCGCGGCGTTCCATGTGCACTCCTAGAGGCTGAATTTCTTGTCGCGGATCGCTTCCTGGATGGGCACTGGGATGGTGTACCGACCCGGCGGCGGCGGGAGGAGTTCCTTCCGGCCCTTGGCCAGGCTGCCGCACTGATCGAGCAGGATCTGGCGCAGCGTGAGCCCCGTGGTGAAGGGCTTGCGACCCTTCTTCAAGGATGGGATGGAGTCTCCGCCGCCATAGAGGTAGTCGGAGGTGGCCACCTTCACCGTGACCGCTGGGTCAATGGGTGTGCCGTCCTCCCAGGTCACCTTCAGCTCCGCCTTTTCGGGGGTGCCTTCGACGACAGCCCTCACGCCTGAGCAAGGCTCGCCGCCCCGGCGGATGATGGATTCCCTCACCGCCTGGATGACCTCGGCGCCAGTGAGCTCGATGACCACCAGCTCGTTCTCGAAGGGCATCAACTCGAAGATGTCGGCCACTTTGACCTGGCCCGGGCGCAGGTTGGATCGCAGGCCGCCGGCATTGGTGATGGCGAACCGCACAGGGCTGCCCAGGACCCCCTGGGCACTCTGGCGCATCACATCGGCCACCCAGTAGCCCAGCAGGTTCTCCTCCCCCCGACGACCGCGTAAAAGCCCCTGCGGAGCTTGAACCAGGGGCTGGTCGAAGGTGGCCTTGATCTCGGCGGCCAGCGGCATGATGACCTTCTGGATATCGGCATCATCGGAAATGGTGGCAGTGATCGGAAGGACCTCGGTTTTCACACTGGGCGGCTCGGCCGCCCGGCAAAGTGAAACGACTGCGAGCAGGAGGAGGCTAGCTGGTTTCGGCTTCACGGACGGCATCCTTCAGGGATTCACGGGCTTCACGGACGAGGGCATCGTGGTTCCAGTAGAGGGCCGAGATGCGGAGCAGCCAGCCCATCAGCCAGCCATTGACGGCGGTCACCAGCAGCTGGAGCAGCAGGAACAGCCATACCCGGAAAGTGGTTCCGCCACCCAGGCGCCAGGCCAGGAGGAGTACCAGGAAGGGCAGCAGGGACCGCAACATCGCGCCGCCCACCGCGACCAGACTCCACTGGATGGGGTGGGACCAGAGCGCCAGGAAGGAATCCTCGAGGTGGATCCGGTAGCCGCGAGATGGCCCTGCGGCCCGCCCGAGGCGGCAGAACCACCACTGGAGGTTCAGGGTGGCGACCAGTGCCATCCAGACCAGCGGCCGTCCGAAGAAGGCCAGCCACCCCAGGGCATCCAGCCCGGAGTTGCCCACCGTCGCCAGGATGGTGTCCAGCAGCCAGGCGATGCCTCCCAGGGGGAGGAGGCCGATGAGAACGGTGTCCAGGGCTCCCAGCAGCCAGGTGCCTAGGCGGGCATACAGACCCACCGTTTCGGCCTGCAGGCGCCAGCCGCACCAGAGGACGAGGATCAGGCCCAGCCCAAGGAGATGCACCGTGGGCGAATTCGTGAGGTGATGCTTGATCCCCCCGTTCTCCCAGAGCTCCCAGATATCTCGGGCACTGAGGCTCTCGCCCCAGTGGCTGGGAAGGGCGCTCCAGCCTGCCGCCCGTCGCAGGTGGCCCGCCCAGCCCAGGGTGGGCCCCAGCAGGACCAGCATCCAGCCGCCCATGATGCCCCAGCCCCAGCGGCCGAAGCCGCCGGCCGCGGCGGGCAGCAGGAAGGACCAGGGTCCCCTCGGGGCCAGATCTTCTTCGGTGTGAATGGTGGTGGGGCGATCCATGTCCGTCCGTACGCGTTCGTTCATAGGCAATATCCCATCAAACCACACTTGACAGACCCAGTCCTGATGGGGTTTCATCGGAGCCATGGTGCTGACGTTCTCGATCCCCCAGCCGGGCCTCGATCATGAGGCTTGGTGGTGGTGTGCGGGCTCGGTTGGCTCCCTGTGCGAGGCCTAGCGGCCCACGCCATTCCGGACCCTCCGAGCCCGACCCCAAGGTCGGGCTTTTTCGTTGTGGAATGAACCCATGTCCCAGTCCCCAAGACATCTGATCCGACATCCGCTGCCTGCGGATCTACTGACGCCGCTGGCGGCCTATCTCGCCCTCCGGCCGGCGGGCGCGAGCCTTCTGCTGGAATCCTGCGACCTGGGAGAAAGGGTGGGGCGCCACAGTTTTGTACTGATTGAAGGTCCGGCGGAGTGCCGCCTTGACGCCCCCGCCACCGGCTGGGTGGAGGCCATCCGGGACCTGGCCGGGACGGCTCCCGCCAGCACCATCCATGATCCGGACTCGCTCCTGCCGCCCCTTCGAGAAGGCCTCCCGGTAGGCGTCGGCTGCGCGGGCATGCTCTGCTTCGAGGCCATGGGCGCCCTGGAGCCCAGCCTGCCGCTGCCCGCCAAGAACAGCCTGGGCCTGCCCTGCCTGTGGGTGCGCCAGTTCCACACCGCCCTGGTCTTTGATCACCTCCATCAAGTGGCTGAGCTGCAGACCCTGGATGCGGATCCCAAGGCCGGCTGCGCCCGGCTGGCCGCCCTCCGGGAGCGCCTGCTCCAGGGCGCCAAGGATCCCGGCCCCAGCAAGGCCCAGCCCAAGGCCGTGGCCCTGATGACGCGCCAGGCCTTCGAAAGCAAGGTGGCTCAGGCTCAGGAGCTGATCCTCGATGGCGACGTCTACCAGCTGGTGCCCAGCCAACGCTTCCGCATCGAGGACCCGCCGCCGCCCCTGGAGACCTACCGCCGCCTGCGCCGCCTCAATCCCAGCCCCTACGGCTACCTGCTCGAGTGGGGCGATGTGGCCCTGGTGGGCGCCTCACCGGAGATGCTGGTGCGGGTGCAGGACGGCGAGGCGGAGACCCTGCCCATCGCCGGCACCATGCCCCGGGGCGCCAGCGCCGAGGAGGACGTTCTGCGCTTCGAGGCGCTGAAGCATGATCCCAAGGAGCTGGCCGAACACCAGATGCTGGTGGACCTGGCCCGCAACGACCTGGGCCGGGTGGCCGTGCCCGGTGGGGTGCGTGTCGAGCTGCCCCTGGCCCTGCAGCGCACCAGCCACGTGCTGCACCTGACCACCACTGTGAAGGCCAAGCTGAAGCCCGGCCTGGACGCCCTGGACGTGCTGGCGGCGGCCTTCCCGGCGGGCACCGTCAGCGGCGCCCCCAAGCTGCGCGCCTGCCAGCGCATCGCCGAGATGGAAGGGGAGAACCGCGGCCCCTACGGCGGCGTGCTGCTGCGGCTGGGCGCTGATGGCACGCTCGACACGGCCCTCATCCTGCGCACGGCGGTCTATACCGGCGACATGGTCCACATCCAGGCCGGCGCTGGGATCGTGCGAGCCTCGAATCCCGAGACCGAGTATTTCGAAACCTTGCACAAGCTCGGCGCCATCGCCCAGGCCCTTGGGGTGAAGCTGGACGGAGGTGCCAAGTGATCCTGCTTATCGACGCCCTGGATTCGTTCACTTACAACCTTGTCCAGGCCTTCGAGACCTTGGGCTCTGAAGTCCGCGTCATCCGCCACGATGTCATCACGCTGGAAGAGGCCAGGGCCCTCAAGCCCGAGGCCGTGGTGTTGTCGCCGGGCCCCGGCCATCCCACGGAAAGTCCCGCCCACATGGCCCTGGGGGCCTCGGAGTGGAATGTTCCGCTACTGGGCGTTTGTCTGGGCCATCAGGCACTGGCCGCCGCCACCGGCGGGCGGGTCACCCGCGCCATCGAGCCCCTGCACGGGGAGGCCACGGCGCTCGACCATGATGGTTCCGGCCTGTTCCAGGGGCTGCCCATGGGCCTGCCCGTGGGCCGCTACCACAGCCTCATCGCCGACCCCGCCACACTGCCGTCCTGCTGGCGCATCACCGGGCGCAGCTCCGGCGGCGAGATCATGGCCATGGAACACCGCCAGCTGCCCCGCTGGGGTGTGCAGTTCCATCCCGAAAGCATCCTCACGCCGGACGGTCCGGCCATGCTCGCCAACTTCCTCCGCCTGGCCAGAGAGTTCGCCCGATGACCTTGCTCACGACCCACAACCCCATCCGCCCCCTGCCCGAAGCCACCGCCTCGGAGCTCATGCGCATCTTCATCGACCAGGACACGGACGCCCTGCTGGTGGGCGCCTGCCTGGCCCTGCTGGCCCAGCGGGTGCCGGAAGCCCACGAACTGGCGGCCTTCACGGAGGCTCTGGCTGACGTGGCCGTGCCTTTTCCCCCGGTACCCGCAGATGCCATCGACGTGGTGGGCACGGGCGGTGACGGCGCCTCCACGGCCAACCTCAGCACCCTCGCTGCCCTGTTGCTGCCCCGGTTCGGCGTGCCCGTGGTCAAGCACGGGAACCGGGCCGCTACCGGCGTCTGCGGTAGTGCGGATCTCATGGAGGCCCTGGGCTACGACCTGTCCCGCCCCATCACCAACCTAGTGAGCGACCTGGCCAGCCGAAAGTTCGCCTTTCTTTTCGCACCGGCCTACCACCCCCTGCTGGGCCGTCTGCGGGAGATCCGCAAGCGCCTGGGCATTCCCACCATTTTCAACCTGCTGGGGCCGCTCTTGAATCCGGGAAACCCGCCCCTGCAACTGCTGGGCGTGGCCCGGGAGGAGTTGCTGGCGCCCATGGTTGGTGCGCTTTCGCGCCGTGGGACCCTGCGCCGCGCCTTCGTGGTCCACGGCAAGGACGCGGAAGGGAAGGGACTGGACGAAGCCTCCATCGAAGGGCCCACCTCCATCCTGGCAGTAGCCGAGGGTCAGGTGGCCGCCCGCCAGGTGCTGGTGCCCAGGGAGCTGGGCATCACACCGCCCAACCGGGATGCCCTGCGGGTGGCCGACCGCGCTGAAGCCCTGGCCGTGGCCCGGGGCCTGTTCGCGGGGTCAGGCCACGCGGATTTCCGCCCGGCCGTGGCCGACGCGGTGGCCCTGCAGGCGGCTTTGGGCCTGCACCTGCATCGCGGCGCTTCCTTGCAGGGATTGGCAGCCACCTTGAAGGAGGCCCGGTCCGAGGTGGACCGGGGGTTCCCGCTGCCCTTCACCCTGCCCCCGGAGGCCCGCCCTTGAGCCGCCTTCCCGAACCCGCAGCCCTCGTCCAGGACACGGGACTGGCGGCCACCTCACTGCTCCAGAAAGTGCTCGTGTCTGAACTGGCCCGGGTGGTGGTACTGCAGGATGCTGCCGCCCCCTTCCGTACAAACGCTGCTTCCGCCCCCTTCGAAACGGCGCTCCGCCGGAGCGCTGCGGCCCGGGGCGGAGCGGTGATCGCCGAATACAAACAGGCTTCGCCCTCCCTGGGGCCCTTCGCGCTGGGAACACCCCTGCTGCCCCAGCTCCAGGCCTACCTGGACGGTGGTGCAGCGGCCTTTTCCATCCTGGCGGAACCGGCCTACTTCAAGGGGTCGATCGAGCACATCCGCCAAGCGGCAGAGCTTGGCGTGCCCAGGCTCTACAAGGGCTTCGTGATCTCCGAGGCCCAGCTGGCGGAGGCGGAGGCCAGCGGCGCCGAGGCCGTGCTGCTCATCGCCCGGGTGCTGAAGGGGCACACCGCCGCGTTCGCGGAAGCGGCCAGAGCGAGGGGCCTCGAGCCCCTGGTCGAACTCCACAACCTCACCGAAGTGGGCTTCGCCCAGGCGGCGAAGGCCCGGTTGGTGGGCATCAACGCCCGGGACCTCTCCACCTTCAACCTGGGCGAGCCCACGGCAGCACCCCTGCGCCGGGCCTTCCCGGAGGCGGTGCTCATCCGGGAATCGGGGTTGGCCACTCCCGAAGATGCCAGGGCCGCCTTGCGGGCCGGGTTCGACGCCGTGCTCATCGGCGAAGCCCTCATGCGCAGTGCCGATCCCAGCGATTTCCTCCACCGCATTCTCACGGATCTGCGATGAGCCTCCACGACCTCGGACTCACCTCAGAAGGGCACTTTGGCTTTTTGCTTCATTGGTGTTCTTTGTGTTTTTTACGGCTAGTCTCTTTTTCGTCTAAAACCTTGCGTACAGCGGGTTCTAGAAGCAGTTGGCCACAGCAAACACAAAAGATACAAAGAACAGGTGGAAGACGATTTTTCGTGGCTTGTGGTGCCGGGGTGATGCAGTGAGCGCCCTCGCTAAAGTGTGCGGTCTGGTCTTGGCTGAGGACGTCGCTTTCGCGGCTGCTCAGGGCGCCGATCTGCTGGGGTTCGTGTGCCATCCCCCAAGCCCCAGGCACTGTGCGGACCTTGCTGTGGCTGAGTCCCACCTGGACCGAGCGGTGCTGGTGCAGGTGGCTGATGGTGCTGAGGTGATTCTGGCCACGGCCCGGCGCTGCGGATTCCAGAAGGTTCAGCCCTACCTTCCCGCCGCCACCCGGGAAGTCGGCATCCGCCTCCTTCGCGAGGCAGGTCTCTTCGTGCTGCTGCCCTGGGCGGACGAGGGGGGTCAGACTCCGGTGGTGGCGGACCTCTACCTCTGGGAACCCAGCGCCAAGGCCACAGGGGTGCCCGGGGGATCAGGGCAGGGCCATGCCATGGGATTTCCTCCACCGGGTGATTTCCTGCTGGCCGGTGGCCTGGAAGCCGCCAACCTGATGGCTCGGGTGAACACTCTCTTCCCGGCGCAGCGCCGACACCTGCGCGGCGTGGACGCGGCCAGCCGCCTGGAAGCCTCCCCGGGGCGCAAGGATCCTGACAAAGTTTCGGCATTCATCCGCATGACCCATGAACTGGAGTCCCCATGACCGCAGGATTCAGCCTTCCTTCGCGCTTCGGAGCTCAGTCCCTTGGCGGCTGCTACGCCCCGGAAACCCTGATGCAGACTCTGCTCGACCTGGAGACGGCCTTCCGCGCCGCCCTGGCGGATCCGGCCTTCCAGGTGGAGCTGAAGTCCGAACTGCGGCATTTCGTGGGCCGGCCCACGCCCCTGACGTCCGCCCCCAGGCTGGCGGCGAAGCTGGGTCTGAAGGCCCTCTTCCTCAAGCGGGAGGACCTCACCCACACGGGTGCCCACAAAATCAACAACGCCCTGGCCCAGGCCATCCTGGCGCGGCGCATGGGCAAGACGGAGATCATCGCGGAGACTGGCGCGGGTCAGCATGGCGTGGCCACGGCCGCCGCCTGCGCCCGTCTCGGCCTGGCCTGCACGGTCTACATGGGCGTCACGGACATGGCCCGCCAGGCGCCGAATGTGGCCCGCATGCGGCTCTTCGGGACCAAAGTGGTGCCCGTGGAAGCGGGGCAGGGCACCCTCAAGGAGGCTGTCAATGAGGCCCTGCGGGCGTGGGCGGGTCGGTGCGACAGGGCTCACTACATCCTCGGGTCAGCCCTGGGGCCCCATCCTTTCCCCACGCTGGTGCGCACTTTTCAGACAGTCATCGGCGAAGAAGCGCGGCTCCAGGTGCTCGAACAGTCCGGCGAGCTGCCGGAACTAGTGCTCGCCTGTGCCGGTGGCGGCAGCAACGGTCTGGGCCTGCTGGTGCCTTTCCTGGGGGATGCCCTGCGCCGGGTGGCCGTGGAGGCTGGTGGCCACGGCAAGGCGCTCGGCGAGCATGCCGCGCGGCTGGATGGGGGCCGCATGGGCGTCCTGCATGGCTGCAAGACGCTCCTGCTTCAGGACCACCATGGCCACACGGCCGAGACCGCCAGCATTAGTGCGGGCCTGGACTACCCGGCCCTGGGCCCTGAACTGGCGGCCCTGGTCCTGGATGGCAAGGTCGAGGTAAGACGCGCCTCGGACGAGGAGGCTCTCGTCGGCGCCCGGCTGTTGTGCGAATCCGAAGGCATCCTGCCGGCCCTGGAAAGCAGCCATGCCCTGGCCCTGCTCCCAGCCCTCGCCGCCGAAGGCGCCGCCACGGTCCTGCTGGGCCTCAGCGGCCGGGGCGACAAGGACCTGTCCACCTACCAGTCGCGCCTGGGGATCTGACATGAACCTGAACCCACTCCTCCCGTTCCTGATGGCCGGCGACCCTTCGCTGGAGGCCCTGCCGCAACTGCTTTCCGACGCCAGGGCGCTGGGGCTCGAGGCCATCGAGCTGGGCCTGCCCCACTCGGATCCCATCGCGGACGGCCCGGTACTCCAGGCCGCGGCTCACCGAGCCATCGCCCGCGGCGCGACACCCCTGAATGTGCTGGAATCCTTGGCGGGCATCAGCGACAGCCCCGACATCATCCTGTTCACCTACCTCAACCCTCTGCTCCAGATCGGCACGGAACGGCTGAAGGTCCTGCTTCGACTCACCCCGGTGAAGGCCCTGCTGGTGGTTGATCTGCCCTTCGGTGAAGAGGCCGGTTTCGAGGCGGAGCTGCGCGCCGCGGGCTATCCGATGGTGCCGCTCCTCGCGCCCACCACCACCCTGGACCGGGCCCGCCAGATCCTGTCCTACCGCCCGGATCCCGGCCCTGCGCATGGCTTCGCCCAGCGCTTCGCCTACGTGGTGGCGCGGCTGGGGGTCACGGGCATCGGGCAGGGCATGGATCTGACTCCCATCGCCGGGAGGGTGGCTGAATTGAGGACCCTTTCGGAGCGCCCCTTGGCCGTGGGCTTCGGGCTTTCAGACGCGAAGAGCCTGCAGTCCATTCGAGCCCTGGCCGCCACGCCGGTGATCGGTTCCGCCCTGGTGCAGGAACTCGCGGATGGACGAAACCTGACGGAGATCCTGAACTGGCGTTTGGTTGACGATGACTAGATCGTGAAAGCCTTTAGAAAATCTTGTCTTATGGTAGTGATTGCAGGTCCCTAACGTTTTGGTATGGTGGTCCATCTTCATCCTTATGAATCGGCTGGCGACAGCCACTCACCCCGGGATCCCGGGTCAGGAGCCATTCTTCCCATGAGCCACCGTTCCCGCCTTACTCTCACCGTCCTCACCCTGGTCGCGGCCAGTGCCTTTGCACCCCAGGTTCAGGCCAGCGGCTTCCAGCTTCGCGAACAGAGCCCCAGCGCCCAGGGCACCGGTTTCGCGGGCGTCTCTGCCGGTGGATCCGATGTCAGCGTGATCTTCTTCAACCCCGCCTCCATGACCCAGTTTTCCGGCTGGCAGTTCTCTGGCGGCGGATCTCTCGTGGCCCCTTCGGCCGAGTTCAGCAATGGCGTGGCCACCCGCGTGAACGGCACACCGATTTCCGGCCCCACCAGCCACAGCAATGCGGCCGAGTCGGCCATCCTGCCGAACCTCAACATCATGTACAGCGTCGACAACGACCTCAAGTTGGGCTTCTCGGTCAACGTGCCCTTCGGCCTCACCACCGAGTACGACTCCAACTGGATGGGCCGCTACCACGGCCTGAAGTCCAAGCTCCAGACCATCGATCTCACCCCCAGCATTGCCTACCGGATCAATCCCCAGTGGTCCGTGGGCGCCGCCTTCGTGGCCCGCAAGGCCGACGCCGAGCTGACCAGCGCCGTGGACTACGGGCTCGTAATCAATCCTGTGCTGGGCGGCACCCTGGATGGCACCACCAAGCTGAAGGGCAACACCTGGGGTTACGGCTTCAAGGTCGGTGCCACCTACCAACCCAGTGATGCCCTGCGGTTCGGACTGGCCTACCACGGCGCCATGAACATGACCCTGAAGGGCGATGTCTCCTTCACCTATCCTTCGACCATGCCCGCACCTTTCCTCGCGGCCCTGCAGGCTGGGGGCCTGACCAACGGCGGCGGTTCTGCGGAGCTCAAGCTCCCCGCCACCTACTCGGTCGGCTTCAACTATGACGTCAGTCCGAACTTCTCCGTTCAGGGCGAGGTCGCCCGGAGCACCTGGTCGCGGTTCGACGAGCTTCGGGTCAAGCTGACCACTGGAGCCCCCGATTCCATCACCAATGAGAAGTGGAAGGACACCACCTTCATCGCCCTGGGCGGAACCTGCAAGGTGGCGGCCTGGACCTACCGGGCGGGCATTTCCCATGACACCGGCGCCGTTGACGATGCCTACCGCACCCCCCGCATCCCCGATGCGGATCGCACCTGGTTGTCCCTGGGCGCCGGTTATGCCTTCTCCAAAGCCGTCACGGTCGATGCAGCATTCTCCCACCTGTTCATCAAGGATTCCAACCTGGGGCTCACTACCACCGCATCTCCGACAGATCCGAACTTGACGCGGGGCAACCTGTCCGGCACCTACAAGATGGCCATCAACATCATCGGCGTGAACCTGAAGTACTCTTTCTAGTCCGCAGCCGGGAACACGCAGAAGGGGCCCGGAAATCCGGGCCCCTTCTGCGTGTCAGGAGTGCTCACTACACCCGCTCTACCGCCATGGCGATGGCGTTTCCGCCGCCCAGGCAGAGGGCCGCAACCCCGCGCTGCTTGCCCTGGCGCGTCAGCGCATGGAGGAGCGTGGCCATCACGCGGGCGCCGGAAGCGCCGATGGGGTGGCCCAGGGCCACGGCGCCACCATGCACATTGACACGGTCCTCGGGCAGGTTCAGTTCCTGCAGAGTGGCCACCAGCTGGACGGCGAAGGCCTCGTTGATCTCCCAGAGGTCCACGTCCTCCACGGTCCAGTGGATCCTGGCCAGCAGCTTGCGGATGGCCTCGACCGGCGCCATGAGCACCCACTCGGGATCGAGCCCCGCCGTGGCGGTGCCGAGGATGCGGGCCTGGATGGGCCAGCCCTGTGTGCGGGCGAAGGTCTCGGTGCTGACCAGGGCGGCGGCGGCGCCATCGTTGACGCTGGGCGCGTTGCCGGCCGTGACCGTGCCGTCCTTCTTGAAGGCCGGACGGAGTCGGGACAGGACCTCAACCGTGGAATCGGCGCGGGGACCTTCGTCCTCGCTGACGATGAGGTCGCCCTTCCGGCCCGGCACGGCGATGGACACGATCTCCGCCTGGAAGGCGCCGGACCGCATGGCTGCCACGGCCTTGCGATGGCTGCCGGCGGCCCAGGCATCCTGGACTTCCCGGCGGATCCCGTACTTGGTCGCCACCAGCTCCCCGGTATGGCCCATGTGCTGGTCGGTCATGGCGCACCAGAGCCCATCCAGGATCATGGCGTCCTGGGCCTCGGCATGGCCCATACGGGCGCCCGCCCGGAGCTTGGGCAGGAGGTAGGGCGCATTGGACATGGATTCCATGCCCCCCGCCAGCACCACCTGGTGGTCTCCCAGGCGCACGGCGTTGGCTGCCAGCTGGATGGCCTTGAGGCCGCTGCCGCAGACCTTGTTGATGGTGAGGGCGGACACGCTGGAGGGCAGCCCACCCCGCAGGGCGGCCTGGCGGGCCGGGGCCTGGCCGATGCCAGCGCCCACCACGTTCCCGAAAATGGCTTCGGTGGGGTCGGCGCCCGGAACGCCTGCCAGGACGGCCTTGATCACCTGGGCGGCCAGGTCCGGCGCCGAAAGGGGCGCCAGGGCCCCCTGGAACTTGCCGACGGGGCTGCGGAGGGCCTGGAGGATGACGGCGTAGGGCATGAACACTCCTGGGAGGGAGACTTGAGATCGATCGAACCGGGGAGTGGTTCAGTTCCGGGGCCGACGGGCCGGGAGGGGCTCGTCCAGGGCGCTCAGATCCAGCTGCTCGAGGTTCAGGGTTGGCGCGGCTGGCATGTAGATGTCCGGGGCTTCCTCCTGCAGGTGGCGCCGGGTGCGGTCCATGAGGGATTCCACCTCCCGTAGGAACTTCAGCCGCTCCATCTTCAGGTTGCGCAGCTGAACCTCCATCTCCACGACATGCTGCTGGGCCTCGCGGATGATCTCCTCGGCCTTGAACTGGGCTTCGCGGAGCACCAGTTCCTTCTCCCGGTTGGCGCCATCCAGCACGTCCTCCCGGGTGCGCTGGGCCTGCAGGAGGGTTTCACGGAAGATGCGGTCCTGGTCCTGGTACTGGCGCAGGCGCTCGCGGTTGTCGAGGATCTCTTCCTTCAGCTTCTGGTTCTCGGCCAGGATCTCTTCCCACTCCCCGGACAATTCCAGGAGGAAGGTCCGCACTTCGGATTCATCGATGCCCCGGAAGGCCTTCTCGAATTCCCTGCGCTGGATGTCGAGGGGGGTGTATTTCATGCGACCTCCGATCAGGAACCGACCGCCTGGGCCAGGACCCGCTGGACGCCCCATAAGAGCAGCAGGGCAATGAAGATGTCCAGGCTGATCCCGCCGATGGGCGGAACAATGGCCCGGATGGGATGCAGGACCGGGTCGGTGATCGCGTGCAGCAGCCGGACCCAGCGGTTTCGCGGATCCACCGGAAACCAGGAGATCAGGGCCGAAGCGATCAATAGCCAGCTGAGCAGGGTCAGGGCGTGGTAGGCGATGGCGAAGAGAAGAGGCATGGGCAGGATCCGGGGAACCTGATCATCATAGCTGGGTGAGGGCACATTCCATGCGCATCGGCATCTCCTGCTACAGCACCTTCGGCGGTTCGGGCGTGGTGGCCACGGAAGTGGGCAAGGCGCTGGCCGCCCGGGGCCATGAAGTGCACATCCTCAGCCCCAGCCTGCCGCCCCGTCTGGTGGGCTTCGAGGACCGCATCACCTTCCACGAGGTCCGGGCCAGTCCCTACCCCCTCTTCGAGGACGCGCCCTACTCCATCGCCCTCGGGTCGAAGATGGCGGATGTGGCGGAACATTACCACCTGGACATCATCCACGCCCACTACGCCATCCCCCACGCGATGGCGGCCCTGCTGGCCCGCATGGCCATCCCGAACCTGAAGGTGGTGACCACCCTCCACGGGACGGACATCACCGTGGTGGGCAGCGATCCGAGCTACCTGCCCATGGTGAAGATGGCCATCCGCGAAAGCGACGGGGTCACGGCCGTCTCCGAGTACCTGCGCCAGGAGACGATCCGCACCTTCGGCGTGGACCGGACCATCGAGGTCATTGGCAACTTCGTGGAGCCGCCGGGCCTGGAACGGCCGGACTGCCGGGCCTGGCTGGCCCCCAAGGCCGCCTTCGTGCTGACCCACATCTCGAACTTCCGTCCCGTGAAGCGCGTCATGGATGTGCTGAAGATCTTCGAGCGGGTGCGTCAGGCCGTGCCCGCGCGCCTGGTGATGGTGGGGGATGGCCCGGACCGCCTGGAGGCCGAGGCCTACTGTCGGGACCAGGGCTTTGCCTCCGAGGTCAGGTTCACCGGCAAGCAGCTGGACATCGGCACGGTGCTGGCCTGTTCCGATCTCTTCATCCTGCCCAGCGCCACCGAAAGCTTCGGCCTGGCTGCCCTGGAGGCCATGGGGCACCGGGTGCCCGTCATCGCCAGCCGGGTGGGGGGACTGCCCGAGGTGGTTCGGCATGGGGTGGACGGCTACCTGGAGGCCATGGGTGACGTGGATGCGATGGCAACCGATGCCGTGAAACTCCTCAAGGATGAAGATCTGCGGCTGACCATGGGCGATGCGGCCCGGGAACGGGCCCTAGGCACCTTTGCCGAAGGCCCCATCGTGGACCAGTACGAGGCGCTCTACCGGCAGGTCCTGGGGCAGGGCGCGAGGAAGCCGGTCCTGGTGGGTTAACCACCCACAGCAGCGCGGCTCAGCAGCCCGCGGAAAGCCGCGAAGACCTTTTGCATCTGGGCCTGCTTGTAGGGAAAAACCTCAGCATGATCGTTGGAGTGAACCATGGCCGCGTTATCCGCTTCAAACAGGAGCAGCCGGCCATCGGGCAGTTCCGCGCAATCGCTGACGACATAATCCAGGCCCAGTCGGTCATGGATGGCTTGGAGGGCGGTGGCATGGCGGAGGCCAAAGCCTTTCTCGAACCTGGCCAGGAAATCGGCTTCCTCTGCCCGCTTCTCGAGGCTCTCCTCCATGTGGGCGTTGATGTAGTTCACCATCCAGTGTCCTGAGATGGCCAGGTGGACGGCGTAGGGGTGGCCGCCAATGAGGACGATCCTGACCTTGCGGAACATCCCGTCCTGGCTGCGGTAGTCGATGAAGCGGGACAGGAAGAAGGCCTCCCCTGGGGTTGATGCCAGATACTGCCGGACCGCCGGCCCGTCGTCCAGCTTCGCCAGATCCTGTCCCCGGTGAGAGCCCAGGGGCCTGACCAGGATCGGGAATGCCGCCTCCTGGGTGGCCAGCGCCAGGAGGCCTGGACGGTCGATCCGCCCTGTGGGCGGCACCAGGACCCCGGGCACGGATGCCAGCAGGGCACTGAGCTCATCTCGGGCCAGCAGAGGCAGTCGGCCAGGTGCATTCACCACCGGCCGGGGCTGCCGGGTCAGCCGTTCCTCGAGTTGCTGGATGAGCGGCCGGTGTTCCTCGGTGCCCCGGAATGCCATGAAAATCACATCATGCCCTGGCCAGGGCTCGGGGAAGGGCAGCCCAGGCCCCAGAAACAGGACATCCAGGGTGACATCCGCCCCTTCAAGCAGGCATTCCACGGGAGTGTTGGCCAGATAGTCCCCGGGCGTCATGATGACGAGAAGACGCAAGGATCTGTCGCTGGACCCGGTCGAAAGCCGGTAGAGCTGCCGCAATTTCAGCGCCAGGGCCTGGGTGGAACAGGCGATTTCCTCCTTGCCCGTGATCAGGAAGAGCCAAGCCAAGTCCATGAGGGCCTCGGCCGCGCGGTCGTTGCGACTGGCCCGCTCCAGGAGCCGACCCGCGAGCACCTGCAGATCCACGCCAGAGTTGGCCATCCTGAGCAGAGGCAGGCAGCCGATCAGTTGCGGGTCATCCTCCACGGCGACTCTCCAATCCAGGAGCATGCCATGGACGCACAACCAACTTCAGGTCCTCAGAGGAAAAGCCATCAGGAGGAGGGATTCCGTCCGGACAACAGCCACCTGGTTTCAAAAATCTCGATCGACGGAACCTCGTGGAATCCTGCCGAGGCTTGTTCAAACCGGCAATAAAAGAGTTTGAACAACTCTTCGTAAATCAATGAATAAAAAAGATTTTAGAATGAAACCATTGGGTTTCGCTTTCCAGACATCAGCCCTGGTGTTCCCGCTGCACAGGATCACCTTGGCCGCCGGATCCAACTCCCGGATCTTCAGGGCCGCGTCGATGCCGCCAAGTCGGGGCATCTCCACATCCAGGATCACCAGAGAAATGGAACCGGCTCCTTCCTGGAAGGTTTCAACGGCTTCCCATCCATCCTTTGCCTGCTGAGACGCGAACCCCATGGCCTGGACCTGTTGGGTGATCGTATCGAGAAACATCGGGTCATCATCTGCGATCAAAACTTTGATTGCATTAGACCTAACTTTCAGGTCCGACTCTTCCTGCAGGTGTTCCATCGCAAACCCTTAAGAAAAAATCAGGAAATGAGATAGAGTCTCATCCATATTTCCTCCAAACATAGTCTTCGTTGCGGCAAGTGCAACCCCCTAGAAGTGGACAGCCTTGCCATCTGCCACCGGGAATGGATGCAGATCGGCATGCTGGTGCGCACCAGGTTGATGCTTGGCAATCCGCGGAGGATCATTCTTGGCGCCCGGCACGCGGTCGCATTCAATCGGTGGCACAGCATCGAGAAGCAAAAGGGGAACCCGGTTGCCTTCTTCCGCGGTCGACATTCCCCGTCTTGGCTTCCCTGGCCGGGATCCTCGACTTGACGGCCGCCCCTGGGAAACCTTGCAGTCGACTTGATTCTCCCAGTGACCCGGTCGAACGGCTGCATGTCTTCTTCTGGATACGGAAGCAGCCTTCGGAAGCGGAAAACCGGAGAACCTTTGTCCAGGAATTCAATGTGCCAGGGGCCTTCGAGTGAAGTATTGTGGTGATCAAGATTTGTAAATCACCATATTTCACTCAAGGGGGAGGTCCACGTGACGACACAAGAATCCCGCCCACATAGGTACCTCTTATGGTCCTATCTGGCAGCCGTATTATTTTTTGCCTACCTTCTGCTGAAGGTGATCATGTGGATGGACGGGGTCAAATAAGTCCCGTGTACGTGGTCGTTCTGGCTGGAGAAACCCGCGCCGTGTAGCAACCTTGCTGACCGAAGTGGGCAGACTCGTGCCGCCGCGTGACCGGGCCGGAGCCGACGGCTCCGACGCCCCAGGTGGGAGTTTCCATCTGGTTCCCAGACTCAGCTTAAGATCGCATCCATGAGCCAGAAGACACTGAGGCGGTGCGTCCTTGCTGCATTGGGGCTGGCGATCACCAGCGCTGCGGCTGTGGTCTTCCTCACGGCCGAGGAGATCATGTCCCTGCACCGGACTGTTCTCAACGTGTTCGTCCAGCCAGGGGTGGTCATCTGGTGGTTGCTCCTGGCAGGGCCCTACCAGTTCGCGCCCACAAACCTGACCGGGTATGCCGCGATCGTAGTCGCCAACACCGGCTGTTGGTTCTTGGCCCTGTGGTTCGGGGTTGCCCTGGCACGGGGCTCTGTGACCCGCTGGTGGTACATCACTGCTGCGCCGGTGCTGACCGTGGCCAGTCTGGCCATCGTGGCCATGAGGGACTCGAACCCCATGGTTCCTTCGATCGTCAGAGATCCCCTGGTCCATTTCGTGGAACCAGGCGTGACCGTCTGGTGGTTTGGAGTGGGCACGCTCTTCCAGCCCTCCCCCTCTGCGCTCAGCGGGATGGCCTTCACCGCCGTCGCCAATGCGGCGATCCGGTTGCTCACATTCTGGCTCTTGGTGATTGCCTCGGGGTTCCTGCGACGGAAGGTCCTCAAGCCACGTCCTTGACACAGGCATCGATGGCTTGCTTGGGTTCACAGCAACACCGGAGCCCCTCGGCTCCGGTATTTTGAGCGGTGGCTGGAGGCAGGCTTCAGCTGCGGGCAATGACACGGGAATACTTGTGTGGGCCATGCTCGGCGAATTTCAACGGTGGTCTCGCCAGGATTCCTTCACTCAGACAGGCTGGCGTCAGCCCTGGCCTTCGGATAGAGGTGCTGGAGTTCCGCCATCACCTCTTTGGCGCAGTCGGGGCAGATGCCATGGCTGAAGGTGGCCTCGGAGCGGCTCTGGATGTAACTCTCCATCTGGTTCCAGAAGCCCTGGTCGTCCCTGATCTTCTTGCAGTGGGCACAAATGGGAATGAGTCCCTGGAGGGTCTTCACCTCGGTGAGTGCGGTCTGCAGGTCGCCGATGAGGGTGAGGTTCCTCTCATGGAGCTCCTGGAGATCCTGGTGGGCCTGCCGGATCCGGCGCCGACTCAGCACCAGCACCCCAGCGATGGTGAAGCCCAGCATGCCCAAAGCGATCCAGAGTCCCATCAGCCGGGCCTGCGACCGTTTCTCCCGTTGCAGAGCTTCGATCTGGATCTGTTTCTTGTCGGCCTCGAAGGCCGCGCTGGCCTCCACCACCCGCTTCCTGTCCTGTATTTGCTTCAGATCGTCGCTGAGGGCCTTGAATTCCCGATGGGCCTCGTAGGCCCGGCGGAAGTCCCCGGCGAAGGCGAACTCCTCCGCAAGGTTGCCCATGGTTTCGGCCTTATCGTTTCGGAAGCTGGTCGCGTTCAAGTGCCGGACCCCTTCCTGCATGGACTCCAGTCCTTCTGTATGGCGGCCCAGGCGGTTCAGGGCGATACCCCTGTTGATTCGGGAGTACGCCAGGAAGGATGGATATTGGGAGATTTTCGGGTCAGCGAGGACTGCATCGGTATATCTCAGGACCGCCTGGAAATTTTTTCTTTCAATGACGAATGAATTTTAAAAATATGGCAACAAACGGCTTAGAGGCATGATCGAGATTTGTTGCACCACTTCGTGCCACTCATCCATAAATCTCCATGTACTTGGCGGTACATCCGTATGGCGCTCTGCCTAGATTCTACTCTGGTGGAGGCAGGTCGTCACCATCAGGTTGTTCGTCAAAGTCGGGCAGTTCGATATCGTTTGTAAGGTCGTTCGGATCCCAGTCCAAGTCCTCCGATTCCTGCTGTGGTGGGCCACTCTCGATGACCGGGAGAAATCCTTCTTCCAAGAGTTCGAGATCGGACATGGCCACTCCAAGGTCGACCTGACTCTCCCTCGATTCGCGCCATCTGAGTCTGTGAATTTCTGGCACCTGACACTTGACACAATGCTCCTGGCAAGCACCCATAGCTTCACCAAAATGTGCTCCGATCGCCTGATGGAAGCAGTCCGATTTCCATATCAGCCGTTTTAGATGGGCGAGTTCATCTCTGCGCTTGCCTAAGCGTGTTCGCTTCTCACGCAGGATGTGGGGTGCGGTTGTCCCCGCATACTTTTCTATTTTCTTCCTTGAGGAATTTAGATGTCCCACCCACACATCCCAATCCTGCGGTGAGTGAAGAAGAAGACATTCTGCATCCTTGCCATCTCGACCTGCGCGACCAACCTGCTGAACATATTCGTTAATTGATGATGGGGGGCCAAAATTCACTACAAACCGGATATTGTCCTTGTCGATCCCCATCCCGAATGCAATGGTTGCCACGAGCACTGCGTCCTTCCTACCCATGAAAACAGCTTCTGATTGCTCACGTAATCCATCTGCTAATCCAGCGTGGTAGCACTGGACTCTCGATTCCTGTGGCAAACAGAAGGTGCTTTTCTTGCCAGACGGTTTCCTCGCCCCAAGGCTATCTGGGATCACATCACCCGATTCAAGAGTGGCAGATGCGCATTCCCCAAATAACTGGTGAAGCTCGTGCGCAACTCTCTCGGTTTCGTCTTTCGAGTTGCAGTAAACGATTCCGCAAACTTGCTCTCCACGATGTTCATCCTGGATTCTGATGAATTCGACCAAGGCCGAAAGCTTCTCATGGAAGTCGTGACCTGTAACTTGATGCTGGAGATATAGGGCCTTCCGGAAAGTAGTTCCGACATATGGCTGAGTACCCATACGGAACCCGAGTTCACTCATGATTTCTTCCCGATCCTCGGGAGTAGCTGTTGCAGTTAGGGCCAGGATGGGTGTGTTTGGCCAGATATCCCGAAGGCGTTTGAGTTTCTGCATCGAGAATCGAAAATCCTTCCCCCAGGACAGAATCGTATGGGCCTCATCAACTACGATCTGAACCACTCGTTCCTTCAATATCGCTAGGGACCCAAGAAGGGGGAAGAGGGCTTCTGGCGAAATGAAGAGCACGTTCAAGGAGCCCTCTTGGATCATTCCAATGGCTCTCTCCCGTTCATCCACGTTTCCAATCTGGCGGTGACTCAAAGCCTTCACCCCAAGGTCCGTGGCCTTCTGAAGTTGGTTGTTCACGAGAGCAATCAACGGCATGATGACCAGAGTCAATCCATTCAATAGAGTCGATGGGAATTGGAAAGTCAGACTCTTGCCCGCTCCTGTCGGAAAGACGCCCATCGCATCCAGGCCATCAAGCACATCTCGAATTAACGCCTCCTGTCCCGGACGGAATGCGGGATACCGTCGACTGCCAAAGTCCAATTGCAGTTGTCGAAGAAGGTTCATGTCCTTCAGGCAGTCATTGCCCTTCAATCGTGGAAGCCTCGGGGCAGATCCTTGGCTCTGTGATACGTGAGCCAGTTCTCCTGGTATTTTCAACATCCACCGATAATTGAGATCACCTCTAACTCCTTTTTTCCAAGGACTCGGGCGTTCGCATCTAGGCTTCAGGCTCGATAGATATACAGACTTCAAGCCTAGGTTTTGGAAGTGGTTCTCCAAGAAATAGCCCACCTTGGATATCGTAATCCTCGTCCCTATTGCAGTGAGGTAGCCCTTCAATAACTTGAAATCGAGTTGAGATTTCCAGGTTAAAAGTTGTTTCCAACTCTCCATGAATGAAGGATCCAGCGTTGACTGAACTTCATCTTCGTTCGATGGTTCGAGATCATCTTCGGATTCAGTCAACACGGTTGGTGAGTCAGAGTGTTCTGAGGTAGTCGAATTCCGAAATTGCTGCCCCCGAGTTCGTCCATCCAACAGATCCACGAGCGTCTGTTCTGGCGAGGAGACTCGAACCTCCTGCATGGAACCGGCGACCTGAACTGCCACGATCTTCCACTCAGGTATTCCATCCTTTGGCTGAGGCCCAGGCCGGTGCGTCGATACCACCGCTTCGAAGGTCTTGCCACGCCATTCCCACCGGGCCTTTGACTTGCTGTAGAACTGGATCTCGTCTGGTGCCGGCCTTCCTTGCAAAAGGCAGAGTGCTGCATGGAATCCGATGACAGCATCTTCAGCGGCAACCTGTGGCAGTAGATATGGCAACCAGTCAATTGCTGTCAGGTCCCGAAGTGTCTCGTTATTCACATACGTGTCTTGGCACACCTCCTCGAAGAGGCGCACCTCTGGCCCTTTGCGTTTCTGGCCTTTGATGATGGAGGTTGCAGCCGTGTCTGGCTTTGTGGCCTGCCGGGACCGTTTGAGGTAGGCAACGAGAGCTTCCCGGCTGAAGCAGGGGGCCTTGGCAAGGAATGGGTTCAGATTATAAGTCATTTTATTTCTACTCTTTTGCCCATTTTATCCCAATTTCCAACATGACTTTGCTCCCTCTGTACACCCAAGCCCAGTTCGGCGTCCCTCCGAACTGGGGTTCCGGTCTTCCGACCCGTCCGGTGCGGGTGACCTACCTCAGCCCTTGGCCTGAAGGAGGTGTGGACGTGAAGGTTCAAGACAGGCCCGCAGGGCCCACTTTCGCTGAGCGCTTCGGTTTCCAAGTGCTGGTCTGGTTGGGCTTAGTATTTCCATGTTGACGGTTCGAACCCAACAGAAACCCACAAAACCCAATTCAACAAGGAGCCCAGCATGGAACCCACCACGAACATCATCCCCCTCACAACCAGCCCAGCGTTGGCTACACCCACCCCGGTCCGCCAGGTAGGCACGCCTTCGAATATCCAGGTGCACACATCGTCGTTGTATCGGAATACGGTCTATCGCCTTGTGAACGCAGAGGAATTGGCTGAAGCCGCCAAAGAGCGTCTCGCCATAAAGCTCAATCGCAGCCTTCTCTGCCAATTTCGAGCCGATGGAATGCCTTCTGTCCGGTTCTCCGAACGCAGGATTCGCTACGACTTGGCTGCCTGTCTGGAGTGGCTGATCCTCCGCAGTTTTCGAAACGGACATAACCAGAGGATGGATCCCGTGAAGCTGCTCTCCGATTTCGGCCTGAACCCGGCCCCTAACGGTGCTGCATGAGCCGGTCTCCCATCTCTCACACCTTGAAGTATTTGTCTCTCCTTCCAACCGACCCATCTAACCACGTCATGGAGGTCCTCGTGAATCTCTGCACCCTCTCTCCACTTCTGCCTCCTGACTCTCAGGAACTGGTGAAGGAACCACGCCTGCTCAAGATCATCGAAGACTCTCTTGGTCTTCGCCTCACCCCAGCAGGCCTCGGTGGATTTCGAAGCCTAGGAATGCCTTACAAGCGCATCGGCAAGGGCCCCACCCTCTACCGTCCAAACCGTTGCTTGGCGTGGTTGATAGCCAGGCACATCACCCCAACTGACGTTCTCCCCGTCAACTACAAGGAGGTTGCATGAGCGACAAGAAGCGCACCAAGATCGGAAACACACTCAGTAAGGTCCTTGCTCGAATTGATACCTCGACAAAGAAAGGGTCTCTCCAGGAAGCCATCTTGAAAGGTGACTTTTTCACGGATGACTTTGAGAAAGAATTTGAGCCCTCTGAGCCTTCTTCCCCCAAAAAGCGGGGGCGTGGACGCCCAAGGAAAAACCCTATCGTGGAACCAACTAACAGGAGCAGCAGGGTTCCCGGTGTGTTTCGGGTGGGCAAAACGCTGAAGACCCGTGTTCAAATTGAAGGAATTCGAGTCCAAGTGGACCTCAAGACCAACAAGTGGGAGGTAGCTCGAACACGCAAGGGCAAGATCGATGGCATGCTCTTTGACGGCAAATTTTTCGGGAAATGCCCTCCCATTTCCTTGAAAAATGCCTGGGAACAGTTCAAAGCCACTCAGGTTGGTCAGGTAGAAGAATCGACGTTCAATATCTACGTCTCCCAGATCGAGCGCATCGTCCTTCCTCTGTTGGGGAATATGCCCCTCGATGACATGGATAACCAAAAGGTTGCCCTGCTCCTGAATGATTACCAAGGTATCCATCCTCTCCGGACCGGCACGACCACCCCTGATACTTCTCACCTTGAGACCATCGCCAAGCTCTATGCGTATACACCCGATGGCGGCACCCCATGGAACGCTTCCATCCGTGGCCTCCATTGGGTGATTTGGACGAGCGTGACAGACCCTAGGATCAGGACAAGTCGTGCCGAGTGAACGGTGGTAACAGACCAGGTAAGGGTGGATCCTAGGCCCCGCCGCAGACTCATCGTCAAGGCCATGTCAGGTGTAGGGTCGAGACGCGTTGAGGGTTACGGTGCCCGAAGCATCAACCGGGCCGCGACCGTCGATCGCTGGAACACCCAGTCCATCTCGGGCAATCTAACTCTGATCCGACAGTCCTCCTGGGCCTGAGAGGTCGTGTGGTGCTCCGCTTCCGAAACCTCCCTACTAGTCCTCGGGGAAGGGCCTTGCACCATACGTCCCTTGCTCGCGAACCTTTGCCAGGTATGTGTTCACGGCTATGACGGCATGTAGATCCAGCAAAATCAGGCGGGCCACCACCGCCAGTAGCTGGAGAAGCCCGTCAATCCACAGTTTTCCAGAGCAGGATCCGACAGCCCTCCTGAGCCCAGGAGGTGGTGTGGTGCTCCACCTCCAAACCAGCGGCCAGTCCTCTCGGAAGGGCCTTGCACTTTACGACCGATGCTCGCAAACCCTTGCCAGGTATGTGTTCACGGCTATGACGGCATGTAGATCCAGCAAAATAAGGTGGGCCGCTATGGTAAATCGCTGGAGAAGCCCGTCAATCAACAGTTTTGCAGAGCAGGATCCGACAGCCCTCCTGAGCCCAGGTGGTGGTGTAGTGCTCCACCTCCAAACCAGCGGCCAGTCCTCTCGGAAGGGCCTTGCATTATTGCCTCCATGCGCATAAACCCACACCGGGTTTGGATTCCCGTGTATTTCCTGCATGTAGATCCAGCAAAATCAGGCGGGCCACTACCGTGAATCAGTGGAGAAGCCCGTAAATACTAAGTTTTACCAAGTAGGAGCAACCAGTCTCCCTAAGGCTTGGAGGTGGTGGAGTGCTCTCCCTCCTAGCCAGGGGAAGACCCCTATCGGAAGGGACATGCTCTATAGGATAAAGGCCCTCAAACACCCGCCAGATATAGCATCAGGCCCAACAACAGCCTTAAGATCCAGCAAAATCAAGCGGGCCACCCTAGTGGCCCGCTGAAGATCCGCATCAATCCTTGGTTTTCATGACGTGATGGCTGAGGGTCGAACAGGATGGAATTTCCACGCCACATCGCGCCACACATACGAAAATCACCCTTCCTTTATCAACACTTAGGTGCACCTGCCGGTACATCGGTGCCTGCACATCCTGGGTCAGGTGGCGACAGGTATCAATTGGTTAGATCTATTAAATCAATACTTAAAATCGTGTCTGGGTTGATTGTATTCAGGGGGCCACAGGGTTGGTGGCATTGTGCGTCATTATTTCTCAGAAGGTGAACGTCCGCTAAATTAATGGTGATGACCAGCTGCAGATAGGTTTCCCCAGCTTTAACAGCCAGGGCGGAAGCCCTGTCCAGTTCTTTCAGCTGCAGGTCGGATTCATGCTGGCTCCCATAGGTATCCGACAGAGAGATATGGCACCTGGCCTGCAGGACCACATCTGCAATGGTTTCGGCCATGTCTATGGCCTGAAGATGCGCTGACCTGGCTTCTGCGAATTGGCCAAGGTTTGTGTAAAGGTCCCCCATCTTGTTGAGCACTTGGGCTTGGCCCCGTCGGTCCCCCTGATCCCGTGCGATGGCCTGGGCCCTTTGATAGGCTTTGATGGCCTCGAGGAAATTCCCGCTGGCATTGAGGCTATGGCCTAGCAGCCGGTAGCCCCGTCCAAGGTCGAGCGCCAGTTCGTAGTCCCCCGGATTGGCCTGATGGAACGATTCTGCCAGAGGAAGGGCCGCCGCCAGCACGGCCCTGGATTCTGTGTACTTTTGCATTTTGTTCAAGAGGGCCCCCGCCTCGATTTCCAGCAGCAGGCGGGTTCGCTCGTCGTTCGTGCGCGCGACGAGCCTCCGTCCCCGTTCCAAAACGTCGGTGGCCTTCGGGAGTTCATCCAGAGCGATGAGGTCCCGGGTCAGGGCAAGCAGGAACCAGGCTTCGGCCTTAGGGTCGGGGGCAGTCGCCAGCAGGCCCAGGGCCTCCTCAGCCGAGGCAACAGCGGCGGTGGGGTGAGCCCTGTTGTCGGCCGCGACCAGACTCTGCAGTTCCGCAATCCGGCCGTGGACTTCGCCAAGTGGAGGGGCCGACTGGCTCCCGTAGGCAGAACCGGCCCCGAGTCCCAGGAGGGCACACACCAGGGCCGGAACAAGGTAACGCATCGAATGAGCCTCCGTGTTCGTCCTATCGGGAAGGGAAATCGTTTGACGTGAGTTTGCTGTGAACAGATTTGACTCTGCACATGATCGATCACCCTGTCACCACTCATCAATTTCCGGGCTTGTCCCACCAGCGCAAGCCCAGCCAGGCCGTCACGGCTTCTCGGCAGCCCAGGTCCTTGGCTTGGGTAGGTGTATAGCAACACCGGAGCCTCTCGGCTCCGGTTGACTTATTGGTGGCTGGAGGCGGACTCGAACCGCCGACCTGCGGATTATGAGACCGCTGCTCTAACCAGCTGAGCTACCCAGCCACGAAGGATCAGTCTATCGCGGGTGCAGGACTGCGTCTACGCCAGATCGTTCACCAGCACGACGATGAGGCGCTTGGGGCCGTGGACGCCGTAGGCGAGGGTTTGTTCGATATCGGCGGTCTTGCTGGGGCCGGAGATCATCAGGGCATTGGGGGGCAGGGCGCGGCCCCAGCCCAGGGCCTTGATGGCGGCCCAGAAAGTGTCGTGGATGGTCGAGGCCTTCAGCATGGCGATGTGGATGGGCGGCACCAGGGACAGCAGGCGCGGCTCCGCGGGTCCGGGCATGAGCAGCAGGCCGCCCGTCTCCGCGACACCGCCCACCGTGCCCGTGAAGCCCGCATCCACGCCTGTGAACAGTTCATCCTTGAAGGCCTCGACGGGGCGGTCGTAGGGCATCAGCTGGGTGCCGCCGGCGGGCCAGTCTGCGGCCAGGATCGAACCGGCCTCGCTGGTGGGACCAAAGAGCAGATTCTTGAATCCTTCGCGGTCGCAGAAAGCACGCAGGACACCGGGCCAATCTGCCGGAGTGGCATCCAGGAACTCGGTATGGACGGCCTCCATGCCCTTGCGCAGGCGCTCTGCGCGCTCGGAGATGGGCCAGTGGCGGCGTTCGAGCACGGCGGTGTCCAGGTCGGGCAGGGGGCCGACCTGGCTGGAAGCACGCAGGCGGCCGAGGATGGCGGTGCGGGCATCAGACATGGGGAACTCCCTTGGCGCGGACCCGCTCATTGAGCGTGCGGTGGGCGGGGACAGGTTTGGTGCGGGTTCGGGTCCAGTCCTTGATCAGAGGCGCACCGGCAGGCAGAGCCTTGCCGAAGCGGGTGGCGAACCACGTGATGATCCGGTAGAGGCCGGGCCGCTTGTTGGCCATGGCCCAGAGGCGCCAGGCCCAGTCTTCGGAGGAGGTGCGGCCGGTGCCTTTGCCGACCACCTGGGAGCCAGGGTCCTGGTGGGTGGCTTCCCGGCGCAGGCGCACCAGGATCTCGGGGATGGGGATCTGGACGGGGCAGACCTCGCCGCAGGCACCACAGAGGCTAGAGCCATGGAGCAGGTCATGGCGCACGCCCACGCCTTCCACCTGGGGCGTGAGGATCTTCCCGATGGGTCCGGGGTAGACCGCCTCGTAGGCGTGGCCGCCCACTCGCGTGTAGACCGGGCAGTGGTTCATGCAGGCGCCGCAGCGGATGCAGCGCAGGGTGGCCTGGAGCTGGGGATCCGCATAGATGTTGGAGCGGCCGTTGTCGAGGATGACCAGGTGGATCTCCTGGGGACCGTCCTTCTCGCCCGCGCCCCTGGGGGCGGTGATCAGGTTGAAGTAGGTGGTCACAGGCTGGCCCGTGGCCGAGCGCGTGAGGATGGAATAGAGCGGCGCCACGTCTTCCAGGGTGGCCACCACTTTCTCCAGGCCCATGACGGCGATGTGGAGGGGCGGGACGTGGGTGCTCATGCGCCCATTGCCTTCGTTTTCCACCAGGCAGAGGGTCCCGGTTTCCGCGACGGCGAAGTTGACGCCGGAGAGCCCCGCATCGGCCTCAAGGAACTTCTGGCGGAGCACCTTGCGGGCCATGGCGGTGAGCTCGTCCACGTCCTCGGTGTACTTCGCGTCCTTGATCTTCTGGCTGAACTGGCGGGCGATCTGATCCTTGTTCTTGTGGATGGCGGGCATGATGATGTGGCTCGGGGTTTCGCCATCCAGCTGGATGATGTACTCGCCAAGATCCGATTCCAGTGCCTCGATGCCGTGCTTCTCCAGGAAGTCGTTGAGGTGCATCTCCTCGGAGACCATGCTCTTGCCCTTGACCAGGGTCTTGGCGCCCTTGGACCGGAGGATCCCGAGGATCAGCTCATTGGCCTGATCGCAGGTTTCGGCCCAGTGGACCTGGATGCCGTTCCGGGTGGCCTGGGCCTCGAACTGTTCCAGCAGCGAAGGCAGGTTGAGCAGGCTGCGCGAGCGGATGGCCGTGCTCAGATCCCGCAGATCCTGCAGGTCCCTGGGGTCGGGGAACTGGGCCTTGCGCTTGGTGATGAGGCCGTCCATGGCCCGGCGGAAGTTGGCCCGGAGCTGGGGATCCAGTAGCGCCTTGGCGGCGGAATCGCGGAAGAGGATCTCGTTCTCAGCGTGCACGGGTGCGCTCCCAGAGGAACTCGGCGATGTGCTGGACTCGCAGAGGACTCTTCTTGGCTTCCAGGGTGCCGTTCACATTGAGCAGGCAGCCGCCGTCCGTGGAAAGGACCACGGAAGCGCCGGTCGCCTCGGCATCGGCGGCCTTGTCGCAGGACATGGCGCCGGAGATCTCGGGCTGGCGCACCGAGAAGGTGCCGCCGAACCCGCAGCACTCATGCTCGCGGGTGAGGGGTGCCAGTTCCACCTTCGACAGCTGGGCAATGAGCTGCTTGGGCTCCCCCACCAGTCCCAGGTCGCGCACGGCGTGACAGGAGCTGTGCCAAGTCACCTTCACTGGTTCACCCAGATCCTGTAGTTTCACGTCCAGCTCGTTCACCAGGAACTGGGTCAGCTCGAACACGCGCGAGCTGAAGGCGCGGACCTGCGCCTCTTCGGGCTGTCCATGGAACAGCTCCGGGTAGTGGTTCTTCATCATGCCCGCGCAGCTGCCCGAAGGCAGGATCACGGGAATGTCCTTGGGGAAGAGCGCGATCTGGCCGCGGGCCACATCCCGTGCCTCTTCCCAGTAGCCGCAGTTGTAGGCGGGCTGCCCACAGCAGGTCTGGCCTTCCGGGAAGATGACCCGCACACCCGCAGCCTGAAGCAGTTCGATGCCCGCCATTCCCGCATCGGGGAAGAACAGATCCACCAGGCAGGTGGCATAGAAATAGACCTCTTTCACTCGTTATCTCCTCGGGACGGCCACCCCAGTTGTGATGACAGGTGTGTTCAGGACCAATCTCCCCTTAAAGTAGCCTGATGCCAGGTCCCCCCCAGGTCAAGGGATGCGTGACCGGGGTCGGTAGGATGTTCTCCTCGACTTTTGGTCGTGAAAAACGCAACTGGTTTTGGTCGGGAATTGACCCTGAAATACCAGAGGGCCAGCGGGGTTAGCCCGCTGGCCCTCTGGTGTCCGGACTTGATGGAAAACGTATCGCCAAGTCGCTACTTGAAGCGGTTGGCCAGGCTTTCAACGGTGTGCTCGGCGCGGATGGGAGTGCCGTCCTTGTCGAGGCCGCCACGGATCTGCATGACGCAACCGGGGCAGTCCATGACCACTTTCGACGCACCGGTCTCTTTGATGTGCTTCAGCTTGCGCTCGAGAATCGGAGCGGAGATCTCAGGGAGCTTGATGGAGTAGGACCCGGCCATGCCGCAGCAGGTGTCGCACTCGTACATCTCCGCGATTTCGTGGCCCGCCATCTTCAGAAGCTCCCGGGGCTCATCGCTGGCCTTCAAGGTCCGCTTCAGGTGGCAGGAGTCGTGGTACGTGATCTTGCCGAGGGCCTCGCCCTCCTTGAGGGTGAGCCGGCCTTCATCCACCAGCTTCTTGATGAGCGTGGAGAAGTCGATGGTCTTGGCGGACAGTTTCTCGGCGTCCGCCATGGTGCCGGTGTCGCCGAGGCTCTTGAAGGTGTCGATGAAGTCGTGCTTCAGGGCCACGGTACAGGTCGGGCAGGCCGACACCACGTAGCTGGCCTCGGTCGCCAGGAGCGCCTTGATGTTGTCCTTGGCATTCTGGCCAGCCACTTCGTAGGCACCGTTGTAGCGAGCGGGAGCGCCGCAGCAGGTCTGATCGTCCGGGAAGACGACTTCGATGCCGGCCTTGTTGAGGATCTTCACCAGGGACTCGCCCATCTCCGGATAGCAGAAATCAATGAGGCAGCCGGCGTAGAAGACGACCTTCTCCTTGGCCTTGGCCTTGGGCTGGTCGATCTTCTTGATGGTGTCCCGGAGTGGAGAGGGAGCCACGGCAGGCAGGCTGCGGAACTCGGTCATGTCCGACAGGAACAGGGGCAGATGCCGGATGAACCGCCCGGTGGTGAAGGGCTTCTGGGTGACCGAAGCCATGCGCAGCATGGAATGGAAGAGGCGGCGGTTGTTCACCACCCCGAAGATGGCCTTCATGGCCAGGGACTGCCCCTTCTCGACCACCAGTCGGCGCCTTAGTTCCAGGATGAGCCCCGGGATGTCGATCTTGCCCGGGCAGAGCGGCACGCAGCTGCCGCACTGGATGCAGAGGCCCTGGATGTCATCCGCTTTTTTGAGTTCGTCGAACCAGGCGGTGAGGATGGTGCCGATGCCGCCGGTGTAGGTCTTGCCGAAGACGTGGCCGCCCACGAGGCGGAACACGGGGCACACGTTGAGGCAGGTGGCGCAGCGGATGCACTGCAGCGCCGGCTTGAACATCGGATCCTTGGCCATGTCCGACCGGTGGTTGTCCATGAGGATGATGTGGAGTTCCTTGGGAGTGCCATCGGTGTTCGGCACCGCGCCGGAGATGATCGAGACGTAGCTGGTGAGCAGCTGACCCGTGGCGCTGCGGGGCAGGGCGGTGAGGATGGGCTGGATGTCCTTGACCATGGCCACGAGCTTCTCGATGCCCACGATGGCCACATGGATCCCGGGCAGGGTGGACACGAGTCGGGCGTTGCCTTCGTTGGTGACGATGACCAGGCTGCCGGATTCCGCCACGGCGATGTTGGCGCCGGTGATGCCCATGTCCGCAGCGAGGAACTTGGGGCGCAGCTTGGCACGGGCGAACTTCACCAGCTTGGGGATATCGGGCATCTGGCCCTCTTCCACTTCCTCGCTGAAGACGGTGGCGACCTCTTCCTTGGTCATGTGGATGGCGGGCATCACCATGTGGGAGGGCGTCTGGTGGGCCAGCTGGATGATCCATTCACCCAGATCCGTCTCGTCCACTTCCATCCCGGCAGCCTCTAGGGCCTTGTTCAGATGGATTTCCTCGGAGGCCATGGACTTGGACTTGACGACGCGCTTGACCCCCTTTTCCTTGGCCAGGTCGAGAATGTACTTCTTCACCTGCTCTGGATCAGAGGTCCTGAAGACCTTGGCGCCGCAGGCTTCCGCACTCTGCTTGAACTGGACGGCCAGCTCCTCGAAGCGGGAGGAGGCGTCGGACTTGATCTCGACGATCTGGTCGCGGGTCGCTTCGAAGTCGATGCCTTCATAGGCCTTGGCGCGGCTGATCCGGTAGGCCTCGGAGAAGCGACCCAGGGCGCCGGTGAGGTTCGAGTTGTGGAGGGCCGTCTCGATGGATTCTTTGAACTGGGTGGTCATGCCGTCACCTTCTGGAATTCGTCAACCACGACGATGATGAGCCTGGCCGGTCCGTGCACGCCGATGGTGAGAACCCGCTCGATGTCCGCGGTGCGGCTCGGTCCCGTGATGAAAGAGATGTAGTCGATCTGCTGGGGCCGGAGGTGCTCCAGCACGCTGCCCATGTCTGCCAGGATCCGGTCCGTGCCGAGGATCGCCACGTGGATGGTGGGCAGGGTGGAAACCAGCCGCTTCTCCACGGCGGCGGCATCCTGCACCAGAGTTCCGGTGGAGGAGATGGCCCAATCCAGCTGGCTGATGCCAACCTTGGAATCCGCCGAGGCCTCCTTGGTGACCTCGAAGGTGATGCCTGGTACCTTGACCTTGAGGTCATCTTTCCGCGCCCCGTCCAGGAAGGAACCCGCGGCCCAGACCGCGCCACACTGGGGTGCGTCGGAAACGCCAGATTCCTGGAGGAAGCCCAGAATGAAGGCCAGTGCCTCGGCCTGGGTTGGAAAACGATGAACTTCGGCGCTGACCGCCTCCGCCTTCGTCTTGAATGCCTCGAACGTGGAATTCATGGTTGCTCCTTTCAGCGAGTTGCCGATTCCAGAAGGTAGATGAAACTGCGGTAGACCTCACCCGTGGAGCGGGACATGCCCACTTCGCAGGTTCGGCTGCTGGCGTAGTAGCCGTCGAAGGACTGGGACTTCACTTCACTCGCTTCGTACTTGGTCGCCGAGGCCGTCAGCTCCGGGTTGGTGAACCCGCGGTCTCCGGCGAAGCCGCAGCAGCCCGCGTCCCGGGGCACGACGACCGTTTCCGCGCAGGCCTGGGCCACACCCTCCAGCTTGGGCACGAGGTTCATCTTGGTCAAAGAGCACACCGGGTGAAGCGCGACAGCGCCCACTTTCCGGTTCACCTGGAGGCGGGGCAGCAGCACATCGTTGGCGAAGGCGGTGCTGTCGATGATCTTCAGCTGGTCGAATTTCGCCTGGTTCTCGGGCGTGAGGTAGCCGCGGCTGGTGACCACGCCGTAGGTGCAGGGGCTGGTGTCCATGACCACGGACAGCCTGCCCTGCTGACTCCACTCCCAGAACTTCTCGATGGCGTGATTGACACTGTATTTATGGGCCTGGTCGAAACCCTTGGAGGAGAAGGGTACGCCGCAGCAGGTGCCTTCCACATCCTGGGGGATGTGGACCGGATAGCCGGCCCGCGCGGAGACTTTCACCAGGGCTTCGACCAGGCTCATCTCGGTGGGCTCACCCGGCAGATGCCCCATCATGCGGGAGATGCAGGCCGGGAAGTAGATGGCCTGGGCCCCCTCCATGGAGGTGAAGGGCAGGGGGGCCTTGGCGGCCTTCGGCATCTCGGTGCTCCACTGGTGGGCGGAACCCAGGGACTTGAGCCGACGGGTGATAAATGGCATGACCTTGGGCCCGAGCAGCGCCTGCACCAGATGTCCGGCCCGGAGGGCGGTCCTCATGACGGGTTCGATGCTACCGAAGTTGCGGGCGACGGTCAGGGCCAGCTTCTGGGCCCGGGGGCTGTGGCTGGCCCGGCGGAAGCGCTTGGTGAGCTGGCCCGTGTCGATGCTGACGGGACAGGCGGTCGCACAGAGCCCATCCACGGCGCAGGTGTCCAGGGCCGAATAGGGGAAGCGCCGCTCCAGACGCTCGAGCAGGGGACCATCCTCTCCGGTGGTGGTCAGGCGGGCGATCTCGCGCCGGACGACAATGCGCTGGCGGGGCGTCAGGGTCAGTTCCCGGCTGGGGCACTTGGGTTCGCAGTAGCCGCACTCGATGCACTTGTCGACCTCCTCTTCCACGCCAGGCATGGGCTTGAGGTCCGCCAGGTGGCACTTGGGGTCGGCATTGAGAATGACGCCAGGGTTCAGAAGGTAATCGGGATCCACCAGGGCCTTGAGCTTCTCCATGACCGCTTTAGCCTCGGGCCCCCACTCGGCTTCCACGAACGGCGCCATGTTCCGGCCGGTACCATGCTCGGCCTTCAGTGCTCCGTCGTACTTGTTCACGACCAGCTCGACGACGTCGTCGATGAAGTGGGCGTAGCGGTCCACAGAGGCCTGGTCGTTGAAGGACTGGGTGATGACGAAGTGGAGGTTGCCGTCCTTGGCGTGACCGAAGATGATGGCTTCGTCATAGCCGTGCTTGGCGAAGAGCTTGGTGAGGTCCACGGCGGCGTCGGCCAGGCTCTCCACGGGGAAGGCCACGTCCTCGATGAGCACGGTGGTGCCCCGCTTGCGGACGGAGCCCACGGACGGGAAGGTGCCCGAGCGGATCTTCCACATCAGGGCCTGCTCCACGGGGTCGTGGGTGAACTTGGCGGGTTCGATCAGGTCCAGATCGGCGGTAGTGGCAAGGGCGGTACGTTCGAGTTCGGCGCGCACGGACTCTTCCCGGCCATGGAACTCCACCAGCAGGGCCGCCGCACCATCCGGCAGCGACTTGATCGTCGGTGGAATGCCCGGTTGGTTCTCGACAGATCTCAGCGAGGCACGGTCCAGCAGCTCCAGGGCCGCGGCACCTGCATCCCGCAGCGGAATGATGGAGGCACAGGCGGCATGGAGGTCGGGGAAGAGCAGGAAGGCCGTCACCTTCACCGGCAGATCGGGAACGGATTTGAGCACGGCCTCGGCGATGAAGGCCAGGGTGCCTTCCGCACCCACCAGCAGGTTGCGGAAGATGTCCACGGGCCGGTCGAAATCGATGAAGGCGTTCAGGGAATACCCGCAGGTGTTCTTCATCTTGTACTTGGCCCGGATGCGTTCGGCCAGGGCCGGATTGGCCAGGAGCTCGGTCTTCAGCTTCAGCAGGCCCTCGGTCAGGACGGGCTCGGCCTCGCGGAACCGCGCGTCCGCATCCTGGGCGCCCGTGTCGATCACGGTGCCGGAGGGCAGGACGAAGGTCAGGGATTCCAGGGTGTGGTAGGCATTCTGGGTGACGCCACAGCACATGCCGCTGGAGTTGTTCGACAGGATGCCACCCACTCGGCAGGTGTTGATGGAGGCCGGATCTGGGCCCATCTTGGCCTTGAAATACTTGAGGGCATGGTTCACGTGGGCGCCGATGACGCCAGGCTGGACCTTCACCCGGGCGCCGCCGTCCAGCACCTGGATGCCACGCCAGTTGCGGGCGACCTCGACCAGGATGCCATCCGAGATCGATTGTCCAGAGAGGCTGCTGCCTGCGGCCCGGAAGGTCATGGGGATTTTCAGTTCGTGGCTCAGGCGGAAGAGGCCCTGGATTTCATCGATGCTGCCGGGAAAGACCACCGCCTTGGGTATCAGCCGGTAGAAGCCGGCATCGGCCGCGAAGGCGATCCGGTCCATGGCCCGGACCATGACTCGGTCCGCCCCGACGATTGCAGCGAGTGAGTCCCTCAAAGACGTTGGAGTAGATTCCAGCATGAAAGTATGCCTCGCCAGGAAAGGGCGGTAAAAAGTCCCGCCGACATGTGGGATGTCGGCGGGACCCGGGTCATTCGTCGGAAGTCCGCCTGGATTACTTGGACGGTGCTGGAGCAGGCACGGCAGCCGGAGCGGCCGGTGCAGCAGGAGCCGCGGGAGCAGTGGCTACTGCAGGGGCGGGGGGCAGCTGGGGCATCCAGTTGGCGGGCAGGACCTTCGCATAGAGGAAGATAACGACACCGACCATGGCGGCCAGAGAGATGCTGTGCCAGAAGACGAAGCGGAGGATGGTGCCTTCCTCGCCCTGCTGGTTGGTGGCCACGGAAGCGACCACGAGGCTCTGGGCGTCGATCATCTTGCCCATGACGCCGCCGGTGGTGTTGGCAGCGGCGGTGAGGATCGGGTTCAGGCCCAGCTGCTGGGCAGTGATCTTCTGGAGGCCACCGAACAGCACATTAGAGGAAGTATCGCTGCCCGTGAGGGCCACACCCAACCAGCCCAGCATGGCGCTGAAGAAGGGGAAGAGGACGCCGGTGCTGGCGAAGGCCAGACCCATGGAAGCGTCAAGGCCAGCGGACTTGGACGTGAAGCCAAGGGCCAGCATGGCGGCGATGGTGAGCAGGGACATCTTCACACGATTGATGGTCTTGCCGAAGATCTTGAGCAGTTCCAAGGGGCCGAAGCCGGCCAGAAGGCCACTGCAGATGCCTGCGAGGAAGAGGCTGGTGCCCGTAAGGGAGAGCCAGTTCAGAGTCCAGGTGGCAGCTTCAGGAGAGGCCTTGGCTACAACAGGGGGGGCCTTGATCACCATCTTGTGGAGCATGGGGATCTCGTAGGTCTTCGTGGTATAGCCAGCGAGGAAATTCGGGGCAGTCTTGGTGCCGCCGTTCAAGAAGACCTTGACCTGGGGAATGCCCCAGACGAACACGAACAGGGACAGGAACACCCAGGGCATCCAGGCCTTCACAACTTTGCCTGTGCTGTGGTCGGGGCGGGCTTCGTCAGTCGAGGCGCTCTCGTGCTCATAGCGCCAGACGGTCTTGGGCTGCCACACCTTCAGGAACAGCACCATGGCCACCATGGATACGATGGCGCCGATGATGTCCACCAGCCAGGGGCCGTGGAAGTTGCTGACCAGGAACTGGGTGACAGCAAAGCTGGCACCGGCCACGAGGCAGGCAGGCCAGACTTCCATCATGGCCTTGCGACCGGCCATGGTCCAGATGATCCAGAAGGGCACGATCAGGGAGAAGATGGGCAGGATGCGGCCAGCGGCGGCACTGAGCATCTCAAGAGGCAGGCCGGTCACGCCAGCAAGGGCGATCAGCGGGGCGCCCAGGGCGCCGTAGGCCACGGGAGCCGTGTTGCCGATGAGGGCCAGACCGGCTGCCTGGAGGGGCTTGAAGCCGAGGCCGATGAGCATGGCTGCGGAAATGGCCACCGGGGTGCCGAAACCAGCCGCGCCCTCGATGAAGGCGCCGAAGCTGAAGGCGATCAGCAAGGCCTGAATGCGGCGATCCGCCGCCAGCCCGCCGATCGAATGCTTCACCACTTCGAAGTCACCGGACTTGACCGTGATGTCGTAGATGAAGATCGCGTTCAGCACGATCCAGCCGATGGGGGCCAGGCCGAACAGTGCGCCATTGACGGCCGCCATGCCGGCCATGCCAGCGGGCATCCTGTAGACCAGGATGGCGACCGCCAGGCAGGAGATCAGGCCGAGGATGGCCGAGTAGTGAGCCTTCACGTGCTTGGCGAGAAAGCCCAACAGCACGAAGACCGGTATGGCGGCCACCAGTGCTGAAAGGAAGATATTCCCCATGACGGGGGAATAGACTTGGGTCCACGGGGTCATGAAGCCTCCTGAAAGGGGGGGGAGAGGAATGGTGAGGTGGAATTTGTTAAAAGAACCTGGGCGAAGATTACAATGGGTCTAGTGGTCAGACCATACCTCGAGGTAACGTTTTTGATCACACTTTCTATCACCCTTCATTTACAATAATTATAGTCAAGCATGGAAAGTGACCCCATGGATTTCGCCCCGATTAAGACAAGACGCCTCTACGAAGAGATCGTGGAGCAGATCAAAAAGCTCATCACCGATGGGAAGCTGAAGCCCGGTGACAAGCTGCTGGCGGAGCGTGAGCTGGCGGACCAGTTCCAGGTCAGCCGCGCCTCCGTGCGTGAGGCGATCCGGACCCTGGAGATGCTCGGCATGATCGACATCCGCCCGGGGGAGGGCACCTTCGTCCGCAGCAACTCCGGTGACGACATCATCCGGCCCCTAGCAATGTTCCTCGCGGTCGAGCGCAGCTCGCTGCTGGACATGTTCGAGCTGCGCAGGATTTTCGAAACGGCCACCGCAGGACTGGCTGCCGAGCGGGCGAGCCTCGAGGAACTCGACCAGATCGCGAGCGCCGTGGAGAACATGAAGGAGCGGCTCAATGTGCAGGATCCAGAAAAGGGTGAGGAGTTCGATGCGGCCTTCCACTACGCTGTGGCCGAAGCCACCCACAACAGCCTGCTGACCAAGCTCTTCAAGACCGTTTCCGAAGAGTTCCACAAGGCCAATTCCGCCGCGCGCCGGCAGCTCTACCAGGACAAGCCGGAGAATGCCCAGAAGTTGATCGACCAGCACACGCAGATCCTCGAAGCCATTCGGGCCCGCTCGCCCCATGAGGCGTCCCGGGCCATGCTGGCGCACTTGATGTTCGCTGAGGGTGAATTGAGGAAGTGGATCGTGTAGGCCTGTCAGAGGCAGCTACAAAACGGCCCGGAAGGGCCGTTTTTCTTGGATGCAACAAAGCCCCACGATCAGATCATCCTCAGGACCGCAGGGCTCTTTCAGGGTCTGGTTCAACTTCGCCCGATCAATCCATCCGGAGGGAACGTTGCGTGTGACTGGCATTGTTGCCGCCGCCTCGGCTTCGATTAGCCGCGAATTCTGTCGCTGGCCCAAACGACGCACCCTTGGGGTGCGGTTGGCGTGCATGTTTCAAGGGTGCAACCAGCAGACGCCGTAAACAGACTCGCGCCGCTCAATGGTGGCGCGAGTCTTCCTTGGTGGCCCCGGTGGGGTTCGAACCCACGACCAAGCGGTTATGAGCCGCCAGCTCTGACCGCTGAGCTACAGGGCCGGGCCCAGTGTAGCAAAGAGAAAAGATGGGACTGGCTCAGAGCTCCCGGATGGACCTGCCGCCAACGGCGAAGTCCAGCAACTGGATCATCCGGTCCGCGAGGGTCACCAGATCCTTTGACTCCAGGAGGAACTGCCGTTCCGTGGGTTCAAAATCCAAAGCCATGGCTAAGGTATTGAGGCGACCAGAATCCTCCAGAGGCAGTTCAAGGAGTTCCTTGAGCTGGGATTCAATTCCCTCAGAGGCGGCGTAGGCGTGGAGGGATTCCGTGAACCGGCGGCGATGGGGGCCGGGCCAGAGGATGGATGAATCGAAGGGCAATTCCTCGATCCGCGCCTGGCGGAAGGTCCTACCAGGCACTTCCTCGACCACGCGCACGATGGCCTTGCCCTGCACCAGGAGGTTCCAGCGTCCAGAGGTGAGGGGCTCGGCCCGGACGACCTCCGCGGCGCAGGCAATCTCAAAGACAGGGACAGTCTCCCCGACGTCTCCCGGCTCCGGTGTCTCTCGCATGAGGGCGAGGACCAGGTGGCGGTGGGAGTTCAGCACCTCGACGGTCAGATCCTGGTACCTCGGCTCGAAGACATGCAGCGGGAGGAAGGTCTGCGGGAAGAGCACGACCCGGGGCAGGGGGAACAGAGGGAGAATGGCTGGTAGCATGGACACCTTACTTGCCATCGCATCGGAGTCAACGCCGTGAAGGATGAGAACCAGGGTGCAGGGGCGCTGGCTGTCGGGAACGTCGTGCTGGACGCGGCCCGAGCAGCCCTTGATGGATTGAGAACAACCTGGGACCCCCGCAGGGTTGACGAATGGGTCAAGGCCATCCTGAGCCGAAATGGGAGGGTGGTCGTGACCGGCATGGGCAAGTCAGGCCTGGTGGCCCAGAAGATCGCAGCCACCCTTGCCTCGACGGGTTGTCCGAGTTTTTTCATGCATCCTGCCGAAGCCCTCCATGGCGACCTTGGCATGGTGACCCCGGATGACTCCATCCTTGGCCTGTCCAACAGCGGGGAGAGCGAGGAGGTGGTGCGGATCCTGCCGAGCCTTCTCCGCATGGGCATTCCAATCGCTGCCATTACCTCGCGGCCGGAAAGCAGCCTCGGGCAGGCGGCGACCTGGACCTTCGGTTACCAGCTTCCGCAAGGGGAAGGCTGCCCCCTGGATCTGGCGCCCATGGCGAGCACCACCCTTCAGCTGGTCTGGGGAGACCTTCTGGCCGGCAGCCTGATGGCACAACGAGGGTTCACAAAGGACCTGTTCGCTTTGAATCATCCTGGTGGAACTCTTGGTTCAAAGTTACTAAAAACAAATTTGTTGATGCACCAGGATTGGCCCAAGGTGACCCCTGGCGCCTCCTTGATGGAAGTATTGAAAACCATGTCTGACGGCCGACTGGGGATGACCAGTGTCATGGATGGGCAGGCACTGCTGGGAGTCATTACGGATGGAGACATCCGGCGGGCCCTCGAACGGGCTGAAAAGCAGGGTGAGAATCCCTTGAGTCTTACGGCCGAGCAGGTCCAATCCCGGAACCCCGCTTCGATCGACGAGCAAGCTCTTGCCCTTGAAGCAGCAGGTGAAATGGAATCACGGAAGATCACCTTCCTCATGGTCCTCCGGAACGGTGCACCATGCGGGGTCATTCATATTCATGATCTATTGGCAGCAAAGGTGTTGTAGGCATTCGTCGGAGACATCAATATTCAATTCAATGTTACATAATATAC
Organism: uncultured Holophagaceae bacterium; assembly: GCA_903884655.1. Classification (GTDB taxonomy): domain Bacteria; phylum Acidobacteriota; class Holophagae; order Holophagales; family Holophagaceae; genus Geothrix. The sequence continues at coordinate 37,778 of CAISFO010000022.1, read as the reverse complement.
ATTATCGAAAGTTAAACGAGACCAACAAGTGCCGGCCATTCTGTCGCGATACGTCTTCAGGCGCTGGGCCACCCCCTTCCTGGGTGCCCTGCTTTTCTATGGCTTTCTCCTGCTTTCGTGGGAGATGGTCACCATTTCCAAGGAGATCTTCTCTGAGGGTGCGCCCCTCCGCTGGCTGGTCCCACTGCTGTTGACCTCGATGCCGGAAAACCTTGGGCTGGTCCTGCCCATGGCCGCAGTTCTGGGTGGACTGCTGGGGACCCAGCAGATGATGGAAGGCTCGGAACTGGTGGCCGCCCAGGGCCTGGGTGCTGGACGACGGACCTGGACCAATCCCTGGCTTCGGATGGCCTTTTGGCTGGTCCTGCTGTCCACCCTGAACGCCCATTTCCTCGTCCCCTATGCGGCCCGCGCCCAGCAGTCGCTCCGCGTCCATATGGCGGAGGATGCCAAAGCCCGATTCCTGCGCCCGGGTGCACCGCCCTGGATCCCGCCCAGCGCTCCGAATTCGGCCTTCTGGGTGTCTCCTCAGGGCCAAATCCACATCATGGAATTCACGCCGCTCGGCGTGCAGCACCTCACCGCAGCGTCCATGACCTATGCTCTGGAAGCCAAGTCCGATGGCTCCTCTGAGTTGCAGCTGCACCTTACGGGCATCCAGGGTGTGCTCTACCAGACCGCGGGTGATGGAAGCGTCATCCATCTCAGCCAGGAAAAACAGGTCCTCAGGTTCGCCATTCCAGCCGGCGTCAGACTCTTGCCACCCACACCTTTGCGGTATGAAACATCTTCAACATTGATCAGAATCCTCTTGATTCCAAAAGTGCTTGTGCGTGCAACTCCCGAGACTCGGGAGCTTCGGATCAAGGCTGCCATGGAGTTCTGCCGCCGGACGACCCTGCCCCTGGCCTCAGCCGCCCTCTTGCTGCTGGGCATCGCCATGGGGTTTGGCCATCCCAGGTTCTACCACGGGGGGGCCATCCTCAAGAGCCTGGGGGTCATTCTCATCTACTATCTCGTCATGAAGTACTTTGAAAACATGTGGATGAGTGAAAAAATTAAATCGATTATCCCCTTGTTGTTGGTTCCATTCCCATTCTTGGCATGGGGCTGGCTGTTGTTCCGGCAGAGGCTCAAACCTCACCGGTCCAGCCGGTTGAGTGGGGTCCTGTCTCGCCTCATCCTGCCCTTCCGTTCCCACTTTGATCCCTTCCTGGACCGGGTCAGTCGATCTCGGGATGCCTTGATGTGCTGGGTTCATGGCAAAGGCACCCAGCACGGGATCCTCCGGCACTGGGCGACCCTGGCGTGGTGGCGGAACTGGGCCTCCGTCATGGGGAGCCTGCTCGTTCTCAATCTCCTGGTCGAATATGCGAGCCTTGCTGGAGATTTGTCTAAGAATGATGTGCATATATTGGTTTTTATTAGGTATTGGTTCTGGAATCTTCCTCCTTTCATGGCAGTGGCCTTGCCCATTGCCTTCCTGCTTGGAACGCTTCTCTCCCTTTCGGAAGCAGCCCTGAACCGGGAGTGGCTCGCGCTCAGGGCTGGAGGCGTAAGCCTCCTCCGGTGGCTGTGGAGCAGTCGCTGGGCGTGGGGACTGGTGGCATTGCTGACCCTGGTTCTCCAGGTGGGGATCGCACCCAGTGCCATGAGCCATGCCAACAGGCTTTACAGGCAGATCCTCAATCGAAACCAGAATCCGGCTGCGACCCGGCCCTGGCTGTACTTGGGATCGACCGGAGTCTTGTGGCACCTGCAGGCAGACCAGCGCTGGGGGTTCCCCCTGAAGGCTCCAGGTGAAGCCCCCATCCTGCTCCATTGGACCCTGGGGGACCCTCATTCCCAGGCCCTGGCCTGGGGGGGGCTGCATCTGGTGCAGGGACCTCCTGCGGACCGGCTCTTCCCTGCGGAGGCCCTGCGAAGCACAGCCAATGCGGAGGAGGCTCCCACCCTGGACCTCCTACAGTGGCAGACCTGGGCCCCGGATCCAGAGCGCTCCTACATGATCTGGGGGCGAGTCCTCGGCTGGCTGGCGGGCCCCTGCCTGGTGCTTGCCATGCTTTCCTTCGCCTTCCCCGGTCCCCGCCAGGGAAGGGGGCAGGCCCTGGGCTCTGGACTGGTGGCTGGACTGGTGTTTCTGGGTTTGCAGACTCTATTTGGAGGAGCCGCCCGGGCTTCGGAAATTCCCACTTATTGGGGAGTCCTGGCGCCACTTTGTCTGCTCACGGCACTGTCCCTCGTTCGGCTGCGGCGCCTGAGAACCTGATGACCAGTGACCTGATGACGAGGGCCATGGCCCCACTGCTGAACCATCCCTCGTTGCGGCCGGGAGATCGGGTGCTGGCGGCCATGTCAGGAGGCGTTGACAGTTCGGTCATGGCGGCGCTCCTGCATCGTGCAGGCTTCCAAGTGGTCGGCATCTCGATGCAGTTATTCGAGAAAAAGGCCAATTCAGGTTCCACGGGGAAGTGCTGCACTTTAGATGATTTCCACGACGCCAGAAGGGTGGCATTCGAGCTGGGCTTTCCCTATTTCATCATGGATTTCGAGACCAGGTTCAGGGAGACCGTCATCGAGGGCTTCATCCAGGGCTACCTTGAGGGTGAAACCCCAAGCCCTTGCATACGCTGCAACCAGCACCTCAAGTTCTCTGCGCTGATGGATCGAGCCCGATCCATGGACGCCGCTTTCGTGGCCACGGGACACTATGCCGCCATCACCTCCTCGGGCGGAAGCTGGCAGCTTCGCAAGGCCGTGGACCCGGTGAAGGACCAGAGCTACTTTCTCTTCCACCACAACCAGACCACCCTGCCCCGCACCTTGTTCCCCCTGGCGCATCTCACCAAGCTCGAAGTGCGGGAACTGGGGTTCGAACTGGGTCTGCACCTGGCGGAAAAGGCCGAAAGCCAGGAGATCTGTTTTGTGATCGAGGACCGCTACGACGCTTTCCTCGAGGCCGAAGGCCGTGATCCCGGCCTTGGTTCGGGCGACATCCGCCATCTGGATGGGCGGTTGCTGGGTCGGCACCGTGGCTATTGGCGCCACACCGTTGGGCAGAGGCGCGGGTTGGGCGTGGCCTTTTCGGAGCCGCTGTACGCCGTTCGGATCGAGCCAGCGACCAATACGGTCTGGGTGGGCGTTGAATCCGACCTGTTGGGTCGGGACCTGGTGGCGCGGGAACTCACCTGGGTCGGGGATCCACCCAGGGGTCCACTGGCCTGCGAGGCTCGCATCCGAAGCCGTTCCCCGGAGGCCGAAGCCCTCGTCATTCCCCTGCCGGACGGGCGCGTCAAGGTCGCCTTCGCAGAGCCGCAGCGGGCCATCGCCTCTGGACAGGCCGTGGTCTTCTACCGGGAAGGTGAAGTGCTGGGGGGCGGCTGGATCGATTCCCGGCCCCACTGACCTATCCGCGGTCTGCCAGGACCAGTCCGCCCGGGGACAACGAAAAGCCCCCTTGCGGGGGCTGGACTGGAGGCGCCGATCGGAGTCGAACCGATGCATACGGGATTTGCAGTCCCGGGCCTTACCACTTGGCTACGGCGCCTTGAAGCTTACAGTTGCATCAAGTCATCATACATCATACAGCACTCATCAATACAACACGGGCCGCTTGCGCGGCCCATGCAGTGGAGCGGGTGATGGGATTTGAACCCACGACTTCAACCTTGGCAAGGTTGCACTCTACCACTGAGTTACACCCGCATGAAGGTTCAAGACTAGCAATGGCACCGGCTTTGGTCAACGGTCAATTTCACGCATCGGTCCCGCCTAACGAGGACCCCCTTCCGTGGGGATGGGCTCAACGCGACAGGCCGCACAAAGCCCGAAGAGCATCAGCTGGTGATGGGTGATCTTGAATCCCGACAGGATCTCCAGATGCTTCAGGGAGGCCTCGATCCCGCAGGCATCCACTTCGGCTGTCCGGCCACAGCGTTCGCACTGCAGATGGTGATGGTGGTGCCGGGAATCACAGCGGACGAAGCGCATGACCTGGTCGGCGCCAAGGATGCTTTCAGCCCAGCCCTCCCGCACGAACCGCTCGAGATTGCGGTAGACCGTGGGCAGCCCTGACCTTCGTTCCGGCATGCGCTCCCAGATCTCCTCCACCGTCAAGGGCCGGTCCGAAGCCCGCAGGACATGCAGGATGCCCTCGCGTTGAGGAGTCTGCCGCATGCCAGCGGCGCGCAGGGAAGGCGTGGTGGAAAGTGCAGACTCGGGCATCGCCCTAGAATGGCAGATTCGGGCACCATGGTAGCCATGCTCCAACGAACCTGGGGGAAGTTGGGCGTTGCCGACACCAACGCCCCTTTCCTGCCCCTCTCCTTCCGGCTTTTCGCCAGTTTTGGACTGCTGGTGGTCCATGCCGCCCTGCCCAGGGAGAGCCCGAAGCTCCTTCCCGGAGAGCCCTTCTATCTTGGGGTGCTGCTGCTGTTCTTCGGAGAAGCCCTGTGGGAATGCGGTCGCGGCCTCCAGGCCTCGGATCAGCTCTTCCCTACGCCCAAGGCGCCCTGGATCCGATGGAATCTGGGGTTGGACTTGGTGCTCGTCACCCTGGTCATCGCCTTCCAGGGGGTTGTCCAGGAGCGATTTGCCACCCTCTACATCTTTCCCGTGCTGGCCTCGGCGTTCTACCTGGGCACGGTGGAGATCGTCTGGGTGGGCGTCCTGTCCTCGCTTACCCACGTGACCCTGGTGCTGGGGTTCACCTATGGCCTGCTGCCGCCCTTTGGGCTTTCCAGCACCAGCCTTGATCTGGACTCGAGCCGCATCCCGTTCCTGCTTGGCATCGCCTCCTTGCAGGTCTTCACCACCACGCTGGTGGTGGTCCTGATCCGCCGGAACCTCGAACGGCTGCGCTCCGACCTCAGTGTCAGCGAAGCGGTGGTCGACGAGCTTTCCGCGCTCCACCAGCGCGTGGTGGAATCCATGAACTCCGGTCTGATCACGCTGGATCTGGCCGGCCTGGTCACGTCCGCCAATCCCGCCGCCGAGGCCATCTTGGGGCAGGCCATTGCCACGGGATCCGCGATCCAGGACCTGTTGCCGATCAGCAATCCCCTGCCCTGGCGCCGGGGTCGGGAAAACCGCTTCGAAGTGGTGCTGGCCGTGCCGGGCCTGGGCCGCAGAATCCTGGGTGGACACCTGTCCTCGCTCAAGGGATCGTCCGGGCGAGAATCAGGTCAACTAGTATTATTTCAAGATCTTACAGACCTTAAAGCCATGGAAGAGCGGACTCGCATCAACGAGCGGCTGGCAGCCATCGGCCAGCTCGCGGCGGGACTTGCCCACGAGTTGCGCAATCCCCTGGCCTCCATCAGCGGGTGTGTGCAGCTGCTCGGCCGAAAGGGGTCAACGGAGGATGTCCAGGCCCGCGTGCTAGGCATCCTGGAACGGGAAACCCAGCGAGTGGGTGCCATCGTGTCGGACTTCCTTGATTTCGCCCGCACCGACCCCCCCTGCGGGGAACCGCTCCACCTGCCCAGGGTCATGGAGGAGATCCGCTCCAGCTGGGAGATGGACCCCCGCACCGAAGGACTGGCCCTGATGGTGGAGCCCCCGCCTTCCGTGAACATCCGCTCCGATTCCACGGGCCTCCACCGGGCCTTGATGAACCTTCTCAGCAACGCCCGCAAGGCCGTCAAGCATGTTCCCGCACCATCAGTGAGCCTGGTCTGCGAGGCCAACGAAACATCGGTCCGGCTTGCCGTTTCGGATAACGGCTGCGGGATGACCGAGGAGCAGCTCGACCGCCTCTATGTCCCCTTTGCCGGCAGTTTCGAAGAGGGCTCAGGGCTGGGCATGAGCCTCGTCTACAAGTTCATCCAGGCCATGGGATGGCAGATCGAAGTTGAAAGTGCCGTGGGTCGTGGGACTTGCGTCCAGATCATCATCCCCCGCCGTCCGGAAGACGAGTTGTTGGCGTCCAAGGCGGATCAGCCGTAAACTTCCCCCATCTTTCCAGCATCAAATTGGGCATACACCCTTGCAGGGTCCACTTGGCACCTGCCACAGTGGCTCATCCCCTTCCAGCGCGTTCAGTCCGGCCCCCCATGGGTTTGACTGTTCAAGTCTGAATGGGTTTGGACATCGTCCAATGCCTTTGACATACCCGTCACGCCCAGTGGGCCAGGATCACCCATGAACCGCAAGCTCATCCGACCGAATCTCAGTGAATTGAAGGACAAGCTCGGAATCCCTGCGAAGGGTGGCGGAGAGACCCTGACCCCTGTGGCCTCCCCTGTGACTGCCAGCGGAGAACCCAACCCGGCCGTCAACACCGGTGCGGCGACCGCACCGCAAGGCCTGGGAAGCCCCAGGCGCAAGATCGCCCCACCCGAACAGACCAACGCCGAGAGCTTCTACTACCTGAAACAGATGCAGTCCAAGACGCCCATGGTGATCGTGCTGCAGGATGACGAGAAGGTGCGCGGCGTCATCGAGTGGTATGACAAGCACTGCCTGAAGATCAACCGGGTGAAGGAACCCAACGTCCTGGTTCCCAAGCACAACATCAAGTACATCTACAAGCAGGAAGAGGAACCCAGGATCCGCCGCAGCCGCGTAGTCAAGAAGGAAGAACTCCTGGCGGCGGATGTCGAGATCCCGGTTTTCGATTGAGCCCCGGGCACGACCAGGAGCGGACCCCATGACTCGCCGGCACCGCCTCGCCATCAGCCTGGGGGATCCCTGCGGCATCGGCCCGGAGCTGCTTCTCGGCAGCTTGCCCGAGATCCAGCGCCTGGCCGAGGTCACCATGGTGGGTTCCAAAGCGGGACTAGACCTCCTTGCTGCCTTGCCGGGGGCTCCCCTGGCTTGGCGTTGGGTAGAGCCGGGCGTCCCGCTGCCGACGGCCTTCTCTGGCCGGGCCTACGACCTCCAGGTGACCTCCCTTGAAGATCCAGGCCAGGTCCTGGCGGAGGTTCTCTGGCTGGATCCCACTCCTGAGATCCAGGCCGATTCTCTGCGACTCGGGGAAGGCTCCGCAGCCTCGGGAAGGGCCACGGTAGAGGCCATTCGCCAGGCTGCCCTCATGACCATGGCGGGTTTTACTGAGGCGCTGGTGACCCTGCCCATGGCCAAGGCCGCGGCGCACCTGGCGGGCTACGACCTCCCCGGGCACACGGAGTTCCTGCGGGACCTGGCCGGGGTGCCCCTCACCCGCATGGCCTTCGTCAGTCCAAGGCTCAATGTGGTCCTGCACACCGTCCACCAGAGCCTGCGCTCGGTGGTGGAAACCCTCAATGCGGATGAGGTCGCCGAGACCCTGGTCTTTTCCGCCGAGCACTTCATCCGGCTCACGGGAAACCGGAACCTGCGAGTGGCCCTCTGTGCCCTGAATCCGCATGCCGGAGAGCAGGGCGCTTTCGGAGGAGAAGAAGCCCTTCTGGAGGTCGCACTCGCCAAGGCAAGAGGCACTTTCCCGCCCCGCCTGCAGGATCCAGACAGCGAACACCAGATTGCGCCAAGTTTCTTTGGTCCCCTGCCTTCTGACAGCCTGTTCCACCGCGCCGCCGAAGGTGAATTCGATCTGGTGGTGGCCCTGTACCACGACCAGGGCCTGATTCCCATTAAGCTGCTCGAACCTACCCGGGCCGTCAACCTCACCCTGGGTCTTCCCTTCATCCGCACGAGCCCCGACCACGGCACCGCCTTCGACAAGGCCGGGCAATGGGTGGCCGATGCGCGGAACTTCCTGGAGGCACTCCGGCTGGCGGTGAGGCTGGCCGACCGGGCGTCCGAGGCGGGGGAGCACCGCCTTCCCAGGCCATGAATGGGCGTCGTCGCTTCGGTCCAGGGGTGCCTCCCATCGATTCCGCTCCGGAGCTGGGTTCCGGGGCCCTGCCGCGCACGGCCCTGCCCGTACAGGGTGGATTACCCCGCCATCTGGAGGCCCACCTCCACCGGTTGGAAGCGGGTGCCGCCGCCATGGGGGAGGCGGTCGGCTGGCTGCCGAGCATGCAAGAACCCCTGACTGACTGGCTCGAAGCGACCACTGGAAGCGGAGAGGCGGCCCTGCGCCTGATCCTGGATCCCAGAGCAGGCATCCTGACTGCCCAGCTGGAGCCCCTCCCTGCGGTGCCACGGCCATGTCGCCTGATTCCGATGCGGCATCCCCTGGAAGCCCGGCTGGGGGATCCCACCACAGGGCACAAGGGGCTTTCGGGACCATGGGGCAAGGCCACCCTGGCCGAGGCCCAGAGGAAGGGCGGCGACGATGCCCTCCTGTTGTGGCGGGACGGCACGCTGGCGGAAACCGCCATCGCCACCGTAGGCATTGAAGCCGAGGGGGTCCTGACCCTGCCGCTCCGCCAGGGCCGGGTGGCTAGCCTGACGGAGCGCCTCGACTTGCCGGACTGGGCCCACGCCCGGGGCCTGCGGATCGAAGTGAAGGCGGTTTCGCTGCCCAGCGCCAGGGCCGGGGTGATCTGGTGCATGAACGCCCTGCGCGGCATCTGGTCCGCGACCCTTCTGTGAGACGCTTGCCCCAAGGACTCTCCCCATGGCTGCCGCCGACCTGATTGCCGCCCTGCTGCTGCCCGTGCCGCCGTGGGTGGGCTTCTGGATCTTCCGGCGCAAGGGCCGGATCGGCCTCAGCTACGGCTATTTCCTGGGTGGCATCCTCACGGTCCTGGCTTTGCCCTGGTCGCAGCTGACGAATGCGGCCGTTCCCACAGCGCAGCTGGGGGGGGCGCTGTTCGGGTTCACCTTGTTCCTCCAGGCCCAGCGAGAAGGCGTCCAGGGGATCCGGCGCCTCGCCATGGGGGTGGGTGGGGCCACCGGCGCCCTGGTCCTCCTGCTCCTCAGGTTCCACCTGCCCTGGCGGGAAGTCGCACATTTCTGGGGCGGTGCCGCCGTTGAGGGCCTGCTCTGGCTGTTGTTCTCGGACCTTGCCTACCGCTGGGTCAAGGGCCGACAGCTCGAAGTCCGGATGCCCCTCGTGGGCGCGGCCACCCTAGGCACGGGAGCGCTGGCCCAGATCTTCCTCCCGGCGAATGTGCCCAGGCTCTCCTGGCCGGCGGCCCTCGTGGCAGGGCTGCTGCTCGGTCTGGTAGCCCTGCAGCAGTTGCGCTGGCTGCGAGTCCAGGGGGCCTGGGTCGAGGGTCGCGGCGAAGGGCTCCGGCTGGCCCTGGCCCTGCTCGAGCCCGGCAAGGTTGGAGAACAGCCGCAGCTGTCCCTGTGCCTGGAAGCCCGGCAGCCCATGTGGCTGGTGGATGCCCAGGGGAGGATCCTCGAATCCAATGGCCCCTTCAGCCAGCTGGCGGGAATGCCCCGGCACCGCCTGCGGGGGTATGCCATGGACGCCATGTTCCAGGGGGGAGACACGGCGGTGTGGGAAGGGTTGCGGACCCAACTGCTGCAATTCGGCCATGCCACTCTGCAGGCCACGCAGGTCAGCGAGGACGGCACATTCCGGCAAGTGGGACTTGAGGCCTCGACATTTGACCGGGGCATGGCCCTGGTGTGGATCAGCGATCCGACTGCCGGAACCCTCAGCCTGAATGGCGGCGGTTTCCATGAGACGGGCGGCACGGAGGAATCCCGCCGGTCCAGGGCCAATGCGCTCATGGCCCTGTCCGCGGCCATGGGGTGGTTCCGCTCCGAGAGCAAGGATGCCGGCCTCCAGTCCGCTGTCACCCAGGTCAGCGCCGCCGCTGCCCGTCTGGACCCCTTCTCCGGTCCGGCCAGCCCTCGACCGGCGGTGGATGCCCAGCCGGTCCTCGAACATGTCCTCGCGCGGATCCGTCCACTGCTGCCTTCGGGCGGTTCTCTCCAACTCGCCACCGGGAACCTGTCCCTGGCGGTAGACCCGGACGTGCTCGGCCGCATCGCCACCCACCTGACTCTGCATGCCATCGAGGACTCCCCATCAGGAGGGTTATCCCTGATGCTCGAACCCGTGGACCTTGGCCACCGGAGGTTCGGCCTTCTGCACGTGAGGGAAGAGGCCGGTCGGTCCCGCCGGGTTGGCACCGTCTTCGGTCTGGGGTGGCTGCGCCAGTCGGTCATGGAGGCCGGTGGTCTTCTGGAACTGGACCAGGATCCGCGAGGCGGCTTGCGGCCCCGGGTCTACCTGCCGACCACGTCACTCACCCCATCGATCGACCAGGAACACACCCTGGCAGGCAGGGTCATCTGGGTGGTGGATCAGGACCCACTCGCCCGGGAGGCCCTCCAGAGCCTCGTTCGCCAGGCGGGAGGCGATGCCCTCGCCTTCGAGGACCTTCGAAGCCTCTTGAGGGGAAGCCGCGGAATGAGCCAACCCGATACACTGGTGCTGGAACGCACGCCCCAGCTTGAGCGCTTCCACCGCTCCATGAGGGCCTTCCAGCAGGAGCCGGTCCCGACCCTGGTGATGGGAATGGGCCAGCCGCTTCCCGTCAACCCCAACTCCCTTGGCCTGAGCCGCCTCGGGTTCCTGGAAAAGCCCTTCAGACCCGAAGCCTTCCTGGAATCGATCATGGCCCTGCTCAGTCGACCAGATGGTCCGAATCCATGGCCGTTGTAGGCTGGTAGACGCTTCAAGGGAGGTGGCATGACCACGGTGGCAGTGATCCTGGCGGCGGGCCTTGGGACCCGCATGAAATCCCGGCTCCCGAAGGTCCTGCATCCGATCCTCGGGGATCCTTCGCTGCTGTGGGTTCTCCGCGCACTGCCACCAGGTCTGGGTGGGGCCGTGGTGGTGGTCCACCACGGGAAAGAGAAGGTCCTGGCCGCCCTGGAAGCCTGGCAGAAGGCCGGCCTCCTGCCCTGCCCCGTCACGACCGTCGACCAGGGACATCCCCTGGGTACCGGGCACGCCCTCCAGGCCTGCATTCCCGAGCTGGATCGCCTCGCAGCCAGCCAGGTGGTCATTCTTTGCGGCGACGTGCCCCTCACTTCTGCCGCCACCGTGGGCCACCTCTGTGCTGCAAAGGCGCTGCTGTTGGCCATGGACCTGCCCACACCGGGGTCCTATGGCCGGGTGCTTCAGCACTCCGATGGCCGCCTGGCGGGACTCGTGGAAGCCAAGGACGCCACTCCGGAACAGCTGGCCATCCAGCGCGTGAACGGGGGTGCCTACGCCCTGCCCTGGCCCGCCCTGAGGAAGGCCCTGCTGGAATTGACCAACGACAACGCCCAGAAGGAGTACTACCTCACCGACGCCGTGGCGGCAGTGGCCCAGGAGGTTCCGGTCACGGTCGAAGCCTGTGCTCCCGAGGAATTGGCCGGTATGAATTCCCGGCAGGACCAGGCGATGATCCAGGCGGCGGCCCAGCGCCGGATCCAGCAGTCCTGGATGGCGGAGGGAGTGACCTTCCTGCACCCGGACAGCACCCTGATCGGACCCCGCGTGCAACTGGCCAGTGACGTGCTGTTGGAGCCCGGAGTGCGGATGGAGGGCGCCGTGTGGATCGGGGCAGGCTGCCGCATCGGCCAGGGCACCGTGATCTCGGATGCGGTGGTGGGAGAGGACGTGCAGATCCGACCCTACTGCGTCATCGAGCTGGCCCAGGTGGGCTCGGGTTCCGCCGTGGGGCCCTTTGCCCGGTTGCGGGAAGGCACGGATCTGGCCGAAGGTGTCCACATCGGGAATTTTGTCGAGACCAAGAAGGCCAGGCTCCACCGGGGCGCCAAGGCCAACCACTTGACCTACCTTGGGGATACGGAGATCGGTGAAGGCACCAACATCGGAGCGGGCGTCATCACCTGCAACTACGACGGCACCCAGAAGCACCGCACCACCATCGGGCGGAACGTCTTCGTGGGATCGGACACCCAGCTGGTGGCTCCGGTGGTCATCGGGGACGGCGCCATGATCGGCGCCGGCGCCACCATCACGAAGGATGTCCCAGCCGATGCCATCGCCCTCAGCCGCTCCCCGCAAGTGAACCGGGAAGGGTCCGCTTCCCGATTCCGATCAAGGCAGAGGAGGGAGGTCGGCACCTAGGGTAAGCTGATCCTTTAGGTTCGGAGCCCCATGGTCCTGGCTGTATTCGACAAAGTAGGCGCGGGTGTACTGAAGGCCACGGACACCTTCGGTGACTTTGCGGTCCTCGCGGGTCGGGCCTTTGCCGCCGTCTTCAAGCGACCCTTTGATGGCAAAAACCTCCTGAACCAGTTCCAGTCCGTGGGTGTGAACTCGATCCCGGTGGTGGTGCTCACGAGTCTGGCGGTGAGCATGGTGTTTGCGGTCCAGCTGGCCTTCGGGTTCAAGCAGTTCCAGGCCGAGGGCTTGGCCTCCCAGGTCGAAGGCCTGGCGGTCATGCGGGAACTGGCTCCGGTCATCACGGGGCTCATGCTCGCCGGGCGCATCGGCTCTGCCATGGCCGCCGAGCTCGGCACCATGCAGGTCACCGAGCAGATCGACGCCCTCGAGTGCCTGGCCACGGACCCCATCCACTACCTCTTCGTGCCGCGGCTCCTCGCGTCCATGGTGGTGGTCCCTCTGCTGACCGTGGTGTCCGTGTACATCGGCTTCTGGGGCGGCTACCTCATCCTGGTCGGAGTGGAGGGCCAGAGCGCCTACGTCTACGGCAACGAGTTCTACAAGCTTCTGGCCTTCAAGGATCTCCGCATCGCCATCTACAAGGCGCTGGTGTTCGGGACGATCATCGCCCTGGTCGGGTGCTGGAAGGGCTACCGCACCCAGGGCGGGGCCGAGGGCGTGGGTAACGCCCCCACCAGCAGCGTGGTGACCAGTTCGCTGTGGATCCTGATTTCCGATTTCTTCCTCACCAAGCTTCTGCTGGTCTGACGACTATGGCCGTGATCGATGTCGTCAACCTTTCCAAGGCCTTCGGACCGAAGGTGGTCCTGTCCAACGTGAACCTCCAGGTGGAGGAGGGCGAAAGCCTGGTGGTCCTCGGCGGCTCAGGCACCGGCAAGACGGTCCTGCTCCGCAACATCATGGGACTTCTGACCCCCGACTCAGGCTATGTGGCGGTCGAAGGCAAGATCATCGCCCAGTTGTCGCGAGATGAGCTCTTCACCGTCCGGCAGAGCATCGGCATGTGCTTCCAGATGGCCGCCCTGTTCGATTCCATGACTGTCTTTGAGAACGTGGCGTTCGGGCTCCGCCGCCACCACAAGATGACGGAGGCCGAGATCCGGGCCAGGGTCGAAGAGTGCCTGACCATGGTGGGCATGAAGGAGACCGAAAAGCTGAAGCCCGCTGAGCTGTCGGGCGGCATGAAGCGCCGCGTGGGGTTTGCCCGGGCCATCGCCCTCAAGCCCAAGATCCTGCTGTTCGACGAGCCCACCACGGGCCTCGATCCCGTGATGACCGATGTCATCGGCCGCATCATCCTCGACCTCAAGCACGAACTTGGCATCACCAGCATCACCATCACCCACGACCTCAAGTCCGCCTTCGAGATCGCCGATCGCATCGCCCTGCTCTTCCGTGGGGAGTGCCTCGCCTGCGAAGCTCCCGAAGTCTTCAAGGTCAATCCAAATCCCGTCATCCAGCAGTTCCTGCGGGGCGATGCGGATGGTCCGTTCCTTCTGGACCCGCCCCCGCCCAAGCGAATACCCAAGGAGGCCCACGCATGAAGCTGGAAACCAAGGTCGGCCTCTTTTTCACCAGCTCCATCGTCCTGATGGGCGTGCTGATCTTCCGCACCGAGAAGCTGGAACTGGGCGCGAAACGCAACCAATCAGACCGCTTCACCATTTTCGACACGGTGGCGGGACTGTCCCTGCAAAGCAAGGTTCTGATCGCGGGGGTGAAGGTGGGCGAAGTCCGCACCATCACCCTCGAGAACGGCAAAGCTCACGTGGCTTTCGGCCTGTCGAAGGATGTCCCGATCTATGGGGACGCGAACGTCTCTCTTGGTTCCATCGGCATCCTGGGGGAGAAGTTTGTCGATCTCGACCCTGGCCATAGCGCCAAAGGGCCTTTCCCCGAAGGCGTCCCCCTGCCCAGCAAGGCCGGGGTCAGCCTCGATAACCTCATGACGACCCTTTCGGAGATCGGCGCGAACGTGAAGGGCGTCACCCAGGCCCTGAACGAGTCCATCGGAGGCGAGCAGGGCCGGCAGAAGCTGGACGAGATCGTGGACAACATCAGAGTGCTCACGGCCGAATTCCGGTCCATGGCCCAGGAGAACCACGGCGCCATCAACAACACCATGGCGAATGTCGAAGCCCTCACCACGGACCTGCGGGACAAGCTGCCCAAGCTGGCCCAGCAGTTCGAGGCAGTGGGCAAGAACCTCAATGCCATCCTCGACGAGAACCGGCCGGAGTTGAAGGCCGTCGTGGGGGACGTGCGGAAGCTGGCTTCCAGCTTCCAGGGCACCGCAGACAACCTCAAAATCCTCACGGACCGCATCAACAAGGGCGAAGGCACCATTGGCAAGCTGTTGAACGACGAAACCACGGTCAAGAAGATCAACGAGGCCGTGGACAACGTGAACAACCTGCTGGGCGGCTTCAACAAGATGGATTTCCGGCTCGACATGGGCGCGGCCCAGTGGGACAAGCGCAAGGATAGCCGCGTGGGCCTCAGCCTCGATATCGTTCCGCGCCCGGACTACTGGTACGCCCTCAGCTTCGCCTCCACACCGGACGGCAAGGTCAGCCAGAGCACCCAGAACGTCATCACGATCGATCCCGTGACCGGCAAGCCGGTGACTGTCCTGCAGAACACCCGCTCCATCACCACGGATCAGGCCTTCACGGTGTCCGCCCAGTTCGCCAAGCGCCTGGGCCCCGCCGTCTTCTCCGCCGGCATCGTGGAGAGCAAGGGCGGCGCCGGTGTGGAGCTTCGGACCCTGGAGGACGATCGCCTGCGCTTTGGACTGCTGGCCTACGACTTCACCAAGCGGGATGACAAGCCGAACCCCCGGTACCGGTTCACCACCAGCTACCAGTTCTGGAAAGGCGCCTACATTCAGGCGGGCCTGCAGGACATCGACAACAAGGACCTGCGCACGGTCTTCTTCGGCGGCGGCCTCCGCTGGAAGGACGACGACCTGAAGAAGATGATGGGGCTGGCCGGAGCTGCTAAGTGAAGGAACTCCGGACCCTGCCCGCTCCGGGACCCCTGCCGGAGGAGTCAGGGTCGTTGTTTCTCTGGGTTCGACGGGGTGTTCCCCTGCTTCTTGGCGCCGGTGCCTTCCTCGGTGCGACCATGCACGCTGGCGGACGCGGCTGGTGGCTGCTGGCCGGAGTGGGCGCCCTGGCGGCCGCATGGCCCAGCTTCCTGCGGGGCGAGGCATTCCTGCGCAACCGGACCACCATCGTCCGCCAGGACTGCCTCTGGGCCAACGCGCTGCGACCTCTGGCAAGACGATTCGGCCTTGAGGATGTCTGGATCCTCTCCTTCTGCGGCTACAACAACCGCCGTGTGCGGGAGTCCTTCGGGATCCGACGGTCCCACCGGACCTTGATCCTCCTACCCCACTGCATCCAGATGGCCCGCTGCAAGGCGGACATCCTGGATGAGCTCGAGGCCTGTTACGACTGCGGCCTGTGCCCCGTGGGCGACTACATGAACGCCGCGCTCCTGAACCGCTGGGAGGGCCGGATCTTCAACCGCAGCCACAAGGCCTACCGGGACGCGCGGGAGCACCGGCCCGATCTGATCGTGGCCGTGAGCTGCACCGACCGGCTGCTGAAGGGCCTGACCAAGCTGCCCGAGATCCCCTCCTACGTGATTCCGCTGTCCCTGCCCCACGGCATGTGCGTCGACACGGACTTCAGCATCTCGCACCTCCTGGCGGCCATGGAAGCCCTGGTGGAACCCCGCCGGTCTTCCGCCGAGATCCTCCCCCTGCGGCGCGAAGGGGATATTGCGTGAGTGCAGAGCACTACCCGGTGCGCCGGTTCTTCGAGGGTCTCCTGGGCCCCCGGGTCATGCCGTATCTCCTGCACCTGCGCCCCCTGGAATGGCCCATCATGACGGCCCATTTCCTGCTCGGGACCCTGCTGGCTGTGGGTGTGGAACTGTCCGCTTCTTCGGCCCTCCTCGGCTGGCTCGTCTTCGTGGCCCTGATGAACGGAGGAACCCTGGCCATCAACAGTGCCTTCGACCAGGACGAGGGCGACATCGGCTACCTCAAGGCCCCCCCCAGGCCACCGAAGCACCTGCTGGCCTTCTCCATCGTTCTGCTGGGGACGGCCACACTTCTGGGCTTCCTGCTGCCGCTGCCCTTCGCCCTCATCAATCTGGCCTGCGTGGTCATGAGTGTTCTCTATTCGGTGCCGCCGCCCCGTCTCAAGGCCAGGGCGGGCTGGGATCTGCTGATCAACTGCGTGGGCTTTGGCCTGTTGACCCCCCTGGCCGGTTGGTCGCTGACGGGACGCCCCTTCACGCGCGCCATTCTCTGGGCGGCCCTGGGCTTCGCCTTTCTCTTCGCCAGCCTCTACCCCATGACCCAGATCTATCAAGTGGCCGAGGACAGCCGCCGACAGGACCGCACCCTGGTGATCCAAGTGGGAGTGGGACGCAGTCTTGCCCTGTCCCTGTGGGCGGCCTTGGCCGCGCATGGCTGCTTCCTGGTGGGAATCCTGGCCCGGGGGCGCACGCCCTGGTCCATCCTGCCCTCCCTGCTGGTCTGGGCCGCGGTGCTCATTCCCTGGCTGCGGGGTTGGCGCACCTGGACCGATCCCCAGCACGAGCAAGGCATGTACCGTGGCCTTGGAGCCTGGGCTGTCACGGACCTCAGCCTCCTGGCAGTGTTGTGGCCTTGAGCACATGTCGTGGTGAAACGATGGATTGTTAACGACTGTTAAGAATTCGCTCCAAACATCCGATAGACTAGGAAGCAATGTTGAACATCGAAATCTTCGGGAGCAGGCATGGGGTTCGATAGGGGCATGCGATGGCTGGTTGGTCTGGTGGCCAGCAGCCTGACCCTGGGCGCCGCCACTCCGATCCCGGCGCGCCTGATGCTCAAATCCGCGTCGGCCCTGGTGCTGGACCAGACGACCGGCCAGCCTCTGCTAGAAAAGCAGGCGGGGGTGGCGGTTCCAATCGCGTCCTTGACCAAGCTCATGACCGCCATGGTGCTGCTGGATGCCCACCTGGATCCGCGAGAACAGATCACCATCACCAACGACGACAAGGATGACCTCCGCCACAGCCGGTCCCGCCTGCCGGTGGGGACCCTTCTGCCCCGGGAAGAAGCCCTCCTGCTGGCGCTCCTGGCTTCGGAGAACCGCGCCGCCCACGCCCTAGGACGCACCTTCCCCGGTGGGTTGGTCGCGTTTGTGCAGGCCATGAACGCCAAGGCCCGGGCGCTTGGGCTCAGCGGCGCGCGCTTCGAGGACCCCACTGGACTGTCCAGCGGCAATGTGGCTACCGCCTGGGACCTCGCCCGCATCCTCCAGGCCGCCTACCACTATCCCGAGATCCGGGACTTCAGCACCCGTCCCCAGGTCACCATCCAGGCCGGACGGCGGAGCATCCAGTTCCCCAACACCAATGCCCTGGTTCGCAATGGCCGCTGGGACATCGGCCTTTCCAAGACCGGCTACATCGAAGAGGCGGGCCGCTGTCTGGTCATGCAGGCCATGCTGGCCAACCGGCCAGTCTTCATCATCCTGCTGGACTCCTGGGGCAAGTACACCCGCCTGGGCGATGCCAACCGCATCAAGCAGTGGATGGAAGCCCGACTCGGTTCCAGGCCCTGAACGGCCCGTGCTGATCCCGCAGATCCGCCCCCCCTTCCCCTTGTCCTGGGGCTTTTCGACCCGGCTGGATCCACCCGAAACACTGCCACCCAGGCGCCTGAATCAGGTGCACCGCTGTGGTGTGGTGGAAGCGAGTGATTCCGTTCTTGATGGGGATGGGCTCTGGACCACCGCGAGCGGCGTGCGCATCGGCGTGCGGGTGGCCGATTGTGTGCCGATCCTGCTGGCCGGGAACCTGGGCGACGAGACTCCCTGGGTCGCAGCCCTGCACGCGGGCTGGCGGGGTGCCACCGGTCATGGGGATTTGGAACCCGGCGGGGGGATCCTGCGCCGGGGTGTGGCCCGCTACCAGGCCCTTGGGGGGCGACCCGCAGACCTGGTGTGGGCCTTCGGCCCCGCCATCCAGGCCTGTCATTTCGAAGTGGGACCCGAAGTCGTCGAGGCCGCCCGACAAGATCCGGCCTGGCGGGAGGAGCTGCGCAGCGAAGGCCCCACGGGCAAGGCCCACTTGGACCTGCACGGTCTTCTGCGGGCCCAGGCCCTGGACCTGGGGCTGGCTCCGGCCCGGGAGGGCAGCGTGCCCCTCTGCACGGTCTGCCGCCCGGACATGCTCTATTCCTATCGCCGGGGCGAAACCACCGGCCGCCAGTGGGGCTGGATCGAGATCGGCTAACCTGAAGGTTGTCCCTGCCCCTTGAGGCTGGGGACTGAAGACTGAGGGCTGCCCATGTTCAACATCACCGATATCCGGATCACCAAGGTGGACGGCGACGACAAGCTCAAGGCCTTCGCAGCCCTGGTCATCGAGGACTGCTTCCTGGTGGGGGACCTGCGCGTGGTGGAAGGCGAGGATGGCTTCTTCGTGGCCATGCCCAGCCGTCGCAAACGGGACGGCAGCTTCAAGGACATCGCCTACCCCTTGAACAACGAGCTGCGCGAACAGATCGAAGAAAAGGTGCTGCTGGCTTATGAAACAGCCACGGGCCGGAAGGCCATCAGCCGGATCGAACGAGGGGAATCCGTCCAGGTCCGACCCGATCTGCTGGGCGTCGAGGAATTCGGCTTTACGCCCAAGTCTGGATCCTGAGGCCCGAAGCTCCTGCTTGGGCCAGGCGCGAACCCGCGCTATGCTTGCCTTTGCGCTTGGGGAGTAGCCAAGTGGTAAGGCAGCAGGTTTTGATCCTGCGTACCGAGGGTTCGAATCCTTCCTCCCCAACCAAATGGCCGCCGTCAGGCGGCCATTTGCGTCGGGGAGCGCAGGAAGGATTCGAAGTCACAGAATCGCGGGCAGGCTGACTCGGGCCAATGGCCCTCGCCCCTTCGGGGCCAGCGCGTGCAGCACGCTGAGTCCTACTTCCCCCTTGGCGAATGATGGCGACCGAATAGGCAGTCCGTGGACTGGCGGAACGGATCAGCGCCTTGGAAGTGATTCATGCTGCCGGAGCGTTACCCGCACGTTGACGCGGAGGGAATTCTTCCTCCCCAACCAGTGCTGTCCAGGTTTCCGGGCTTGAGCGTGCAATATCTCGTAGCGTTGAGCAAAGCTATAGCTGGAATTTCAGGGCCTTGTCCCCGCTGATCTCCACGGTTTCGCTCTTGCTGCCTTTGGCGCCACGCACAGTGATGGTGTGCCGTCCAAGGGCCACCTGGACGCTGCTGCCGTCGCTTTCAATGCCAGTGTCCTGGCCATCCACCAGCACCTTGCCGGTACCGGGGAAGGTTTCCACCGTGACGGTCGCCAGGCCGGGGACGCTCAGGGCGGCGGTCTGGCCGGCGATGACCGTGACGGCCCTGGTGTCTTTGTAGAAATGGCGTGGACTTGCCAGTTCAACCTGATGGGTGCCTGGCGGCAGTGCCAGTTTCGCGCCCGGGCTGAGCTCGCCCAGATCCTTGCCATCCGCCTTCACGTGGACGATGAAGCCACCCGAAAGCTTGAGCGAGCCCGGGGCTTTGGGATCCAGGGACGGCTCCTGACGGGTCTCCGCGGTGGTGGCTTCCTTGAGCTCGAAGGTCCGGCCAGCGGGTGTCTCGCCCGGGCCGAAATCCATCGAGGCATGCAGGTTGTCCTTGGTCAGGGTCAGGCGGTGCGCCTGCCCCTGGTTCCAGGAAACAGTAAGTGGCGTGCTCCCATCCAGCGCCTTCTCATCGAGGACCACCTTGGCGCCGTTCGGCACCGAATCCACTTTCTCTTCCTGCACGATGGGCTGCAGGGGAAAGACCGGGGGCGCCTCGCCGGCCTTGAATTCGTAGGCCATGGCCTGGTGGCCCTTCAACTCCAGGCGCAGCTTGTCGCCCGGTACCAGGGCCTGGTTCATGGGGGCCGTCCCCACGGCCAGGCCGTTCACGTACACCTTGGCCCCCGTAGGAAGCGAATCGATCTGCAGCCGGGTTCCCCGAGGCCCCTTGAAGAGGAACCATCCGCCACCAATTCCAATCGCCACCACCAGTGCCGCGATCCAGGGCCAGCTGGTCCTCCTGGGTTCGGACCGGGGCACCACCATGGTCTCGTCGAAGGAGGTGGAGACGATCTCGGGAAGGGTCGCCTCCCCGCTCATCCGCATGAGGCTGAGGACTTCGCGACGATCCTCCTTGCCCAACTCCGTAACCGAATCGAGCAGGTCGCGGATGAAGGCGATGCAGGTCGGGTAGCGGTCCTCGGGGCGCTTGGACAGGACCTTGTCGAACACTCGCCGCCAGCCCGCGGGGAGAATCCCCAGCACCGGCGGTTGTACTTCCACCGGCGGCTCATTGACGATGCGGTAGAGGATGGTGTTGATGGAGTTGCCCGGGAAGGGCGACTGCCCGCTCATGAGCTCGAAGACCAGCACACCATAGCTGAAGATGTCTGAGCGGCTGTCCACCGTGCCGTCCTTGATCTGCTCGGGGCTGGCATAGCTGGGTGTGCCAAGAAAGGTGCCTGTCTGCGTTAGCGTCGCATCTTCCCGCTTGGCGATGCCGAAATCCATCAGTTTGGGGCGCCCGTCTTCGCTCACCATGACGTTTCCAGGCTTCACGTCCCGGTGCACGATGGCCTTGGCGTGAGCGTGATCCAGTGCCTCGGCCAGCCCCACGGCGATGCGGAGCTTCTCCTTGATGGTCAAAGGGGGGCCGTTCTTGATGAGGCCGTCCAGGGGTTTGCCCGCCACGAATTCCATGGCCAGGAAGGGACCATGGCCCTCCACCTCGCCCACGTCATAGATGGCGACAATGCCAGGATGATTCAGCAGCCCGGAAACCTCCGCCTCTCGTTGGAACCGCGCCAGGTACTCGTGCTGGTCGGCCTCCGTCCGCACAGCATCCAGCTTCATGAGCTTGATGGCGACCTTGCGCTTGATGCGGGGGTCCTCCGCCAGCACGACGCTCCCCATGGCCCCGGAACCCAGCAGGCGCAGCACCTGGTAGCGGCCAATCATCCTGGGGAGGTTGAGGTTGTCGAGGTCAGCCATGATTGCCATCCTACCGAACCCTTCGGAGAAGAGGCGGCAGTTTGTTAGGTTTTTCGTGGTTTTTCCGCAAAGTTGTGACACAATTAGGGTGACCCGTTGACGCGGGCTATGGGGGGATCTGTTCCGTGATGGATGTCGTCAAAACCGTCGTACTCGTCACCTACTTCGTCCTGCTGACCATCCTCAGCATCTACGGGGCGCACCGCCTCTGGATGCTCCTGCTCTATTACCGTCACAAGAACGATCCGCCGCAGCCCCAGGGTGATGCGAACTATCTGCCCGTGGTCACGGTCCAGCTGGCCGTGTTCAACGAGATGAATGTCATCGAGCGGCTCATGGACTATGTCATCAAGATGGACTGGCCCAAGGAGAAGCTTGAGATCCAGGTTCTGGACGATTCCACGGACGACACCGTCAAGGTGGCCAGCGCCGTGGTGGACCGGTACAAGGCCCTGGGCTTTGACATTCACTACCTCCACCGGACGGACCGTACGGGCTTCAAGGCCGGTGCTCTTTCCGAAGGGCTCAAGGTCGCCAAGGGCGAGCTGGTGGCCATGTTCGATGCCGACTTCCTGCCCACGGAGGATTTCCTTCGCAAGGCGGTGCCCCATTTCGCTGATGGGAATGTGGCTTTCGTCCAGGGCTGCTGGGCCCACCTGAACCGCGAGTTCTCCCTGCTGACCCAGGTGCAGGCCATCCTGTTGGACGGCCATTTCGTCTTCGAGCACACGGCCCGCAACCGCTCCAAGGCCTTCTTCAACTTCAGCGGCACCGCCGGCATGTGGCGCGTCGCCGCCATCGCCGATGCGGGTGGCTGGGAGCACGACACCATCACCGAGGATGCGGACCTGTCCTACCGGGCCCAGCTGAAGGGCTGGAAGGGCGTCTACCTCAAGGATCTCGTGGTTCCCGCCGAGCTGCCCGTGGAGGTCAACGCCTTCAAGAGCCAGCAGCACCGCTGGGCCAAGGGCAACGCCCAGGTCATCCGCAAGCTCATGAAGACCATCTGGATGTCGAACGAGAGCCTGCACACCAAGCTCGAGTGCTGGTTCCACCTGACGGCCAACTGCAACTACATGCTGATGGTGGTCCTCTCCGTCATCATGGTGCCCGCCATGGTCTTCCGCGCCGGCACTCCGGTGCATATCCTGCTGCTCACCGACGGTCCCTTCTTCCTGCTCAACGCCGTGAGCGTGGGCCTCTACTTCGGCCTCTCCCAGAAGGAACTCACCGACAACACCGGCTGGAAGACCCGCCTGAAGTACATCCCGGGTCTCATGGGCCTTGGCATCGGCCTAGCCCTCAACCAGGCCAAGGCCGTGCTGGAAGGCTTCTTCACCGATGACAAGGAATTCAAGCGCACGCCCAAGTACGGCGTGGACGCCTCCGGCAAGTCCGCCACCAAGCGGGCCTACAAGGTGCCCAAGAGCCTGCTGACCTTCCTGGAACTGGGCTTCGCCATCTACTACTTCGGCGCGGTCCTGGTGGCCATCTACATTCGCAAGTGGGCTTCCGTGCCCTTCCTCTGGCTGTTCTTCAGTGGCTTCTCCTACATGAGCATCCTCTCCCTGGCTGACATGAAGCTGTTCCGCCGGCTGGCCATGGAAGAACCCGCAGACGAAGCCCAGAGCGCCTCGAATTTCGTTCAGTAACGATTCGGGCCGATAATGGCCCATGGCCCGTCCAGGATCTCCCCGCCCCCGCGCCGCTGCCCTCCGGTACCGGCCCGAGGCGCCCTTCCAGGATGTGGCGCCCCGCCTCGTGGCCAAGGGACAGGGGCTTCTGGCTGAGCGCATCCTGGAACTGGCCAAGCAGCATGGCGTGTCCGTCACCAGGGACCCAGATCTGCTGGCCGCCCTGGAACCCCTGGATGTGGACCGACTCATCCCGCCAGATCTTTTCCAGGCGGTGGCCGTGCTGCTGGCGGCTCTGTACCGGGCCAACAAGGGCCTGCCACCTCGATGACTCGGGCCTCCGGCCCTCGCCCCTGCGGGCGGCAATTCGCTGCGCGGATTCCGTCCTATCCTCCGGGGATCGCACGCTCTGCGTGCTCCCGCTCGCAAGCTCGCGGACCCGGAGCCTCCCCTCCGCTCTGCTATGGTCGGATGGTGATTGACCTCCACTGCCACTCCCTGCACTCCGATGGCACTGACACGCCAGAACGGCTGGCTCTGCTCGGAGATGAGGCCCGGCTCACGGCGCTCTGCCTCACGGACCACGACACCCTCGGGGGGATTCCGGCCTTTTTGGCCATGCAGCCTCAGGTCAAGGTGCGGCTGCTGGTCGGCACGGAAATCAGCTGCCGTTTTCTGGGACGGTCCCTGCATGTACTCGGGCTCCTGGTGAACCCCCTCGACCTTCAATTCCAGGCAAGGCTGGAGGAACTCCGGGGCCGACGGGAAGAACGGAATCACCGGATGCTGCTGCGCCTGGCCGAACTGGGCTGCCCCATCACCCGTGAGGACGTGCAGGACCACGCCGACTCCCCCCTGCTCTCCCGCGTGCATTTCGCCCTGGCTCTGGCTGCCAAGGGATTCGTGCGCCGTGCGCCCGAGGCCTTTGAGCGTCTCATCGGGGACGATTGTCCGGGGTTCGTGCCCCGGCAGGAGCTGAGTCCTTCAGAGGCATCCCTCTGGATCCGGGAGGCCGGGGGTGTGCCCGTCGTGGCCCACCCGGGCCGGTTTGGCGGCGGCAGTTTTCGCTGGGACGAGGCCATGGCCGATCTGCAGCGCCAGGGTCTGGAGGGCCTGGAAGGCTACTATGGCGAGTACCGGGCCGCCGAGCAGAAATACTTCGTGGCCCTGGCGGCCCGGCTCGGCATGGTCGTCACGGGCGGCAGCGACTACCACGGGAGTCACAAGCCCGGTCTCCGCCTGGGCCGGGGGGCCGGTGGCCTGAAGGTTCCGGATGAGCTGCTGGGGCGTCTGGAAGCACAGCAAAGATTTGGCAGTTACTCCTGACTGCCGATACGCTGAAGACGCCGAGGTCTTCATGTCCAACCGGATCCTCCTGGTGGAGGACGATCCCATCAATGTCAAATTCATCCAAACCGTACTCGTCAAAAAGGGCGGGTTCGAGGTGCTGGTCTCTGAGGAAGTCGACGAGATCCTCCGCATCGCCAAGGAGGGGGACATCGCCGCCGTGATCATGGATGTCAGCCTTTCCCGGTCCAGCTACGAAGGCAACAAGGTGGATGGCATCTTCATCACCCAGCTGCTGAAAAGGGATGCGTCCACCCAGCACATCCCCGTACTGCTTGCCACGGCCCACGCCATGTTTGGCGACCGCGAGAAATACCTTGGATTGACGGGGGCCGAGGGGTACATCGCGAAACCGATCCATGATCCGGCCGCGTTGATCGAGGCGGTGAGAGCCGTCATCAAGACCTAGCCATGGCCGTGAAACCCGCCCCCCTGGCCTCGTACCGCCTGCTGATCGAATACGATGGCAGCCGCTTCCAGGGCTGGCAACGACAGGGTCCGAAGCAGTCCAGGGAAGGTGTCCGTACCGTCGCCGGCAGCATCGAGCATGTCATCCATAGCGCAGGTCTGCACCTGGTCTACCTGGGTGGCGCAGGTCGCACCGATGCCGGAGTCCATGCCCTGGGCCAGGTGGCCCACCTGCACCTGGAAGCCCGGGATGCCCCCCGCCCTGGCGAACTCCGGCGCATCCTCGACAGCGCCCTTCCCCAGGACATCGGCATCCGGGATGTCCGCACCTGCCCGCCCAGGTTCCATGCCCGCCACGACGCGGTGGATCGCACCTACCTGTACCAGATCAGCCGTCGCCGCAGTGCCTTCGGCAAGCCCTGGATCTGGTGGGTGAAGCGCAACCTGGATCCGGACCGGCTGGCCCAGGCCTGGACGGCGTTCCAGGGGGACCAGGACATCTCGGCCTTCGCGGACCTCGATGCCGAGGAGGACGGCCGGACTCGCCTCTTCCAGTGCGAAGTGGCCGAGGCCGGAGCCCTCATTCTTCTGCGGGTGAGAGCCACCCACTTCTTCCGCCGCCAGGTACGCCGGATGGTTGGCGCTTCCGTGGCCTGCGCCCTGGGGGAAGAAGAGCCCCGGCGCGTGCTGGAGGATCTCAGGAATCCCACCGAGGCCGCCAACCTGTACTGGGGCGCGAAGGCGGCGCCGGCGTCCGGTCTGTTCCTGGAGGCTGTGCGCTACCAGGGGGATCCAGAACCTGGTGCACCCAGGCCCACCCTGTTCATGCCCTGAATGGAACCGCCCATGCTCACCCGAGACGCAGCCTGGCAATTGCTCTGTGATTGGACCCCCTCGGAGAAGCTCAGGGTGCACGCCCATGCCGTCGAGCTGGTCATGCGCGATCTCGCCAATGGCCTAGGGCAGGACGTGGAACGCTTCGGCCTGGCGGGCCTGCTGCATGACGCGGACTACGACCGCTGGCCCGAGGAGCACCCTCACCGCATCGTCGCGTGGCTCCGGGAGCGTGGCGACAAAGATCTGGCCCATGCCATCAGCGCCCACTACACCCGCTGGAATGTGGCCTATGACAGCCTGCTGGACAAGGCCCTGCTGGCTTCGGATGAGATCACGGGCTTCGTCATGGCCTGCGCCCTGGTGCGCCCCACCCGCACCGAGGGGCTCGAACCCAGGAGCGTCAAGAAGAAGCTCAAGGACAAGGCCTTTGCCGCCGGGGTGGACCGCTTCGAAGTGGCAGAGGGTCTGCGCATGCTCATCGAAGCCGTGGGCGGCACCGAGGAGGAGCACCTCGCCCGCATCATCGCCGTGCTGCACGAGCATCGGGTGGCACTGGGGCTCAACGGCTGACGAACGCCTCGCCCACGACCTCCGCGACCCGCTTCCGTCGCAGGATCAGGGTGCGCAGGTACTCCTGCTTTTCGAGGATCGTCTTCCGCCGAAGGGCTTCTTCTGGCGCGGTTTTCGGACCACCGAGGGGATCGGCAAGCTGGTCCAGCTCCGCCCGGACCCGGGCCTCGGCGGCAAGCACCCGGATGACCCGGATCCCCCGCCGGTTGACGGGAGTACCCCAGTTGTTCTCGGTCCAGAGGGGCTCGATGATCGCCTCGGCGATGGCCACCTGGTCCCGCCCATCGGCATTGCGCCTACGCTCGAACCGAACATTGAGCGCCGCGCCATCCCGGCTGTCGCCCCCGGCCACTGGAAACTGGTCGGCCCGGTACATGCGGTCCTGATTGCTGATGAAGTTCCCCAGCGAATAGGCCACCAGGGCCTTTCGACCTGCCACCTCCAGCAGTTCCACCGGCTGCAGCACATGGGGATGATGCCCGAGGAGGACATCGCAGCCGGCCGTCACCAGGGCCTTGGCGAGGTCCCGCTGCCGCTTCGTCGGGGCATGCTGATACTCGTTGCCCCAGTGGACGCTCACCACCACCAGGTCAGCCTTGCCCCGGGCCTCGCGCACAGCCAGGAGGGCCGGTTCCAGGTCCAGGGGGCGCACCCAGGGTTCCGTGGCCTTGCGGTTCAGATCGAGGTTGAAGAGGTCCGTGAAGCCGAGGAAGGCCACCCGGATGCCCTGGCGCTCCAGTACCTGGGGTGATTCGGCCTGGAGCTGGTCATCGCCGCTGCCAATGGCCACCAGCTGTGCTGCCCGCAGCCGCTCCAGGGTCTCCCGAACGCCTCGCCCCCCCTGATCGAAGGCATGGTTGTTGGCCGTGGACAGAACGGTGAATCCACTGGCCCGCAGGGCTGCCGGGAGGGACCCCGGGGCATTGAACTGGAAGGGAATGCCGGGGCGACCGAAGGTGGGTGACACCGGCGTCTCCAGGTTGCCAAAGGCCAGGTCCGCGCCCTGGAATAGCGGAATCAGGTCCGCCCAGAGGGCCTGGAAGCCTCCGGGATCCACGTCTGCGGCCCGCTTGACGTCCTGGTGCATCAGGATGTCTCCGACAGCGACCAGGCTGAGGGTGATGGCCGGGGGAGGCTGAGGCTTCTCCGAACGGGAGCGGCAACCGGCAAAGCCCAGCAGCAGAAGGCCTGCCAGACTCGCGACGAACCGGCTCATCAGGCCCATTCCTCCGGACCGTAGTAGACCTCGACAGGGAGCTCCGGCAGGTGGCTGCGCAGGCTCGCGGCCAGAGCGTCCATCTCAACGTGGCGCAGGGGCCTGGCTTCAGGCTCCGGCGTGGGTCGGGCGACGGTGTACAACTGGATGGCCTGGATCTGACCTCCCCGGTCCAGGATGTGCTCCAGCCGGCCGCAGTAGGCTTCCAGTTCGGCCTCGCTCGGGCCCTTGCCACGCCACTCGAGGAACAGGGTCTGGATCAGGATGGGCCAGCGCAGGGCCGTGACCAGCAGATTGTCCAGGATGCGGTCGAAGGGTACCCGACTGCGGCAGATCTCACGATAGAAGGCCTCGGTGCCCGCATCGAGCTTGGCCCAGATCTCGCCCTGGTGCGCCATCAGAGTAGCCAAGCCCTCCATCACCTCCGGGGCCTGAAGGCGACTGGAATCCGTGATGAGCACCAGCTTGACCGAATCCAGCCCACGCTGGACCTTGAGCTGGGCGACCCGGTTCACCACCTCGGCAAACAGGCGAGTCGTGGTGGGCTCACCGTCCCCACTGAAGGCGATGTCGTTGAGCCGCCGGTGCGCCGGAAGGGCCGAATCGAAGGGAGGCACCTGGTAGATCTCCCCGCCGGTGGCGAGGTCCAGCAACACAGCCAGCTCTTCCACCAGGAGGTCCGGATCGATGTCCCGGCGTCGGGGCGGCGTGGCCCGGTCCACCTCGCAGTAGACGCAGTCGAAGTTGCAGACTTTGTCCGGGTTCAGGTTCACTCCCAGACTGAGGCCCTGGCTGCGGCGGGAGATCACGGGGTAGCAGTAGATGAAGTCCCGCCAGACGCGCCGGTGATCCAGGTGGGCCTTGATGAGCTCAGACATGGGTCCAGGATACGCGGATCAGGCCTGGCCCGTGCGGCCCCGGCGGCGGGCCTCCCGCGCCTCGGCAGCCGCCTGGAGCATTTCGGGTTTCCAGAGGATAGGTTCGGGCTGGAGCAGCTCGTCCACGGCCACCATGACGAACTCGCCGCTGGTGACGTCCCGCCGCTGCTCGGTCACGGGTTCATAGACCTCCACCTCGAGCCGAAGGGTCATGCTGGTCCGCCCCTGGCGGGTGACCCCGATGTGGAACTCGATGATCTCCCCGGCCCGCACGGGGCTGTGGAAGGTCAGTTCCGAAACCTTCAGGGTCAGGAAACGCCGGTTCCGCGACATGAGCGCAGCCGTGATGCCGGCCACCTTGTCCATGCGGGCCATCATGTCGCCGCCGAACATCGCGGCATTGAGGGCGATGTCCATGTTCAGGACCATTTCGCGGGAGATCAGCATGCGTTGAGTACAGCATGGACTCGCCGCCATGACAGCAAAAAGGGCACCGGAATGGCTCCGGTGCCCTTTTTGCCAATTGAAGGATTAACTACTTCAGCCGCTCGGCCAAGGCGAGGCCCATGTCGGCCGGGCTCTGCACCACGGTGATGCCGGCGGCGGTGAGGGCCTTCATCTTCTCGGCGGCGGTGCCCTTGCCTCCGGAGATGATGGCGCCAGCGTGGCCCATGCGGCGGCCCGGAGGGGCCGTCTGGCCGGCGATGAAGGCCACCACGGGCTTGGTGACGTACTCTTTCACGAACTCCGCGGCTTCCTCCTCGGCGCTGCCGCCGATCTCGCCGATCATGATGATGGCGTGGGTGTCCGGGTCGTCCTGGAACAGGCGCAGGGCATCGATGTGGCTGGTGCCATTGACGGGGTCCCCGCCGATGCCGATGCAGGTGCTCTGGCCGATGCCCAGGGCGGTGAGCTGGCCCACGGCCTCATAGGTAAGGGTGCCGGAGCGGCTGACGACGCCCACGTGGCCCTGCTTGTGGATGCGGCCGGGCATGATGCCGATCTTCGCCAGCCCGGGGCTGATGATGCCCGGGCAGTTGGGGCCGATGAGGCGGCTCTTGGGATAGTCAGGCAGCACGCGCTTGACCTTCACCATGTCGAGGACGGGAATGCCCTCGGTGATGCAGACGATGAGCTCGATGCCGGCTTCCAGGGCTTCGAGGATGGCATCAGCGGCGCCCACGGGTGGCACGAAGATCATGGTGGCGTTGGCGCCGGTCTTGGCCACAGCTTCCTTGACGGTATTGAAGACGGGGAAGCCCTCGATGTCGGTGCCCCCCTTGCCAGGCGTCACACCGCCCACCACGTTGGTGCCGTAGTCGCGGCTGCCCTTGGCGTGGAAGAGGCCTTCACGGCCGGTGATGCCCTGGACAATCAGCTTGGTGTTCTTGCCTACGAGAACTGCCATGTCATACCTCGTAAAATTGGACTCTGTCGGGTTCCGTGGGAAGGCTACTTGATGGAAGCCACCACCTTCATGGCGGCGTCCTTCAGGTCGGCGGCGACGATGAGGTTCAGGCCGCTGTCGGCCAGGATCTTCTTGCCCTCCTCGACGTTGGTGCCTTCCAAACGCACCACCACCGGCACCTGGATGCCGATTTCCTTGGCGGCATTGACGATGCCGGCGGCGACCACATCACAGCGCATGATGCCGCCGAAGATGTTCACCAGCACGGCTTTCACGGCAGGGTCCTGGAGGATGATGCGGAAGGCGTTCTTCACCGCATCCTCGGTGGCTCCACCGCCGACGTCCAGGAAGTTGGCCGGGGAACCGCCGTGGTACTTGATGATGTCCATGGTGCCCATGGCCAGGCCCGCGCCATTGACCATGCAGCCGATCTGGCCGTCCAACTTGATGAAGTTCAGGTTGAACTTGCTGGCGGCGATCTCTTCTTCCGCTTCTTCGTTGAGGTCGCGGAAGGCGAGGACGTCCGGGTGGCGGAAGAGGGCGTTGTCGTCGAAGCCGATCTTGGCGTCCAGGGCGGTGACATCGCCAGCCTTGGTGATCACCAGCGGATTGATCTCCACCATGGAACAGTCTTTGTCGATGAACAGCTTGTAGAGGTTCTGGAGAAAGACCACGGCCTGCTTGAAGGTGTCGCCCTCGAGGCCCAGGGCGAAGGCCACCTGGCGGGCCTGGAAGCCGCAGAGGCCCAGGGCCGGATCCACGGCCACCTTGAAGATCTTTTCGGGGGTCTTCTCGGCGACTTCCTCGATCTCCACGCCGCCTTCGGTGGAGGCCAGGATGGTGACGCGGCTGGAGCCCCGGTCCACCAGGAAGCTCAGGTAGAGCTCCCGGGCGATGTCGATGGGCTTGGAGATGAACACGGTGTGGACCTTGCGGCCCTCGGCGCCCGTCTGCTTGGTGATGAGCTGCATGCCGAAGATGGCCTTGAACAGCTCGGCGGCCTTGTCGGGATCGTTGGCGAACTTGACGCCCCCGCCCTTGCCCCGGCCACCGGCGTGGATCTGCGCCTTGACCACGCTGGCGCCACCGTATTCCTTGGTGATCATGCGGGCCTCTTCGGCGTCCTGGGCCACCTTCCCATCGGGGGTGGCCACCTTGTAAAGCCGAAGCAGTTCCTTGGCTTGGTATTCGTGGATATTCATGCTCACTCCGGGAAGGGTCGTTCTTCAGTCTACCGGGAGGAAGTCTGAGGTCGAACCCCGAAGGCTGTGACCCGTGGCATCCTTTGGGAACCTGGAGAGGTCACCATGGCCCAGCTAGACCGTCTGCTCGCCCAAGTCATTGCCAAGGCGGGCACTCGCCTGGAACTGAAAGCCGACCGGAAACCGAGGCTGGAGCTGAAATCCGGCGAGCCCATCGAACTTCTGCCCAACGTCCTGCCCGCCGTGATGGTCGAGGTCCTTGCCGGGGACGTGGTGCCGCCTGAGCTCAAGGGGACCTGGCAAAAGGAAGGCGAGATCGAGTTCGACTACGACCTGGCCGGGCAGAGCTTCCGGATCCGCCTCAGCCGGTACATGGATACCCCCCAGATCCAGGCCGACCACCAGGGACCTTCCCGGATTTCCCAGCCACCCCGGGCCGCAGCACCGCTGGAACCCGCTCCAGCCCCCAAAGTGGCTGCTCCGACACCGGCTGGAGAGCTCATGCCGACACCACCCCCGACGCCAGAGGCGGCTCCGCCCCCCAGACCACCGGCCCCCGCCCGCAGGGCCCAGGGACATCCCCTGATCGAGAAGCTGCTGGGCATCCTGCTCGAGAAGCAGGGTTCGGACTTGCACTGCACCACCCAGGAGCCGCCCATGGTCCGGGTCCATGGCGACATGAAGGAACTGGAGGATGCTGGGCCCCTGGATCCGACAACCCTGCTGGAAATGATGGAATCCATGGCTACTCCGGTGATCTGGCAGCGCTTTGAGGAGCACCATGATGCCGATTTCGCGTATTCATACGAGGCGGGGGGGTGCCGACTCCGCGTGAACTTTTTCCAGGACCGGGTGGGTCCTGGCATGGTCTGCCGGGTCATTCCCAACCAGTTGCCGGATCCAGACCGGCTGGGTCTCCCGGAGCATGTGCGCCGGCTGGCGACCCTGTCCAAGGGGCTGGTGCTGGTCACGGGCCCCACGGGCAGCGGCAAGTCCACCACGCTGGCGGCCATCCTCGACCTGGCCAACCAGAAACGGAGGGATCACATCCTCACCATCGAGGATCCCATCGAGTTCGTGCATCCCCGCAAAGGCTGCCTGGTGAACCAGCGGGAAGTGGGCACCCACACCGACAGCTTCAAGAGCGGACTTCGGGCCGCCCTCCGGGAGGACCCCGACGTGGTCCTGGTGGGCGAGATGCGGGATCTCGAGACCATCGCCATCGCCCTGGAGACCGCGGTCACCGGGCACCTGGTCTTCGGAACCCTGCACACCAGCAGCGCCATCGGCACCATCGACCGCATCGTGGACCAGTTTCCCTCCGACCGGCAGCAGCAAATCAGGGTGATGCTGGCGGATTGCCTGAAGTGCGTGGTGAGCCAGGTCCTTCTCAAGAAGATCGGCGGGGGACGCGTCGCGGCCCTGGAAACCCTCTTCATCAGCCCGGCCATCGCGAACCTCATGCGGGAAGGCAAGAACTTCCAGATCCCCAGCGCCATGCAGACCGGCCGCAGCTACGGCCAGAAGCTCATGACCGATGCCTTGCTGGAACTCATCCAGGCCAAGAAGGTCGAGCCGCTGGAGGCCTACCTGAAGTGCCCCGACAAGGAAAACTTCATCGCGGCCTGCAAGCGGGCGGGGATCCCCTTCGACCTTCGGCTGGGCGAACTGGGAGGATAGGTCTACGGATCCGAACCAGGCTTCCCAGGTCAAGCCGGCTCACATGCTCCGTGAGAGGAGGGCTTCGGGGATCTCACGCAGCAGCTGACCGGTATCCACATCACCATTCAGGCCTGACACGTGGGCCACGGCGTTTCTGGAGGCGTTCAGGGCCAGCTGCCGGGTCTCGGCCAGGGCGTCGTGCTGGTCGATGAGGGCGCGCAGCCTGGTCTCCTCGGCTGCGGGAATGGGAACCTCCTCGCCGCGGTCCCAGATGGTGCGGATCAATGGTCGAACCTCGTCGGGGGCCTTCTCCAGGAGCGTGAGCATGGGCAGGGTGAGCTTGCCTTCCCGCAGGTCGCTGAAGGCGGGCTTCCCCAACTGGGCGCTGGTGGCGGTGTAGTCCAGCAGATCGTCGATGAGCTGGAAGGCGCGGCCCACCTCGAGACCGTAGCCGCGCATGGCCAGGCAGTCCGCCTCGGGCCGACCCGTGAGCACAGCGCCGGATTCGGTGCAACCACTGAACAGCAGCGCAGTCTTTCGCTCCTGGATATCGAAGTAGTCCTTGCGGCTGGTATCCAGCTTGAAGAGGACATCGTTCTGGATGAGCTCACCCTCGGTCATGCGGGTGGTGACGTTGGCCAGGATTTCCATCATCCGCCAGTTGCGGCAGGCAATGGCCTCGTCCATGGCCACCAGGTACAAAAGGTCGCCGAAGAGCACCGTCAGAGTGTTGCCCCAAAGCCGGTTCAGGGTCGGCATGCCCCGGCGGAGCTGGGCGTGGTCGATGACATCGTCATGCACCAGGGTGGCGGTGTGGATCAGCTCGAACACCGCACCGAACCGCACGTCATGGTCGTTCTGCAAGCCGCAGAACCGCGAAGCCAGCATCACCAGGGCCGGACGCAGGCGCTTGCCCTGCCCTCCCCGCACGTGATCCGCGAGTTTCTGAACCACCTCCACATCGCTTTGCAGAATGCGCTGCAGCTCCCCCTCCACAGCCACGATCTTGGGTGCGATGGGAAGGAAGTACCGGGAGAGGTCCAGTCGACTCAAGGGCTCAGCCGCGGTAGTTGGTGAACTGGAGATCGAGACCCTGGTCGTCCTTCTTGAACAGGGCGATGACCTCCTGGAGGTCGTCGCGGCTCTTGCCACTCACCCGGAGCTGGTCGCCCTGGATGCTGGCCTGGACCTTGATCTTCGCGTCCTTGATGGCCTTGATGAGGCCCTTGGCTTTCTCCACGGGGATGCCCTGATTGATCGTGACCTCCTGCCGCACCGTGCCCTTGGCTGCGGGTTCGAGCTTGCCGTAGACCATGCTCCGGATGCTCACCCCCCGCTTGTGCAGCTTGGTCTGGAGCACGTCGATGACGGCCTTCAGCTTCACTTCGTCATCGCTGGTGAGCACCAGCACCTTGTCATCCTTCAGTTCGATCTTCGATACGGAGCCCTTGAAGTCGTAGCGCTGGCCGATCTCCTTCATGGCCTGGGCCAGGGCGTTCTTCACTTCGTCCAGGTCCACTTTGCAGACAACATCGAAGGAACATTCACTGGCCATGGGGCGCTCCTCATCCGGATCAAGCTCCAGACTAGCGCCTTGGCTGGGTTTAAGAAAAGAAGCTGGTGGCGGAAAACGGGGAGGATGCGCGGAAGGCACCGACACCGCGTCAACGCCCCTGTTGGGACAGGGGTCATTCTTCAGCCTGGGTAGCCTGCAGACATCCCCATCGGTGCGATTGGCCCAGAGCATTTCGCGGCTGCCGTGGATTGCCGCGCTTTCCGCGACCCGCCGGTCCCGCCAGGTCAGGGCTTGGCGCCGCCGCCAAGGGTCCGGAACAGGGCCACGGTACTGAGCCGGAAGCCCACCAGCATGACGGCCTCATCCTTGCCATGGCGCCCCTTGTTGACGGAACCTTCCATGTAGAAATCCCCGCTGGCGCCCTGGGAGCCGAACTGGGAGAGCACCACCCGCCCTCTCAAGTAGAGCCGATCCTGGTAACGGAAGAGGGGATCGCGGAGGTAGGACCATTCCGCGAAGGAACCTTTCAGGGCGCCCGCCTCCTGCCGCGTGGTGAGGCCCAGCTTGAAGCGGTTGCGGAATTCGTCCCGGGAGGTGGTGGTGAGGTCCTCCTGTTGCACTGATTGACTGTAGCCCACCACGCCGGCGGAGCCCACCACCCCCCAGCTCACGCGCTCGGTGAGGGATTCCATCCACCACAGGCCCACTTCACCGTGGAATTGACCGCTGCTGGTGATCACATTGACCGTGTCGGAACTCTCCAGGCTGGACGACTGGAACGCCAAGGTGCTGAACACCTCCAGCCAGTTGTCGTGGTCGGGACGCCGGAAGGTCTGGCGGATGTCCAGGGCCACAAAGGGCCGGGATTTCGAGAAGAAGGAGCCGTTCGGATCCTGCTCGCTGAACAGGCTCGAGAACTGGAAGCCGCCGTAGAGGTCCACCTTGAGCTCGTCCGCATCGAGCTTCATCGGATCCTCCACCCAGCGCTTGCGGGCGATGACCTTGTCCATCTCCCGGAAGGTGGCCAAGAGGCGGGCCTGCCCATCCACCAGCGCCTGCCCCTGAGGCAGGTTTGGCGAACCCTCGCGTTCGAGGGTGTTGCGCAGGGACTGGGCCTCCTGCAGACCACGTTCCACTTCAAGGATGCGATGCTGCAGCTCCCGTTGTTTGGCGCGGAGGGACTTGAAGAAGGCTCTGCGCTCGGCCGGGGCGAGGGTCCGGATGGCCTGGTCCAGCTGGGTCTCGAACAAAGGATTGGGCGACCCGGCGATCTGGCAGGGGGGCACGCTGGGCATGGGCGCCTGGGCCAGCAAGGCGGTCGAGACGGCCAGCAACGGGAGGGGTCGAATCATGTCAGGACTCCAGACGCTGACGCAGCGAGGGCCAGCCTTGCCAGAGGCCGAGCAGTTGGAAGGCGGAGAGGACGAGGGCGTGATGGACCTCCCCCCGGCTCATGCATCCCTGCCATTCCTGCCAGGACATGGCCCAGACCTGCAACTCCTCGGCGGGATCCAGTTCCAGGGCGCCGTCCGGGTCGCAATCAAGGGCCAGGAAGGTGTGGCAGCGGTTGTTCTGAGTGGCCGGATTGGGAGTGCACGAGCCCAGGGCCACCCAGTGGTCTGATACGAAGCCCGTTTCTTCGCGCAGCTCCCGTCGGGCGGCCTCCGCCGGTCCCTCCCCCTGGTCGCAGCCTCCCCCGGGGATCTCCAGCGTCGGGGCATCGATGCCATGGCGGAACTGTTCCACCACCAGCAGCTCCCCAGTGCGGGTGAAGGCCACCACATTCACCCAGTCCGGTCCCTGCAGTCGGTAGAAGGCGTGTTCCCGGCCCGTGTGGGGGCTGCGGCGCTGGGCCACGATCTGGCGGAAGAGTCTCGAATCCTGGCGGATGCTTTCGGATTCCTGGGTCCAGGGTGTCGCGGGATCGAAGCCCTCCGGTTGGCAGTGCAGCAATCTCATCAGTACCTCGGCACCGTAGGGTCCAGCTGACTGTAGGCGTCAATGCCACCGCGAAGGTGGGCCACATCGGTGAATCCGGCCCCCTGGAG
Source organism: uncultured Holophagaceae bacterium (assembly GCA_903884655.1). GTDB lineage: Bacteria > Acidobacteriota > Holophagae > Holophagales > Holophagaceae > Geothrix. The sequence goes on along the minus strand of CAISFO010000022.1, from coordinate 1,984 downwards.
GTACTGGAGGGCCTGGAGGCTGCGCATGCCGTGGTGGCAGTAGACGGCCAAAGGTCGGTCCGGATCCAGCTCACCCAGGCGGTGTGCCAACTCACCCAACGGGATCAGGATGGCCCCTTGGATGTGGGCCAGATCGTACTCCCAGCGCTCCCGGACATCCAGGACCTGGACCAGGGTGGGATCGAGGCCCAGGAAGGTCCGGGCATCAAGCTGGGGACCGGTTTCAAACATGAGAGACGGACTCCTGGCTGAGCACTCGGCTGCAGATATGGTGAGTAATGACATCCATCGCCGTCTGGTTTTCCACCCCCGTGGGGACAATGATGTCGGCCCAGCGCTTGCTGGGCTCCACGAACTCCAGATGCATGGGGCGCACGCTGGACTCGTACTGGTCCATGACGCTGGCGAGACTGCGGCCCCGTTCCTGGGTATCCCGCCGGATGCGCCGCAGGATGCGGATATCGGCATCGGTGTCCACGAATACCCGCATGTCCAGCAGGCTTCTTAGCTCGGGCAGCGCGAAAAGCAGAAGTCCTTCCAGGATGACCACCTGGCTGGGGGGCAGGGGGTCTTCCCAGCCGGTACGATCCGACAAGGTGAAGTCGTAGCGGGGCTTCCGGATGCTCTCTCCCCGGTGCAGGGCCGCCAAGTGGGATGCCATCAATTCCAGGTCGAAGGCGTGGGGATGGTCCCAGTTGATGGGGCGGCCGTCGAAGCGCCCCTTCACGACCTCCAGGGGGGCGTAGTAGGCGTCCATGTCCAGCAGGAGCGGAGCCAGTCCCTTCCTCCGGAGCCGATCCACCAGTTCGACTGCCACCGAGGTTTTCCCACTGCCCGATCCCCCCACGATGCCCACCAGCATCGGCCTATCCGACATGACGCCCCCCTTGGCTCCATCTTAGGGGTCGTCATGGAAGAACTGGTGCTTTTCTGGTTGATCTGGGCAGATCCGCCTTCGGGTCCCGGAATCGAAAAGTGCCAGTTGAAATGCTGGGCAGCCCACTTCAAGGTGGCCCCTGCCTCTGCTATGGTTCGGGCCATGCCCCGCCGCCACTTTGCCCCCGCCTTGTCCCTCCTGCTGCTGGCCGTCGGGTGCAGCTCCGAGGATCCCAGGCTGCCTACGAACCTATATGAGGAAGCCCGGAAACTCAACCTGGAAGGCCGCAGCCTCGAAGCCAGGGCCATGATGCGACAGCTGACCGAGCGGTATCCGGATTCGGAAGCCGCGCAGCAGGCCAAGCGGGATCTCTACCTGATCGAGGCCTTCGTGAACCGGGACATGGCCGATCGCCAGAAGCAGCTGCGGGCGGCCATGAAACGCATCACCGATGCGCTGATCAGGTTCAAGGCCAACAAGAGCGAATACCCCGGGTCGCTGAGCAACCTGGTGCCCGAATACCTGGACCAGGTTCCTGAGGCCCCCTGGGGGCACCCATTCTTCTACCGTCCCTACGTCACCAAGCCCATCGAGGATGTGCCGGTCAAGCGGGGGCCCGCGAAGCAGAAATTCAACACCAAGTTCGATGGCTATTACTTGGCCTGCCTCGGCACTGACCTCCAGCCGGGAGGTGAAGGCCTTGCCGCCGACATCCTCATCAAGGATGGGATGGTCCTAAGCGAAAGCGCCTTCCCTCCCCTGCCCCAGCCGCAGCCGATTCGATAAGTCTCAGTCATCAGGCTTCAGTCCTCAGAAGCGCTGCGGCTGCGCCGCAGCATGAAAAGGGCGCCCTTGGCGCCCTTACTGAGGACTGAGGACTGAAGTCTACTTCACGCCCCAATCCAGGATCACCTTCCTTGACTGCCCGCTCCGCATGGCGTCGAAGCCCTTCTGGAAGTCGTCGATCCCGAAACGATGGGTGATGACCGGGGTGATGTCCAGGCCGCTCTGGATCATGGCGGCCATCTTGCACCTCCCGACCGCCGGGTGACGAAGCAGAGCCCGGGGGGCTCTGCGCAGTCGGGCCCCGGCGAGGAGGGAATCAGG
>CAISFO010000021.1 GCA_903884655.1 uncultured Holophagaceae bacterium | reverse complement strand
CTGCAATGAAAACAGAGTCGTAACCCCTACGCTATCAATCCTGAATCCGGGAGGGGTTCGAGAGTGACACGATAGCCGAGAGCTTGGAGGCGGCGGCTGAGCTTATCGACTTTGACGGTCTTCTCCCGCTTGTCGAGGAAGGCTTCCCCGAGATCCTTGAAGGGTTCCTTCCGTGAGAGCAGTCGGTGGATGAGCCGGATCAGTTTATGGGCGATCGCCATGAGTGCTCGCTTGTGGCCGATGCGGGCACGGAGGTGGTGGTATTTCGAGCGGAAGTAGCTGCCTTTGGCGCGGACGGTGGCCAGGGCGCATTCCACCAGGATGGTGGTGAGGTAGGTATTGCCCTTCCGAGTGGTCCCACTGATGCGCTTCCCGCCCGTCTCACGATTGCCGGGGCAGACGCCTGCCCAGGCTGCCAGGTGGGCTGGTGTTGGGAACACGTTCATGTCCACACCGATCTCCGCGAGGATGATGTTCACCGCCGTGATACCGAGGCCATAGACTTGGAGGAGCAGGTTCCTCTCGGCTTGGTAGGGCTCCATGCGGGTCTCGATCATGGCCTCGATGTGACTGACCACACGGTCGAGATCATCGTGGCGCAGCAACTGGATCGCGAGCAGTTCCCGCAGGTGCTCTGGCAGCGGTTGTTCGAGCGCCAGGTTCAGGTCCGTGAGCTTCCGGCGCAGCGTGCCTTTGACGAGGAGTGGGAGTAAAGCGCGCACATCCTGGCCCTGCGAGAGGGACCGCAGCAGGCCCATCCCAGTCACGCCGAATACATTGCTGATGAAGCTGGCGAGCTTGATGCCCGTTCCTTCCAGCAGCTTCAGGATCTGGTTGCGGAGCATGGTACGGGCGTGGATGACATTGCGCCGCTCCCGGGTGAGATCGCGCAGGGCGCGGAACTCGGGGGGCGGGACAAAGCTGGGCTTGATCATGCCCAACCGCGTCAGATCAGCGATCCACTCCGCATCCTTCTGGTCCGTCTTACGACCCTTGAGCCCCTTCATCTGGAGGGGATTGCCGACCACGAGTTGGACATGGCCTTCCAGGGCCGCGTAGATCGGCTTCCAGTAAGGCCCCGTGGCTTCCATTCCCACCACCTCGCACCCGGCCTCCACGAGCCAAGTGCGAAGCTGGAGCAGTTCCGCCAACAGGGTCCGGAAGCGTCGGATCTCGACCTTGGGACGCTTCCGGGTCCCCGAGGTGATCAGGCAGGCGACCACCTCCGAACGATGAACATCCAGCCCGCAGGCCACCTTTGCGACTTCCCGTATGCCACCCATGGCACCTCCCTGAAAATGTGGGGGATGTCCAGGCGCGGCTGAGACGAAATCGACACTGCAATTCGTGCTGACCCTAGCGGGCCGCAACACAACGTGGTACTACTGCCAGCGCGGGCCAGTCTGATTAGCGGGGTCACACCTCCACAGGTAAAACGGCCTTCACAGGACATCCCAACCTGAGAATGCCGCAAGCCAGTCTGGTCCGCACCTTGGTGATGCCACATGGGTGGGCCGCGCCGCTGCCGTTTTCATCCCGCGTGGTGCCCCAGCGGGGCATGAAGTCTGATTATCGGCG
>CAISFO010000020.1 GCA_903884655.1 uncultured Holophagaceae bacterium | reverse complement strand
CTATCTCGCGGAGTTCCAGTGGCGTTTCAACCGCCGCTTCGACCTTGCCTCGATCCTTCAACGTCTCCTCCGTGCCGCCACTCTCACTTCGCCCATGCCTCACGACCTCCTGGTTTTGGCGGAACCAGCCCGATAATCAGGTCGCACGATATCGTCCTCAGCCGAGTTCACGGATAGCACCAGGATGGGCAACCTGCCAGAGGGTGGCGGAAGCTCCCGGATCTCAAGGATCAGGCGGTAGCCGTCCATGGCGGGCATCATCAAATCCGTGCTGATCAGGTGAACCACTTCCGACTTCAAAATGTCCAATCCCTCGCGTCCATTCCGGGCCTCGAGAACGCGGAGACCCTCCAATTCGAGGCGGGCACGGATCAGCTTGGCCGTGAGAAGATCATCTTCCACCGCCAGGACCGTCGTACCTTCAGCCCAGTGTCGCCCCATGGCCCATCGTATCAGGGTCGATCATCGGTCTTCCCAGCCAAAACCCCCGGAATTCCTTGATTTCAGATCGTCACTGCATGTCGGAACCCCGATCTTGGAGCGGTCAGAACCGCCACTCGAATCCCAGGGAGTAGGTCCAGTGGACCCGGTACTGGTCCGGCAGGTACTCCTGCCGTTCCCAGCCGGCACTGGCCGAGCCGACCCACGACCGCGTCAGCCGCTTCTGTATCCCGAGGGAGGCGTTCCGGGACCGGAGGTGGAGTACGTCCGAGGACCAGGTCGGCTGGTCCGGGGATACGCCCGTGCCCACCGCGACATTGATGTAGTTGTCCGCGTCCTCCTGGAAGAAGCGGGCCGAGAGGGTCCCCGACAGGGAGGATCCCACCGCGCTCGGCGTGTCGTACAGCCGAAGGGAGTAGAGGCTGTTGCCGACGTACCTGCCGATGGAGCCCGTGTAGATGGTGACGACGTCCGAGAAGACCAGACGCCGGAGACCCAGGGAGGCTTCGATGGCGGCCGGGAAATTGTGGTACAGCTCGGCACCGTAGCTGGAGCCCGGGAAAAGGCTGTCGCTGGAGTGGCCGACGTTCAGGTACGCATAGGTACCCTCGGAGATGTGGGGGTAGGCGTCCACTTCGAATTGAGTGCCCCAGGTGTCAAAGCGCTCGGCCCGGTTGCCGCGGAGGATCACGGAACCCAGGTCGAAGCGATGGCCCAGGCTTAGGGAGGTCGTTTTCCAAGGGTTGAAGGTGTGGTTGTAGGTCTCGTAGGTAGCTGTCAGGGAGACCTTGGACCGCTGCAGCAGTTCATTCACGTCGTCCCTCAGCAGCCGGGAGGGCTGATGATCCGGATCCACCTGCAGGGCCAGCTGGACTGAGGCCAGCGCCCCGGGGAAGTCCTTGAGCGATCTCAAGACCCGCGCCTTGCGGTAGGGCCATAGGGGGCTCTTGGGGTCTTGAGCCATGCCCGCATCGCAGACGCGCAGCGCCTCGTGGGGGTGTTCGGACCAGACCTCGATGTCGATGGCCACGTCCCGGGCTTCCGCGTTGCCCAGACTCTGATCCAGCACCGTGCGGATCTCACGCCGGGCGTCGTCGTACAGGCTGTCCCAGGCATAGAGCCGAGCCAGGTGGATGCGGATGTCCTGATAACCAGGGCTCCGCTCCAGGGCCTTCCGGCAGAGGGCCCTGGCCTCCTCCCGGCGCTCCTTGGGCAGGCTCCGGGCCTGCAGGAAGAGGGCATCCGAATCTTCACCCGGTGGGGCCGGCGCGGCGACCCCGGCCAGTGGACCCAGCAGAGCCAGGGCAGTCAATATCAGGGGTCGATCGTTGATCACGGGATTCCTTCAAGGGTCCGGTTTGAAATGGTAGAAGCGGTTCACCAGGTCCAGGTCCTCCAGGATCAGCTGGTCGTAGCGGGCCTTCTGCTCCCCGGTGAGGGGTCTTTGCGCCCCGGCAGGTCCCTGGTCCAGGCGGTAGAAATAATCTGCGAAGTTCACGCCGTCGGAGATGTAGAGCACCTTGCCGGTGCCGTCGAGAATGCCGAACACCGCCCCATAGCTGGAGGCCAGCAGGTAGTGATCCTGGTGGTAGGGAACCTGTTCTTCGGGCGTGACGGTGAACAGGGGCCTGCCCAGGGCCCGGTCCACCCGAATGGGCCGATGCCCCAGCAGGTAGTAGAGCGAGGGCGTCAGGTCGATCAGGAAGGCAGGGCTGTCCGGCTGGACCGCCAGCCCTGCCTTCATGGCTGCGGGCAGGTGGATGAGCATGGGGATGCGCACGATCTCCGGAAACAGCGTGTAGGCATGGCCGAACCGGCCCTCCTCTCCCAGGGAGTCACCGTGGTCCGCCGTGAAGATGATCAGGCTGTTCTCGTACCGGCCCTGCTGCTTGAGGAAGCTGACGAACCTGCCGAAGGCCGTGTCCAGGCGTTTCAGGCGGCTGGCGTAGGGGGCGTAGAATCCGCGATAGTCCCCGGGCACCACCGTGTTCTGCCCTTCGCGGTTCACCACGGAAATGTGGATGTCCTGGCACTGACTGTAGACAAACAACGGCCGGGGACTGTTGCCCCGGGCCTTGATGGCCGCCTCCAGCTTCCCCAGGCTCGCTTCGAGGCGCAGATCCTGGGTGCCCACACCGGGGTCCAGGGGCTGCATCCAGGGACCCGGCTTCACCACCACGTCCATGATCGAATCCATCGAGACCAGGCCCTGGTAGCCGTCGGTCTCCAGCAGTTTCTGCAGGCTGTTCATGGGATGGAAGGGCGTGATGTACTGCTTGTGCAGCATCAGCGAGCCGGTCCAGATGGAGGGTTCGGAGAGGCCGGTTGCGCCATAGCGCGTAAAGGCATTGCGCAGGACCACAGACTCGGCGGCAAACCGGTCGAGTTCCGGCGTGAACGTCACCTTGGGGTTGTAGGTCCCCAGGTAGTCCCGGCGCAGGCTGTCCACCACGAAGATGAAGATGTCGGGCTTGGGCCCGGGTTCGGGTTTCAGCACCTCCACATGCTGCACCTCCACCGGGTCCGTGCGGGTTTCGCGGGGGATGTTGCTGTTTTTCTGGAGCACCCGGTAGATGGTGCGCTGGAGTTTCTGGAGCGGCGACAGGGCCTCGCGCAGCAGCCGCACGGAAACATCCCGGCCCACCTGCTGATCCAGCACCAGGCCAAGGCGCCGGTCGGCGCGCTTGGCCGTGCTCCGGGCCGCCAGCACCTCGTCGAAGGCGAGGAAGACATTCATGGCGAGGATGGGCACCAGGATCACCGCCCAGACCCAGATCACCTTCGGCTTCCGGTTATCGATGGCTGCGTAGAGGCAGGCGAACAGCAGCACGGCCACTGCCACGACGATGGTCTTCTGGAACAGGAAGTTCCAGTCGAAGACCGCGGCCCGCGCCAGGCCCAGGCCAGCGGCCACCACGAGCAGGGCCAGCACCGTCACCACCCGGAGGCTGTGCCCACGCAGCAGGCGGATGAGGGGACGGAGCGTCAGGTCCAGGGCGTTCTCTCCACTCCCCTTGGGGGGCAGGTACCCCGGGGCGAAACCGAGGAGGGACACGACCACCAGGGCGGCCACCAGGGCTCCGACCAGCAGGGCCGCCGGCCCCTGGAAGGCGATGGGTTTGAACACCACCGCCAGGAGGAATTGCGTCAGGGCCGCCAGGAGGGCCAGCGCCAGCAGCACCGGTTCGATCCAGGACCAGGGGAACAGGCGCCCCAGGCCCATCACGCCCATCAGGAAGGCGGCGGCAGCCAGGAACACCAGCAGGTGCGCGCAGAGGGCCCACCCCCACACCAGGCTGAGGGCTTCCAAAAGTGGGCGGGGTTCAGGCGGACCCAGCCGGAGCCAGGCCAGGGCCGGGAACAGCAGGGAGGCCGTCAGGCCGGCCAGGGCCGCAGCCAGGAAGAGCCGCCTCGCCTCATCGTTGCCCCCCGACTTCCAGGACACCCCTATCCAGGCGGCCCGGCCGTCCAGGGCCAGGAGTGCCAGGGGCAGCAGCAGGAACACCACGGCCCAGACCAGGCTGCCAGCATCGTTGCGGATGTTCTGCAGGGGGGGATGCACCAGCATGGCCAGGGCCAACCCCAAGGAAACCCCTTCAAAGGCTTGCACGCCGCGCGACGCCTTCGGCCCCAGCCAGCGCTCCCTGTCCAGAGCCAGATTGACCAGCACCAGCGCCAGGAAGAGGATGGGGTGGAATCGAACGAAGGCCGGGATCCAGCTCACCATGGGGAACTTGATCACCGCCTGGTAGGTGAAGGGAATGTAGGCCAGCAGCGCGTAGGCCCCGCTCATGGAACTGACGAGCAGCAGGCCCGCCCGGGCCGCCATGGTTCCGAGGCGGCCGCTCATTTTCGCTCCTGGGCTGCGATGCGGTCCCGCTTGGCACGGACCGTGGAATCCCCGCCGTTCCGGGCCAGGTACCGGTCGTACCAGGCCAGGGCCTCGGCGGGATGATCCTCGGATTCGGCGATGCCTCCAAGCACCAGCATGAAGTCCCCGTAGCCCGGGCTGAGCTTCAGTCCCTTTTCCAGGGACACCTTGGCTCGCCCGTACTGGCCCTGCTGCCGTAGGGCCATGCCATGGACCAGCAGCCCATCGACGTCGTTGGGGTTGCGGGCGAGCAGCTGCTCGACCCTCCGGGCGGCAGCGGCGGGATCACCGATGAAGACCTCCATGCGGGCCCAGCCCGCAGTGGCGTCTGGATCCCCGGGATTCAGGGAGCAGGCCCGCTTGTACGTCTCCAGGGCCTTCGCATAGGCATGGCCATACTCGTAGGCCCGGCCCAGGTAGAACAGGAGCTCCGAATTCCGGGGCTCCAGGGCCACGGCCCGCTGGAAGGCCTCGATGCAGCGATCGATCCTTCCCATGCGGCGATAGGCGTTCCCCAGCGCGGGGAAAGCTTCCGCCGGTGAGGGCGAGACCTTCATGAAACCTTCCCAGGCCTCGGCCTCCTCCCGGGAGTTGCCCAGCTCACCCTGGATTTCCGCGAGTCTGCGCAGGTAGATCGGATTGTTCGGGAACTCCTTCACCATGGATTGCGCCAGTGGCCGGGCATCCTCGAAACGGCGGGCCCGCATGAGTACCGCCAGCCGTTCCTGCAACCGGCCGGCCTCCTCGGCAGACAGCCCTTCGGAGGGATCCGCCAAGGCGACCGGCTGGCGTCTGGGCCGCACGAAGAGCCCCCAGTAGCAGACCGAGAGGGCCACCACCGAACCAATGGTCCTGAAAAGGGGAGTGCTCATCCTGGAGCCTGAGGGAGGGACTTGCCGATGGAGAGGAACAGTGCCTCGCCAGAGGAGAGCCACCTTCCATTTCAGGGCCCTGGGGGATGGGCGTCAAGTTAAGGGGCCGTGGCGAGGGTCGGACGAACGGCTGAATGCAAACGACGGCTTGGAGTACCATCGCGGCCATGCCTTCACTCGCCGTGCCTCGATGGAACAGTACCCTCCTGCTGCTGGTGCTGGCCCTCGGCTGCGGCCAGCCTGACACCCGCTCCGGGGAAAGACTCGATGCCCTGCCCGCCATGGCGGTCTGGTCGTACCGTGATCTCACGGGTTCGGAGCGGGAGCAGGCAGCCTTTTTCGAGTTCGCCGCAGGTCATGGCGTGAAGGAGTTGTTCCTGGGGGGAGCGGACCTCCTGCCCCGCCGGGCCGATGCCCTCGCAGAGTTCCTGGCGGCCGCCCAGCGCCGGGGCATCGGGGTCTCCCTGGTGCTTGGGCGCGCCGCCTGGATCCGGCCCGACCAGCGCCCGGCGGCACTGCAGGCGGTGCTCGCCGTGCGCGACTTCGATCTCGCCCAGGGCAGGGCCGGCCGGACCCGGCTGACGGCCCTCCAGCTGGATGTGGAACCCCATGCGCTGCCGGACTGGGGCCGCGATGGAACCAGGCTGTCAGGGGAGTACCTCGATCTGCTCGATGTCCTCCGAGGTGAGCTGGTCTGCGGCCCCCCTCTCCACGTGGATATCCCCGTGTGGTGGCACGGCAGGCCCGTCAAGCGCCGGGGCCAGACCAGGCCCCTGAGCGATTGGGTCATCCAGTTGGCCGACCGGACCGTGCTCATGGACTACCGCAACAAGGTGGGAGCCATTCTCGACGGGGCGGAAGGCCCCCTGGCTGCGGCGGACGCGCTCGGTCGACCCGTACTGGTCGGGCTGGCGGTGCACTGCGACCGGAATCAGGACAATGCGGTCATCAGTTTCTGCAAACTCGGCGAAGCCAGGTTCCAGAAGGTTGCGCGCCAGGCGGAGACACGCCTGTCCCGGCATCGAAGCTACGCCGGGATGGCGGTGTTCACTTATGAGGACTGGCTCATCCTCAAGCGGTGATCACCGCCGCAGGCTTGACTCAAGGCCTAGGCTCAATCATTCTTAGAGCTTCGTTCTTTGGCAGTCCCATAGCGATATCCAGAAAGGTGGAGGGATTAGGCCCTGTGAAACCTTGGCAACCTGCATGTGCAAGGTGCCAAATCCTGCCCCCGGTACTTCCGGGGGAAAGATAAGCGGACGGACTGACCAACCCCCCTTCGGATGTCGCCTGTAGGATCGCCCCCATCCTGCGAGTCCCATGTTGCCCAATACCTTCCAGCAGGCCCTTGATGCCGGCGAGTGCTTCCTCTTCGACGGCAGCACCGCCACGGCTCTGCATGACCGCGGGATCACCCTCCAGCGCAGCTTCGAGGAGTGCAACCTCAAGTCGCCGGACCTGCTGCTGGCCATCCACGGGGAGTTCCTTTCCGCGGGCGCCCAGGTGCTCACCACCAACACCTGGGGCGCAGGCCGCCTGAAGCTCGCGACCCGGGGGCTGGAGTCGCAGCTGGACGCCATCAACCGCGAAGGGGTGGCCCTCGCCCAGAAGGCCATCAAACAGCAGGGGGTCCGGGCCTGGGTGGCGGGCTGCATCGGACCCCTGGGCGTGCGCATCGAGCCCTGGGGGCCCACATCCTTTGATGAGGCCCGTGAGCTCTTCCGCGAGCAGGCCGTCCCCCTCATTGAGGCCGGGTCCGATCTGATCGTCCTCGAGGGCTTCGAGGACCTCAACGAGATCCACCAGGCTCTCCTGGCGGTGCAGGCCTTGTGCGACCTGCCCATCGCGGCGCTCATGACCACCAACGAGGAAGGGCAGGCCCACTTCGGCGCCGAGCCCGAATGGTTCATCCAGCAGCTGGACACCTGGGGCGCCGACCTGGTGGGTGTCATCGGCGGCAACGGCCCCGCACCCTACCTGCGCCTGCTGGAGCGGCTGAAGGCCATCACCGCGAAGCCCATCATCCTTCAGCCCAATCCCGGCCTTCCCAAGGTCGTGGACGGGCGCCTGATCTACGGGGCCAGCCCGGAATACCTGGGCGAATTCGCCAGCCGGGCACTGGCCAGCGGAGCCCGGGCGGTGGGGGGCTGCAGCGGCACCACTCCGGCCCATATCCGGGCCATGCGCGGGGCCTTCCGGCAGGGGCGCGCCTTCGTGCAGGCCGGTGGCGGCTTCGAGCTCAAGCCCCATGAGCAGCCCCAGCCCGAGGTCCCCTTCGCCTCCCGCAGCCGCTTCAGCCTGAAGCTGGCCCAGGGCGAGTTCACCTACACGGTGGAGCTGGTGCCGCCCAAGGGCATGGAGTACGACAAGCTCCTGGCCAAGACCCGCCAGTGCCGGGCCCTGGGCGTGGACGCCATCAATGTGCCCGACGGCCCCCGGGCCATGGCCCGCATGTCTGCGCTGGCCACGGCCCTCATCATCGAGCAGCAGGTGGGCCTGGAGACCATCCTCCACTATGCCTGCCGGGATCGGAACCTGCTGGGCATGCAGGGCGACCTGCTGGGCGCCGCAGGCCTGGGCCTGCGCAACCTCCTCGCCGTGACCGGCGATCCTCCGAAGCTGGGGCCCTATCCCCAGTCCACCGCCGTCTTCGACGTGGATGCCATCGGCCTCGTGAACATGATCAAGCGCCTGAACCAGGGTCTCGACCTGGGCGGCGCCGGCATCGGCAAGCCCACCTCCTTCAGCGTGGGTGTGGGCGCCAACCCCGTGGCCGCGGACATGGAACGGGAGAAGCACCGCTTCCAGCTCAAGGTGGAGGCTGGCGCCCAGTGGGCCATAACCCAGCCCGTCTTCGAACCCGAAGGCCTCTTCCGCTTCCTGGACTTCACCGAAGCCCTCGATGGCAAGGGCGGGATCCCCATCATCGCGGGCATCTGGCCCCTGAAGAGCCTCCGCAACGCCGAATTCATGGCCAACGAGGTGCCGGGCGCCTACGTGCCCCCCAGCGTGCTCACCCGCATGGCCAAGTGGTCCACCGCCGAAGATCAGGTGAAGGAAGGCCTCGCCATCTCCCTGGAAGTCATCGAAGCCATCCGTCCCCGGGTGCGCGGCCTCCAGCTGTCGGCGCCCTTCGGGCAGGTCGAGCTGGTGGCGCCCCTGCTGCCGAAGCGGGAGGGTTGAATGAACGTCAAAGTCCACTTCCGCCTGGAGGATCTGCTGGTGGAAGCCCCAGCGGGCACTTCGCTACAGCGCATCGCGGATGCCGCGGGGGCCGACATCACCTTCGGCTGCCGCACCGGTTCCTGCGGCACCTGCCGCGTGCGGGTGGTCGAAGGGCTGCACCACTGCAGCGATCCCAGCCCCGAGGAGCGGGATTTCCTGCAGGGCCTGGACGCCCCGGCCGAGGAGCGCCTGGCCTGCCAGGTGTGCGTCCACGGCGACGTGGCCATCGAGTATCTGGGACTCTGACATGACGACCCTCGACTCCCTCCTTCGCGACAAGGTGCTGCTGCTGGACGGCGGCATGGGCACCCAGATCTTCGCGCGGAAGCCCACGGTGGAGGACTACGGCGGCGCGGCCCTGGAAGGCTGCGTGGACCTGCTCACCGAGCGGCGTCCCCAGTGGATCCGCGAGATCCATGAGAGCTACTTCAACGCCGGGGCCGACGCGGTGGAGACCAACACCTTCGGCGCGAACCCGGTGGTGCTGGGGGATTTCGGGCTGTCCGCCAAGGCCTACGACCTGAACGTTCAGGCCGCCGCCATCGCCAAGGAAGTGGCCCGCAGCTACGACCGCCCCCGCTTCGTCATCGGCTCCGTGGGCCCCGGCAGCAAGCTCATCACCCTGGGGCACGTGAGCTACGCCGAGCTGCTGGCCTCGTACCGGGTGCAGATGGATGGCCTGCTGGAGGGTGGCGCCGACGCCATCCTCATCGAAACCTGCCAGGACCTGGGCCAGATCAAGGTGGCCGTACGGGCCGCCCGGGAGGCCATGGCCGCCCGGCAACGCAAGGTCCCACTCTGGGTGCAGGCCACGGTGGAGACCACGGGCACCCTGCTGGTGGGTTCCGATGTGCTGGCGGTGCTCACCAGCGTGGAGCCCCTGGGCATCGATGTGCTGGGCCTCAACTGCGGCACGGGCCCCGACGAGATGCACGCCCACCTGCAGGCCCTGAAGGAGTCCAGCCCCTTCTTCATCAGCTGCCTGCCCAATGCCGGGCTGCCGGAGAATCGCGGCGGCCAGGTGGTCTATCCCCTGGAGCCCGCGGGCTTCGCCCCCAAGGTGCTGCACGCGGCCTCGGAGTTCGGCATCGCCATCCTGGGTGGCTGCTGCGGCACCACACCGGAACACATCCGCGCCCTGGCCCAGGGCGTGGAACAACTGAATCCGCCCAAACGCACGCCCAGACTGGAGCGTAGCGCCGCCAGCCTCTACCAGAGCGTGGCCCTGAAGCAGGAACCCCCGCCCCTCATCGTGGGCGAACGAACCAACGCCAACGGCTCGAAGAAGTTCCGGGACCTGCTGGCGACCGAAGACTGGGATGGCATGATCAGCATCGCCAAGGAGCAGCAGCGGGAAGGCGCCCACCTGCTGGACCTTTGCGTGGCCTACGTGGGCCGGGACGAGGTGCGGGACGCCGACGAGCTGCTGAGCCGGCTCATATCCCAGATCACCCTGCCCCTGATGATCGACAGCACCGAATTCCCCGTCATCGAGAAGGCCCTGCAGCGGGCCCCGGGCAAGTGCGTCATCAACTCCATCAACTTCGAGGACGGCGACGCCAAGGCCCGAGCCATCCTGGACCTCTGCAAGACCTACGGCGCCGCCGTGGTGGCGCTCACCATCGATGAGCGCGGCATGGCCAAGTCCCGGGAGCAGAAGCTGGAGGTGGCCCGGCGCCTCTACGCCCTGGCCGTGGGCGAGTATGGCCTGGATCCTGGCGACCTCATCATCGACCCCCTGACCTTCACCCTGGGCAGCGGGGACGAGGAGTTCCGCAAATCCGCCATCGAGACGCTGGAAGCGCTGAAGCTCATCAAGGCCGAATTGCCCGGCGTCATGACCATCCTCGGCGTGAGCAACGTGAGTTTCGGCCTCAACCCCGCCAGCCGCCACGTGCTCAACGCCCTCATGCTCTACCACGGCGTGAAGCATGGCCTGGACATGGCCATCTTCAACGCCTCGAAGGTGATCCCCGTCGCCAAGATCGATCCCGAGGACCGGAAGATCGTCGAGGACCTGCTCTTCGACCGACGCAGCGAAGGCTACGATCCCCTGAAGTCGCTCATGGCGCGGTTCAGCATGCGCAAGGCCGCAGTGGCCGATGATCATCGAGCCGATCTGCCGGTGCTGGAGCGCCTCCACCGAGGCATCTTGGACGGCGAGAAGCAGGCCATCCTGGCGGATGTAGATGAGGCACTGAAGGACCACGATCCTCTGCTGCTCATCAACGAAGTGCTGCTGGGGGCCATGAAGGTGGTGGGCGAGCGCTTCGGCGCGGGCGAGATGCAACTGCCCTTCGTGCTGGAAAGCGCCGAGGCCATGAAGGCCGCCATCAAGCGCATCGAGCCCCACCTGCCGAAGGAATCGAACTACCAGAAGGGCCGCATCCTGCTGGCCACGGTGAAGGGAGACGTCCACGACATCGGCAAGAACCTGGTGGACATCATCCTCAGCAATAACGGCTTCGAGGTGAAGAACCTGGGCATCAAGCAGCCCATCGAAAGCATCCTCAAGGAACTGGAAGCCTGGCCCGCGGACGCCGTCGGGCTGTCGGGCCTGCTGGTGAAGTCGACCGTGATCATGAAGGAGAATCTGCACTTCATGGAGGAGCTGGGCCTCAAGGTGCCCGTGATCCTGGGCGGCGCCGCCCTCACCCGGGACTACGTGGAGGGGGATTGCCGCCGGTCCTACTCGGGCGCGGTGTTCTACGCCGAGGACGCCTTCGAGGGACTGCGGCAGATGCAGGCGCTGGTGGGGGGGGGGACCGGTGTGCCTGCTCCGGTCACCGCCGCATCCGCAGCTGGCGAGATCAAGATCCTCCGGCGGGGTGAGGCGGCGGTGCCGCTCACGGCCCAGGGGCAGAGCAGCTGGGTGCGCCATGATGCGCTCCCGCCGACGCCCCCCTTCTGGGGCGTGCGGGAGCTCTCAGACTCGCCGTCTGACCTCTTTGAGCACCTGGACGAGTTCGCGCTGATTCGCAACCGCTGGGGCTTCAGCCAGGGGAGCCAGAGCGACGAAGCCTTCGCGGCCGTGCTGAAGGAGAAGGCCGAGCCCCAGCTGGCGCAATGGAAGGGTCGCCTCGCGGGCGATCCGATCTTCCAGCCCAAGGCTAGGTACGGCTACTTCCCCGTACGGGCCGAGGGCGATTCGCTGCGCGTGTTCGATCCTGCGGATCACGCAAAGACCTTGGCCCTGCTCACGTTCCCGCGCCAGACCTCCAGCCGCCGCCTCTGCCTGAGTGATTTCTTCTCCGCGGATCAGACCGACGTGCTGGCCCTTCAGCTCGTGACGCTCGGTCAGGCGGCCGCGGACCATGCCGCCAGGCTCTATGCCGAAGATGGCTACGGGGACTACTTCGCCTTCCATGGCCTCGCCACGGAACTCACGGAGGCCTATGCCGAGCGCCTGCACGCCCGCATCCGCCGGGAGCTGAGCATCCAGGGAAAGGACTTGCCGGGCCGGGCCCTCTTCGCCCAGGGCTACCAGGGCTCCCGCTATTCCTATGGCTACCCCGCCTGCCCGGACCTGGAAGGCAACGGTCCCATCCTGGAGCTGCTGCAGGGCAGCGCCATCGGCGTCCACCTCAGCGAGTCCCACCAGATGGATCCCGAGTACACCACGAGCGCCCTGGTGGCCTGGCATCCGCAGGCGCGGTACTTCTCTGTCTGACATGGTCCAGCCCACAGGTGCCTGGTTTCCAGCCTATAGCCTGGAGGGCTTGGGTCAGTTCCAGGATGGCTGAGAGAGCCTTTAGAAGGCGGGTTCGCGGGCGCGGTACATCCCCACTTGAGCCCCGCAGGATCCCCCTCAATGCACAAGCGCACGAATCTGGTTCTGCAGGTCTTCTCGCTTGAATGGTTTGGGCAAGAGCCGCACGTGGGGTTGACTGGCCACGAGGTCGAGGGCCGACTGATCCACGCGTCCCGTCGCCACAAGGATGGGGACGGCGGGTCGCAGGGCCCGCAGCAGGGGCAAGGTCTTCGGGCCGCCGAGACCGGGCATGTTGAGGTCCAGCAGCACGAGATCCGGATGGTAGCCAGCCTCAAGTTCGGCCAGAGCCGCCTCGCCGCTCGCGGCCAGGCGGACTGAATGGCCCAGGTCTGTGACCAGATCCGCCATCATCGAACGAATCAGAACGTCATCATCCACCAGCAGGATCTGCAGTCCCGCCTGTTCGAACGTGCCGTCCCCACCCGACACCGCTGGGCCGGCGGAATGAAGAATCTGAGCCGGAAAGGCCAAGGTCACGGTGGTACCCCTTCCAACCTCGCTCTTGATCCGGACGGTGCCGCCATGGGACTTCACGGTGGCCTGGACCAGAGTCAGTCCCAGCCCGGTACCCTTTCCTTCCGGCTTGGTGGTGAAGAAAGGGTCAAAGGCCTTGTCGAGAACTTCCTGTGTCATGCCGCACCCGGAGTCTTCCACGTCCAACTCAATGCTGCCGCCCAGGCCTAGATGCGTCCGGATGGCCAAGGTGCCCTTGCCCCCCATGGCATCGATGGCATTCAGACAGAGGTTCATGAAGGCGTGGGTGATGGCGCTGGGGTCCCCCTGGATGTGCGGGAGCGCCTCGGCCAGGTCCAGGCTGAGCTGGATGCTGGCGAAGGTGGTGCGCTCCAGCAGCTGCTCCACTTCGAGGACGAGGGCGTTGATGTCCAGTTCGCGAAGTTCTGCAGGACTCTGACGGGAGATGTCCAGCATCTTCCGCACCACCTGGCCCCCTCGGCTTGCCGCCTTCACGATGGTTTCGAAGGCCCGGTGGGTGCGGCTCCCCTCTGGATGGGAGGCAAGGTTAGTGTCCGCTAGGCCAAGAATGGCCCCCAGGACATTGTTCATCTCATGGGCAATGCCACCTGCCAGGGTACCCAAGCTCTCGATTCGGTGAGTTTTCTGGAGTTGGCGCTCCAGCTCGGCCTTTTCCTTCTCGGCCTGCTTCTGGGGGGTGACGTCGACCAGGGTAATGAGCACCCGGTCGAAGGGTCTCTCCTGGTGCGGGATCACTGCCAGACTGAGGAGCAGGTGCCGGGTTCTGGTCTGGCCGTCCTCCAGCAGGACCTCGCCGGCATGGCTGGTGCCCCCCTCGAACAGGACTGCGAAGGCCTCCCGGAAGAGAGGGCTGCCTCCCCCTTCGAGGATGGCCATCAGCAGGGATGGGTGCTCCCCTATCGTGGATTCAAAGGCGCTGCGGGAGGCGGGGTTCTCGTCCAGGTGAGCCAACCTCGACACCAGCTCCCGGAGTTGTTCCGGGTGACTGGACAGGTGGGCGCGCAGGTCCGTGATGCCCGCCTGGCGGTAAGCCACGAACTGCTCAAAGAGACCCCTGCCTTCATATTCCAAGGTTGGAAAAGGAATAGTGGCAAAAATGGACTTGAGCCGGGCCTCGGATTGTCGAATCCGAGCTTGGGACAGTTCGAGTTTGAATCGAAGATCTTGTTCAATTAGATATTTGACTTTCAATTTATAAACAATGATACACGGAACAAAAAAACCGCACACGCTGGAAACGATGTTCCACAACAGTGAGGTAAAATTTGGATACGGGCCGGTTATAACAATACTAACATATATATAACAACAAGTTGACCCCAAGATGAAAACCACGGCCGCCGGCAAGCCGACCCCCCACGCAACAATCATGGGCGGGAGGGCATAGAAGGCCGTCAAGCTGATATAGCCTGGGGTGTGGAGATCCACCAGGTAGATGGTTCCCAGGGCTGCCAGGGCCAGTAGGCAACTGCGCCGACGGGAAGTCGGGGCGGGCGGGACCTCAAGCGGTCCGGATACGGCTTCGGCATCCATTGGAACCAGTATCGGCACCTTCCGTGCCGCCACAAATCCAGGAACTGGTCTGGGGATTCCCGGAGGGCCCACCTGGCCAGCTCGGGTTGCCGATCCGGGCGGATCAGAGACCGGCGTCCTATTCAGCAAGCCAAGCCGGATGAATTACGCAGCGGGCACCCATGCCCTGGTGGCCGGGCACAGCACGACACGGGGTCTCCCTGCTGGAGAGGCGTCTGGTGCAGGGGGGGTTCCCGGTCCTACTTCATGGGACCGCCGAGTAGCTTCTTCTTCTGGGTCTGGAACTCTTCCTCGGTGAGGATCCCCCGCTTCCGCAGGTCGTCGAGCTTGATCAATTCACTGTAGAGGTCCGGTTTCACTTCGGGCTGCGGAGCCTGCTTGGCCCCCTTTACGGGCGGTGCCGCCACGATCACCATTTCGGCCTTCGGGCTGGCGGTCTCAGGGCGAGGTGGGAGCGCCGCTGCCTGCACCTCGTTCCCATCCTTGTCCACGAGTCTGAACCGGTACTCGACCACCCCTCCGCGGTCGATCCCGGACAGCGTGCCCGCCTGGGGAACGGCCACCGCCACTTTCCCATGGCTTTCGGCATAGGCGTTGGCCTGACGGATCAAATCCTCCCGTTTTCCGGTGCTGTACCTGGAGGCTGAAGAGGAGATGACGTATACGTCCCCGGCCACCGGCCTGATTTCCGGTGCGGCGCATCCCATCGCCAGGAGCGCCCCGGCCAAGATCGGAAGCAGGTGGAGTTGTCGCATGGGAGCACCTCTCGCGGGAGGATACCCCAGTCGAGGGCGCCATGAAGCACCCAAAGCCCTGACAGGCACCTGCCGGAACCGTCACCTCGAGACCCCTCATTCACCTGTCCGGGGCCGGAGAGCTCGATCACAGCCTTCCGGATGGGTGAGGGTGTTGAAGCGACCAGGCCAAACCGACGGACTATGATGGACCAGGAACTTCACTGCAGGATGCGGCCGATTACACCAGGGAATGGCCCAATTTTTACATCCAGAAAGGCGCCAAGCATGCTTGAGCAGACCAAGGCTTCCTTCCGCCGCTACCGCGATGGGGCCTTCCACAGCCGGTATTTCGTGGGCGACGGCATCGACATCGGGGGCAAGCCCGATCCCCTTCCGCGATTCCTCAACGAATTCAGGATGATGAAATCCTGCCGTGTCTGGGACCTTGAGGATGGCGATGCTCAGTTCAAGGCGAGCGTCGAGGATGAATCGCTGGATTTCGTGCACTCGTCCCACTGCCTGGAGCACATGGTGGACGTCGAACAGGCCTTGATGCACTGGAGCCGGATCCTGAAACCGGGAGGCTACCTCGTCATCACCGTCCCGGATGAGGACCTCTACGAACACGGCCAGTGGCCCAGCCCGTTCAACTCGGACCACAAGTGGAGCTTCACTACCCACAAGCCCCGGAGCCCTCAGCCGAAAAGCATCAACCTGCTGGACCTTGCGGTGCGGCTCAGCGACCATCTGGCGTTGGAGCGCCTCTGGCAGATCCCCGACTACTACAATCGCGCCTATCCCCCCACCCTGGATCAGACTCAACTGCCCTTCGCTGAATGCTCCATCGAGGTCATCTGGCGCAAGCGGGCCCAGCGCTTGTAAGTAGGTCCTGAGGATCCATCGATCACGAATGCTCCGGTCCAGGCACGAGGCCCAGACATGCCAGTTCCTTGGCTCTGCCCCGAATTCCTTTCGCAACAGGGGTTGAAATCCGGAAGCTGAAGCGCTACCTTTTTCCTCTGGCCCTTCGGGGTCCTTTTCATCGAGATCCTTGTCAGTTCCATAGCGAGTTATCCAGAAAGGTGGAGGGACGGGCCCTGTGAAACCTTGGCAACCTGCGAAAGCAAGGTGCCAATTCCTGCCGCGAGAGCGGAGAGATGTCGAGCTGTGTCGAGCTGACGCAACCATCGAAGGGGCCCGAGTGATCGGGCCCCTGTCGTTTTTGCTATTCCTGGACTTGCTTGGACGACGAGGCCTCGGCCTTCTCAATTCACCATTCAGGAGCCGCCATGAGCGCTGCCACCCCCCGCTTCGAAACCATCGCCCTCCACGGGGGCCACACGCCGGATTCGGACACCAAGAGCCGGGCCGTGCCCATCTACCAGACCAGCAGCTACGTGTTCGACTCCGCCGAGCACGGGGCCCAGCTCTTCGGCCTGGAGGTACCCGGGAACATTTACACCCGCATCATGAACCCCACCCAGGCGGTGCTGGAGACCCGCGTGGCCCAGCTGGAGGGCGGCATCGCGGGCCTGGCGGTGGCCTCGGGCCAGGCGGCCATCACCCTCACCCTCACCACCCTGCTGAAGGGCGGCGACCACATCGTGGCTGGCGACAACCTCTACGGTGGCACCTACAACCTGCTGCACCACACCCTGCCCCGCACGGGCATCACCACCACCTTCGTGGATTCCAAGAAGCCCGAGGCCTTCCGCGCCGCCATCACGTCAAAGACCCGCGCCATCTACATCGAGGCCCTGGGCAATCCCAAGCTGGACGTGCCTGATTTCGGCGCCATCGCCGCCATCGCGAAGGAGGCAGGCATCCCCCTCATCGTGGACAACACCCTGCCCAGCCCCTACCTGCTGAACCCCCTGGCCCACGGCGCGAACATCGTGGTGCACAGCGCCACCAAGTTCCTGGGGGGCCATGGCACCTCCATCGCCGGCGTCATCGTGGATGGCGGCACCTTCGACTGGAAAAACGGCAAGTTCCCCGAGTTCACCGAGCCCTTCGCCGCCTACCACGGCGCCGTGCTGGCGGACCTCGCGGGCCCCGCGGCTTTCATCACCAAGGCCCGTCTCGAGGGTCTGCGCGACATGGGCGGAGCCATCAGCCCCTTCAACGCCTTCCTGATCCTCCTGGGCATCGAGACCCTGCACCTGCGCATGGAGCGCCATGGCGCCAACACCCTGGCCGTGGCCCAGTGGCTGGAGAAGCATCCGAAGGTCAGCTGGGTCAACTACCCCGGCCTGGTGAACAACACCAACCATGCCGACGCGACCCGGTACTTCCGCAAGGACGCGGGTTTTGGCGGCATCCTCACGTTCGGGGTGAAAGGCGGGCTCGAATCCGGCAAGGCCGTCATCAATGGCGTCGAGATCTTCTCCCGTCTGGCCAATGTGGGTGACGCGAAGAGCCTCATCATCCACCCGGCCAGCACCACCCACCAGCAGCTGTCCGCCGCGGAGCGGGTGGCCACGGGCGTCACCGACGATCTGGTCCGCCTCTCCGTCGGCCTCGAGAACATCGATGACCTCATTGCGGACCTGGAGCAGGCCCTTTCCAAGGCTTAACCCATGCCCGTAAAAATTCCCGCATCCCTACCCGCCCGGGGCGTCCTCGAGGCGGAGAACGTGTTCCTCATCGAGGAGCATCGGGCCGTCCACCAGGACATCCGACCTCTCAGAATCGCCATTCTCAACCTGATGCCCACCAAGGTGGCCACGGAAACCCAGCTGCTGCGGCTGCTCGGCAATTCGCCGATCCAGCTGGAGGTCACGCTGCTGCACACGGCCTCCCACAGCGCGAAGAACACCTCTGCAGAGCACCTGCTGGAGCACTACGTGTCCTTCGCGGAAGTCCGCGACCAGTCCTTCGACGGGCTCATCGTCACCGGGGCTCCGGTAGAGCAGATGCCCTTTGAATCCGTGGACTACTGGCCAGAGCTGACCGAGCTGCTGGACTGGGCCCGTACCCATGTCTTCTCCTGTCTTTTCATCTGCTGGGGCGCCCAGGCCGCGCTCTACCGCTATTACGGGGTCCCCAAGTACCCGCTGGCGGAGAAGATGTTCGGTGTCTTCCCCCACCGGCTGAAGGCGCCCCGGGAGCGCATCGTGCAGGGCTTCGATGATGTGTTCTACGCCCCCCATTCCCGCCACACCGACATCAAGCGGGAGGACATCCTGGCGGACCCCCGGCTGGTGCTCCTCGCTGAATCGGACGAGGCCGGCGTCTACATGGTCCAGTCCGCGGACCACCGCATGGTCTTCGTGACAGGGCACTCGGAATACGATCCCTGCACCCTCAAGGCGGAGTACGACCGGGATGTGGCGAAGGGACTGCCCATCAATATCCCCCAGAACTACTACCCGGCAGACGACCCCGCCAGCCAGCCCCAGGTGCGCTGGCGAAGCCACGCCAACCTGCTCTTCTCCAACTGGCTGAACTACTTCGTCTACCAGGAGACGCCCTATGAGTTCGTGCCCCTGCCGCCGGAAGGAGCCTAGGGTATGAGCCTCAAGGTTCTCAAGTTCGGAGGCACCTCCGTGGGCAGCGCGGAGGCCCTCCGCCGCGCCGCCGCCATCGTCCACCAGGAGCTGCCTGCAGGGGGCCTGGTGGTGGTCTCCGCCATGCGCGGCACCACCGACGGCATCCTCGAAGCCTGCGCGGCCGCCGGCCGGGGGGATCTCGACTCCGCCCAGTCCATGCTCTCGGCTATCCAGACGCGCCACCATGAGGTCGCCTCGGAGCTTGGGCACCTGGAGGCGGTCCGGGCGCCGTGGGAGGCCCTGTTCGCCAGACTGGACCAGTTCCTCACCGGCATGGCCATGCTGGGTGAGGGCACCCCCCGCGCCCGGGACGGGGCCCTGGCCGTGGGCGAGACCCTGTCTGCCCACCTGGCAGCCCAATGTTTTGGCGGTGCGTTTCATGAAGTGCGGGATGTGATGAAGACCGACGCCCGCTTCGGCAAGGCAAGGCCCCTGCCTTCAGCCATCCGCGCAGCGGCGGCACCCTGGCGCGAGGCCCTGGGCAGGGGCGCTCTATGGGTAACCCAGGGCTTCCTGGGCACCTCACCAGAGGGCATCACCACCACCCTGGGCCGCGGAGGATCCGACACCAGCGCCACTCTCCTGGGTGAGGCACTGGACGCCGAAGAAGTGCAGATCTGGACCGATGTGGACGGCGTGCTCACTGCGGATCCCAGCCTGGTGCCCGGGGCCCGGCCCATCCCCCAGATGAGCCTGGGCGAAGCCGAGGCCCTCAGCGCCTTCGGCGCCAAGGTGCTCCATGCGGATTCCCTGGCCCCCGGTGGCCGGGCCGGCTTCCGCCTGGTGGTGGCCAACACCCACCGGCCCGACGCCTCCCGGACCGTGATCCTGCCAGTGCCCCCCGCCCGGTCTGAGGGTGCGGTCACCTCCGTGGCCTACAAGGAGGGCATCTACCTTCTGCGCTTCCCCGCCACGGCCGGACTCGAGCCTCCCATGGAGGCGGCCCGAAGCCTGGAGGAGGCCGGGGCCCTGCGCTTCGGCCTCATCTCCAGCCCCGCCGGCACCCTGCTCGCGGTGCGACCGGAAACCCACGCCGCGACCGAGGTGCTTGGGACCCTCACGGCCTCGGGCATCGACTGCGAGCCCGGCTGGGCCGTGATCGCCCTGGTGGGCGAGGGCCTGCGGGCCGATCCCGTGGCGGCACTGCGCCACCTGGCGGCCCTGGGTCATGAGCCCATTGGCGGACTGCTCACTGGCAGCAGCACGGTTTCCATCGCCTTCCTGGTGCCGGAAGCCCGCTTGGGGGACCTCATCCCACGACTCCATCGCCACTGTGTGGATGGAGCGCCAGCCTCCCCTGATCAGATGATCTGATTCTCCAGAGAGCGGTTCAGCCCTGGCGCAACAGCCAGGCCGTGAGCCTCGAGTGGAAGCTCCGGGGATCCTCCAGGTCCGAAGGCAGCAGGCGAGCCGGGTGACCGGGATCGCCCAGCACCAGGGGAGCGGCCTCCACCAGATTGGGCAGCCGCTGTCCATCGGGCAGGGACCAGAGGGCCCCGCGGGATTCGGACTCCCGGGACTGGGAACCCTCGCGCCGCTCTCCCCTTCCCGGGTAGTTCATCATCTTTCTCCTGTGGAATCTAAAAGATAGGCCTCCCCGAGCCGCGCGCCACCTGCGACCCTCGAAGGACAGGAGGGTCCCATGACCCGTCGCATCCTCATCACGGGCGGTTCCCGGGGCATCGGCCGGGCCTGCGCCCTCCACTTGGCCCGGACAGAGGCCGCGTCGCTGGTGCTGCTGGGCCGGGATGCTGCGGCCCTGAATGCCTCCGCCGAGGCGGTCCGCCTGGCTGGCGGGCGTGCCGAGATCCACTGTGCGGATGTGACCGACCGCACCGGCCTGGCCAAGGTGGCCCGGGACCTGGGGCCCCTGGACGGCCTGGTGGTGGCGGCGGGGATCTCGGGCATGACCCCGGTGGACGGCGCCTCGGATGCCTTCTTCGACCAGATCCTGGCGGTGGACCTGACGGGTCCCTGGAATACGGTGCGGGCCTTCCTGCCACGACTGGGGCCGGGTGGGCGCATCGTCCTGGTGTCCAGTGTATTGGGCCGTTTCGGGGTACCGGGCTACGGGGCCTACTGTGCTGCCAAGCATGGACTCATCGGTCTGGCCAAAGCCCTGGCCCTGGAACTCGTCGACCGCGGCATCGTGGTGAATGCCGTAGCGCCTGGGTGGGTGGACACGGACATGGCCCAGACCGGCATCCGCCAGATCGCAGCCGCCACTGGCCAGACCGAGGCCCAGTTCCGCGCCCAGGCCGAGGCCGCCGTGCCGGTGAAGCGATTCTTTCAGCCTGAGGAAGTGGCTCATGGCATCGCCTGGCTGCTGAACCCCGCCAACACGATGCAGGTTGGACAGTGTCTCAACCTCGACGGCGGCGTCATCCAGTCTTGAAAAAGCCGGCATTCCCCTCTGCCGGAGCGAGGGTCATGGACGTACCTTTCCCCTGCGCGGACCCATTCCCGCGGGAAGAGGGGGCAGGCCATGAAATCGCTCATGGATCATCCAGTGACGACTTTGCGGTGGGAACGGAACGACCTCGGCCCGGTGGACTTCGAACTCACCGGGAGGGAGGGCATCTACGCGACCCTCACTTTCCTCGAAGGGAATCGCAGCCTGGCCCGGGTGCGGACGGACCAGGGCGTCTGGACCCTGAAACACCTTGGGATCCTGACCCCGACCGTCACCCTGCGGGATGAGGGTGGTCGCGTGAACCTGGCCACCTTCCACTACCATGCCTTGCGCAATGGCGACCTGCGGTTCGAGGAAGGGGGTTCCTATGACTGGGTCTGGCTTCAGGACGGCGAAGGGGCGGGCGCCTTCCTGGACGAGGTTGGCAAGCCCATCGTGCGGCTGCAGGCCCACGAAGGTCGCGACGCCCACTCCTCCGGGGGCTTCGAGCGCTGCGAAGTGACCCTCCGCCCCGGCCTCCCCTCCCACTCCCGGAGCGCCCTGCTCGCCGCCTTCGGGTGGTACCTGATCCTCTTCGACCACCTCAAGAAACAGGACATCGTGTCGGCGGGGACCACCCTGAGACTCTGACCCCGCGGCACGACAAGCCAAGGGACCCGAATTTGACGACTGGCCAAAGAATCAAGGTTGAGGCTTCCCGGCACGGGCCAACGGTCCCACCCTGGATCCCCGAGGTTCTTTCATGCGCCGAATCCTGTCCTCTCTCGCCCTCTGCCTGGCCGTCCCTGTCCTGCTTGCAGCCCCACCCAAGGAAGCGAGGAAGGCCCTCTCGTCGGGGCTGGATCTGGCGGGCATGGATCGCTCGGTGGCACCGGGCGACGACTTCTTCGCCTACGCCAATGGCGGCTGGTTCAAGCGCACCGAAATTCCAGCCGACCGGGGTTCCTGTGGTGTGTGGAGTGATGTGGAGGAACGCACCAACCGACGGACGGCGTGGTTGATCCAGGCCGCGGCTCGCGCCAAGGCCCCTGCAGGATCAGACCTCCGCAGGATCAGCGACTTCTACACCAGCTTCATGGACGAGAAGGCCATCGAAGCCAGGGGACTGGCCCCCCTGCAACCCACTCTGCAGGCCATCCAGGGCATCAAGGACCGCAGGGGACTGGCCCACTACCTGGGCAGCACCCTGCGAGCCGATGTCGACGTGCTGAACAACACCAACTACCAGACGGAGAATTTTCTCGGCCTGTGGGTCGCCCAGGATCTGGACGAACCCAGCCGGTATTCCCCCTTCCTGCTCCAGGGTGGTCTGGGCATGCCCGACCGGAGCTACTACCTGGAGCCCGGAGAAAGCATGGCGACCGTCCGGGCAGAGTACCTCGCCCACGTGGCGGCCATGCTGAAGTTGGCCGGCCTGCCCGACCCCGAGCCCCGTGCGGCAGGCGTGGTGGACTTGGAGACCCGGATGGCTAAGGTCCACGCCAGCCGCGAAGAGTCGGGCGATGTGGTGAAAGGGAACAACCACTGGCACCGAACCGATTTCGTGAAGAGGGCCCCGGGCCTCGACTGGGAGGCCTTCTTCACGGGGGCGCAGCTCCTCCAGCCCAACGTGTTCGTAGTCTGGCAACCCTCCGCTCTGGCGGGACTTTCGGACCTGGTCGCGGAAATCCCCCTGGAGACATGGCGGGACTACCTGACGTTCCACGCCCTCCAGCGAAGGGCGCCGGTCCTCCCGAAGGCCGTCGAAAGCCAGCACTTCGCCTTCCATGAGAAGGTCCTGAACGGGGTATCGAAGCCGCGGGAACGCTGGATCTACGGGGTGGAACAGACCAACCAGGCGCTTGGAGAGGTCGTAGGGAAAGCCTATGTGGCGAAGTACTTCCCGTCGACCGAGAAGGCCCGTGCCCAGAAGATGGTGACCAACATCCTCGCGGCCTTCCGCGCCCGCATCGAGCGCCTGGACTGGATGTCTGAGGCAACCAAGGCCAAGGCCATCGCCAAGCTCTCCACCCTCAAGGTGGGAGTGGGCTACCCGGACCACTGGCACGACTACAGCGGATTGAAGATCGTGGCAGGCGACGCCTTCGGCAATGCCGAGCGGGCCGAGCGCTTCGATTACCTCCGCAACCTGCGCAAGCTTGGGACACCCGTTGACCGGTCAGAGTGGGTCATGACGCCGCAGACCGTGAACGCCGTGAACCTGCCGGTCATGAACGCCCTCAACTTCCCGGCCGCCATCCTGCAGCCTCCCTTCTTCGATCCCAGGCGACCCATGGTCATGGACTACGGGGCCATCGGGTCCGTGATCGGCCATGAGATCAGCCACAGCTTCGATGACTCCGGCTCGCTTTTTGACGCCACCGGCAAGTTGAGCAACTGGTGGACACCCGACGACCTGAAGCACTTCGAGGCCTCCGCCGCGCAGCTGGTGAAGCAGTACGACGCCTACGAGCCGCTGCCGGGACTGCACATCAACGGGAAGCAGACGCTCGGAGAGAACATCGCGGACGTGGCCGGGCTCGCGGCCGCCTATGACGCCTACCGACTGTCCCTGCAGGGCAGGGACGTGCCGCTGGTGGCGGGTCTCACCGGTGATCAGCAGTTCTTCATCAGCTTCGCCCAGAGCTGGCGGGTGAAGATGCAGGCGCCGCAGATCCGCCAACGGGTCCTCACGAACGGCCACGCCCCCGCTGTTCAGAGGACCTTCACCGTGCGGAACCTGGATGCCTGGTACGCGACCTTCCTCGTGAAAACGGGTGAAGCCCTGTACCTGTCCCCCGAAAATCGCGTCAAGATCTGGTAGAGAGGCTGGCCATGTCGATCTTGGATTCTTCCCGCAGCATCCTGGTGCTCATCGACCTCCAGGGCAAGCTGATCCACATGGTGCACCGGCCCGCCCTGGTGCTGGAATCGGCGCGGCGACTGCTGCGGCTGGCGGACCCGTTCTCGGTGCCCGTCGTGCTTACGGAGCAGTACCCCAAAGGCATCGGACCCACCGAGGAAAGTGTCCGCAGCATCTTCGACGGACTGTCCACGCCGACCTTCTTCCTGGAGAAAACATCCTTCGGGTGCTGCGGGGATGTGCAGTTTGAAGGCCTGCTGCAGCGCGCCCGGCCGCTCCTGCGCCCCCAGCAGCGGCAGATCGTGGTGGCGGGCATCGAGGCCCACGTCTGTGTCATGCAAACCGTGCTGGAACTGCTGGCCTCGGGGCACGACGTCCACCTGTGCTGGGACGCCATCAGCGGCCGGGGCGAGGAATACCGGCGCCACGCCCTGGAACGCATGGCCGCCGCCGGGGCCACCCTCACCAACCACGAGTCCGTGGCCTTCGAGTGGGCCCGGGACAAGAACCATCCCCAGTTCAAGGCGCTGTCCGCCCTGATGAAGGAGGGCCAGCCCCAGGGTTGAGGCGGAGTCCTGGGGACCCGGGTGGCTCAGTGCGACCAAAGGGTGGAGGCCAGCCTGTTCGTGTATTCCTGCGGCGTTGAGTGAGGAAAGGAATCATGTCACGCATTACTGGCCGCCCCGTTCCGGCCCTATTCCCCCAATCAGGTCCCGTGTCGGTGATGCTCTTCGGCGAGGCGCCGGGCCCCAGGGGCGCCGACCAGTCCGGCATCCCCTTCTGGGGCGATGGGGCGGGCATCACCGTCTACCGGGCCCTGGTGGTCACGGGCCGGGCCGAAGTTCCGGAGGCAGCCTGGGAGGACTGGAACGGGGCGCGATTCAAGAGCCTGGGCCTCGCCCCGCGTCTCAAGGGGACAGCCCTCAGCAATGCCTACCCGGCCTGTCCCACGAAGGATGGTGAGCGCTTCCACGCACCCTCGAACCGGGAGCTGCTGTCGCCACCCAATCTCGAGCGCCTGGCGGCAGAACTCACCCGTGCCTCGGCAGGTCTGGCTTCCCCCCTGCGGGTCGTCGCCTTCGGCAAGCGCGCCGAATGGGTGCTGAACCAGCTCCCATCGGCGCCACCCCTCGCCTTCCATGCCCTGCCCCATCCCAGCGCCCAGGGGCTGCTGCAAGGGGCGCCCAACCGGGGCAAGGGACTCCGGCTGGATGACCTGCGAAACGCATGGCTGGGCCGACTCGTCGATCTTTTGGCGGTCCCTTAAACCATTTTCCTGATTATCGGCGACCCTCAGCTTGAAAGCCAAGCATTGGCACTCTCCACAGTGTAGGCATTGCCTCAACTTTTTTGGGATGCGACAGAATGTGTCCACCACCGGAACCGATGATTTCGGTGGGAAGACCACATGCCAAGGTACGACATTCAGTTTCAGAAGGGACTTTCCCTCCGGGAATTCATGGCCTGCTACGGCACCGAGGAGCAGTGTGTTGAGGCCACATGCAAGGCCCGCTGGCCCCAGGGCTTCATTTGTCCCGAGTGCGGGTCCACCCGGCATTGTCGCCTGTCCCGGGGCCTGTTCCAGTGCCAGGACTGCCGGAAGCAGACCAGCCCGACCGCTGGGACGATCTTCCAGAGCACGAAACTCCCCCTTACGGTCTGGTTCCAGGCCATGCACTTGCTCACCCAGGGCAAGCATTCCGTCTCGCCCCTGGAACTGAAGCGCCAGCTTGGGGTCCACTACGAGACCGCCTGGGCCATGAAGCAGAAGATCATGCAGGTGATGTTGAAACGGGAGGCTCAGACGGTCCTCTCAGGCCGGATCGAAGTGGACGACGCCTATGTGGGCGGGGAACGCCACTTGGGGAAGCGTGGCCGTGGGGCCGAAGGGAACACGCCATTCGTGGTGGCCGTCCAGACCGATCCAGAGAATCCTACCAAGGTCCTCCACTTGAGAATGAAGGCGCTTCGGAATGTCAGCGGACGGGAATTGAGACCCTGGTTCGCCAAGGGCTTTGCCCCTGGCTCCACCATCCTCACGGATGGCTGGAAGGCTTACGGGTTCCTGACCGGGGCCGGATTCACCCACGAACCCCACGTCATGCCGGGTGGCTGGCGGAGCGGGCGACACCCCGCCTTCCCATGGGTGAACACGGTCCTGGGGAACCTGAAGGGCAACATCGTGGGCGTGACCCGCTGGGTCGGGAAGACCCACCTGGACCGCTACCTGGCCGAGTTCCAGTACCGTTTCAACCGGCGCTTCGACCTGAAGTCCATGCTCTCCCGTCTGCTGACAGTAGCCGTCAGGACTCCGGCCATGCCCAGGCCACTTTTGAAATTGGCGTAGGAGAGCCATGCGGCCTTATCCCATCTGAGACCATCGTGGTTATGAAACGCCAGATGCATCGCCGAAGAGAATGTTGGTAATTGCAAGGGCCAGACTCAGGAGAGAGTCTAGCTAGGTGATAATTAAACCAGGAGGATTCATGCGAATTGGAGGCCCAACACCTGAAGGTGAGCCAAAGAAGGACAAAACCGAGCCAGAAGGCCACTCCTTGGACCCGAATTCTGCCCACGCCGCGCCCGATGGATTTCAAGCCAAGGCTGAAAATCCAAAAGCATCTTATTTGGAATCATTTACGTCAAGGCCTCACCCTGAAGATCTGGAAGGAGAATCACCCATGGCATACCAAATTCAGTCTCGTAGCCAATCAAGTCTCAACAAGGGGCTCGAAGCTGCCCTGGGTGCCGCTCCCACTGAGGTACGGGAGGCGCTTGAAGTGACCCATGAGGCGCTGCGCAATCTCGGTGTTCCCCATGTTCTCGTGGGAGGACTTGCTGTGGGAGTTCATGGGTTTCCGCACTCCACTCCGGATGTAGATTATCTCGTCGAGGAGGACAAGGCTTTTAACCCGGGCGTCCTTTTAACATTCCGGAATGGGATCCCTATCCGGTCGGGCAAGGTGGACATCGACTACCTCACGGTGGAAGGGCCGGAGGTCGTCAAACGAAAAATGTGGGAATGTCTGGAGAGGGCTGCTCGAAATCCAGAGGAAGTTGTTGTCGCTCCTACTGACCTCCTCACATTCATGAAGCTCAAGGCTGGCCGTGCAAAAGACAAATCGGCGATTGTGGAACTCCTAAAGGCGGGTATGGACGTTAAGCCCGTCCGGGCTTTTCTTGAGGAAGCCGCTGACTCTGACGTCCTAGCTCGATTCGAGGGCTGTGTTACCAACGCATTGGAGGAGCGAGACTAATTAGGCTGAGGGTCGCCGATAATCAGGACCATTTTTAACAAGCCCGGTGCAGGTCACCCCAACTAAACTGTTGATCTCCCTTACCCGGGATCTTTCGCAGCCTGGAGGCCTTATGCCCTTCTCCCGTCGATTCCTGCTGCCCCTCTGCGGGGCCTTGGCCTTCGCACTGGTGGGATGCCAGAAGGTCGCGCTGGATCCCTCCAGGCCCATGCCGGTCCAGGCGACTCTGGCTAACCCACCCGAGCCCAGGAAGGTGACCTCGGTGGAAGGCATCACCGAGTACCAGCTGGCCAACGGCCTGCGGGTGCTGCTCTATCCGGACCCCAGCAAGCCCACGGCCACCACCAACATCACCTACCTGGTGGGCAGCCGCATGGAGCACTACGGCGAGACCGGCATGGCCCACCTGCTGGAGCATATGCTGTTCAAGGGTACGCGGGAGCGGCCGGACACCTGGAAAATCCTCAATGAGCTCGGCGGCGACACCAACGGCACCACCTGGCTGGACCGCACCAACTACTACGTCTCCTTCCCCGCCTCCGAGGCGAACCTGAAAAGGGCTCTGGATCTCGAAGCGGACCGGATGCTGAACTGCACTTTCACCGCGGAAACGCTGTGGGGCAAGGATGGCAAGAGCGGCGAGATGACCGTTGTCCGCAATGAATTCGAATCCGGGGAGAACAGCCCCTTCCGGGTGACCCTGCAGCGGCTCCAGTCCGTGGCCTACGACTGGCACAACTACGGCAAGTCCACCATCGGCGCCCGCAGCGACATCGAACATGTGAACGTCGACCACCTGCGCGCCTTCTACCAGAAATACTACCAGCCGGACAACGCGGTGCTGGTGGTGGCCGGCCGGTTCGACGAGACCAAGACCCTGGCCTACATCAACACCACCTTCGGCCGCCTTGCGAGGCCCGGACGGACTCTGGAGCCTACCTACACCGTGGAACCCACCCAGGATGGCGAGCGCATGGTGACCATCCGCCGCGTCGGCGGGACTCCCCTGCTCCTGGTGGGCTACCACACGGCCCCCGGCGCCCACGTGGACCGCAGTCTCACCGACTTGGCCGCCAACATCCTGGCGGACGTGCCCAGCGGGCGCCTCTACCAGGCCCTGGTGGAAACCCGGCTGGCGGCGCAGGTCTTCTCCATGCCCATCACGGGCCTGGAGCCCGGCCTGCAGGTGTTTGGCGCCTCCCTGCCCAAGGATGGCGATGCGGACAAGGCCCGGGAGGTCCTCCTCCACGAACTGGAAGGACTGCGCGAGAAGCCCTTCACCCAGGCGGAGTTGGATCGGGCCAAGGCCCAGGTCCAGAAGGGCATCGACCAGGCCCTGTCCGATACCAAGAACATGGCCATCGGCCTCAGCGAGGCCATGGCCACAGGAGACTGGCGGGAGTGGTTCCTGGACCGGGACCGCACGCTGGACGCCACCCTGGAGCAGGTCCAGACCGCTGCCCTGGCCTACTTCAAGGCCAGCAATCGCACGATCGGACAGTATTTCCCCAATGAAAGGCCGGATCGCACGGAAGTTCCACCGGTACCTGATGTCGCCGCCGATGTGGAAGCCTACGTGGGCAAGCAGACCATCGCCCAGGGCGAGGCCTTCGACGCCAGCCCCGGCAATGTGGACCAGCGCACCCTTCAATTCACCGCGCCCAACGGCTTGAAGGGGGCCCTGCTGTCCAAGAAGACCAAGGGTGCCATGGCCTCGGTCCAGCTGGCCCTCCACTTCGGCCAGGAGACCGCTTTGCTGAACAAGGGGGCCATCCCCGGTCTCACCGGCGCCATGCTCATGCGCGGCACCCTGAAGCACACCCGCCAGGAAGTGGTGGACACGTTCGACAAGCTGAAGGCTGAAGTCTCCGTCCAGGGGGGCGCCACCTCGGCCAGCGCGACCCTCAATGTCCCCAGGGAGAACCTCGAGGCGGCCCTGAGGATGGTGGCCGAAGTGTTCCGGGAGCCGGCCTTCCCCACCGCTGAATTGAACACCCTGGTGAAGCAGCAGACCACGGGTCTCGAAGCCCAGCGCCAGGACCCCCAGGCCCGGGCCTCGGAGTTCATGCGGCAGACCTTCGATCCATTCCCGGTGGGGCACCCTTCGGCCTACCGATCGCTGGATACGCAGATCGGCGATCTGAAGGCCGCTCGGGTGGAGGACCTGAAGGCCTTCTATGCAGCCTTCTACGGGGCCGACCGGGCCACCTTCGCCGCCTCGGGGGACTTCGACGCCAAGGCCCTCCAGGCCCTCGTCGTCGAGCTCTTCGGATCCTGGAAATCCGCCACGCCCTACGTGCGCATCCCGGCCCGGCTGAAGGATGTTCCCGGCCACTCCAAGGTCATCGAAACGCCCGACAAGCAGATGGCCATCTTCCTGGTTTCCGAACGTTGGGCCATGTCGGACACGGACGCAGACTACCCAGCCTTCCTTATGGCTAACCATATGCTGGGCGGGGTTCCCCTCAAGAGCCGCATCGAGGACCGGCTCCGCCAAAAGGAAGGCTTCAGCTATAGCGCCGGTTCCTACGCCATGGTCAACAGCCAGGACCCGGTGACCAGCTGGCAGGCCTATGCCATCCACGCTCCTCAGAACGGCGTGCAGCTGGAGGCGGCCTTCCTGGAGGAGCTGCAAAGGGCCCTGAAGGACGGCTTCACCCAGGAGGAACTGGAGTTCGCCCGCATGACCTGGCTCCAGGGAGAAGACGCCCAGCGCCAGGAGGACAGTGCCATCACAGGCTGGCTGAACAACTCTCTGCACCTGGGCCGGTCCGTGCTCTTCCAGGCGGAGCTGGAGGCCAAGGTCAGGGCCCTGCACTTGGCTGACGTGAACGCCGCCCTCCGGAAGTATCTCGATCCGGCCAGGCTCGTCATCGTCAAGGCGGGGGATTTCGCCAAACCCGGCAAGAAGTAGCCACATTTACTGACTTTGCGAAAAGGGGGTGGGGTCTGCCGCCTCCTTTTCGTTAGGAATGAAGGTGAAACCGTGGTCTGCTGGTTGTCCGCTTGGCGTTGATCAGGACGCGGGGCGATGACGGAGGGCGCTGCCATGGCACGCATCGAACGGGAGTGGCAGGCGGAACATGAGGGCTCGGCACTGGCCTCGGAGCTGCACCGGATCATGGTCATCAGCCACCGGCAGGCCAAGGGCTTCATCGACTGCCACTGCGTCACCGTCAATGGCGAGGACATCACCAAGCACGGCCAGAGGCTGAAGACCGGCGATACCGTCAAGGTCTCCTTCGATCCCGAGCAGACGTATGAACCGATGCCTCCGGCCCATAAGCTGCAGGCGGGACCCTTCGAGACTCTGTGGGAAGACACCCACCTGCTGTTCGTGTTCAAGCCGGCGGGGCTGCTCACGGTGCCCACGGAAAAGGCCGGCGAGGCCAGCCTGGCCGAGGCCATCACCGAGTCCTACCGCCGCCGGGGCTTCAAGCGCTTCAACCTCTTCATCGTCCACCGCCTGGACCGCTTCACCAGCGGCGTGCTGGTGTTCGCCAAGACCCCCGAGGCCCTCCACGGCCTCAAGAAGCATTTCGAGCTGCACCGTCTCCAGCGGGTCTACTTCGCCGTCCTGGTGGGCGAGCTTCCGGAGAACAGCGGCACCCTGGCCGGCCACCTCATCGAGCATGCCAAGTCCCTGAAGATGTCCGTGGCTACGGCCCGCAAGGGACCCGGCGGCGGCAAGCGCATGCCCGCCGGCGCCAAGGAGGCCGTGACCCACTACCGAGTCATCGAGCGCCTGCCGGGCCACACCGTGGTGGAAGTGAAGCTGGAAACCGGTCGTCGCAACCAGATCCGCGTGCAGTTCGCGGACCGCGGCTTCCCCTTGCTGGGCGATCAGGTCTACGGCGTGGAAAGCCCGCTGCTGGACCGCCAGGCCCTCCATGCCGAACTGCTGGGCTTCAAGCACCCTGTCACCGAAGAGCAGGTCACCGTCACGGCCCCCATGCCCGCGGACATGGAAGCGGCCCTGAAGGCCCTGCGCAACCAGGCTCGCCTCGTCCGGGCCTCTTCCGGCGTGAAGGGCGAGGAGGGCATCTTCCAGCCCAAGGAAAGCTTTGACCACAAGCTCAAGCGCGTGGCCCGCGCCAAGCGGTTCGATACCCGGGATGAAGCGGCTCCAGCGAGAACCCCGCGTCCCCGGCGCGTTGAGAGTGACGAACGGCCCCGGCGAACCTTCGGTTCAGCGGAGCGACCCTCGCGGCCCCGTCGCGAGGAGGGTGAGGCACGGCCCCGGCCCGC
The DNA here is from genome assembly GCA_903884655.1 of uncultured Holophagaceae bacterium. GTDB lineage: Bacteria > Acidobacteriota > Holophagae > Holophagales > Holophagaceae > Geothrix. The sequence continues at coordinate 30,232 of CAISFO010000020.1, read as the reverse complement.
ATCCGGTGCCCCTGATCGCCCCTCACGGCCCCGCCGCGAAGACAGCGAGGAACGCCCCCGCCGCGCCTTCGGTTCCGCCGAGCGCCCCACCCGGCCCCGCCGCGAAGATGGCGCCGTGCGGTCCAGGCCCGGCACCGGAGCAGTGGACCGCCCTGCCCGTCCGCGCAGTGGTGACAGTGACGAGCGTCCCCGTCGCACCTTTGGCTCAGCTGAGCGCCCCTCACGGCCCCGCCGCGAAGACGGCGAAGTGCGGCCCCGGACCATGCCCAGTACCGCCGACCGTCCCGCCCGTCCCCGACGCGACGACGCTGAGGATCGCCCCCGTCGCACCTTCGGTTCCACCGAGCGACCGGCCCGTCCCCGCCGCGAGGAGGGGGATGCCCGACCTCGCCCCTCCTCGGCCCCCGGCAGCCGTCCAGCCGGCCCCCGACAGGAGGAGGCCTTGGAGCGGCCCCGCCGCACCTTCGGTTCAGCGGAACGGCCCAGTCGGCCCCGCCGCGAAGACGGTGAGGCCAGGCCCCGTCCCGCCTCAGGCACCGCCGATCGACCCACCCGCCCAGGCCGTCCCCGTCGTGAAGACGGCGAAGCCAGGCCGAGGGCAGCCTCGGGAACCAGTGACCGGCCCGCCCGCCCGCGCCGGGAAGGCCCCTCGGATCGACCGGCGCGCAAGCCCGGTCCCTCGACCGGAAAGTTCAAGCCTCGCAAACCGTAGAAAACTCCCCGGCCCACTGCCCCTGCTTCCATTCACTTGAAGGAAGCAGCCCGGGGCCTACACTGGCGGTGCCTCTGAGCAGCCTCTTCGACTGTCTGCCGCCGCCCTGAGGCCGATGGGGATGTTCCATGCGCGCCCTCTACTGCCTGCTGCTACCACTGACCCTCGCCGCCCAGGACCCACGGCCGGTGGAGGGGCTGTCCTTGGACTTCCGTACGGAACTGGGTTCGGATCCCACCGCCCGGATCGCCCTGGTCACCCCCGGCTGCTGGGAGAGCCTGGTACTGTCCGCCACGGCCCTGCAGTCCCCCCGGATGACCCGGCCACGGCACGCCGAGGCCACCGTGGAAGTGTGGGGTGTCGCCTTCCAGGAATCGCCCCGCAGTCAGGCTTTTAACTTGTACTTCGTCGATTTACGCAGCCGTCTCCTTAGGGCCCTGGCGAACCCACCTGACAGCCACGCCGCCATCGAACTGGGCGAGCTCATGTTGAGCGATCCCGGCAACCCCCAGGGACTGAACCTGACCACAGTGCGGTCCCTCCAGGAGCGCTACAACCGGCTGCCACCAAACGGGTCGCCGGTCAGGTAACTGCAGATCAAATCCCTAAATATGCTCCTGATACAGACGGTCCAAAGCCTCGGCCAGATCCAGGTCCCGCTGGGTGATCCCCATGCTGACGTGGGTCATCAGGACGGCCACGACCCAGCGGTAGCCCAGGGTGAGGTCCGGATGGTGATTCACCTTCTCCGCGTGTTCGGCGGCGGCCACCACGAAGCCGAGTCCCCGGGGGTATGCCGAGAAAGCGTAGCGCCGGCGCAGAGTCAAACCGTGGGAGTCGCCTTGCGCGACCCACTCCGGGTGCACTTTCAGGAAGGCCTCCATGACATCAGGGCTGACCAGATCCTTGGACATGCTTTCCTCCCTGGTGCATCCTAATCCGTTGCATCCGGATCTTGCCATGCCCTTCGCCAATCCACCTCTGCTCGGCCGCACCGCCTTCGTCACGGGCTCATCCCGCGGCATCGGGCGCGCCATCGCCGTGGAGCTGGCTCGCTGGGGGGCCGACGTGGTGGTCCATGCCCAGAAGAACCTGGATCTGGCCGAGGCCGTGTCAGCCGAGATCCGCACACTGGGGCGCAAGTCCATGACGGTGCTGGCCGATGTGCGGGTGAAGGCCGAACTGGAGGCCGCCGCGGATCGGGTGAAAGCCGAGCTTGGCCAGGTGGACATCCTGGTGAACAACGTCGGCACCCGCAAGGACGGGCCCTTCATCCTGATGGGCGACGAGAAGTGGGAAGAAGTGATGAACGTGAACCTCCGGGGCACGGTCTACGCCACCAAGGCTTTCGTGCGAGGCATGATGGCCCGCAAGTGGGGCCGCATCGTCAACATCGTGAGCCCCACCGGCATCATCGGCATGGCGGGCCAGACCAACTACGGCGCCAGCAAGGGCGCCATCATCGCCCTCACCAAGAGTTTGGCCCGGGAGATGGCCCCCTTCGGCGTGCTGGTGAACGCCGTGAACCCAGGTTTCATCCATACGGAATTGACGGCGGATGTCTCCGAGGAGACCAAACGCGAGCTGCTGGCCCCCACCATCCTTAAGCGGGAGGGTGAGCCCGAGGAGGTAGCGAGCGTCGTGGCCTTCCTGTGCTCCGAGTGGTCCAGCTACATGAGCGGCCAGATCATCAACGTGGACGGGGGATTGTGCCCCTAAACCGGGCCAGAATAAGCTGACCGAAAATGACACGCAAATCGCCCTGCGGGCAGGCGAATGGTGGCAGAAAGCAAAGACCGTTTGGCTGGCCTTTTTCGCGACCATTCGCGATCCAAATTTTATGGTTCCTAGGCGTTGGCGGCCTGAAGGGTATTGGTCAGCAGCCCCGCGATGGTGAGGGGCCCCACGCCGCCGGGAACCGGCGTCACTGCGGAGGCCACCTGCATGGCCTCGCCGAAGCGCACGTCGCCGCAAAGCACGCCGCCCTTGGCCTTGAGGGCCTCCAGCTTCTTGGGCTCGCCCGAGAAGATCTTCGCGGCCAGGGCCTCGTCCTCCACCCGGTTGATGCCCACATCCACGACGATGGCACCGGGCTTGATCCAGGAGCCTTCCACCAGGCCCGGGCGGCCCACGGCGGCCACCAGCAGGTCCGCCTCGCGACAGACGGCCGGCAGGTCCTTCGTGCGACTGTGGGCGATGGTCACAGTGGCGTGCTTTTCCAACAGCATCAGGGCCATGGGTTTGCCCACGATCTCGCTGCGGCCCAGGACCACGGCCCTCAGGCCCTTCAGCTCGACCCCGTGGTATTCCAGCAGGGACATGCAGGCGGTGGGGGTGCAGGGCCGCAGGCCCGGCAGGCCCTCCAGCAGCAGCCCCTGGTTCATGGGGTGGAAGCCGTCCACATCCTTGGCCGGGCTGATGCGGTGCAGGGCCTCCTTGGCGTCCAGGCCCTTGGGCAGAGGCAGCTGCACCAGGATGCCGTCCACCTCTGAGTCGGCGTTCAGCCGGTCGATGAGGGCATCCAGCTCCGCCTGGGGCGTATCTGAGGCCAGCTTGTGCTCGATGGAGGTGATGCCGACCTTGGCGCAGGCAGCGCCCTTGTTGCGCACGTAGACCTGGCTGGCCGGATCGTCGCCCACCAGCACCACAGCCAGGGCCGGAGCCCTGAGCCCCTTGGCCTTGCGGGCCTCCACCCCCTGGCGCACCGATTCCAGCATGCGGTCCGCGTGCGCCTTGCCGTCCAGGATCGTGGCCATGACTGCCTCCAACCTTTATTGAATCCCAGTGTAGCTGTGGCCCTTATCAAGAATTAAGCAGGAGCACGGCTTTGCCGGGTTCCTGCGCGGGGGTCCGGGGGTGTGCGCGCAGCGGGGAACCCCCGGAGGACATTAACCAGCCTTGAGATTCCAGGGAAAGAGCGTTAGACTCCAAGGTCAATTCGGCCATGGCCACCCGACTCGGGTGCCAAGACTGGGTGGGTTCGGCCCACCTTTTTTGTTGTTCTGTCGGAGTCTCAGTGGACTTGAAGAAAGCGCAGCCTCCCCTCGAGCGCCAGCTGGCCCTGCTGGGCTACGAGTTGGTGCACCTGGAGACCGCCCGCGAGGGCAAGGACGAGATCCTGCGCCTCTACATCGACCACCTGGACGCCGAGACCAGCCACCGCAAGGTCACCCTGGAAGACTGCACCGCCGCCCACGAGGGACTGCTGCTCTGGCTGGACGTGGAGTTCCCCGACCTCCGGGAAAAGATGGGGGTCGAAGTCAGCAGCCCCGGCATGGAACGCCCTCTGGTCAAGGCCGATCACTTCCGCCGCTTTGCGGGGAGACTCTGCCGGGTCCAGACCGCCGCGCCCATCAATGGCCAGAAGCGATTCAAGGGCTGGATCGGACCCATCGAGGGCGACAGCATCACCCTGGAAGAGGACGGCGTCATCAAGACCATCCCCGTCGAGGCCATCCAGAAGGCCCGGCTGGCTCCCTTTGATGAAGACAAGACCCCGCGGCCCAAGCACCTGGCCGCCCGGTTGACTGAATTACCTGTAGACGACGGCGTAGAGACAAGCGTCGCCGAGCACGAGGAGGCCTGATATGGCAACGGTAGCAACCACCTTCTTTGACAGCGTCAAGATGATCGCGACGGAAAAGGGGATCAATGAAGAAGACGTCTTCGCGGCGGTGGAGGAAGCCCTCGCCAAGGCCGCGGACAAGTTCTTCAACTCCCAGGATTTCTACGGCAACTTCCAGGCCCAGATGGACCGGGAAACAGGCGAGTTCCATGTCTACGCCCTGAAGCAGGTGGTGGCCGAAGTCGAGGAAGAGGACCTGGAAATCAGCCTCGTCGAGGCCCAGCAGCTGAACCCCGACGCCGCCGAAGGGGACACCCTCTGGCTGCCCCAGGACACCAGCCAGCTCGGCCGCATCGCCGCCCAGGCCGCCAAGCAGGTGCTGGTGCAGAAGGTCCGGGAGGCAGAACGCGAACGCATCTTCACCGAGTTCGCCGACCGCATCGGCGAAGTGGTGGTGGCCGAGGTCAAGCGCTTCGAGAAGAGCGCCATCATCCTCGAGATCGACCGGGTCGAAAGCATGCTCCGCCGCAACGAGGCCCTGCGCGGCGACCGCTTCGACAAGGGTCAGCGCATCAAGGTGGTCATCGTCAGCGTGGACCGCAGCGCCAAGGACCCCCAGGTGCAGGTCAGCCGCACCGATCCGCGGCTGCTCATCAAGCTCTTCGAGAACGAGGTGCCCGAGATCCACGACGGCACCGTGGTCATCCGCAATTGTGTCCGGGAGGCCGGGGACCGCGCCAAAGTGGCCGTCCACAGCCTGGATCCGGATGTCGATCCCGTGGGCGCCTGCGTGGGCCTCAAGGGCAGCCGCGTCCAGGCCATCATCCGCGAGCTCAAGAACGAGAAGATCGATATCGTCCGCTATTCGGATGACCCCGCCCAGTTCATCGCCAACGCCCTGAACCCCGCCAAGGCGATCCGGGTGAACATGGGGGACCCCGAAAGCCGCCGTGTGGAAGTGGTGGTGGATGACGAGCAGCTCAGTGTGGCCATCGGCAAGCGGGGCCAGAATGTCCGCCTCGCCGCCAAGCTCACCGGCTGGAACATCGACGTCCGCAGCGAGGCCGACAAGCGCCGCGAAGCCGAGGTCGCCATGGGGCTGGCCCTGCCCACGGCCGGGGCCGAAGCTGCTCCAGAAGAGGCTCCCGCCGCACCGGCCTCCACCCTCCTGGATACCCTCCAGGTCGAGGGCCTGGATGCCACCCTCGCGGGCCATTTGGCCGGCGCAGGTTATCCTGATGTCAAATCCCTTTACACTGTCACTGCCGAGCAGCTCATGCAGGTGGATGGCATGGATCAGGATCTGGCCTTCCGTCTCATCGATGCCGTGCAGGCTCACTTCGGGGAGTAGGCTGTCGTCCTGCAGCCCCCTTCCTTCTTCCCACCCCAGGCCGAGGTAATCCGCTTACATGCTGCGCATCAACCAACTCGCCAAAGAGCTCGGAGTCGCCAATCAGGAGGTCATCGAGGCCTGCGAAAAGCGTCTGGGCCTCCAAGGGAAGAGCCATAGCTCCAACCTCACCGATGACCAGGCGGATCAACTGCGCCGGGGTTTCCAGGGCAAGACCAAGGGAGAGCCCGAATCGGCGCCCCTGGCCCTGCACAAGCCCTCCGCCTCGGTGCGGATCGTCAAGGGCCCCGCGCCTGCTCCGGCCCCCGAGCCCCAGCCCGAACCCGCCCGGCCCGCTCCTGCGGTCCTGGTAAAGAAGGCCGAGCCCAGGTCCGAGCCCGAAGTCGAGGCCCCCGCCGAACCGGCACCCGTGCTCAAGCCCGTTTCCATGGAGGCGCCGACGACTGTGCCCGCCCCCGTCGTGGCGGAAGCCCCCATGAGCGAGGCGCCCGTCGCCTCCGCCCCCGCGAGGCCGGTGGCGCCTGCCCCCTCGGAACCAGCTCAGGACACCTTCTCCCGGCTCAAGGTATCCACCGCTCCAGCGACGCCCGCACCGAGGGATGAGAAACCCGCTCGCTACATCCAGCTGCCTCCGGCCCGCCCAACGGGTCCCTCCGGCCCGCGTCCAGCCCAGCCCTCCAGCCTGACTCCGAGCCAGAATCCTGCTTCCCCTTCCGGTCCTCGGCCCGAAGCCGGGGCCCGTCCCATCGTGCAGCGTCCCGGCCAGTCCCCGAGCAATGTCCAGCGCTCCGGCATGCCCCAGAAGGAGAAGGCCGTCCTGCAGATGGCCACCAACACCGGGCGCGGCGAAGTTCGACATGAACCCATGGCCCCGGCTACCCCCGCCCGCCGACCCTACATTCCGCCTGCCATCACGGAGATGCGGACGGATCAGGGCTTCAGCCGGATCAAGACCTCGGACGCACCTGCCCCAGTGCAGCGTTCCACCGAACCCGCCCGCTACATCCAGCTGCCCCAGTCCCGTCCTGCCCCTGGCAGCCGGCCCAGCGGCCCTGGCGGCTCGCGCCCCGGAGGCCCCGGTGGACCCGGCAGCCGTCCCGGTGGGCCCGGCAGTCGCCCTGGTGGACCCGGTGCCCGTCCCGGCGGTCCTGGTGGTCGCCCCGGCATGGGACCCCGCACCGGCAGTCCCGGCCGCGGCCCATCCATCCCGGCCACGGGCCCCATCGATCCCAACAGCCAGAAGGGCCCCGGTCGCGGCATCCACGTGGGCGGCAAGAAGAAGAAGGGCGGCTACGTCCGGAGCAAGGAAGAGGAACTCGACCTCAAGCTCCGCCAGCCCCGCTCTCGCGCTCAGCAGGTGGCCACCGAGTACATCGAGGAAGAGATCGGCATCGTCATGCTCTCCGAGGGCGTGACGGTCAAGGAACTGGCCGAAAAGTGCAACCGCCCCGCCAAGGATGTCGTCGCCAAGCTGCTCCATCGCGGCATATTCGCCACCATCAACCAGCCCCTCGACACCGAGATGGCCAAGGACATCGCCCGGGAATTCGGGTTCCTGGCCGATATCGTCACTTTCGAAGAGGACGTGCAGATCTCTGCCGATGAATCCGGCGAAGTGCAGGGCGAGAAGAAGCCCCGTCCTCCCGTGGTCACCATCATGGGTCACGTGGACCACGGCAAGACCTCGCTACTGGACGCCATCCGCAAGACCAAGGTGGCCGCGGGCGAAGCCGGCGGCATCACCCAGCATGTGGGTGCCTACCACGTGGATGTGAAGGATCCCAACACCGGCGACATGCGCCAGGTGGTCTTCCTAGACACCCCCGGCCACGAAGCCTTCACCAAGATGCGCGCCCGGGGCGCCAAGGTCACGGACATCGCCATCCTGGTGGTGGCCGCGGACGACGGCGTCATGCCCCAGACCGTGGAATCCATCAACCACGCCAAGGCCGCGGATGTGCCTCTGGTGGTGGCCATCAACAAGGTGGACAAGCCCGGCGCCAACCCGGACAAGGTCCAGCAGGGCCTGCTTCAGTACAGCGTCCAGACCGAAGCCTACGGCGGCGATGTGCCCGCCGTCCTGGTGAGCGCCAAGACCAAGCAGGGCCTCGACGAACTCCTGGAGACCATCCTCCTGGTGGCGGACATGAAGGAGCTGAAGGCTGTCTACGACTGCCCCGCGGCCGGGTCCATCATCGAAGGGCGCCTCGACCGGGGCCGGGGCCCCGTGGCCACCGTCCTCGTGCAACGCGGCACCCTCAAGGCCGGCGACATCTTCGTGGCCGGCGCCACCATGGGCCGGGTCCGCGCCATGTTTGACGATCTCGGGAAGAAGGTCACAGAAGTCGGACCCTCCAGCGCCGTGCAGATCCTCGGCTTCGAGGAAGTGCCCAGTGCCGGCGACAACTTCCAGGTGGTCGAAGACGAGGCCAAGGCCCGCACCATCGCGACCTTCCGCCAGGAAAAAGCCAAGCAGGCCGCCCAGCAGAAGCAGCGCGCCACCCTGGAGACCCTGTTCAGCACCATCAAGGACGGCCAGGTCAAGGAGCTGGCCCTCATCATCAAGGCCGATACCCAGGGTTCCGTGGAGTCCCTGGTGGGTCAGCTGGAGCGCCTCAGCACCGACAAGGTGCGGGTCCGCATCATCCACAGCGCCGCCGGCACCATCACCGAGAACGACGTGCTGCTGGCCGAAGCCTCCAAGGCCACCATCATCGGCTTCCATACCAAGGCCGAGAAGAAGACCGAGGAACTGGCCCGCGAAGAGGGCGTGGATCTCCGCTTCCACGACATCATCTACAAGGTCACCGAGGAAATCGAGCAGGCCATGGTCGGCATGCTGGACGCCACCGAAAAGGAGACGGTCCACGGCCTGGCCGAGATTCGTCAGCTCTTCAAGATCGGTCGCACGGTCATCGCCGGGTCCTTCGTCACCGAAGGCAAGGTGCAGAAGAGCTACAAGGTGCGCGTGAAGCGCGGCGAGGAAGTCCTCTTCGAGGGCGGCCTCAAGAACCTCAAGCGCTTCAAAGAGGACGTCACCGAGGTCAAGAATGGCCTCGATTGCGGCATCTCCCTCGATGGTTTCGACGAACTGAAGGAAGGGGATCTGCTTGAGTTCTTCACCAAGGAGAAGGTGATCGCCACCAGCCTCAGCTAAGGCCATTCTGCGCTTTGCGCTGGATGCTGACGGGCCCGCGATGCGGGCCCGTTTCATTTTTACTCAAAAATGACTCAATGGTATTTAAATATTGATTACATTGAAGTAATCGTTATTTATGTGATCCTGGTCACCGGCGCCCGTTTGCACACTGGGGCGCTGGCACTTCTCGGGGTCTGCCATGTCCATGCCCAGCTTCGCCCTCAGCGCACCCACGGACGGAAAGTCCGCCACCAATCCCATGGGCCTGAGTCGCATCGACCACTTCCAGCTGACGGGCTCCATTGAACGGTTGGAACCCCTCTACCGGCGCCTGGGCTTCGCCCGCGTGGCGAGTGGCTCCCAGCCCTGGGGCCGAGTGGTCCATTTACGCCAGCAACGCATGGACATCCTTATCTTCGAAGCAGATGCCACCCAGCCGGCGGGGCGCTACTTCCAGGCCCATGGCGAAGGCGTCTGCGCCCTGAACTTTGCGGTGGAGGATCTGGCGGCTGCCTTCGCCCACGCCCGGTACCCACGGGGCCGGGTCATGCTTGAGCCCCAGACCCACGAACTGGGCGATGGCCAAGTCCGGTTCGCGGCCATCCAGGGCGTGGGGGATGTGTGGAACTTCCTGGTGGAGCGCCGGGGAGAACCGGCAGCCTTCTGGCCCGGGCTCGAACCCGACCCCGCTCCGGCCTTCTGTGACCCGGGCCTGGTGCGGGTGGACCACCTCACCAACAACGTGGGCCCTCAGGAAATGGACGCCCTGGTGGACTTCTACGAACGGGTCTACGGGTTCGGAGTCACCCGGGAGTTCCACATTCGCGGCGCCCTTGGCACCGGCCTGGACTCCAAGGTGGTGCAGAGTGCCAATAACCAGATCATCATCCCCATCAACCAGCCCACCGACGAAAGAAGCCAGGTCCAGGAATACGTGAACCGACACAAGGGACAGGGCGTACAGCACATCGCCCTGTCCACCAACGACATCTTCCACACCCTGCGCACCCTCCAGACCCAGGGCTTCAAGTTCCTCAGGGTGCCTGACACCTACTACGAGCTGCTGCCGGGTCGCATTGCCAGCAGCGGCTACACGGTTCGTGAGGATCTGGCCGAGGTGAAGGAGCTGGGCGTTCAGATTGATGGTGACGAGACCGGCTACCTGCTGCAGATCTTCACCGAGGACCAGATTGGACCGCTCTTCTTCGAAATCATCCAGCGGCGGGGGAACATGGGCTTCGGCGAGGGGAACTTCCAGGCCTTGTACGACTCCATCGAGCTGGATCAAAAAAGGAGAGGCGTTCTCTAGCCCCGCCCGTGGACCACAGAAGAAAGGGCCGCGCTGCGGCCCTTTTTGGTGGATCGTTCAGGCATGGCGGTTGCACCAATGAGGGAGGCCGCTCTCAGTGAGGTCAGAACCTTGCAATGACCCCGAAGCCCCCACCATTCTTGGTGATGTGGAGGGTGGTGTCCGTACCGATGCTGCCTTTGGGAACGTCGAATCCTTCGTTCTCGAAGTTGGCCCGTACCCCCAGCCACGTCAGAGGGAAATAGCGAAGGTCCACGCCAGCCCGGTGATAGCTGGCGCCGCTCCTGCTCAGCAGGTTGTAGTAGCCCCTGAAATCCACGCTGCTGCCGAAGTGGCCCCCTGCGGACAAGCCGATCTGGGGAATGGGCACCGTCACACTATCGGTGGCGGACTGGGTGACGACCGGTCCCGAGGTGGAGGTCCCCACGGCCGAGACATCGAGCTTCCATGCGTTGAAGCCCAGGTCCAGCCCGATGTATGCGGCATCCCAGCGCCAGAGCTTGATGGTCCAGTCCAGTTCATAGTCCCGGAGCTTGATCTGGCTCTGCAATCGCGCCGTGGCAGCAAAGGCCTGGTTGTTGATGGTGACGGTCTGGGTCAGGATCTTGTCGCCAACGTAAGACTGGTCATAGGCCGCCATGTGCAGGAGGAAGCGCCGCCCCTCGTAGTCGAGCAGCGCACCGACGCCGGTCTTGTCCTTACTCAGGCCAAGATCACGGTCGGTGTCCCAGCTGGATTCGCCCGTCTTGGCATAGTTGCCGGTGAAGTCTGGAGCCTGGCGGACGACGCCGAAATTCCAGTGTCCCGCCTGAGGCGCGGACATCTGGCCGTCTTGGGCGGCTAGAGGGGACAGGGCCAGCAGGGCAATCAAAGGCGTGCTGCGCATTCGAGACTCCGCAAGAAGAGGGTTGAGGTGACGCATCCTTGAGAAAAAAAAGGCGGCCATCCGTTGAATTCGGATCCGGGTGGTGATGGTTGAACAAGCTTTCTACGCAGAAAGGCGTCCGTCAATGACCGCTGTTTCGGCTTCCCAAAACCCAAAGTTGACTATTCGATTGCCACCGTACTTCGCGGTGATTGCCCACGCACTTGACTTCCCGATTGACCCGTAATGAGTTACAGAATCTGGACCCGCAAACTCCTGAAGTATGGAATCGTTATGGCACCGTTCTGATAGCAGACAGCGAGGTCATAGGATCTGGTTTCAATCGAACATCCATTCGAAGGTGGACCATGTCTAACAAGCTATTCATCGAGGCATTGAGGAAGGTGGTCGGGCCGAGCAACGTCCTGGATTCGGCCGTGAACCTTCAGCTCTACCAATACGACGCCTACCTCGAAGAGCGGAGGCCCGATGCGGTGGTCTTCGTCCATTCCACCGAGGAAGTCTCCCGGGTGGTCAAGCTCTGCCATGCCCACGGCATTCCCTTCGTGCCCCGGGGCGGTGGGACGAACCTCAGCGGAGGCACGATTCCCTTCAAGGGCGGCGTGGTCCTCGAAATGATCCGCATGAACCAGCTGCTGGAAGTGGACACCACCAACCTGCGGGCTCGGGTGCAGCCCGGCATGTTCAATCTGGAACTGGGCAACGCCCTGGCGCCCTTCGGCTATCAGTACCTGCCCGACCCTGCCAGCCAGAAGGCCGCCACCCTGGGTGGCAATGTGGCCGAGAACTCCGGCGGCCCCCACTGCTTCAAGTACGGTGTCACCACCAACCACGTGACGGGCCTCACGGTAGTGCTGCCCGATGGCGACATCGTCGAACTCGGCGGCCAGGCTCCGGATACCCCCGGCTATGACCTGACGGGGGTCTTCGTGGGCAGCGAAGGGACCTTTGGGGTCTGCACCGAAGTGGTTGTGCGGATCGTCCGCCAGGCCGAGGGGGTGAAGACGCTGCTGGCCATCTACGACAGCATCGAGCGCGGCAGCGAGACGGTCTCGGCCATCGTGGCCGCAGGCATGGTGCCTGCCACCCTCGAGATGATGGACCAGCTGGTGATCCAGGCGGTGGAGCAGTCCCTGCACTGCGGCCTGCCCCTGGACTGCGCCACGGTGCTCATCATCGAGGTGGACGGACTGAAGGACGATCTGGAGGCCCAGACCGAAGCCATCGTCCGCCTGTGCAAGGAACATGGCGCCCGGGAGGTCCGAGTGGCCAAGGATGACGCGGAGCGGGCCATGCTCTGGGCGGGCCGGCGCGGGGCCTTCGGTGCCGTGGCCCGGCTGACGCCCAGCTACCTGGTCTGCGACGGCACCGTGCCCAGGACTGCCCTGCCCGCAGTGCTGAAGAAAGTGGCTGAGGTTGGCGAAAAATACGACCTGAAGATTCCCAATGTGTTCCACGCCGGGGACGGCAACCTGCATCCGCTGATCCTGTTCGATTGGCGGAATACGGAACAGAAGGCCCGCGTCATGAAGGCCGGGATGGAGATCCTCGAGCTCTGCGTGGCACTGGGGGGCACCATCAGCGGTGAGCACGGGGTGGGCCTCGAAAAGATGGATGCCATTCACCTGGTGCTGTCCGAAGCCGACATCCGCAGCCAGGTTCGGGTCAAGCGGGCCTTCGATCCAGCGGACCTGGCCAACCCCGGGAAGATCTTCCCTGCATCCCAGGAGGTGGCCCATGCCCAGTGAGGTCACGACCAACCTGCAGGACCAGCTGGAGGAGATTGTCGGCGCCGGACATCTGGATTGGCAGCCGGAAACCCTGGCGGCCTTTGGAGTGGATGGCGTGATGCCCATCCTGGTTGTGCACCCGGGAACCCAGGAGGAAGTGTCCAAGGTCGTGGCGGCCTGCGCTGCCACCGGCACGCCCATGCTTCCCTGGGGCGGCGGTACGGCCGTCGGCCAAGGCAATGCACCCAGCGCTGCCCCCGTGGTCATTGGCCTGGATCGGCTGGATCGCGTGGTGGAATTCGACCCCGAAAACCTGTGCGTGACCGTGGAGGCAGGCATGCCGCTGGCCCGGCTGCAGGAGCTGGTCGCCACTAAGCAGGAGCTGCTGCCCCTGGATCCCCCCGAGGCAGAGCGGGCGACCCTGGGTGGTCTCGTGGCCGCGGACCAGAGCGGCCCTTCACGCCTGCTGCACGGGACGGCCCGGGACTGGGTGCTGGGACTGCGGGTGGTGCTGCCGGACGGGGAGCGGATCCGCTGCGGCGGCCGGGTCATCAAGAACGTGTCGGGCTACGACATGAACAAGCTCTTCATCCGCAGCTTCGGCACCCTCGGCATCCTCACCGAAGTCACGGTCAAGCTGCTGCCCATGCCCGAGGCCCGGGCCAGCGTCCTGGGCGTGTTCCAGGATCTGCCCCTGGCGGCCGCCGTGGTGGAGAAGGTGCTGGCCTCCTACCTCCTGCCGGAGGCCATGGACCTCCTGGATCCCGCCGCGCAGCGGCGGTTGTCGCCGGACCTGGGTCTTGGTGCGCAGGGATCCTATATCCTGGCCGTGGGCCTGGCTGGCAGCCAGGCGACCGTGGACCGCCAGATCCGGGATCTCCAGGCCCTGATCAACGAGGGCGGGGGCCGGGCGATCCTGCATCGCGCTGCGGATTCGATCCGCGCCTGGGCCGCCCTCACCAACGTGCTTGGGAGCTCCGCCTCCGAACCAGGGCGTGTCGGGTGCAGGTTGGCCGTGCCCATCGGCTGGACGGCCCGGATGATGGCCACCCTCCACCAGTGCGCCGCCAGGCATGGCGTCGTCCCGACCGTGGCCGCCCACGCCGGCAGCGGCATCCTGAGGGCCAGCCTCCAGGCACCCTCCGGCCTGCCCCCAGAAGCCGCCTTGTCGGGGCTGGTGGCCACCCTTGAATCCCTGCGCAAGGAAGCCACCGGAATTGGAGGGAGCCTGGTACTTGAAGAGGCTCCAGTCCCGGTCAAACAGCGGGTGGACGCCTGGGGTCTGCCGGGTTCCAGCTTCGGCGTCATGCGGCGAATCAAGCAGGAATTCGACCCCCTGAGCCTCTGCAGCCCTGGCCGTTTCCTCGGCGGGCTCTGAGCGGAGAGATGACCATGGCCACCCCCGAGCTGCTCCCCCTCTTCGATACCATCGCCCAGTGCAACCGCTGCGGGTTCTGCCAGGCGGGTTGCCCCGTGTTCCGTGTCACCGGCGAAGAGCACTCCCTCGCCCGGGGGCGCCAGTCGATCGCCCGGGGCCTCATCCTCGGGAACATGGAGCTCTCCCCTGAAGTCATTGGCGCCCTGGAGGACTGCCTCCTGTGCCGGGGCTGCACCGCCCACTGCTTCCCAGGCATCAAGACTGACGAGATCGTCACGGCCATCCGTCACGCCAACATCAAGCGCCACGGCCAACCCGCCTGGCGCCGCCTCCTCTTCGGGAAGATCCTTTCCAGCAGCAAGCGCCTGGAAGCGGCGGGACGCATGGCCCTGTGGGCGAAGCGCCACGGGCTCGACAAGGCCGCCGAACGCATGGGGCTGCCAGGAAAGCTGGGCAAGCGCTTGAAGACCGCCATCCAGGTGCTCCCTCCCATGCAGACACCGGCCTTCCTGAGGAGAGGGACCGCCCAGGTGCCCGAGCCCACCAAGGTCCTCCACCGAGTGGGATATTTCGCCTCCTGCGGGCTCAGCTTCCAGTACCCGGAGGTGGTCGCCGCCACCCATCGGGTCCTCGCCCGCAGCGGCTGCCAGATCACGCTCCTGGACAACACCTGCTGCGGCCGCCCGGCCCAGGCCTACGGTGACCTGGATTCGGCCCGGGACATCGCCCGGAAGAACCTCGATCGCATGGCGGGCGCCGTGGAACTGGACGTCATCCTTTCCGAATGTGGCAGCTGCAGCACCTTCCTGAAGGACTACCAGGAGCTGCTCAAGGACGATCCCATCTATGCCCCCAAGGCCGAGGCGCTGTCGAAGAAGGTACGGAGCTTCAGTGAGTTCCTGGTGGAGATCGATGCCCTGAAGGATCTGGGGGAGCTCTCAGGCACGGTCACGTACCACGATCCCTGCCACCTCTCCAACCGCTTCGGCAAGATCACGGCCCAGCCCAGGAAAGTGTTGAAAGCCATCCCGGGCCTGACCTACAAGGAGATGCCCGAGGCCGACTGGTGCTGCGGGGCCGCGGGCAGCTACACCTTCCTGCACCACGCCGAGGCGAAGGGCGTCCTGGACCGGAAGATGGGGAATGTCCAGAAGACTGGGGCCCACATCCTCACCACGGAATGCCCGGCCTGCATGATGCACCTGGATTTCGGAGTGCGGAGCCATGGCCTCCCGGTGAGAGTCCGGCACCTGAGCCAGGTCCTCGACGAGGCCTATGGGCCAAGTCAGCCCTAGGGTCAGGTCATGAACACAGTCCCGAAGACCGGCACCAGGGATGGATCTTTTTGAAGGTATCGCTCCTCCATTTTGATCAGGTGCAATGTCCCGGATTTCAGTGAATCCCTTTCAAGTCCATGAAATTAATTATTTAAACAATTGGGCATAACCCTTGCAGCCTTCGGCCTGTGATCGAGGGGGCCCTGGGGAAGTGATTCCCCTGTCCGCCAAGCGGTCGCATGCAGTGATTCCTCATGCGCACGGGGACCGGATCGGACTCAACGAAGGGTGAAGCATGAAGTGTCCAGCAGCCCTTCCTGGGACCGTCGCGACCATCCTGGGCCTGGGGTTGCTGCTGAGCTGTCCAGCCCGGGCCGAGGGGGCCACCGGCCTCTCCGCGCAGGGAATCCAGGCCTCGGCCCAGGGAGTCCAAACCGTCACGTCGACGGGGGTGAATGCCAGTCCACTCAAAGAGGCCGCGTGGAAGCCCGCACCCCTGAACAGCCTTCAGGCCAGGACCTGGGGGACTGGCGAGGGGAAGAGCTATGTCATTCCAGCCCTAGAAATCCCGGCCTTTCTCTTCCTTCTCAATGCCTATGACCGGAAGGTCTATCCCAACTTGATGGAGGACGGCAAGCACGTCTACCAGGCGAATGTCTCCACGTTTCGCGACCATGTGCTCCACGGACCCTGGGTGGTGGACCAGGACGCCTTCGCCATGAACCAGTTCAACCATCCCTACGGCGGGACGATGTACCACGGTTTCGCGCGCTCCGCGGGCCTCGACTACTGGCAGGCACTGGTCTACGACAACATGGGCAGCCTGGCCTGGGAACTGGGTGGGGAAACCACGAAGCCTTCCTACAACGACCAGATCGCCACCGGCTTCGGCGGGAGCTTCCTCGGAGAAGTGCTCTTCCGGATGTCCAACCTGATGCTGGAGAGCGATGACAGCGGCACCCCCGGCCTCTGGCGCAAGCTCGGGGCGACGCTGCTGTCGCCCGCCAACGGGATCAACCGGCTGGCCTTTGGCGACCGGTTCAAGCCCCTGTTCCCGAGCTACAACCCCGCCCTTCGCTGGCGTCTGCAGTTAGGGGAAAACCTCCACTCCGACCTCGACAACAAGGGTGTCACCAGCACGTCTCACCAAAAGGAAGCGGCTCTGGATTACGCCATGGACTATGGGCTTCCGGGAAAGGCTGGTTATTCCTACGATCGCCCCTTCGACTATTTCAATTTCGAGTTTCGCACCCTGGGCAACCTCGACAACCCGGTCGACAACATCATGATCCGTGGCCTCCTCTACGGAACGGACTACGAAGCGGGCGACTCCTACCAAGGTATCTGGGGTCTCTACGGCGGCTACGACTACATCTCGCCCTACATCTTCCGCATCTCGAGTACGTCCCTCTCCCTCGGCACCACCTTCCAGTGGCAGATTTCGAAGACGGCAGCGTTGCAGGGTTCAGTCCTTGGTGGTGTGGGCTATGCTGCCGCAGGCAATGTCGCCCAGGTGGGCGACCGGGACTACCACTTCGGTGTGGCCCCCCAGGGCCTGGTCGGCTTGCGCTTCATTCTTGGCGAAAGGGTCATGCTCGATGTGACCGGACGTCGGTACTACCTCACGGGGATGGGGGGCGAGGATCCCGGCGGAAGAGAGGCCATCGTGCGCTTGAACATGGGGTTCACGGTCCGCATTTATGATCGACACGCCCTGGGAATCCAATACATCGCCTCCAGCCGGAATGCCCACTACCCCGACCGGCCCGATTCCCGACAGGAGGTGGGAACGGTGGCCATTGTCTACAACCTTCTCGGCCACGCCGGATTCGGTGCGACGAAGTGAGGCATGGCCTTCAGATGCTCCATCGAACAGAACGCCGCCAACCTTGATTCCAGTTTTCCTAGGACACCCTCCCATGAACCGGCCTCGCCATTACTCCGCCGCGCACCTTCCACCGGCCCTCCTGCTGCTCTTGCCGGTCAGCGCCCTGTCCGCCCAGGAGGTGCCAGGGATCGCTGCCCGTCCTTTGTCGCCTGCCGTGGTGGATGCCATCCCCGCGCACCTGGATGCCGCCGCCAGGCAGAAGCTGGTGGCCTCCGGCAGCTACAGCTCCTTTTCTGCAGGTCAGTTCAGTGTCGACCTGTGTCCCGACCGGGCGGCGGGAGCCGACATCACCCGCACCCTCAGCGCTGCCCACCCCAGCATCGGCATCCAGACGCTCGTGGTGGCCCCCATGCCCGCAGGCCTCATCTCCCGAGCCGACCGCAACCTCGTGCTCTACAACCTCCTGCACCAGTTCCGCACGATGGAAGGCATCCAGTACTACTCCTCCACCCATGGCAAGGTCCGAACCCTGTTCACCACCTCCCACGTGGTGAATGCTCCAAACGCTCGCAACATCCTGAGTGACCCTCGCTTTTCAGCCATCGAATCCACCCATGACCTTGCTTTGGAACAGGACGACACGACCTTCGGGAAGAACCTCTACACCGTGACGGTCAAGGGCCATGCAGGAGGGTCCATCGAGCTCACCATGAGCAATGTGGAGCGGGTCTGGTGGGGGATGGTGCCAGTCCTCGGGGCGGATTCCCTCAAGCTGACCATGGTCATCCAGGCTTCGGCGGATGGGAAGTTCCTCTATTTCTACGGAAACGTCGGCATCAGGACGACCAAGGTCTTCGGCATGGAGGAGCAGGTGCGCACCAGCTTCTACAACCGGGTCATCGCCCTGTACAACTGGTTCTCCAGACAAGCTGCCAACGCCTGATCTTTCCCAATAGGTGCTCGGATGATCCAGAAATTCCGCTTCGATTGCATGGCCCTCGCCCTTTCGGTCCTGCCCTTGCTGGGGCAGGGGTCCGTATCGTCAGAACCCAAGGCCGATCTGGCTGCCAAGCCTTCAGACCCTCCCTCGAAGGGGGTCCTGGCGGTGCCAAGAATCCTGTTCGACGATACGGTTTTCATCCTCAAGGCGCCTGCCCATTGGGATAGCAAGGACTGGCTCCACGCCGGTGAAGGCTTTGCCGTCGTGGTGGGCACGGCCCTGCTGCTGGACACCCACGTGCGGGACGAATTCCAGCGTCACCGCAACCCTCAGAATGACAACCTGGCCAAGCAGATCCAGAATTTCGGGGCGGGTTACGCCATCGGAATCGTCGGTGGATTCTGGACCTATGGAAAGCTTGCGGGCAATTCCAATGCGGTGGATACGGGCCTTGACGCGGCGGAGGCCAGCCTGATCGCGGGGATCGTCATCGGACCCTTTCTCAAGGAGGCGGTGGGTCGCAGCCGGCCCTACCAGCAGGAGGGTGCCTTCCATTTCCGGCCTTTCGGCGGCGGCATGTCCGCGCCTTCAGGGCATACCACCGAGGCTTTCACGGTGGCCATGGTCATCTCCGAGCACTATCCGGAGACCTGGGTGCGGTACCTCACGTATGGAATCGCGACCCTGGTGGGGGTTGCCCGCATCGAACAGAATGCCCATTTCGCTTCGGATGTCGTCAGTGGGGCCCTGCTCGGGGCCCTGGTGGGCCGGACGGTGGTCTTCCGCAACCAGGAGCGGCGTGGCTGGCCCGGCAAGGTGAAGCTGGCCCTGAAGCCCGTCCTCGGCGCCGGTTACCAGGGAGCTGCACTCTCCTTGCGCTTTTAAGGCGGGAACGGCTGCGGTCAGGCCTTCAGACCTTCCTTCGTGTATGAACAGGGTGTCCTCCGGTAAGATTAGGTGATGTTGCGGTTTTCAATGTCTCCCTTCGGAGGCAGCCCGCGGAGATGCCCATGCAGAAGCTGATGGCCCTGAATCGAGGTGAGATCGCCATCCGGATCCTCCGGGCCGCCGATGAGCTGGGCTTCCGATCCGTAGCCATCTATTCCCAGGAAGACCGCCTGAGTCTGCATCGCTTCAAGGCGGACGAGGCCTACCTGATAGGCCAGGGCCAAGGGCCTGTCCAGGCCTACCTGGATGCCGAAGTCATCGTGGGTCTTGCCCAAGAAAAGGGCGTGAACTACATCCATCCAGGCTACGGCTTCCTGTCGGAGAATCCCGCCCTGCCCCGGGCCTGTGAGAAGGCCGGCATCGTTTTCGTGGGGCCCAGCGCCGAGATCCTGGAGAGGCTGGGAGACAAGACCTCCGCCCGTCGGCTGGCGGAGCAGGCGGGAATTCCCGTGGTGCCGGGCACGGAGCAGCCTGTCGTGGAGCCGCCTCCCCTGGACCAGGTGATCCAGCAGATTGGCTTCCCCCTCATCATCAAGGCGGCCTTCGGGGGCGGTGGCCGGGGCATGCGCGTCGTGCTGAAGCCCGAGGATTTCCTGGAACGTTTCCAGGAAGCCAGCCGGGAGGCGGCCGCCTCCTTCGGCAACGGCGGCGTCTTCCTCGAGCGCTACATCCGCCGGGCCCGCCACATTGAGGTGCAGATCCTCGGGGACCGGCAGGGCAACCTGCTGCACCTCTACGAGCGGGACTGCTCCGTGCAGCGCCGGCACCAGAAGGTGGTGGAGCTGGCCCCGGCGCCGGGCCTGGATCCCCGCATCCGGAAAGAGCTCTGCGAGGCGGCCCTGGCCCTGGGCCGGGAAGCGGGCTACACCAGCGCGGGCACCGTCGAGTTCCTGGTGGACGTGGACACGGGCGAGTGGTTCTTCATGGAAGTGAACCCCCGCGTCCAGGTGGAGCACACCGTCACCGAAGTGGTCACGGGCATCGATATCGTGCGGTCCCAGATCCAGATCGCCCAGGGCCTGAGCCTCTTCGGACCCGAGATGGCCCTGCCCAGACAGGAAGACGTCACCGTGCGCGGCTTCGCCCTCCAGTGCCGGGTGACCACGGAGGACCCTTCCAACGGTTTCATGCCTGACTACGGCAGGATCTCCACCTACCGCTCGCCTGCTGGGTTCGGGATCCGCCTGGATGGGGCCTCGGCCTACGGCGGAGCCATGATCACCCCCTACTACGATTCGCTCCTGGTGAAGGTGACTTCCTGGGGCCGTGGTTTGGAGGAGGCCTGCCAGCGCATGGACCGCAGCCTGCGGGAATTCCGGATCCGGGGCGTCAAGACCAACATTCCCTTCCTGGAGAACCTGGTCAACCATCCCAGCTTCCGGAACGGCGACACCACCACCTCCTTCCTGGACCAGAGGCCGGAGCTGTTCCAGATGCAGCCCCGCCGGGACCGGGCCACCAAGCTGCTGGCCTTCCTGGGCGACGTCATCGTGAACGGCAACGCCGAAGTGGCCGGGAAGCCCAGACCCGCCTCTATGCTGGTGCCAAAAAAACCCATCCACGATTTCGCGGTGCCCCCCAGCGGAACGAAACTATTGCTGGACACTCTGGGGCCTGACGGGTTTGCCCGCTGGACCCGGGACCAGCAGCGGCTGCTCATCACCGACACCACCATGCGGGACGCGCACCAGAGCCTCATGGCCACGCGGGTCCGCACCCACGACATGCTGGGCATCGCCAACCATGTGGCCCACCGCATGGCCGGCCTCTACAGCCTGGAACTCTGGGGGGGCGCCACCTTCGACGTGGCCATGCGCTTCCTGCGGGAAGACCCCTGGGAGCGCCTGGCCCAGCTGCGGGAAGCCATCCCCAACATCTGCTTCCAGATGCTGTTGCGGGCCTCGAACGCGGTGGGGTATTCCGCCTATGCCGACAACGTGGTGGAGGCCTTCATCCAGGAAGCGGCTGGCGCGGGCATGGACATCTTCCGGGTCTTCGACTCCCTCAACTGGCTGCCCAACATGGAGGCCGCCATGGCGGCCGTGCGGAAATCCGGCAAGGTCTGTGAGGCCGCCATCTGCTACACCGGAGACATCCTCGATCCGAAGCGGGACAAGTACCCTCTCACCTATTACGTGCGGATGGCCAAGGAGCTGGAAAAGCGGGGTGCCCACATTCTGGCCATCAAGGACATGGCCGGGCTGTGCAAGCCCTACGCGGCCTACAAGCTGGTGAAAGCCCTCAAGGATGAGACGGGCCTGCCGATCCACTTCCACACCCACGACACCAGCGGCATCAACGCCGCCAGCATCCTGAAGGCCGCCGAGGCAGGCGCTGACGCGGCGGACGCGGCCATCGCCTCCTTCAGTGGCACCACCAGCCAACCCAACTTGAACTCCCTGGTGGCGGCCCTAACCAACACGGAGCGGGACACGGGGCTGGATCTCCAGGGCCTGAATGACTGCTCCGACTACTGGGAAGCGGTGCGGACCCACTACCAGGCCTTCGATGCCGCCCCGCCGGCGGGCACGGCAGAGGTCTACCTCCACGAGATGCCCGGTGGCCAGTTCACCAACCTGAAGGCCCAGGCCGGGTCCATGGGGCTGGGGGGGCGCTGGACCGAGATCGCCCACGCCTACGCCGATGTCAACCTGGCCTTCGGCGACATCGTCAAGGTGACGCCCTCCAGCAAAGTGGTGGGCGACATGGCCCTCTTCCTCGTCAGCCACGGCCTCACCATGAAGGAGTTCATGGACCAGGAGGAGCACCACGGGCTGCACCTCCCCAACTCCGTCATCGACATGTTCATGGGTTCCCTGGGCGAACCAGATGGTGGCTGGCCGCAGCGCATCCAGAACATCGTGCTCAAGGGCGCCGAACCGCGGAAGGGACGGCCCGGCGCCCATCTGCCCCCGGTGGACCTCGAGGCCACCCGCCAGGCCCTGGTGGCCAAGGTGGGACACCCGGTCACGAACGGGGACCTCATGAGCCACCTGATGTACCCCGAGGTGTTCCTGAAGTTCGACGAGGCCAGGCAGGCCTATGGCGATCTCGCCATCCTGCCCACCCCGCTCTATTTCTACGGCATGCAGAAGGGCGAAGAGATCAGCGTGGACCTGGAACCGGGCAAGGCCCTGGTCATCAAATTCCTCACCGCCAGCGAGCCTCACGAGAATGGCGCCCGAACGCTCTACTTCGAACTCAATGGTCAGCCCCGGGAGACCACGGTCCACGACCATGCTCTTCGAGTGGAGGCCCCCGTCCAGCCCAAGGCGGATCCGGCCATTCCTGGTGAAGTGGGAGCTCCCATCCCCGGCCTCGTCTCCTCCATCGCCGTGGAACCCCTGCAGATGGTGCGGAAAGGCGACCGCCTGCTGGTGATGGAGGCCATGAAAATGCAGACCACGCTGTATGCGCCCATGGACGGGAAGGTGGCGAGGCTCTGCACCCATCCTGGCCAGCGAGTCGAGGCCAAGGACCTGCTCTTGGTGATCGAGTGAAGCCACTGCGTTAAGGTAGTTCCATGCGCCTTCGACCCACCCGCGCTCGCGGGTTCACCCTCATCGAGCTGGTCGTGGTCATGACCATCCTGGCCCTTCTGGCGACGGTGGGCCTGGCGGGCTACCGGCACAAGACCAAGGTGGCGCGGGAAGCGGTCCTCAAGGAGAACCTGTTCCAGATGAACCACGCCCTGGAACAGTACCGGGCCGATCGTGGCAAGTACCCTTCCAGCCTCGGCCCCTTGCGGGAACTGGGCTATCTGCGGGACATGCCCTGGGATCCCATGACCCAGTCCCGGGACACCTGGCAGACCGAACTGGAGCCCCCTGATCCGGACAGTCCCGATGCCGAACTGGGTGTCTACCGTGTGCGCAGCGGCTCCACGGACAAGGGCGAGAATGGCATTCCCTATAACGAGTGGTGACGTCTCCGTCTTCAGGACCACATGAATCCCCGAACGATCCGCCGCCTTGACCAGCTCACCCAGATCCTCCTGCTCCTCTGGGCAGGGGCTGCGCTGGGCTTCGGCATCTTCTCGGCGCCGGTCTTCTTTCGGGAGCTGCCCAGCCGGGATGTGGCCGGGCGGATCGCGGGAATGATCATCGGACGCCTGGACTGGGCAGCCTGGATCGTATTTGGCCTCGCCGGACTCAGCTGGATCGGCCGCTGGGTGGCCGAGGTAAAGGAAGACCTCATCGGCCCCATTCGTCTCTGGAGCTCCGCCCTGCTCGTGGCCCTGCTCATGTGCCTGGCCAGCAGCTTCGTGGTCACGCCCAAAGTCCAGGCCATCCGGGCCCGCATCAACGCTCCCATCGAAAGCCTGGCCCCGGAAAGCGCGGATCGCGTGGCCTACAACAAGGCCCACGGCTTGAGCCGCAACCTGTTCTTCCTGCGCATCCTGTTGGCGGTGGGCCTGGCTGCCACCGTGGGTTTCATGGCCCTGGGCGAAGCAGAATCTGGACCAGAGCCCAGTGCTGGTGATCGCCCCGGACAATGACCACCGGGCATCCGGGTCTTCCGTTTCGACTCGCCTCGCGGATCTTTGTGGTTTTCAACCAATTCAATCCAAGGCTGCGAACTCCGTGATGAGTTGCCGGGAAGGCTCGCTTACTATGGGTATTCCTGCCCATTGCCGCACTTCTTCGAAGGCTCCATGTTGTCACACCGTCTTCCGGCCCTCATCATGCTCACGGCGCTCACAGCCGCCTGTGGGAAGCAAGGGCGTCCACCCGCGCCGACCCTCCAGGTAGGGGTGCTGCCAGCCATTCAAATGGATGTGCCCCTCACCCACGAATGGGTGGGCACCCTGGATGGTTTCGTGAACGCCGAGATCCGCCCCCAGGTGGAGGGCTACCTGCTGCGCCAGGTCTACAAGGAAGGATCGAGCCTGCACAAGGGCGACGCCCTCTTCGAGATTGATCCCCGGCCCTTCAAGGCGGCTGCGGACCAGGCCAAGGCCGCCCAGGCCCGGGACCAGGCGGTCCTGGACAAGACCAAGCTGGATGTCGAGCGATTCACTCCACTGGTGGCGGAGAAGGCCATCTCCCAGCAGGAATTGGACAACGCCCTGGCCACCTTCAGGCAGGCCCAGGCCAGCCTGGACGCCTCCAAGGCCGCCAGCGACCGGGCTCTGCTCAATCTGCAGTGGACCCGCGTCGTATCGCCCATCAACGGCATCGCCGGCATCGCCAAGGTCCAGGTGGGGGATCTGGTCAATGGGCAAAGGATCATGACCACAGTGTCCACGGTGGATCCCATCAAGGTCTTCTTCAATGCCAACGAGCAGGAGTACATGGGCTGGGCCCGGAACTGGGCCGCCAAGGGCGGTGACAAGGGCTCACTGACCCTGGTGCTCTCTGACGGTTCCACCTATCCCCTGCGTGGCGACACCTACCTGGCTGACCGCAATGTGGATGTGAAGACCGGGACCATCGCCCTGGAAGGCCTCTTTGCCAATCCTCAGCACCTGCTCAGACCAGGACAGTTCGCCAAGGTGATGGCCGATGTGGGCTTGAGGAAGGGGGCCATCGTGGTCCCCCAGCGGGCCATTTGGGAGATCCAGGGCAATCCTCAGATCGCCGTGGTGGGGCCCGACAACAAGGTGGATATCCGTCCCGTCCAGACGGGGCCACGCCTGGGCGCCCTCCAGGTGGTGGAGAAGGGACTCCAGGCCGGAGAGCGGGTCGTAGTGGAAGGCACCCAGAAGGTGAGTGCCGGACAGCTGGTGAAGGTGGCACCCGCCGCCACCCCAGCGACTCCGCCGGGCAGATAACCTATGGTGAAGTTTTTCATCGACCGCCCCATCGTGGCCATGGTCATCGCGATCATCACGCTCATCGCGGGCCTGGTCTGCATGCGCAGCCTGCCGGTGGCCCAGTTCCCCGAGATCGTGCCACCGCAGATCCAGATCTCCACCAGCTATACCGGTGCCGACGCCGTGACCATCGAGCAGGCTGTGGCAGCCCCCCTGGAGCAGCAGCTCAACGGCGTGGACAACATGCTCTACATGCAGTCCACCAACGCCAACGACGGCACCATGACGGAGACCGTCACCTTCGATGTGCAGACGGACGTTAACATCGACCAGGTCAACGCCCAGAACCGTGCCGCCCAGGCCCAGCCCTTCCTGCCTCCCGACGTGAACCAGAACGGCATGGTCATCCGGAAGTCCACTGGCATGGCCCTCCTGCTCATCACCGTCTATTCGCCCAAGTCCACCTACGACGCCCTGTTCCTGGCCAACTACGCCACCATCAACATCGTCGACCCCCTCTACCGCATCCCCGGTGTGGGCCAGGTCATCGTCTTCGGCGCGGGCGACTACGCCATGCGGATCTGGGTGAAGCCCGACCTCCTGGCGAAGCTGGGCATCACCGTGCCGGACATCAACCGGGCCGTGCAGCAGCAGAGCACTG
The DNA here is from genome assembly GCA_903884655.1 of uncultured Holophagaceae bacterium. Taxonomy (GTDB): domain Bacteria; phylum Acidobacteriota; class Holophagae; order Holophagales; family Holophagaceae; genus Geothrix. Next base: position 4,753 of record CAISFO010000020.1, on the reverse strand, counting down.
TGAACCCCTCCGGGCAGATCGGCGCTGAGCCGGTTCCTGCAGGCCAGGAGATGACCTACACGGTGCGCTCCCAGGGCCGACTGCAGAGCGCGGAGGATTTCAAGCGGATCGTGGTGCGCGCCAATCCAGACGGCTCCGTGGTCCGGCTCGGGGACGTGGCCCGGGTGGAGCTGGGTGCCCAGGCCTACAAGCAGATCAGCCGCTTCAACGGCCAACCTTCCTGTGTTCTCGCCATCTTCCAGACCCCCGGATCCAACTCCCTGGCCGTGGGGGATGCGGTCAAGAAGGAGATGAATCGTCTCAAGCTGCGCTTCCCCGCCGACCTCCAGCACACGGTGGCCGTGGACACCACCCTCCCCGTCACCGAGGGCATCAAGGAGATCATCTGGACCCTGGCTGAGGCCATGCTCCTGGTGATCATCGTGGTCTACCTCTTCCTGCAGAACTGGCGGGCCACTCTCATTCCCATGATCGCGGTGCCCGTATCACTCATCGGCACCTTCGCCGTCTTCCCTCTGCTGGGCTTCTCCATCAACACCCTGTCGCTGTTCGGGCTTGTGCTGGCCATCGGCCTGGTGGTGGATGACGCCATTGTGGTGGTGGAGGCCGTCGAGCACCACATCGAGCAGGGCATGACCCCCCGGGAGGCCACCCTCCAGGCCATGCGGGAAGTGTCGGGACCGGTGGTGGGCATCGCACTGGTGCTCTCCTCGGTATTCCTTCCCGTGGCCTTCATGGGCGGTATCCAGGGCCGCCTCAACAAGCAGTTCGCCGTCACCATCGCCATCTCGGTGCTCATCTCCGCCTTCAACGCCCTGACCCTGTCCCCGGCCCTGTCCGCCCTCATCCTCAGGCCCAGGGAAAAGATGTATGGCCCCATGCACCGCTTCTTCGAAGGCTTCAACAGCTACCTCCACACTGCCACCCACGGGTATGTCCACTACTCCCACCGCCTCATTCGCAAAGCCGCCATTCCCCTCGTGATCCTGGCGGCCTTCGCCCTGCTGGACGGCGTGCTCGGCAAGTCCCTGCCGAGCAGCTTCGTGCCTACGGAGGACTACGGCTACTTCTTCCTGAACCTGCAGCTGCCTTCCGCCGCCAGCCTCCAGCGCACGGATGAAGTGGGGAAGCGGGTCGAGGCCATCCTGAAGGAAACGGAGGGTGTGCAGTACGACGTCAACGTCGAGGGTTTCAGCCTCCTCAACCGCGTGTCCGCACCCTATTTCGGCTTCCATTACGTAGCCCTCACGCCCTGGGACGACCGGAAGGGCCAGCACATGGAAGCAGGCGAAATCCTCAAGCGGCTCAACGCGCGGTTGGCCCGGGAGATCCCCGAGGCCAATGTCTTCGGGTTCCTGCCCAGCGCCATCCCGGGGCTGGGCGTCTCCAATGGATTCTCACTCTGGCTGCAGGACCGCAGCGGTGGCGAACCGGACTACCTGGACCGGAACCTCAAGGCTTTCCTGGCCGCCGCCCGCAAGCGGCCGGAGCTGGCCGGCGTCACCTCCCTGTACAACACCGGCACACCGCAGATCCTGGCGGACGTGGACCGGGACAAGGCCCTGAAGCAGGGGGTGGCGGTGGGCGACGTCTACCAGACCCTGCAGGCCTACCTGGGGGGCCTTTACCTGAACCAGTTCAACCGGTTCGGAAGGCAGTGGCGAGTTTACCTGCAGGCCGAAGGCGATGAACGCCGAAGCGTGGATGACATCGGCCGCTTCCATGTGCGCAACGCTGAGGGCACCATGCTGCCCCTCTCCGCCCTGGTCACGCCCCGCCGCATCTCGGGACCGGAGTACACCAACCGCTTCAACCTCATGCGCGCCGCGCAGGTGCTTGGGTCTGCAGCCCCCGGCTACAGCTCCGGCCAGGCCATGACCGCCCTGGAGCAGGTGGCCAAGGAGGTGCTGCCCCAGGACATGAGTTACGACTGGGCCGACCTCAGTTACCAGGAGAAGAAGGCGGAAGGCACCACGGGCCTGGTCTTCGGGCTGTCGCTGGTGTTTGTGTTCCTCATCCTCGCGGCCCTGTACGAAAGCTGGTCCCTGCCCTTCTCGGTGCTGCTCTCGGTGCCCATCGCGATCTTCGGGGCCTTCCTGGGGCTCTGGCTGAGGAAGTTCGACTTTGGTGTCTTCGCCCAGATCGGCCTGATCATGCTCATCGGCCTCTCCGCCAAGAACGCCATCCTCATCGTGGAGTTCGCCAAGGATGAGATGAGAAAGGGACGGGGCCTGGTGGACGCGGCCCTGGAGGGCGCCAAGCTGCGCCTGCGGCCCATCCTCATGACCAGCTTCGCCTTCATCCTGGGCTGCGTGCCTCTGTGGACCGCCTCGGGCTCGGGCGCCGTCGCCCGCCGCATCCTGGGGACCGTGGTCATCGTGGGCATGCTGGCGGCCACCCTCATCGCCATCTTCGTCATTCCGGTGCTGTTTGTAGTCGTGGAGCGACTCTCGGGAACCAAGGAGGAGCCATCCGTGGATCCGGACCATTCCCCCGTGGAAGATGAGGCCTGAGATGCGACGGTCCATGCTTCCACTCCTCGCCCTGCTCCTGGCCGCAGGCTGCGCCCTGGGGCCCAATTACAAGCGTCCTCCCGTCACGATCACGGACGGTTTCCGGGGCCAGTCCCCGGCCGAAGCCGCCTCCCTGGCGGACCAGCCCTGGTGGGAGGTGCTCGGCGACGAGCCCCTGAAGGCCCTCATCACCCAGGCCCTCGAGCGCAACTACGACGTGCGCACGGCCGTCTGGCGAGTGGAGGAATACCGCGCCCGGGCCGGCATCGAACGGTCCGACTGGATGCCCCAGATCACGCCCACCGCCATGTGGGAGCGGGGCCGTATTTCCAGCTTTTCCCCCGGGGGAGGATCCACCGGGTCCATCATTGACATCCACGCCACGCTGTCCTGGGAGCTGGACCTCTGGGGCCGGATCCGGCGGATGAACGAGGCAACCCGGGCCCAGTACCTGGGAGCCCAGGAGCAGCGACGAGGCGTCTACCTGTCCACGGTGGCCCAGGTGGCCCAGGCCTATTTCGAGCTGCGGGAGCTGGACGCCCGGCTGGAGATCGCCAAAGCGACCACAGCGGCATTCCAGGAGACGGCCGACCTCTTCAATCGGCGGCTGGCCGGCGGCACCGCCTCCGCCCTGGAGACCGCCCGGGCCGAGGCCGCCCTGGCCACGGCATCGAGCTACATCCCCAATCTGGAACGCCAGATCCAGGCCCAGGAGAACCTCCTCTCGTTCCTGGTCGGACGCAACCCTGGCCCCATCCCGCGCGGCATGCAGCTGGGTGCCCAGCCCCTGCCCCCCCGCATCCCCGTGGGCCTGCCGTCGAGCCTGCTGGAGCGCCGTCCGGATCTCCGGGCTGCCGAGCAGGATCTCGTGGCGGCCAATGCCGCCGTGGGTGTGACCATGGCCGGCTACTTCCCCACCCTCAGCCTGACGGGCCTGCTGGGCGGCGTCGCTCCGCACATGGCCGATCTGTTTGGTCCCGGCAAGGAGTGGCTGATCGCGCCCACCCTGTCCGGGCCCTCCCTTCAGGGGCTGCGACTCAAGTACCAGAAAGAGGTCCGGATCGCTCAGTGGGAACAGACCAAGGCCCGCTACGAAGCTGTCGTGACGAGTGCCTTCGGGGAAGTCTCCACAGCCCTTTCCGCCTACGAGAAGCTCATGGAAGTGGAACAGCGACAGGCCCGCGCAGTGGCCGCCTACAAGGAGGCCGTGCGGTTGGCGACCCTGCGCTACGTCGCGGGCCTCTCCAGCTACATCGAGGTCCTGGATGCCCAGCAGCAGTTGTTCCCGGCCCAGAACACCCTCTCCCAGGTCCGCCTCTCGCGTCTCCTCACCCTGGTGCAGCTGTACAAAGCCCTGGGCGGCGGCTGGAAGCTCGAGGATCCGCGGCGGATCGTGCCGAAGGACGGAAAGTAACCCCGAATCCTTGAGGTTCTGAGGAAACCTGGCGCTCGGGTGTCGATTTGCCGCAGAACCTACCCACCAAGGCCCACCTGAAAGCATCCCCGGGACCCACACTCACCCCGGCAGTCCCCATGATTGCCAAGGCTTTTCTCAGGTTTCACCAGGAAATACCGAGAAGACAGCTTGGAGGTGGCCATGCCTCGTGGTTAGCTCAGCGATGGGTTTCCTGGTGATTGGCCAAGTTCGGGGGGACCTCGATGATCGGCGCATCCGAAGAAACCACCTTCCCTGACCGCACCGGATACAGGCAGGTTGCGGAGGCGCTGCGAGCCAGTGAGCGAATGTTTCAGGATTCGCAGCCTGTAGCCCATTTCTGCGCATATTCACGCCACTTTACTGGCAGTCATGGAAGTGGTGGAAGTGCGCATGAATAAAATCCTCGCTTCTGCATACAGCAACGTCACCCGCAGACTGTTCCTGAATACAGTCATCGTTGCCCTCTTTCTCCTGATCGTTATTTCCATAACGGTCTGGACTGGCAACACCCTCACGATGATCACCGCCATCGCGCGTTTTGAACGGACCCATACGGTCTCACGGGTAGAGGCCATGGTGGCTTTCTATAACTACCAGGATGACAAAAACCCTGAAACGCTTAAAAACTTTCAATCAAAAATGGCCATTACCCAATCCTACACCTGAATCCGTGAGGTTCGGTGACTTAACTCGATTCAAGGCAAGCTATGTCATCAGTAAGGATGCCAAAGCCCGGCTGCCCAGCCTCACAGCGTCTGTGAAAAGGCGCTTCACCCCAGCCCAATGCTTTCGAGGTGTTTCT
>CAISFO010000019.1 GCA_903884655.1 uncultured Holophagaceae bacterium | reverse complement strand
TTTCAAGCCATTCCAGGAAACGCAGGTGGCTTTTCCAATCCAGCGGAATACGCGCCTCGAAGCAATAACTCATGAAGGCTTTGACCAGATCGGGTAGGCCGGACCCCAAGGCGGCGACCAGCCGCGGCGAAGGGTCGAGCAACCGATGGGTCACCATCCGCAGACTGAGCATGGCGACCAGGCCGCTGGCCGCGGAATCCGCCCGGACTCCTTCAGGTTTCAGAAAGGCGTCCAGAGTCATGCCGGGCTCCGATCCGGACCCAACCGGCGGCGCAAATCGCGGAGGTCTTGCTGCCATGCCCCGACATCGATCTGGTCGTCAAACTCGATGACCACCGTCGTCCGGGGACCGGGCCGGTCCCGGGATGCAAGCCGGATGACCCAGTCCATGGACTCCGGTGCCAAGGCCCGATCATGGCTGTCCAGGTAGAATTCGCGGCCCTTGAAGCATTGGAGGTCAAAGCCAGCCGCATGAAAATGATTGAACTGTCCCACCGCCTCCTCCCAGGCTTCCATGCGGGTCCCGGTATTCTTGGCGGCCACCAGCGCATTGGAGACGTCGAACAACAACCCGCAACCGGTGGCCCGGATCAATTCCGCGAAGAATCCTGGCTGGCAGGCCCCATCGCTCATGACCGAAGGGAAATTCTCCAGGAGAACCGTGGAGTCCAGGAGGTCCTGCCATTGCCGGGTGCGCTCCACCGCATTGGCCAGGGCCCTTGGATAATCCAGTTCCGCCAGGATTGGCAGGGGCAGGCCATCATGGCCAAAGCGGGCGAGGTGATCGGAAACATAGATAGGGCGCACAACTTGAATGAAGCTTCTATATATTTTTCCGATTTCAACCATCTCGTTCGCTGGGCGTTCCAGGAAATGCGAACCCATAATATGAAACTGGAGAGTGCTGAGTTCTCCCTCGCCCCTGGCGGGGCGTCGGGAGGCCGATCGCCATCAGGCCTTGGGGCGGGCGAGGCGTAGGTTCGACAGTTCCATGGACAACTCGATCCACCGGTCCATGAGTTCCTTCATGCGCTCGTAGTTCTTCAACTGCTCACGGATGGTCGGAAGGTCCTGCTCCTTGACGAACTTCGTGCTGCCCTTGCCCTTGCGAGTGAAGCTCACCTGGTAGTAGGGGCCGTGCTTCTGGGGCGGGTCTGCCTTGCACTTGCAGTTCGGGGAGCCGCAGACGTTGTACTGCGTGGAGAGGCTGCCGGGCCGCAGGTCTCCGAGGCCGGCGAGTTCTTCCTTCACCTTCCTGATCTCGACTTCAAGTTGGGATTCCCGGATGGTTTCCATGCCAGGAAGCATAGCAAAACTCCTTGAAAAATATGCATTAAACCCGCGTCAGCACTTGCTTTTTGTTGCCGATAGCATTATAATGCTATCGGCACAAATCGACAAGGAGCTGAACATGGTCCTGTGGTCCGCCTGGTATCGCGCCGTCCAAAACCTGCGTCCCGCCTGCCATCGGAGCCGGACCTACCTATGGCTGGTCCTTGCCCTCATGGGCATGTGCTGTCGCATGGACCTCGCTGGCGTGACCAGCTTCGTCCGCGTTCTCCGGCTGAAACCTGCCGCCTATCCCCGCTTCCTCGGCCTGTTCCACAGCAAGGCCCTGGACCTGGACCGCCTCACCCAGGGCTGGATCCGGCTCGCCCTGGCCCTGTTCACGCCCTTTGAGGCAGGGGGCCGGCTGGTCCTGCTGGCCGATGGGATCAAGGCCGCCAAGGAGGGGCGGAAGATGCCCGGGGTGAAGTCACTCCACCAGGAATCCGGCAGCAATTCCAAGGCTGAATACATCATGGGCCACAGCCTCCAGGCCGTCTCCCTCCTGGTGCGAGGGGTTGCCGGACATGTCGCCGCCATCCCTCTCGTCTCCCGCATCCACGAGGGACTGGTGTTCACCAACCGGGACCACCGGACCCTGATGGACAAACTGGTGGCCTTGCTGCGCACCGTGGCCGGTACCTGCGAACGCCGGATCCTCCTGGTGGCCGACGCCGCCTACGCCAACCGCTCCATCATCCAGCCCCTGGCCGCCAAGGGCCACCACCTGGTCAGCCGCGTCCGCAACAACTCCGTGGCCTACTTCCCGCCGGAACCCCCCTCCCGGCGTGGCAAGGGGCGGCCCCGGATCTACGGTGACCGGGCCGTGCTCAAGGACCTCGCCAAGGACAAGGATGCCTTCCACTCGGCCCCCAGCCCCGTCTACGGTGAGAGCGACGTGATGATCCGCTACCGCTGCCTGGACCTGCTCTGGCGACCCGCGGGGCGCATGGTGCGCTTCGTCCTGGTTCACCATCCGGTCCGCGGCACCATCTTTCTCCTCGCCACCGACCTCGCCCTGGAACCCCTGGCGATCGTTCAGCTCTATGGCTACCGGTTCAAGATCGAGATCGGGTTCCGCCAGTCCATCCACGTCCTGGCCGGCTACGGCTACCACTTCTGGATGGCCGCGATGAAGCCCCTGCGCCGGGGCGATGGCAACCAGTACCTGCACCACGCCACGGACGCCTACCGTGAAGCCGTCCGCAGAAAGGTCCTCGCCTACCACCGCTATCTCCAGATCGGGTGCATCGCCCAGGGCCTGCTCCTGCACCTCTCCCTGAACCACACCACCGAGGTCTGGCACGCCTTCCGCAGTTGGCTCAGGACCATGAACCCGGCCCTGCCGCCCTCAGAACTGGTCGTCGCCCACGCCCTGCGCTCCGGCATCCCCGGATTTTTCGCTTCCAGGCTGCTGGACCCTGGAATGAAGAAATTCCTCGGCCCATTCCGGGACACCGCCGGGGCGTTAGCCCACGGCGAACAGGTGGCATGACCGGGTGGGGACGGGCGATCGGGAACTCAGCACTTTCCAG
>CAISFO010000018.1 GCA_903884655.1 uncultured Holophagaceae bacterium | reverse complement strand
GTCGGGTTGCGGTCGGGCTACGCCCTCCCTACACCCGCCTGCCTCGCATCTAGGGGGTCAGTAGTTTTGTCGCTAAGGGGGGTCAATAGTTTTGTCGGTTGACAAAAGCCAGTGAACACGGGCTTCAGCGAGGCCGATACGAGGTTTAGTTGAGCCTTGTCTGGCGATGGAATTAGCTCAACCGCCCAGCAGATGTTCTATGGGCATTCGTCACAACAGGGGAAATTAGCCGTTGTGGTCTGACCAGTCGCATCGTAAATTGCTGATGCATGAGTCATCAATGAAATGTGATTCGATTCTTCCTGCATGACCCTCCACCACGAGGCACAACATGAGCAGCGGAAACCATCACGACGAACACCTGGACACACTGGCTGGGCGGATCCAGAAGGCCACGGGTGTCAAGCTGACCCATTGCTACCAGTGTGGGAAATGTGCCGCCGGCTGTCCGGTCGCTGATCAGATGGATCTGACGTCCTGCAATGCCCTCCGGATGCTTCAGTACGGCCTGCCTGAATACGACGAGCGCGTCCTGCGCAGTGAAGGCATCTGGTTGTGCCTGGCCTGCGAGACCTGCAGCACCCGCTGCCCGCAGGAAGTGGAGATCCCCAAGGTCATGGACTTCATCCGGGGCGAGGCCCTGGCCAAGAACCTCGCGCACCCGAAGAGCGCGGACATCCTGGCCTTCCACCGGGCCTTCCTCGATTCCATCGAGTACACAGGTCGCCTCTATGAAGTGGGTCTGGTGGCCGACTACAAGGTGCGCAGCCGCCACTTCCTGAAGGACGTGATGCTGGCTCCGAAGATGTACGTCAAAGGCAAGCTGGACCTTCTTCCGCACCTGATCAGGAATCGGCGCGGGATGAAGAACCTCTTCAAGCAAACGATGGGAAAGGGGTGACACCATGCGGATCGGCTACTATCCCGGCTGCTCCCTGCTGGGTTCTTCCAGGGAGTTCGATGAGTCCACGCGGGCCGTGCTGAAGGCCCTGGGTGTCGAACTGGAGCAGGTGCCTGACTGGAACTGCTGCGGGGCCAGCAGCGCCCACATCCTGAACCACGAACTCTCTCTGGCCCTGCCGGCCCGCATCCTGGCCCTGGCCGAGCAAGCCGGTCTGACCGAGATCCTGGCTCCCTGCGCGGCCTGCTCGAATCGGCTGCTCTCCGCCCAACAGGAACTGGAGAAGCATCCCGAGCTCAAGGCAGCGATCGAGAAAGCCATCGAGATGCCCTATCAAGGCACCGTGAAGATTGTGAACATCCTGGAAGTGCTTGACCGCTTGAAGGACCGCATCGCGGAGAAGGTCAAGGCGCCCTTCACCAAGCACGTGGCCAGCTATTACGGATGCCTGCTGGTGCGGCCCCCCCGGGTGGTGAACTTCGACCGCCCCGAGGACCCCCAGAGCATGGACCTGCTGCTGAAGGCCGTGGGTGCCACCCCTGTCGAATGGCCCTTCAAGACCGAGTGCTGTGGCGCGGCCTTCAGCGTCACGCGCACGGACATCGTAGCCAAGCTCAGCGGCAAGCTCGTGAAGGATGCCGTGAACCGGGGCGCCGACGCCATCGTGGTGGCCTGCCCCATGTGCCACTCGAACCTGGACCTGCGCCGTGCCGAGATCAATGACTACCTGCAGAAGGAATACGCCATCCCGGCGATGTTCATCACGCAGGTGATCGGACTCGCCCTGGGGCTGGATCCGAGGGACCTGGGACTTCACCGCCACATGGTGCCCGTGGAATTCACTGAAACCGCCGGCGTGCAGAGCTAAGGGAGTCGAACATGTCTCGAATCGGCGTATTCACCTGCCACTGTGGCGAAAACATCGGCGCCACCGTGGACTGCGCCAAGGTCGCGGAAATGTGCAAGGACATTCCGGGCGTAGCCTACAGCGTGGACTACAAGTACATGTGCTCGGACCCGGGCCAGCGCATGATGCAGGAGGCCATCAAGGAGCACAAGCTCGATGGCGTGGTGGTGGCGGCCTGCTCACCGCGCATGCACGAGCCCACCTTCCGCCGGGCGGTCGCCAACGCCGGTGTGAATCCCTACATGTGCGAAATGGCGAACCTTCGCGAGCACTGCTCCTGGGTTCACGAGAAGGGCGAGGCGACCACCCACAAGGCTGCCGACCTCATCCGGGTCCTGGTCGAGAAGATCAAGCACAACGAGCCCCTGTTCCCCATCAAGGTCCCGGTCACCCGGACGGCCATGGTGATCGGCGGCGGCGTGGGCGGCATCCAGGTCGCCCTGGATATCGCCAACGGCGGCCACAAGGTGGTGCTGGTGGAGAAGTCCCCGAGCATCGGCGGCCACATGAGCCAGCTATCGGAGACCTTCCCCACCCTGGACTGCTCGCAGTGCATCCTCACGCCCCGCATGGTGGAGGCGGCCCAGCATCCGAACATCACGCTGATGACGTACAGCGAGGTGGAGAAGGTCGACGGCTTCATCGGCAACTTCAAGGTGACGGTCCGCAAGAAAGCCCGCAAGCTCGACGAGAAGCTCTGCACGGGTTGCGGCCTCTGCATCCAGAAGTGTCCCAACAAAAAGATCTCGGACGAGTTCAACGAGGGGCTGGGCACCCGCACCGCCATCTACGTGCCCTTCCCCCAGGCCGTGCCCAACAAGCCGGTGATCGACACGCTGAATTGCACTTTCTACAAGACCGGCAAGTGCAAGGTCTGCGAGAAGCTCTGCCCCACGGGCGCCATCCGCTTCGAGCAGGAGGATGAACTCGTCACCCTCGACATCGGCGCCATCGTTCTGGCCACGGGCTTCAAGCTCATGAAGACGGATGTCTTCCCCGAGTACGGCTACGGCAAGAGCAAGGACATCATCGACGGCATGCAGTTCGAGCGCCTGGCTTCGGCCTCCGGCCCCACCTCCGGTGTGATGAAGCGACCCTCGGACGGCAAGGAGCCCGAGACCGTGGTCTTCATCGCCTGCTCCGGCAGCCGTGACCGCAGCAAGGGCGTGCCTTACTGCTCCAAGATCTGCTGCATGTATACGGCCAAGCACGCCATGCTCTACAAGCACAAGGTTCACAGCGGCAAGGCCTACGTCTTCTACATGGACATTCGCGCGGCGGGCAAGGACTACGACGAGTTCGTGCGCCGGGCCATCGAGGAAGATGACGTCAAGTACATCCGGGGCCGGGTCTCCAAGATCTACGAAGAGGACGGCAAGCTGGTCGTCATGGGCGCCGACACCCTCATGGGCGGCGAGCCCGTGGAGATCAGGGCGGACATGGTGGTGCTGGCCACCGCGGTGCAGTCCAACGAAGGCTCCGAGGAACTGGCCCAGACCCTCCACGTGAGCTACGACACCTACGGGTTCTTCGCGGAGGCCCACCCGAAGCTGCGCCCCGTGGAGACCAACACCGCAGGGATCTTCCTGGCTGGCGCCTGCCAGGCCCCTCGCGACATCCCCGAGACGGTGGCCCAGGCCAGCGGCGCGGCGGCCAAGGTGGTGGGCCTCTTCAGCAACGACGAGCTTACCCGCGAACCCATCGTGGCCGTGGTCAACCGTCTGCCGGCCCCCGCCTACAGCCACTGCGTGGGCTGCTTCCTCTGCCTGAGCGCCTGCCCCTACCAGGCCATCGAGCAGGAAGAAATCAAGTCCCGCAGCGGCGAAGTCATCAAGACCCTGGCCCGCATCAACCCCGGTCTCTGCCAGGGCTGCGGCACCTGCGTGGCGACCTGCCGGACCAAGGCGATCGATCTGCAGGGCTTCAGCAATGAGCAGATCTACGCCGAGCTCATGACTCTCTGACGAGGAACCGACCATGGCAGAACCATTCGAACCCAAGATCACGGCCTTCGTCTGCAACTGGTGCACCTATGCTGGCGCCGACCTGACGGGCACAAGCCGCATCAAGTACCAGTCCAACGTGCGGGTGCTGAGGGTGCCCTGCACCGGGCGCATCGACTACATGATGGTGCTCAAGGCGCTGCACAAGGGCGCGGACGGAATCATCGTCTCCGGGTGCCACCCCAACGACTGCCACTACACGTCGGGCAACTACCACGCCCGTCGCCGCTGGATGGTCTTCAAGAAGATGATGGAGGTCATGGGCGTGGACATGCGCCGCATCACCTTCTCGTGGGTATCGGCGGCGGAAGGCGCCCGCTGGGCCCAGCTGGTGAACGAAGTGACCGACCAGGTGCGAGCCCTCGGTCCCTATTCAGAGTTTCGGCAGATCGTCGGCGCTGGCATCGAGTGAGGAGTGACCCATGGAAGCGTTGAAGCAGAGGGCTATAGAGCTCCTGGAGAAGGGTGAAGTCAAAGCCGTCCTGGGCTACGCCAAGGGAACCGGCCAGGCCCGGCGCGCGTTCTTCGCCCGCCAGCCGGGGCAGGTGGACAAGCTGGTGCTGGATGAGGCCTGCACGCAGAACCTCGCGGCCTACGCCACCAAGCACGAGGTCAAGAAGCTCGGCAGGGTGGCCATCGTCGCCCCGCCAGCGACCCAGCGAGCCCTGATCCAGCTCATGGCCGAGCGTCAGCTCCGGGACGGCGACCTGGCCATCCTGGCGGTGGATGAGGGCGCCATCAAGGAACTCGGCAGCGCCGCCGCCCTGGAAGAGCACCTGGCCCTCAAGGCCCAGGGCCTCGACGCCAAGGACAAAACCCTGCTGGCAAAGCTGGACGCCATGAGCCGGGAGGACCGCTGGGCCTACTGGCAGAACGAGTTCTCCCGCTGCATGAAGTGCTATGCCTGCCGGAACAGCTGCCCCATGTGCTACTGCGAACACTGCACCATGGACTGCAACCGGCCCCAGTGGGTGCCCGTGGCCAGCCACAGCATCGGCAACCTGGAATACCACATGGTTCGGACCATGCACCTGGCGGGGCGCTGCGTGGAATGCGGCGATTGCGGTCGCGCCTGCCCCGTGGGCATCCCGGTCCACCTGCTCACCATCAGCGCCGAGGAGACCGTCCACGAGCTGTTCGGCCAGCGGGCGGGAGCCAAGGCGAAGCTGGACTACGCGCTGTCCACCTTCAAGACCGACGACAAAGAATCCTTCATCCGGTAGGTCGCCATGGCAAACACGTACCAACTCTCCCGTGAATCGCTGACCAGCCTCTTCGGCGCCCTGCGCAAGGACGGGAGGCGCATCCTGGCCCCCGTCGAGTCGGACGGGCGCATAGGGCTGGGCGAGGTCGAGGCCCCGGCCCAGGTGGCCGGCGACTACCTCCAGACCATCATGTCGGCCAAGGAAGTGGCCTTCCCCAAGGTGGAACGGCTCCTGTCCTACACCATCACACCTGGCCAGGTCGACCTGAAGGACGCCGAGCCCAAGGCCGCCCCCACCGTGCTGTTCGGCGTGCGCCCGTGCGAGGCCAAGGCCTTCGGGGCCCTGGATGCCGTGTTCAACTGGGACTACCGGGACAAGTTCTTCAACGCCCGCCTCGAGAAGCTGGCCGTCATCGGGCTGAGCTGCACCAAGGCGGATGAGGCCTGCTTCTGCACCTCCGTGGGCGGCGGGCCCGCGGACACCGCGGGCAGCGACATCCTGCTGACTCCCGTGGCGGACGGCTATCTCGCGGAAGTCCTCACAGAGAAGGGCACCGCCATCCTCAACCTCGCGTCGGACCTCTTCAAGCCCGGCAACGGCGTGGACAAGGTGGCCGTCGCCGCCAAGGTCGAGGCGGCCTTCGATCAGCCCGCGCTCACCGCCAAGCTGCCCGGCATGTTCGACAGCGAAGTATGGGTGGACCAGTCCCTGCGCTGCATCGGCTGCGGTGCCTGCGCCTTCGTCTGCCCCACCTGTGTCTGCTTCGACATCCAGGAAGAGGCGGACCCCAAGCAGGGCGAGCGGCTCCGCTGCTGGGACAGCTGCGGCTTTCACATGTTCACCCTGCACGCCTCGGGTCACAATCCTCGCGAGGTGCAAAGCGCCCGGTGGCGGCAGCGCATCTACCACAAATTCAGCTACTACCCCCAGCGCTACGACCAGCTGGGCTGCGTGGGCTGCGGAAAATGCACCCGGGCCTGCCCGGTCGACATGAACCTGAAGGAACACCTGACCGAGGCTGCGGGAGTGACGGCATGAGCGAGAAGAACATCTATCTGCCCTACCTGATGCGCATCGCGGAGATCACGGAGGAGTCTCCCGCCGTGAAGACCTTCCGCCTGGAATTCGTCGATGACGTCGCGGCCCAGAGCTTCGATTTCAAGACTGGCCAGTTCGGCCTCTACAGCGCCTTCGGCGAGGGCGAGAGCACCTTCTGCATCGCCTCCAGCCCGACCCGCAAGGGCTACATCGAATGCACTTTCCGCGAGGTGGGCCGGGTCACCGCGGCGCTTGCGGACAAGGAAGTGGGCGACATCGTGGGTTTCCGGGGGCCCTACGGCAACGTGTTCCCCCTGGAGGATTGGAAGGGCAAGAACCTGGTCTTCATCGCCGGCGGCATCGCCCTGCCACCCCTGCGCAGCGTCATCTGGAACTGCCTGGACCTCCGGGACTGGTTCAAGGACATCACTGTGGTATATGGCGCCCGCAGGGTGGCGGACCTGGTCTACAAGCGCGAGCTGAAGGAGTGGAGCGAGCGGCCGGACATGAAACTCGTCACCACCGTGGATCCGGGTGGCGAAACGCCGGACTGGACGGGCAAGGTGGGCTTCGTGCCCCCCGTGGTCGAACAGCTGGGCCTGTCCGCGGAAAACACCGTGGCCATCGTCTGCGGCCCCCCCATCATGATCAAGCTCACCCTGCCCGTGCTGCAGAAGCTGGGCTTCCCGCCCGAAGCCATCTTCACCACCCTCGAGAACCGCATGAAGTGTGGTGTGGGCAAGTGCGGCCGCTGCAACACCGGCAAGAGCTACGTCTGCAAGGACGGACCCGTCTACACCCTCGCAGAACTCAACCAGCTGCCGGCAGAGTACTGAACCAGGAGGTCCCCGGCTCCCCGCCGGTGAGGCCAGGTGCTGCTTTTTGTCCCGGGAGTGGATCGGAGTCGCAGGCCAGGGTCGCCCGCCTAGCGGAGGCTGTGGCAAGATGAGCTCAGACGAAGCTCTAACCCCGTGACGAACTGTTCCCCAGCCGGGTGACAGCTAGAGGAATCCAAGCCTGATGCGCCTGCTCCTGGTTGATGACGAACGGCTGCTCCTCGCCTCGGTGACCCGCGCCCTGCAGGTGAAGCGGCCGGACTGGGTGGTGGAGACCGCCAGCAACGGCCTGGAGGCCCTGGGGCTGCTGAAGTCCAGGAAGGTGGACATCCTCATTACGGATGTCCAGATGCCCGGCATGGATGGCATGGCCCTGCTGAGGCAGGTCCGAAAGGACCCTGAACTGGCCCGGCTGCCCCTGATTCTCATCAGCGCCCAGGATGACCGCTCCAGTGTGCGCCTGGGGATGTTCTCCGGGGCCGACGACTACCTGACCAAGCCGTTCACTCCGGAGGAACTCATCCTGACCGTCGAGAGCCGCCTGCGCCGGCTGGAACCTGCGGTGGATCTCTCCGAGCAGATCGTGGCCCTGAAGCGCGAACTGGAAGGCCTTTTGACAGAGCGTGAGCTGGATGTTCTCGCTCTCATCGGCCAGGGCATGGTCACCAAGGACATCGCCGCGGAGCTCGATCTCAGCCCGAAGACGGTGAGCGCCCATCGCCAGAACATCATGGGGAAGCTCGACCTGCACAATGCCGCGGCGCTGGCCGCCCTGGCCATCCGGGCCAGCGTGGTCTGAGGGCAGGCCTTTTCCAACCACCTGCGAATGAATTGACCAGCACGCCCGCTCTCCAGGCAGAAGGTGGAGGGCCCCATCCGCCCGCGAACCGACCTGATCAGTCCGTCTAGGCAATCGGCCCGATCGGACTAGGTAATCTGCCCAATTTCTTCGGCTGACCTTCCTTGTGATGATTTCAATCACAGGAGGCAGTCATGAATTTCGAAGAAGCGGTTTCAGTCCACCAGAGATGGAAGACCCGGTTGAGAGTGGTGATCGACGGGAAGTCCACCGAGACGCTGGATCCCCAGGTGGTCTGCAAAGACGATCAGTGCGACCTGGGCAAGTGGATCCATGGCGAAGGCGGAAGGGCCATGGGCTCGAAACCTGAATTCAATGAAGTGAAGACCACCCACGCGTGCTTCCACCGGACCGCAGGCGAAGTGCTGAGGAAGGCCCTGGCCGGTGACAAGGCGGGGGCTTCCATTCTCCTGGATGGCGAGTTCTTCCAGGCTTCCTCGAAGGTCATCCAGGCCATCACGAAGTGCAAGGCCGTCTGCAGGTAGGCGCTTCGGCCCAGAGTCTCCGGCCCGCTCTTTGGTTTGTTGTCGAACAGCCTCCGTACATATCTCCCCTTCCATCCCATCCGGCAAAGGAAAACCTGTGAACCGCACGCTTCAACTGCTTGTCCCGGCCCTCGTCTTCACCGTGGCCCTGCCGGCCTCGGCCAACGACTTCTCGATCCTCCGGCTGGAGATCCTTACGGCAAGGCAGGCCCTGGTCACCATGATTCTCCATCGCGAAAAACGCGGTCCCGAGCAGCAGAAGCTGGTCAAGGAGACTGCGGACGTTGTCAACGCCACCTTCGCGAAGCTGAAGGCCCCGGCCGGAAGGACTGTGGAGTTCAAGGAACTGAAGGAAACCTGGGCGGCCTTCAAACGCACCCGCGAGAAGGAACTCGTCCCCGCCATTCTGGCGAACGAAAAGGAGACCTACGAAAAGATTGGCGCTGGCATCCAGAAGGAGCGGCTGGACCGGATGTACTCTCTGATCGCCACGCTGGAGAAGTAGGCCGGCAGGCATTCATGGGCGGCCCGGGAGCGTGCACGCAAGGGTGCCTGCAGGCGCCGGGAACCACGACCTACTTCAGGACGCTCTTCTCGAACGTGGCAACAATCTCTCCAGCGACGGCACGGTAGACCTCCTCGGAAGAGCGATTGAGCGGACAGATGCCTTCCACCTGCAGCAGTTCCATGCTCTCCCCGCTCTGGTCCTGGATGGCGAACTCGACCACGAAGATCCCGGTCTGTGTCTCGACTCGGACCACGGCGACAATCAGGTGATAGGGGCTGTCGACGCGGGTGATTCCCTTCAGCGAGCCTTCCAGGGCGGAGGCGAACGCCCAGGCTCGCTCAGGGGTCTTCCATTCGATCCTGCCGTCCCAGGACACTCCTTGTTCGCGCTGAAACACTGCCGGAAACCCGAAGGGGATCAGCCGGCTATCCCTGGCTGCGTTCTTCGGCTGGAAAAGGGAGGGAGCAGGACAAGGCGAACCCTTGGCTGTGGGTGTTGAACCGCCCATAGCAAGAAGGGCGACCAGGGTGGAAAGGATGTTCTTCACCATCAACCCTCCCGGAGTGGAACTTCCGGCTGCATGGAATGGCCATTGTCCAGACAAGCCGTCAGAACTGGCCCATGGCCATGGCTGCCCTATCGACCGATGCGCCGGATACATGAGGGAGGGTCAGAAGACTGTTGGGCTGCCTCCAGTCATCCTTTCCTGGCCAGGCGCTCGATGGCGGCCTTCATGTTGATCCGCCTGCGCTCGAGGACATCCGCCAAGGCGCCCCAGGTGGTCACCAGCAGACCGGCCGCCATGAGTAAAAGGGACTTGCGAGCCGGATCCTGGGCCAGGTAGAGGAAGCTGCAGGGACCATGATCCAGGACCTTCAGGATCTGGAAGCGAGCCATGACAAGGGGTTCGGCTGGGGGCATGGGGCCGTTGGGCATCGAGGGAGGACGCTCGGCGAGAAGGGACTGCCCTGTTTTAGGATGAATACGATATTTACTATGAAAAGGACCAGGGCAACCCCAAACGCTCCATGCCGAGTAATGGGGGGGTGTATCGGACCAGGTCACGCCGGAAAGCCACCCAGGGCCTGCTCAGTAAGCCGCCGCGCCAAACAAGATAGACTATTCAGATCCGGAGATCTGATGCTCACTTCGAAACAACGGCAGTTCCTCAAGGCCCAGGCTCACAAACTCAAGCCTGTCATGCACGTGGGCAAGGGAGGGGTGACGCCAGCCCAGGCCGCGGAGCTCGAGGTGATGGTGGACAGCCTTGAGCTGGTGAAAGTCAAGGTCAATCCCAACAGCTTCGAGGACGAGGACACGGCCGCCAGGGCTCTTTGCGCTTCCGTGGCGGGGCTCGAGCATGTCTGGACCATTGGACACACGATGCTCTTCTTCCGACCCAGCCGAACCCATGACACGCGGTATCCCTTGCCGGCCTGATTAAACACCGGGCCGCCGCCGCCGAAGAGGTGGGTGGGAGGTTCGATGCCCTACCTGTCCTGGATGGAGGGGAGTCAGTTCATGCGGCATGCCGTCCACGAGGCGTGCCTGCTGGGGAGGGACCCGCTGGCCTGCACCGTGGCCCGGCCACAACTGTCAGCGCTTTCGCGGGTGCATGCCAGCATCGATCGCATCGGCGGGATCTGGTGGGTGCGAGACCTGGACTCCGCCAACGGCACATTGGTGAATGGTCGGCCTCTCGTTTATCCGCAGGGGAATTCCCTGCAGGACGGGGACCAGCTGCTGCTGGATGAGTGGGAGATCTCCTTCACGGAAGGCTTTCCAGGACTTGATGGCACCACCTTCGCGGAACGGGTGGGCGATCTTTTCCAGGAAGTCCGCCCAGAGCCGACCCAGGCGATGGTCCTTATCCGCAGCATCGAACTCCTGCAACGCAGCACCGAGAAGCTGCTCCGGCAGGTGGACTCCGACGCCATGGTCAAAGGGCTGCTGGAGGAATCCCTACTCCTGTTGAGTGGAGACCGCGGGTTCCTGGTCATGAAGACCAAGGAAGGTGGCTGGCGCACCGCCCACCGGGTGGGGGACGTCCAGGAAGGCATCGGCCTTTCGCGGTCCGTCCTGGACTACGTGGCCCAGGAACAGACCGCCGTACTGTCCAACAAGCCGCTGGGAGATCCTCGGTTTGGGGGCATGAGCCTCGTGGAGATGCACCGTGGGTCGCTGCTGTGCGCAACCATGGTGGATGATGGCGAGGTGCACGGCGCGCTCTACATCGACCGGGAAGCCGAAGGCCGGCCCTTCAGCCGATTTGACCTGGCGGTATTCCAGGCCTTCGTCCGGCTGGGCTCGATGGCCCTTCGCCAGGCCCTTCTGAACCGGCAGGCGCTGAGCCAGGCTGAACAGCAGGGGGAACTGCTCCGGTTGCGCACCGAGTTCCAGCGCGAGTCCGACAGGCATGGTGAGCTGTTGGCTGCCATGGCCACTCCGTTGCGGCGGGTGAAGAGTTGGGCCGAAGGCATGACCGGGCTCACGGGGGAGGCGATCCGATTCCAGCTCGAACAGATCGAGGCGCTCTTCGAGCATCGCATCCAGGAGGGTCCATCCCATGAGGTGCCTCTGGCTGGACACCCCTTGTCCATTCCCGTGCTTCAGGAAGAGCTTGTTCATCGATGGGAGTCCCTGCTTAATCTGCGCAAGGTCAGGCTGAGCCGCGAGGATGCGCCAGCGGGATCCGTCTGGATGGCGGGTGGTCCTCTGGTCGTGGCCCTGGCGGGACTGGTGGAACCCGTCTTCATGCAGCTCAAAGCGGGAAGCGCTGTCTCGATCCGGTGGGATCAGGAACGGGGATTCCGGCTGCTGAAGATGACCCTGCCGGCAGGATTGCACGTACCCTTGCCGGATGCCTGGACCCAGCGGATGCTCCAGGAAGCGGGCGTCAAGTGGAATTGGGCCGATCAGTCCCTCGATCTCTGCTTCCCGGAAAGTCCGGACGCCATGCCGGAGGAGCCCTCGCGGCCCCTGCTTGGACTGGTCAGTGACGAACTGAACCTGCTGGGGCTGTTCCAGACCGTGGCCGAGGCCGGGAACCTCTGGCTGCACCCTCTGGAGCAGGAACCACCTCCGCCTCCGCTTCCCAAGTTCCGGTTCCTGGTGGTGGACGCCCGTGGGACCACGAATCTGGAAGGCTGCATCCGGGCCTACCGCCACCATCCCTCGTTCGCCACCACCCCCATCCTGGTGGTGCGCTGCGCTGAGGACGAAACGCCCAGGCTCATCGAGGCCGGTGCCACGGACTGGCTGGCCGAGGGCTTCCGTTGGGAGGCCCTCCACCACCGCCTGCAGGTGCTGCGCGGCCACACCGAATTGCAGCAGCGGGCCCTGGCCGCCGAGCGGCTGGATTCCTTCCGCCAAATGGCGGGCACCCTGAAACATGAAATCAACAATCCGCTGGCGATCATCTCCATGCAGGTGGAGATGCTGCAGCGGAAATATCCCGAAGAGATCAAGCTCGCCAAGATCGGCGAAATGGTGGAGCGCATCAGGATCTTGGTACAGGTGCTCCAGAAGATGCGGGAAACCCCCACAGAAGACTACGCAGATGGATCGAGCATCCTGAAGCTGGGATAGCAACAGCCTTGGACTCCAATCCTAAATCTTCAGGTGGCGAAGACCTCGTTCGCTCAGCAGGGCCTGGACTGGCCAGTCATGGGGCTCCACGGGCACTGGAAGGTGCATCTGGGCCTCGAAGCCCACTCCCACGGTGAACACATCCTCGGACAGCCGGGCCAGCAGAGCATCGTAGAAACCCCGGCCGTAGCCGATGCGATGGCCGTCGTCGTCGAAGGCCAGCCCCGGCACCAGCAGCAGCTGTACGGGCGGGAGGAAGTGTTGCGCCAGGGCAGGTTGCAAGAGACCCCAGGGGCCCTTCTCCAGGGGCTCCGTGCCCCAGGCCAGGCGCGGTGGCACCGTGGAGGCCACGCGCGGAAAGAACCAGAGCCAGTCCGGGTGCCCGGACACCGCGGGACGCAGATCGATCTCGGAACCCAGGGGCCAGAAAGCGCCGATCCGAGTGAATCGCCGATCGTGGCAGAGGCGTTCCAGATGGCCCGTGATGGCCATGGACCAGACCTCCCGGGCTTCCGGCGGATGCGCGTCCCGACGAGCCTTCAGATGGGCGCGGAGCGCCGCCTTGGTTTCCATTCCTTCACCAGAGCAGGGTTGGTGGTCCGGCAACAATGGACAGATTCAGACCGCCGAGTAGGTGTTGTAGAGGTTGTCCCGTTCCAGCGGTTCGAAGCCCGCTTCCTGGATGAGTCGGACCAGCTCGCATTGTTTCAGCCCCTGGGGACTTTTCGCCCCAGCCAGGTGGGCGATCTCTTCGGCGATGACGGTGCCGTCGAGGTCGTCGGCGCCGTAGCTAAGACCCGCCTGGGCCAGACCGGGTGAAATCATCACCCAGTAGGCCTTGATGTGCGGGATGTTGTCCAGCAGCAGCCGGGCCACGGCGATCTCGCGCAGGTCCTGAGTGCCCGTGGTCTCGTGGATGGTATAGGTGGCACTCAGCTCGTTGTCTTCGTTCTGGTAGGCCAGGGGGATGTAGGCCAAGAAGCCCTGGTAGCCGGCCTGGAGCGAACGGTCCTGCAGAGCCCGCAGCCGCAGCAGGTGGTCCACCCGGTGCCGTGGCTCCTCGATGTGGCCGTAGAGCATGGTGCAGTTGGTGGGCAGGCCCTTGCGGTGGCAGAGCTCAGCGGTGTCCAGCCAGACCTGGGCGTCCTTCTTGCCGATGCAGATCTTCTCGCGCAGTTCTTCGTCGAAGATCTCCGCACCCCCGCCGGGACAGCTCTCCAGGCCCGCGGCCATGCAGCGGTCCAGGAAGGCGTCGGTGCTGAGACCCGAGATCCGGGCGTAGTAGTCCATCTCGATCATGGTGAAAACCTTGAGATGGATGGCCGGGAAGCGCGCCTTGATCTTCGTGAACAGGTCCTCGAAGTAGTCGATCTTCAGCTTCGGGTTGTGCCCGGAGGTCATGTGCAGCTCACGGACGCCTGCGTTCTCGGGCTTCTCCAGTTCCTGGATGATGTCCTCGGCGGACAGCGCGTAGGCCCGTGGGTCGCCGGGCTTGGCCTGGAAGGCGCAGAACTGGCAGTGGGTGTAGCAGACGTTGGTGTAGGAGAGACGGCGGCTCACCACATAGTAGGCGGCGCGGCCGTGCTTCTGGAGGCGTACCTGGTGGGCCATGGCCCCCACGCCCGTCAGATCGGGAGTCTCATACAGCAGCAGCCCATCCTCGAAGCTCAGGCGTTCGCCACGCAGCACTTTGTCCGCCAGGGGGAGCAGGCGCGGATCACGGATCCTGGATTGCAGAGACAACATCACTACCTCGGTCCTCCAGTGTAGCGCCGAGGGAGTGGAGAGATCTGCTATCGGAGAATCCGGGCCTACCTCAATCCCGAATGGATGCGCTGGATCAGGGTGGGTCCTTCGAAGATGAGCGCGCTGTAGATCTGGGCCAGCGCCGCCCCCTCGTCCAGGGCGCCCTTGACGTCTTCTGCTGAGCCGAGTCCTCCGCAGGCCACGAGCGGCATGCGTCCTCGAAGAGCCAGAAGGATCTGCCTGCGAACCTCCCGAGCCTTGCCTTTGAGCGGAACGCCGCTCAGCCCGCCAGCCCCTTTGGACTCCACCAGGTCGCGCAAGGGGGGATCCACGATGCCGCGGTCCAGGGTAGTGTTGGTGGCGATGAGTCCCGAGATGCCCGAAGCCACTGCCACTTCGACGATGGCTGCCAGGTCCTCCGGAGCCAGGTCCGGGGCCAGTTTGAGCAGGAGGGGCTGGCGCTCAAGCGCCATCTCCTTGCGCAGATCCAGCATGCCCGCCAGCAGAGGTTTCAGGGCTTCGGGTGCCTGCAGGTTCCTCAGGCCCGGTGTGTTGGGGCTGCTCACATTGAGGGCGATGTAGTCCACTTCCGGTGCGATGAGGCGGTACGCGGCGCAGTAGTCGTCCAGTGCCTGGCCCTCAGGCGTCTCCTTGTTCTTGCCCAGGTTGCCCCCCACCACCAGTCCCGTCGGGCGGTGCTTCAGCCGGGCGGCCACCACGGCGGCGCCTTCGCTGTTGAAGCCCATGCGGTTGAGAATCAGGCCCGCCTGAGGAAAGCGGAACAGGCGGGGTTTCGGATTGCCGGGCTGGGGGCGCGGGGTCACCGTCCCGACCTCCACATGGCCGAAACCCAGGGCCTTCCAAAAGGGCAGGAGGGTGGCCCCCTTGTCCAGGCCTGCTGCCAGACCCAGCGGCGTGGGGAAGTCCAGACCGAAGGCCTTTCGCCTGAGCGAGGCCGGGTGTTCCGGCCGAGGCAGGGGAGACCACGCGCAAAGCCGCTCTCCCAGCCCGAAGGCCAGGTTGTGTGCGGTTTCGGGGTCGAGGCGGAAGATCAGGGGGCGGAGGGCGGCATACAGGTCCATCACTTCACCGTCACCGTGGCCAGGGCGGTGACTTCCGGGAAATCCTCGCGCCTCACCTGCACGTGGTAGGTGCCAGGGGCGGCGGGGGCCGTGTAGAGGCCGGCGCTTGTGATGGCGCCCCCGGCGGGTTCGAGCACGCGCCAACCGATGGACGGCCGCTTGGCGAGACCCACCTCGGGAAGATTGAACTCGGCCTGGAAGATCTGGGTGGTGCCCGCGCCCAGGCTGACGAAAACGGGACGGAGGTTCAGGGTGGGTACGAAGGGCTCGGCGGGCTTGGGTGGAACGGAATTCTCTGGCGCGCTGCAGGCCAGGGCGAACAGGATCGGCCCTGCGGCAAGACTGCGGAACAAGCGATCGCGGGACCAAGCCATGCGGACCTCGAAGAGCCTCCAGGATAGCGCAGGCGCAGGCTCCACCTAGAACACGCGGAAAGTCTGGAAGAGGCTGAAGGTCCAGCCCCACCGGGCCTCCGAGCCCGGTTCATCGTTTCTTCGGGCGGACACGCTGGCGCCCAACCGACCCGTGGGGGTTCGCCACTGCGCATCGCCTTGAAGGAACCAGGAGGCTGTTCCTGTCTGCTGGCTGGAGACGGAGGTGGCCCGGAGGACTTTGAGGCGCCCCTGGCCTTCCAGGAAGAGTGGCAGGCCCAGGTCCAACGTGCGTGTGATGGAGGCCCGCCCGAAGGCGGATCCCAGCGGATCGCCATGGTTCGAGAATCCTGCGAGGTAGGCCGGCTGAGGCCAAGCCATCGGCTCGCTCTGGGCAGCGGAGCCTGCGAATTCAAGAGTGAGATCCCACCCGTCCCAGATCAGCTGCAGACCAACCAGGTCCCGGGCGGGGACCAGGGTCCGGGCGCCATCCTCGGGGGCACCGCACCGGCTGAGGTACCATGAAGCACCTCGGGCCTGGACAAGCTCAGCGAGGAAGGAAGTCCGAAGGCGAAGCTCGGCCAGGGATTGGGTCCGGGCCGAGTGGTCAGGGGCGGGGTGGCCAAGCTCATCCTGGCCGGAGGTCATGGTGATCGTCCCCAGGCTGCCTTCCAGCTGGGATCCGAAGGAAGCTCGCGCCAGCGCACCCCACAGCCTGGGCTGGTGGAGGTCGAGTCCAGCTGCGGCCGCCGTGGCGCGACTTTCGCGATCGGGGATCCAGGCTGGAAGAGGTCCATCCTGCACCAACCGCCCCAGGAAGGCCTCCAACTGCCAGCGGCCCAGGGGCAGGGTGATGCCTGGTGTGGCCAGGGAAAGACGGGGGAAGGCGCGGGCCGCATCGCCGAGAAGTTCACCCCCGTTGATGCCTGTGCCCCAGGCGAAGGGAGCCTGTTCCAGGGCCACCCGCCAACCGGACTCCGACTGGTGGACGAGGGCAGCCCGCTGGAGAATTCCCAACGTGGCTCCATGGTCCCGGAAGGCCAGTGCCGTGGCGGAAATGGACCAGCCATCCCGGCTGTACCGGCCCTGCAGGCCCAGTCCCCAGCCCTCAGCGCCATGGCCCAGTCCTTCGCCGCCAGTGAGGGGTGTGTAGGCGCCGTCCGAACCAGCTCCACCCAGGCCAACTTCGAAGGAGGGCATGGTCGACGGCGGCAGCGGCGTCTGCCCCAGGGCCCACTCCTGCCGGGCCTGGCGCAGGGCTGTGGCGCCATCCTGCAGCATCGGCGCCTGGGCCGACAAATGCTGAACCGCTAGGAGCAAGACAAACCGTGGAACACACGCGTGGATGCGAATAGGACCTGATCGGGCGCTGGCGGGGGACAGGTTCACCGCCGATCCACCCTCTGTTGTTTCATGCGCACGAAGGGCGTCCTGGAAGCTGCTCGGCTCCTGACTGGTCACGGCTCCAGCACCTTGATGGACTCAATCCGCGCTCCCAGTTCCAGGTCGTCCAGGACGGGCAGGGCCCGATCCAGGTCCTCCACCTCACCCAGGCGGGTGTACCGGCCCGTGAGGTGGGGCGTGGCGTTGGTGGTGATGAAGAACTGGCTGCCGCCGGTGTCCTTGCCCGACAACGCCATGCCCACGCTGCCGGGGCCGTACCAGGTCAGCGAGTTCTCGCACCGAACCGTGTAGCCAGGGCCCCCCTCCATGGTGTCGAAGGGTGACCCCATCTGCACGACGAAGTCCGGCACCACCCGGGGCACCAGGTGACCGTCGAAAAACCCTCCCCGGGCAAGCAGCACCAAGTTGGCGACGTTCATGGGGGCGACGCCTGGATCCAGCCGCAGGGTCACCTGGCGGGCCCCACTAAAGGTGATTCGCAAGCGAACGGGAGTGGCGCGCTCGGCCAGGCGAAACGCCTCCGTCAGAATGGCATCGCTGGCCCTGGTGGGCTTGGGTGCCTCGGGCCAGGGGGTCCTGGGGTCCAGCTTTCGCAGCGCCTGATAGGCCTCCCAGCGGCAGGCCCAGTCCGGGTGCTGGAGCCAGGGGCGCAGCTGAGTCATCTGCTCGCCGGCCGGCATCTTCCACCGTGCGTAGCTCTGGATGAGGACCTGCTGGGAATCCGGTGGCGCATCCATCCATGTGGCTTTGGTGAGGGCGTCGAGGTCCCCCGGGGCAGATGGGAGATCCTCAAGGGCGGCGGCGCGGCCGAGGGGATCCTGCCCTGCTAGCAGGCGGGCTCTCACCTGATCGGCCTGATCCGGGTTCTGCCGGCGCAGCGCGGGGAGCAGCGCACCGAGCATCCTTGGGCCCGTGGCGCCGAGGGGCGGGTCCTGGCGCAGGGCGGTCTGCAGGAACGGCAGGGGTGTGTCGAGTTTCGCCAGGGCCTGGAACCCGTACCACTGGGCGAGGGTTTGGGTCGAGCAGGGCCAGGGTCCGCCGCCGACCTGGAAGGCTTCTGCGGGCGCTGGACTGGGCACACCTTCCGCAAGACGGGACAACAGGCCCACACAGGCCCGTTCGAGGGTGGCCTGGTCAGGGCGGCCGAGCCCCAACGCGGGCCAGGCCGCAGAATCCGGGGAAAGGGATCGGAAGGCATGGAGCGCCAGCTCCCGCCGCTGGGCCCAGGGGGCCCGGTTCCAGGCATCCATGAGCGCGAGCAGACTCCCGGTTGTCGCGGACACTGGGGGCAGGAGGCCTGGCTCCTTCCCGGACATCACCAGGCGCAGACGCGCCGCCTGGGCGCGCACGGGGTCCACCAATCCCGCCCTCTGTCTGGCCTCCAGGAAGGTCTGGAGTGCGGGGGACACCTGGCCGCCATTCAGCCGGGCGGTGGCGATGGCGGCCTCCAGGTGCAGGTGCCGGGGCCAGGCCGCGCCCTCGGCGGCGGTGAGCCCGTCCAGCGAGCCCAAGGCCTTGGGGCTCTTCAGGCGGTTCAGGAAGGACAGCGCCGTGAAGCGCTCCTGGGGAGAGCGGGCGGCCTTGGCCTTGGCCTCCCAGGCTCCCACGCTGGGTTGCTCCAGTTCTGGTGGAAGCAGGGAAGGGGCGCCCGGGGAGCCGATGCGGCGCAGCGCTCGATCCAGGCGCTCGCGATCAGGGGCGGGAAGGGCCGCCCTCTGGGCCTCCGTCCAGTTCAGCGGCTGTCGGGACCATTCCGCCTGGATGGCATCACGGATCGAGAAGCGCGGTTCCTGGGGTGTCGGTCCAGGTTGGGCCTGGACCCCCAAAGGGGCCAGCAGGATCAGGCTCAGAAGGCAGGGCAGGCGGCGCATGCAGACCTCGGGATGCCCCATGCTACCGGCAGAGCGCACCCGACTGCGGCCTCCGGGACCGTTTCTGGAACTGGAGATTGTGGGACAATGGCGGGCCCAAGCGGTCAGTTCGTGATGGTGGAGGTTGTGTGGCGATCAAGGGAGTGGTTCTGGCTGGAGGCACGGGCTCGCGCCTGTTCCCCCTGACGAAGGTGACCAACAAGCACCTGCTGCCGGTGGGGATGGCCCCCATGATCTGGCATCCCCTGTGGAAGCTCCAGGAGGCCGGGATCCAGGAGATCCTCATTGTCACTGGTACTGAGCACATGGGGGATGTCGTGGCGCTCATGGGTTCCGGCAAGGATTTCGGCTGCCGGTTCACCTACAAGGTGCAGGACGAGGCTGGCGGCATCGCCCAGGCCCTGGGCCTGGCGGAGAACTTCGCAGGCGGTTCGCCCATCTGCGTGATCCTGGGCGACAACATCTTTCAGGACAGCCTGAAGCCCGAGGTCGAGGCGTTCGAGAAGCAGGGAACTGGCGCCCGCATCCTGCTCAAGCCCGTGGAGGATCCCCAGCGCTACGGTGTGGCGGAAGTGAAGGACGGCAAGGTCCTCGGCATCGAGGAGAAGCCCAAGGCACCGAAATCGAACCTTTCCGTGACCGGCATCTACTTCTACGACCCGACCGTCTTCGACATCATTCGCACAGTTAAGCCCTCGGGCCGGGGCGAGATGGAGATCACGGACGTGAACAACGCCTTCATCGCCAAGGGGCAGCTCAGTTTCGGCACCTTCCAGGGCTGGTGGACGGACGCGGGAACCTTCCCCAGTCTGGCCCATGCCAATGAACTGGCCATCCAGGAGACCACGCCGTTTCCGCAGACGAACGGAAGGAGCTAGGCATGGGGTTCCAGAAGGGTCCCATCGAGGGCGTGGCCATCCATTCCTTCCGCAAGTTCGTGGACGAGCGGGGCTGGCTGGCGGAGATCTTCCGGCACGACGAGCTGCCCAAGTGGTTCCGTCCCGAGATGTCCTATGTGAGCGTGACGAACCCGGGCATTCTGCGGGGTCCCCACGAGCATGTGGACCAGGCGGACCTGTTCTGCTGGGTGGGACCTGGCGACTTCAAGCTCACCCTCTGGGACAACCGTCCGGACAGCCCCACCTACGGGAACCGCATGGAAGTGGCCATGGGTGGGAACAACCCGGGTTCCGCGTTGATCCCCAAGGGTGTGGTGCATTGCTACCGCTGCATCAGCCATGTGCCTGGTCTGGTCATCAACTGCCCCGATCGACTGTTCATGGGCAAGGGCAAGGCCGAGCCCATCGATGAGATCCGTCACGAGGATGATCCCGAGAATCCCTTTGTGCTCGACGAACTTGCGCGCAGGGCACACGTCTGATGCGGGTTCTTGTCACGGGAGGATCCGGCCAGTTGGCCCATGCTGTTCGCCTGGCCTGGGCGGGGCATGACCTCATCCTGCCGGAAGAAGCAATCCTGGATCTGAGCAGGCAGGAGGCCATTCGCTCGGTGGTGACCGAGGTGCGACCCGATGTCGTGGTCAATTGCGGAGCCTTCACTCAGGTGGACCGCTGCGAATCCGAGGCAGAACTCGCCCTGCTGATCAATGGCACCGCGGTGGGCTGGCTGGCCGAGGCCTGCGAGGACCTGGGGGCGATGCTCATCCAGGTCAGCACGGACTATGTGTTCGACGGGGCTGGCATGACGCCCTACCGGGAAGAAGATCCCACCAGCCCCGTGTCGGTCTACGGGCACACCAAGCTTGAAGGAGAGCGCCAGGCCGCCCGCTGCTCCCGCCACCTGATTGCCCGCACCAGCTGGCTCTACGATGCCTGGGGCAAGAACTTCCTGAACACCATGCTGAACGCCGCTGCCCATGGCAGGTCCTTGCGCGTGGTGGACGACCAGCGCGGGGCGCCCACCACCTGCCGGGCCCTGGCCCGTCAGCTGAAAGCCGCCGCTGAAGAACAGTGGCATGGGTTGGTGCATGCCACCTGCCAAGGCGAGACCTCCTGGCACGGCTTTGCGAAGGCGATCTTCGAGGCCAAGGAACTGGCGGTTGATCTGAGTCCTTGCAATACCGAGGACTATCCCACTCCGGCCCGGCGCCCGGCCTACTCGGTGCTGGATGGCGCTCGCCGCCGTTCGCTGGGCTCGGACCTCATGCCGCCCTGGCAGGAAGCCCTGGCCGAAGTGATCGACCACCCTGAATTCTCGAAGGAAGCCTGATGCCAGAAACCATCCTCATCACCGGCGGAGCCGGATTCATCGGCAGCAACCTCGTGCACCGCTGGCACACCAACCACGCCGGTGACCGGATCATCGTGCTGGACAAGCTGACCTACGCCGCCGACGCCAAGCAGATCGAGGGTCTGGAACGCGTAGAGCTCGTGGTGGGCGACATCCAGAACCTGGAGCTGGCCCGCCACCTGATCGAGAAGAACCAGGTGAAAAGGGTCTTCCACCTCGCGGCCGAGAGCCACGTGGACCGAAGCATCACGGGACCGGCGGCCTTCATCCAGACCAACGTGGTGGGCACCTTCTCGATGCTGGAGGCCGCGCGCCAGGTCTGGGCAGGGCAGCAGGACTGCCGTTTCCTGCACATCAGCACGGATGAAGTCTACGGTTCCCTGGGCGAGACCGGCAAGTTCCACGAGGCCATGGCCTATGCCCCCAACAGCCCCTACAGCGCGAGCAAGGCCGGCAGTGACCATCTGGTCCGGGCCTACCACCACACCTTTGGGCTGAATGTGGTGACCACCAACTGCTCGAACAACTATGGTCCCCGCCAGCATCCCGAAAAGCTGATTCCGCTGGCCATCAACCGCATGGCCAAGGGCGAGCCCATTCCCATCTACGGCGACGGGCTCAATGTGCGCGACTGGCTGTATGTGGAGGACCACTGTGCCGCCCTGGAGGCCGTGATGCTCAAGGGGGCGACAGGGGAAACCTACTGTGTGGGCGGCGACAATGAACAGACCAACCTCGCCCTGGTGGATCTTCTCTGTGACCTGGTCGACGCACGATTGGACCGCCCGGCCGGGACCAGCCGGAAGCTCAAGACCTTCGTCCAGGACCGGGCCGGGCATGACCGTCGCTACGCCATTGATGCCACCAAGATCCAGGTGGAACTGGGCTGGAAGCCTGAGCATTCTTTCCTGTCCGGGCTCCAGGCGACGGTGAACTGGTATCTGAGCAGGTCATGACAGCCTGTCGAAGCGTATCCAACTCGATGGAAGAGGGGCGCCTCCCGATGCTAGAAGGCACCATCCGACCAGATGAACCGGCCGAGGGCGAATCCGCCGAACCTGAAGCACAATGACTGAACCTGGAAGGTGCCGTGGGTCAACCTGTTCTGACGATCGCAGTCCCCACCTACAATCGATGCGGGTGCCTGGAGCTGTGCCTGTCCCAGCTGATCCCGCAGGTCCGCGCCAGGCTGGATGAGGTCGAGCTGCTGGTTTCCGACAACGGATCGACAGATGGCACCAGGAATCTCGTGGAGGCCTACCTGGAAGCAGGGGCGCCCCTTCGATACCTCCAGAACGAGACAAACCTTGGGCCCGATCGGAATTTCGCCCAGTGCTTCGCTCAGGCCTCCGGAAAGTTCATCCTGCTGCTGGGGGATGACGATGTCCTGCTTGACGGTGCCCTGGAGAAACTCCTGCCTGTGCTAAGGGACGCGAATCCCGGCGTGGTTCATGTCAAGACTCACGCCTTCCGGGAGAACTTCCGTGCCGAACGGCCCAAACGAGACCCTTCCGGGAATTCCATCATCTATTCGGATCCGAAGGCCTTCGCGGCAAGGGTAAACGTGAACTTCACCTTCATCTCGGCGAATGTCGTGAACAAGTCACTGGTGGACGAGTCTCTTCGGCCGGAGGATTTCTTCACCACAGGCCTTGTGCAGCTTTCCTGGACTCTGTCGGCCATCTTGAATGCCCAAGTGAACATTTTTCTGGACGATCTCATCGTGGCGGCCAAGGTCGAAAACACCGGCGGTTACCAGCTCTGCCGTGTGTTCGGCGTGAACATGAACCGGATTTTCAGGATGTTCGAGGACAAGGGAGCCGATCCTGAGTTCTTCCGCATCGTAAACCGGAAGACGATCACCACTTTTTTCCCGGGCTGGATCCTCAAACTGCGAGCCCGTGGAGGTGCCTTCCAGGATGAAGATTATTTCGAGACCCTGCGCCCCGACTTTCGCGGCTTTCCAACCCTCTGGACCATGGTATGGCCCGTCTCGAAATGGCCGGTGCCCCTGGCCAAAATCTGGTTCAAGCTTTGCCGCAGCTGGTTGAAGCTCATTGGACATTGGTGAATCCAGGAGGTGGCATGGCCTACTACAGGGAACACGGCCTCGCCTTGACGGTGGTCCGGAAGGTTCGGCGCCTGTATCGAAAGATTTTCAATCGCCTCCTGTCGATGAAGCTCACGGGTGCCAAGGGGATCAACATCGACCCGTCCTGCCAGATTGTGGGCCTCCCGTACATTTCCATCGGGACCTCATTCCGGGCCGGCGTTCATTTCCGCCTGGAGGCCTTTTCAAAGTACGGAGTCCAGACTTTCTCTCCCCGTATCGTCATCAAGGACAATGTCGAAATTCACGATTTCGTGCACATCGGGGCCACGAACTACGTGGAGATCGGGAACGACGTGCTCGTGGCGAGCAAGGTCTACATTTCCGACCACAACCACGGGTTCTATTCAGGCGATGATCAATCTGACCCGGAGATTCCACCGGCCCAGCGTCCCATCGACGGTGAGCGCAGGGTGATCATCGAGGACAACGTCTGGCTTGGGGAATTCGTTTCAGTCCTCCCCGGAGTGACCATCGGGAGGGGCAGCATCATCGGCGCCAACTCGGTCGTGACACGGGATATCCCCCCATTCTGCGTTGCCGTGGGCACCCCAGCCAGGGTCGTCAAGCGGTACGATCCCGTGGGGAAGCGCTGGGAGTCTGCCTGAGGCTGGGGGGCTGCCGCCGGGCCGGTGGCCCAGAATGGACCTGCCGAGCTCAATTGACGTCGCTTTCGCGGATCTTCCAATAGAGGTATTCGAATTCGTCCAAATCGGGGTTTCGTGCCATATTCCACGGTGCGGGCGCCCGGTAGAGAAGGTCGAATTGAGCCGGATCGATCCCGAAGTCATCCGCTCCCACGACACTGTCTTGCCGGAAAATCCATCGCACGGGGGCATGTGGGTCAGGTGGGGCCTGGTGGGTGAGTACAAGTCCTGCTTGGCCACATGGGGTCAATCAACCGTGGTTTCGTTCGACACCTGGGGGTTTGGCGCAGAGTCCGGAGTTCGGACCTCGGAGGCTAGAAGGCAGGGTGCTCCGGAGAAGGTGGTTGAGGTAAGCAGCTACGCGTCAACGTTCGGGCACGCAGCCCGCACTTTCCCCTTGCTGGCATGCCGCCCCAGAAGTCTGGCTGAAAAGCCATAATTCACGCGGTACACTGGATCCCATGCTTTTCGATTCCCCCTCCTCCTTTGGCCGCACCTTCCGCATCCTCTCCTTTGGTGAAAGCCATGGGGCCGCCGTCGGGGTGGTGATGGATGGGGTCAAGCCTGGACTCCCCTTCGACCTGGAAGCCATCCAGGTGGAGATGGACCGTCGGCGCCCCGGCCAGTCGGATCTCGTAACTCCACGGAAGGAAGCGGACCAGGTGCAGGTGCTGAGCGGGGTTTACGAGGGCAGGACCACTGGCCATCCCATCGCCATGGTGGTGTTCAATGAGAACCAGAAGAGTGGCGACTACAAAGCCATTTCAGAGCTCTTCCGCCCGGGCCATGCGGACCTCACCTACGACCGCAAGTACGGCATCCGCGATCCCCGGGGAGGCGGACGCAGCAGCGGCCGGGAAACCCTGGCCCGCGTCGCGGCTGGCGCCTGGGCAAAGCAGCAGCTGGTTGCCCTGGGTGTCACGGTGCGCGGCTTCAATCGGGAGATCGCCGGGATCGAGGGAAAGATCGTGGACTGGGCCTTCGTGGAGAAGAATCCACTCCGCGTGGCGGACCCGAAAGTCTTCGAGGCTCAGAAGGCTGCCGTGGAGGCCGCCCGGGCCGAGGGCGACAGCGTGGGGGGCGTCTGCGAGGTGTGGATCGAAGGGCTGCCCGTGGGTCTCGGTGACCCCGCCTTTGGCAAGCTCGATGGGCTGTTGGCCTTGGCCTGCATGTCCATTGGCGCGGTAAAGGGCGTGGAGCTCGGTTCTGGATTCGCCAGCGCCCGGCGCCGGGGCAGCGAGAACAACGACCCCCTGGGGCCCGAGGGGCCCGAGAAGAACGACGCCGGAGGTACCCTGGGTGGCATCAGCACCGGGGCGCCGGTGGTGGTTCGCCTGGCCGTCAAACCCACCAGTTCGATTTCCAAGCCCCAGAGAACCATCGATCGCGAGGGACGCGCCTCGGAGATCTCCACCCACGGGCGCCACGATCCCTGCATCTCCCCCCGGGTGGTGCCGGTGGCGGAGGCGATGTGCGCCCTGGTGGTCTATGACGCCTGGCTCACCCAGCAGGAATTGCGCGATACCGCTGGACCGAGGGTGGAGGAATGGGACTGGGAGGCCGTCGAAGCCCTGTTCCTCGGCGCACCAAGAATGTGATTGCGGCAACTTTCGCGGGGTCATGACGAAGCGATGACCGAGCCGACCCCGGATCTGCCGATCATGAGATCCGATATGGAACCCATCCTCATCAGTTTCCACGCCCCCGTCCACGACCTGGACCTGGTGGCCCAGTACGTGGTGCGGGATGGTCTCCCGGCCCACCTGCGCGACTGGCAGCTCCGCACCGGCGCCAGGGAACTGGTCTACCTGGCCACCTGTCAACGGGTGCTCTGGCTGGTCTGGGGAGGCGAAGCTGAAGCCATCCAGCCGGGACCTGGCGTGCGTCGCTATGAAGGAGAGGAGGCCTGGATCCATTTACTGGCCATGTCGGCAGGACTGGAATCCGCCAACCTCGGGGATCGGGAAATTCCTGGGCAGCTGAAGGACGCTCTGGTCCAGGCCCGGCAAGTGGGCGTGGCCGGCGACGAGGCCCAGACCGCCCTGGAGGATGTCATCCGCGAAGGTCAGAGGCTGAGGGCCCGTCTGGGCCTGGCCGATGGGAATGTCAGTGTGGCCACCGTCGCCCTGAAGCACCTGACCGAAGGGCTGCCCCAGGGCGCCTCGGTGGTGCTGGTCGGCGTCGGTCCCATGACCCAGTACCTGGCCGAACGGCTGCCCGAGCGGGGCTTCAAGGTGGCTGTGGCCAACCGGACCCTGAGCCGGGCCCATGATCTGGCCGACCCACTGGGACTGGCCGTGGCCGACCTGGTCCGGCTCCAGCACGACCCGGAGGGTTTCGACGCAATTGTGACGGCCACTGCGGCTCCGGAGCCTATCTTCACCTTGGATGCCTGGCAGTCCCTCAAGCGGCCCATTCTGCGCATCCTTGATCTGGCCCTGCCGCCCGATTCGGAACCGGGACTGGAGCAGCTGCCCTGGGTTCACCGGATCGACCTCAATGCTTTCCTGGCCCAGACGACCACGGCCCGGGCGCAGCGGGCCGAGGCGGCCCTCAAGGCGGAACCCTACCTGGTGGGTGTGGCCGGGCGGCTGCGCCACCGCGCCCTGGCCCGGGCCCGGAAGCGTCATCTGGTCTCGGCCCAGGAACGCCTTGACGCCGCGTGGGGAGCCCTGGAGACGGAAGTGAAGACCCTCGAAGATTCCATGGCTGGTCTCGATGAAGCCCAGCGGGAGGCACTCAAGGAGATTCTGGCCCGGGGCCGAACCCTGGCCTTCCGGGCCCTGGTCCAGACCCAGCCCAAGCCCATGCCCAACATCGACGGAGAGGCGGTCAATCCATGAGCGTGAAGCAGATCATAGTCGCCACACGAGGCTCCGCCTTGGCCGTGGGTCAGGCGGAACCCATGGTTAGGTTCCTGGAGTCGAAGGGCTATGAGGTGTCCTGGCGGAAGTTCTCCACGTCCGGGGACCAGTGGCTGCAGGGTCCCCTCGACAAGCAGGTGGGTGGCGGGTTCTTCACCAAGGAACTCGAAGAGGCCATGGCCGCCGGTCAGGCGGATCTCCTCATCCACAGCCTCAAGGATGTCTCCCTGGATCGGCCCGCGGGCATCGTACCGGCCTGCATCCCCCAGCGCGAAGATCCCTCGGACTGGCTGGTGATGCGTCCCGATTCTCCCGAAGACCTGGTCATCGGCACCAGCGCCGTGCGCCGGGAACGGGTACTTAGCCAGCTCTTCCCCAAGGCCCGCTTCACCTGGATCCGCGGCAATGTGCAGACCCGCCTCCAGCGGGTGCGGGATGGCGTGCTGCGGGAGGCGCCGCTGCACGCCACCATGCTCGCGGCTGCTGGCTTGAAGCGCCTGGGGCTGGATCTCTCGGGCCTCACGGTTCGGCCGCTCAGCCCGGAGGAACTGCCTTCCGCACCAGGGCAGGGTGCCCTGCTCGCCGAGGCCCGGGCGGATCGGCCTGACCTGATCGAGGCCCTCACTGAACTACACCATCCCCTGACCGCGCGCTGCGTCGCCCTGGAGCGATTGGTGCTGGCGGGCATCGGCGGTGGCTGCCAGCAGCCCCTGGGTGCCCTGGCCACACCCCAAGCCGATGGGACCCTGTTGCTCCAGGCGGCCTATGCGCCCGATGGCGAGCTCCGCCGTGCCCAGGCACAGGGGACGGATGACAAGGTACTGCTGGCCCAGGTCCTGAAGGGCATTGGCCTGTCATGACCACCCCACCCCTCCAGCCCCGTCTGGCGCTCGCCCGGCCGCTCCAGCATCCGCTGGCGGGCATCGTGCGCAAGGCAGGCTGGCTGCCCGTTCCCTATTCCTTCACCTCCCTGAATGTGACCGGGGCCGAACCGCCACTGCCACTGGAGCTCGTCCAGGCCCTGGTAGTACTCAGTCCTTCCGGGGCAAAAGTCGTATCCAGTCTGCTGCCCAAGGGGATGACTTGTCTGGCCCAGGGGGCCGGTACGGCCGATGCCCTGGGGCGGGAGGATCTGGACGTCCAACTGCCCACGGAGGCCCGGGCCGAGGCGCTGCTGGAACTCATCCAGGCACACTACCCCATGGGCGGCAACTTCCTGCTGGCCCGGGGGGAACGCAGCCGGGAGTACCTCGAGGTCGCCTGCCGGAACACGCCCTGGCGCATCCACCCCTGGATCACGCACCGCGAAGTCGCCAAGGATCCCATGCCCGCCCTGCCAGAGGTGGAAGCCGTGCTGGCCCTCAGTCCCATGCAGGCCGAGATCCTCGCGCCCATGACCAAGGATGTGCTGCGGTTCGCCTGGGGCGAGGCTACCGCCGAGGCCTTCGCCAGGGCCGGCGCTCCCGCCCAGGCCCACTGTGAACCCAAGCCCAGCCTGCTTTGGGCCATGCTCGCCCAGCACCTGGCTGCCCAACAGACCCAGCAGGAGGAATCCCCATGCTGAACCGCTCCCGCCGCCTCCGCACCAGCTCCGCCATCCGCAATCTGGTGGCCGAAACCGACCTTCGCCCGCGCCACATCATCCAGCCCTACTTCGTGCAGCCCCATCCCGGCACCAGTGAGATCGCCAGCCTGCCCGGCATCGGGCGGACTGGTGTGGAGGACACGGTTCGGCAGGTCGAGCAGGATCTCAAGCTCGGCCTAGCCAGTGTGCTGCTCTTCGGTGTTCCTGATGCGGAGGCCAAGAGCCCGGACGGGGCCTCCTGCTGCGATCACGACGGCGTCATCCCCCAGGCCGTGAAGGCCTTGAAGAAGGCCTTCGGTTCCGATCTCATCGTCATGACCGATGTCTGCCTCTGCGGGTACACCAGCCATGGCCACTGTGGCCTGGTCGATGACGAAGGCGTGGTCCAGAACGACAAGACCCTCCCCTTCCTGGCGGAGATGGCCCTGCGACATGCCGAGGCAGGGGCCGACGTGGCCGCTCCCAGCGACATGATGGATGGCCGCGTGACCGCCATCCGGGCCCTTCTCGACCAGAACGGCTTCACCCAGACCAGCATCCTCAGCTACGCCATCAAGCATGCCGGCGCCTACTACGGCCCCTTCCGTGAAGCGGCCGACAGCAGCCCGAAGTTCGGCGACCGCAAGACCTACCAGATGGATCCCCGCAATGCCCGGGAAGGGCTGCGGGATGCCCTGCTCGACATCAAGGAAGGCGCGGACATGCTCATGGTCAAGCCCGCCCTGCCGAACCTCGACCTCATCTGGCGTTTGCGCGAGGCCCAGCTGGCGCCAATCTGCGCCTACCACGTGTCCAGCGAATTCAGCAGCGTGAAGGCCGCCGACCGCCTGGGCTGGGTCAACGGCGACCAGCTCATGCTCGAGCACCTCATTGCCATCCGCCGCGCCGGCGCCGACATGATCGTCACCTACGCCGGTCGCGAGGCGGTGGAGAAGGGTTGGATTTCTTGAATTTGAAACCGCAGATGGCGCAGATACAGAATCTGACAAGCCCATCTGCGTCATCTGCGGTTAATTCTTAGAGGTTTTGAATGAGCAACGAAACTTTGTTTCAAGAAGCCCTGACGCACTTCCCCGGTGGCGTTTCCAGCCCAGTCCGGGCCTTCCGCGCCGTGGGCGGTACGCCGAAATTCTTCAAGAAGGCCTCGGGTGCATGGTTCGAGGACGAGGATGGTCAGCGCTTCCTGGACCTCTGCATGTCCTGGGGTCCGCTGATCCTGGGTCATGCCCACCCGGACATCCTGGCGGCCGTCACCGAGGCCATGCAGGAGGGCCTCACCTTCGGCGCCCCCAGCCGCCGGGAACTGGCCCTGGCCCGCAAGATCAAGGAGATGGTCCCCTTCATCGAGAAAATGCGCTTCGTGTCCTCGGGCACCGAGGCCGTCATGTCCGCGCTGCGGGCCGCCCGGGGCTTCACGGGGCGGGATCGCATTCTGAAGTTCGACGGCTGCTACCACGGCCACAGCGACGGACTGCTGGTGAAAGCAGGATCAGGCCTGGTGACCTTCGGGGCTCCCACCAGCGCGGGTGTGCCCAAGGCCATCGCCGAGCTCACCTCGGTGGTGACCCTGGATGACCTGGAGACCCTGGAGAGGACCTTCGCCGAGATCGGCAATGAACTGGCTGCGGCCATCATCGAGCCCATCCCCGCCAACAACGGCCTGCTGCTCCAGCGCCCAGAGTTCCTCAAGCGCCTGCGCGAGCTGTGCACGAAGCATGGCGTGGTTCTCATCTTCGACGAAGTCATCAGTGGGTTCCGGGTGGCGCCCGGCGGCGCGGCCGAGCGCCTGGGCATCACCCCGGACATGGGCACCTACGGCAAGATCATTGGCGGTGGCATGCCCGTGGGCCTCTACGGCGGCCGCAAGGACATCATGGCCGTGGTGGCGCCCGATGGCCCGGTCTACCAGGCAGGTACGCTGTCCGGCAATCCAGTGGCCATGGCGGCGGGATTGGCCACCATGGAGAAGCTGACGCCGGCCTTCTATGCCGGGCTGGAGGCCAACGCCGAGCAGTGGGCCGCTGCCTTCGAGACGATCCCGGGCCTGCACTGCCCCCGCTACGGCAGCCTGCTCTGGCCCCTGTTCCAGAACGGCGTCCGGCGCAGCGATGGCGTCACAGGCGAAGCCATCCGCACCTTCAACCGCCTCCACCGGGCCTTGCTCGCCCAGGGCGTCTACCTGCCCCCCAGCGGCTACGAAGTGGCCTTCCTGGGTGCCGCTCATGGCGAGCCTGAGCTCGCGCACTTCAAACAGGCCGCGGCAGTGGTCGCCAAGGACTTTATTTGAAACCGCAGATGGCGCAGAAGACGCAGATGCTGACCCGCTGATCTATTCATTTCTTATCTGCGCAATCTGTGACATCTGCGGTTTGACCTTCTTCCTCTTTGGAGTTCCGATGCAGCCCCTTCTCCGCGTCCTCAATGGCGAGACCCTCGACAAGCCCCCGGTCTGGTTCATGCGCCAGGCAGGGCGATTCCTGCCCGAGTACCGCGCCATCCGGGCCAAGGCCACTTTCGAGCAGTTGCTCAACGACTCGGACCTGGCCGCGGAAGTCACCCTGCAGCCCATCCGTCGATTCCCCCAGATCGATGGCGCGATCATCTTCAGCGACATCCTGGTGATCCTCGACGCCCTGGGTTGCGAAGTGACCATCCCGGAAGGTGGGCCGCGCATCGGCAGGACCCT
Source organism: uncultured Holophagaceae bacterium (assembly GCA_903884655.1). Classification (GTDB taxonomy): domain Bacteria; phylum Acidobacteriota; class Holophagae; order Holophagales; family Holophagaceae; genus Geothrix. The sequence continues at coordinate 167,266 of CAISFO010000018.1, read as the reverse complement.
GGATCAGATCGACATCAACCGTCCCCTGGACGAAACCATCTTCGATCCGGTTTGCGCCGCCATCCGCAAGGTGAAGGCGAACCTCCCGGAGAAGGTCACCATGCTGGGCTTCGCGGGAGCGCCCTGGACCCTGCTGGCCTACGGCATCGAAGGCAAGGGCAGCAAGAACTGGGCGAAAGCCAAGGCCTTCATCCACCAGGAGCCGGTGCTGGCCCGCAAGTGGATGGACAAGCTGGCGGACGCCGCCGCCCGCCTGCTAAACCTGCACATCGAAGCGGGCGCCCAGGGAGTGCAGCTCTTCGATACCTGGGCGGGCGAGCTGGATGCGGACGACTACGCGACCTTCGCGCTGCCCGCCGTGGAGCGCACCCTATCCCAGGTAACCGCGGCGCCAACCCTCTTCTTCGCCCGCACGGGCTACCTGCCGGATGCCCTCAATGACCTGTCCTGCAAGGGGCTGGCCGTGCCCTGGCAGGTGCCCATCGTCGAGGCCCGACGCCGCTTCCCCAAGATGGTGCTCCAGGGCAACCTGGATCCCATCATGCTGCTGGCCGGGGCTGACACCGCCAAGCGGAAGGCCCGGGCCATCGTCGACGCCATGAAGGGCCATCCCCATGTCTTCAACCTCGGCCATGGGCTTGTGCCCGAAACCGATCCAGCCGTAGTCGGAGCCGTTCTCGATGAGGTGAAACGTTGAACCAGCTCGCCGATCTCATCCGCCGCTATGACCGACCCGGACCTCGTTACACGGGCTATCCCATGCCTCCGGCCTGGACCGACGACTTCCCGGAGCCCGAGGTGCTGGCGGCGCTGGACCGTGCCGACCTGCGGAAGGACGAGGCACTGTCGCTCTACCTGCACATCCCCTTCTGCCCGCGCCGCTGTGCCTACTGCGGTTGCAACGTGGTGGTAAGCCCCCAGTACGATCCCGTTGAGGCTTACCTCGAAGCCGTGACCAAAGAACTGGACCTGGTCTGTTCGCACCTGAAGGACCGACGCAAAGCGCTGCAGCTGCACTGGGGCGGTGGCACGCCCACGTACCTCACGGCTTCGGATCTGAAGCGCACTTTCCAGCTGTTCAAGGACCGTTTCGAATTCCTTCCGGGTGCCGAGATCGCCATCGAGGTGGATCCCACCTTCCTGGAGCCGGATCAGCTGCCAGCCCTGCGGGAGCTGGGCTTCAACCGGGTGTCCTTCGGCGTGCAGGACCTGGACGAGGGCGTCCAGGCCCTCATCACCCGCGGCCAGACCTGGGACCACACACTCACGGCCATGCGCCAGTGCCGTGAGCTGGGTTTCGAAGGCGTGAACCTGGACCTGGTCTATGGCCTTCCAGGCCAGACCATGGACACCTTCCGCCGCACCCTGGAATCCACCCTCGAGCTGTCGCCGGACCGCATGGCCATCTACGGTTTCGCCTACCTGCCCAGCATCATGCCCTTCCAGAGAAGCATCCCGGCCGAAACGCTGCCCTCCCCCGAGGGCAGGCTGGACCTGTTCCTGCTGGCCAACGAGATCCTCGAGAAGGCCGGCTACGTGCCCATCGGCATGGATCACTTCGCCCATCCCAGCGATCCCATGGCCAAGGCCGTGCAGGAGGGCCGCCTCATCCGCAACTTCATGGGCTATGCGGTGGCGGCCGGTTCGGACCTGCTGGGCTTCGGCCCCAGCGCCATCTCCAACGTGGCCGGCGTCTACGCCCAGAACGAGAAGATCCTGTCCAAATGGGAGCACAGCATCCGGGACGGTCATCTGGCCATCCACAAGGGCCACCGGCTGTCCGCTGACGACGAGTTGCGCCGCTGGGTGATCCATCACCTCATGGGCCACTTCGAGCTGACGTGGACTGACCTGCAGCAGCGCTTTGGTGTGGATGGTCCCGCGCTCTTCGCTGATGCCATTACGCAGCTGGAGGCCGAAGTGCCCCAGGGCACCGTGGAGGTGCGTCCTGAAGGCATCTTCATCACCCAGCTGGGGCGGCGCTTCGTGCGCAACCTGGTCCAGCCCTTTGACGCCTACCTGGCCAAGCTCAGCGCCAAGACGCCTTTCTCCCGCACGGTGTGACGCTGTCCATTGAATAGCTGACCCGAAGACCTACATTGGTGGCGTGGAGACCCGCCCGCTGGGGTCCGGGCTCCAGAGCCCCAGGCCCCTCCGGTGGTCTCCGCGAATCTGTCTGGCGCGCCAGGCAATGTCGCGGAGGTTCCCATGTCAAGGACGCTGCTTCTCCTGCTTCCGGCCCTGGTGCTGCAGGCCCAGGAGTCCGCCATTCCGGACGCCGTGGAGGTTCGCCCTGGCGTCTTTGTGCTGCACGGCGTGCCCCGCGAGGACACGTTTGCGGCCATCAAGAATCTGCATATCGTCCGGGTGATCGACCTGCGCCGGGACGGGGAACCCGCCCTCAACAGCGAACAGGAATCGAGCCGCCTGCAGGGAATGGACGTCCAGTACATCCGCTATGCCATCACCCGGGCGCCGTCGGCCAGCGACTTCGATTTCTTGAGGTCCCTGTTGAAGGACCTGCCCAGGAATGCCAAGGTGCTGATCCACTGCGATGACGGCAACCGCGCCGCCGCTGTGGCCTGCACCTGGCTGGTGTTGGACAAGGGGCTGCCGCTGGAGGAATCCATCCTGGTGTCCAGAAAGGCCGGGCTCAAGTTCCCGGAAACCGAAGAGGCTCTGCGACGCTACCTCCGCGCCAAGGGCCGAGCCTAGATGGATTCAAGGCTCGCAGCTCCTTTGAAGTCAGGCCCTAGAGCTTCAAGGGAGAGGCCGCCATCCAGAGCGCGACGATCAGAGTGAAGGCGCCCGCCAGGGCAAGGGTGAGCCAGGCTAGGCGGGACTGCATGCGGGGCAGGGATGCCAGGAGGCTCTTCCGGGTCCGGAAGGGGTACAGGGCCCCTGTGCCCAGGCCGCAGATGGCACCCCCGAGAAGGGTGCCGTAGATCGGATAGCCGACGAACCCGTACTCCCGTTGCAGGAGGCAGAAGGGACAGTGGTGGGTAGGCAGTTCATAGATGTAGAGGCAGAACACCGAAATGAGTGCCGCCACGGATATGGCCAGGAACACGAGGCTCAACAAAGAGAACCAAGCTGCCCCTCGGCGGATCCGGATGACCACAGTTCCGGACAGAAGCAGTGCCCCGAAGGAGGCCCAGAAGACCGGCTGGATGATCCGTGGAGGCAGTCCGGCGAGCTCGGCGGCGAAGCCCTGGCGGCCCTGTCCGAAGAGGCTGCCGCAGCAGGAAGTCATCACGTCGGCCTTCAGGCCCAGGAGGTAGCGAGCCTGGAGCCAGGTTTCCACCAGCACGAGGGGGACCAGAATCAGCAGCAGGAGGTACTTGGGGCGGATGAGTGGGTAGTCGTAGCCCTGAGTGTCGGCCCGGTGCAGGACCAGCCAGACGCCGGCCAGGAGGCAGGTGACCACCTTCAGCAGCAAAGTGGGATAGCCAAAGGCATTCACGGCCAGCGCTCCGGCCGCGCACATGGCCCCCACGAACTGGTTATGCAGGCCATCGGCCGTGAAGATGAACAGAAACAGGGACAGGACCTGAATCACGAGGGCATTGGCCACCAACGTAGAGACCAGGTAGGTGCGGCGCTCCAGGTCAAGCTGCCGTTCGCTGCCTCTGCGCAGGTCCCATCCGCGCAGGATCCGCCAGCCCTGCCAACCGGCCCCCAGGAGCAGCAGGCTGACAAGCCCTGAGGCCAGGAGCAGGGCGAGGATACCCGGGTGCTGGATCATGCGTTGGCCAGGACCTGTCCGTCCCGCATCTCGACCACCCTGTCTGCCAGGGGTGAGTTGTAGACGATGGGATCGTGACTGGTGATGAGAAGGGTCTTCCCGGCGGCCCTGTACTGACCCATCAGATGCATGAAATCCTCGGACAACCGGGAATCCAGGTGGGCGGTGGGTTCGTCCGCGATGATCACGGCGGGATCGTTGATGAGGGCCCGGGCGATGGCCACCCGCTGGGCTTCGCCCCCGGAGAGCCGGTCCACGGAGGCGCGCAGGTGCCGCCCCAGTCCCAGGCTCTCCAGCCGCTGGACCGCCCGGCCTTCGGCGACCCTGTGATCCAGACCCATCGGGTAGGTGGGCAGCAGCACGTTTTCCATGACCGAGACACCGCGCACCAGATTGAACTGCTGGAAGATGAACCCGAAGGTGCGGCGGCGGATGCTGGTGAGGAAGCGCTCGGGCAGGCTGGTGATCTCGACCGTGTCCCCTTCCTGGAGTTGGGGGAGGGTGCCAGCGGGCAGGCCGTGGAGATGGATCCGGCCAGAGGTGGGCCGGGCCATGCAACCGATGAGGGTCAGCAGCGTGGTCTTGCCCGAGCCGCTGGGGCCCTTGAGCACGGTGAGCTTGCCATCAGGGATGGTGAGGTTGACCCCAGCCACCGCGGTGAAGGGGGTCTCGAGCCCCGCCTGGTAGGTCTTCACGACGTCCACGAGTTCGATCATCGTCAACTCCTCATGGCCGCATCCGGATCCACCGTGGCCGCCCGCCAGATGGGCACCAGGGTGGCGGCGGTGTAGGGCAGCACCGTAAGGAAGAACAGCACCGTGAACTGGTAGCCATCAAGGACCGGCACCAACCGGTAGCGGGGGAAGAGCACGGACCAGCCCTTCAGAGCGTGCTCGAAGAGCGACGCCGAGAAGAAGAAGACATGGGCATAGGCAAGCAGCACCCCCGTCAGGAAGGCCGTCAGCGACACGACCGAGCCCTCCCAGAACTTGAGCAGGAGGACATCCGAGCTTTCCCAGCCGATGGACTTGAGGATCCCGATCTCCTTGCGTTCTTCGGCGGAAAGGCCCGTGGCCTTGTCCCAGGCGAAGATGATGAAGGCGAGAACGGCGGACCCCAGGACCACCACCATGAGCCCGCCCCGCCAATCGAAGATGGCCTCGTAGGTCCGTAGGAGCTCGGATTTCAGGATGGGCCTTGCATCCGGGTACTGCTCGACGATCTTGGCGGCGATGGTGGGAAGCTCACGCGGGTTACCAGCCATGATCGCCAGGTCTGTGGCCAGACCTTCGGGGAAGTTGAAGAGGCTTCGGAAATCGGCTGGTGCCATGACCACCAGGTCGGAGGACACCAACTCGGAGTCCTCGGGCAGGGTCTTTTGCACCGTGAACAGCATCGGTTGGCCTCCATAGGCCCTGAGCGGAATGAGGTCACCCTCCTTGACTCGCATGTTGCGGGCGACCCCCTGGCCCACCCACACGGACTCGGGCAGCAACGCCTTGTCCTCCGTGGCCATGACCGTGAGGTTGCCTCCGAACACTGGATCGTAGTAGTAGCCCCAGAGCCTGGGCTGCACTTCCTCGACGCCCCGGATGGCCCGGACGGCATCCGCCTGGGCCAGGGGCATGGGATCGTGACGGCCCGCCACCAGGCGCTGTACGACCATGTCCGGGGCCTGGGCCAGCAGCTCCCGGGCTTCACGCTTGAGGGCCTGCACGAAGAAGATCAGGGACGCGATGACAAACACCACCAGCGTATAGACGCAGATCAGGGCCAGGTTGCGCCCCTTCCGCCTCAGCAGCGAGGTGAGGGCGAAATCAAGGATGTTGCGGTAGCGCTGGATGGGGGCGCGCATGGGGGCTCGGGAAAGGGGGCGGAGTCACGAGGGAACCGGAAGGGAAGTGGTCCAGGCCCATGGGATGGTCCTGGAAGGCGGCGTGGCGGTCGGCCATGGCGGGATGGCGAGTGTAGCGGGCTTCGGTGAAGAGACAGAGGTCCGTGAGGCCGAGGTTGCGCACCAGAACCAGGCTGGCCTGACGCTGCTGCCGGGCTTGGCTCTCCTGGGTCCTGGCGTGAAGGACCATGCCCAGGAAGAGCGTCGACTGGACACCGATCACGGCCACGCAGAAGGAGGATTTTCTCATGGCACCAAAGCCCCGGGAACCGCGCTCCAAAGAGTAGCCTTCACTCGAGAGCCTTCAGGTGGCTGGCAGTGATCTCTGAAAAAGTCACCACCTTCTGCCCATGGTGATCCTTGAGGAAATCCCTGGCGCTGGTTTCGGAGGCGAAAGGCACCAGCTCCCGTCCCATGGGACCCATGACATCGCTGCCCAGGACATAGAATGCCTTCCGCCCGTCGATCGACCTGAGGCGGTAGTAGTCCTTCACCCGGACCTCGGTGATATCCGCAGGGGTCCGTTTCGAGGCGTAACGGTTCAGGTCCAGCAGGAAGGTGAAGAGGTCCTTGGGTCCGTCGAACCAGGCCTGGGTTCCATCCTGGAAGGAAACCGAGGCCGCCCAGTCCGGGAAATTCGCCACATGCATGCCGCAGACCGCACAGCTGCCCTTGGGGACGGGCTCCTTGGAGCCGGAGGAAGGCTTGGTGCCCGCCGAGGACAGCATGCTGGAGGCCAACCAGGGCACCAGCAGGAACGTGGATGGGAGATGGTGCTTCATGGATCCCTTCATCAGAGCATGTCCATTCATACTATTCGCCCCATGAGAGGGATCTAGGTGGTATTACGTATTGGAGCACCGGAAAAACCTGTAATCACACCTTCAAATGCCCCTAGCCAGATGGTCGTCTTCATCGGTAGCCTGGGGAAGGACAGTCAGGCGGAATGAGGGAGAGCATGGCCCCGGAACCCAAGCATCGGCTGGTCATCGCGGAGGATCACACCATCCTCCGGGAAGGACTGAAGGCCCTGCTTGCCGCCCGGCCTGAACTGGAAGTGGTGGGCGAGGCCACGGACGGCCGGGAGGCGGTGCGGTGCGCCGAAGAACTCAGCCCTGATCTCATGCTGCTGGATCTTTCCATGCCCAGGTCCAACGGACTGGAGGCACTCAAGGAAATCAAGCGCCTCAGCCCGCAGACCAAGGTATTGGTTCTGACGGTCCACAAGACTGAAGACTATGTGTTCACGGCCTTGCAGGCCGGCGCGGATGGCTATGCCCTGAAGGACTCCACCTCGGCGGAACTGATCCTGGCGGTGCGGAGCGTCCTGAATGGTGAGCGGTACCTCAGCCCGGCCATCGCGACCACGGTGGTGTCAGGCTACCTCGGCTCCAAGGATGGAGTGTCCCTCCGGCCAGGCTTCGACGATCTGTCGAGCCGGGAACGCGAGGTGCTGAAGCTGATCGCCGAGGGATACCGGACAAAGGACATCGCCGAATACCTCTGCATCAGCCCTAAAACAGTGGAGAAGCACCGCGCGAACCTGATGGAACGGCTGAACCTGCATTCCGTCTCGTCCCTGACCACCTATGCCATCGAGAAGGGGCTCGTCACGAAATAGGCTCCTCGGGCAGGCTCCACTGGGCGATGACCATGGTGCCCGCGCCCACGGCGGAGGTGATGATCAGAGTGCCTCCGAACAGTTCGGCGCGCTCCCGCATGGAAACCAATCCGAAGCCGCCATGAGTCTTGCGCCGGGGTTGGTCGGGGTCGAATCCCACGCCATTGTCCCCCACCACGAGCTGGAGATCCCCCAGGATCTGCCTCAAGGACACGGTGATCTTCGAGGCCTGGCTGTACTTGGATGCGTTGTTCATGGCCTCCTGCAGGATGCGGAAGATGTTCGTCTTGAGCAGGTCCGGCACCTCGAATTCCTCCACTTCGATCAACCGTTCCACGTCCATGTGGGGATAGGTCATCTGGAATTCCCTGGTAAACCAGGCGATGGTGGCGATGAGTCCCAGGTCATCGAGGGTGGTGGGGCGCAGGGCCATGGAGATGCGCCGCACTTCCTCCACAGAGGCCTGGAGGACCGGAACGACGGCCCGAAGCGTGCGGGCCTGGGGACTGTCCCCGTCGGTCAAGCCCTGCTCATCCAGGGCCCGCTCCACCATGAACTTGGCGGCGCTGAGGGACTGCCCGATGCTGTCGTGGAGTTCCCGGGCCACCCGCTGCCGCTCGCTTTCCTGGGCCGACATGAGCCGTGCTGAAAGGTTGTGAAGGGACTCGCGGGAATCCCGGAGCGACTGTTCGGCCTTGTGGCGCTCGGTGATGTCCTGGATGTTGCCGAGCAGCGCGACTTGACCCCCGTACCGGATGAGGGCGGTCCTTCCGCTGACCCAGCGGGGTTCTCCGCTGGCGTGAAGGATCCTGCACTCGTAGTCCTGGCTGGCGCCCAGGCCGGCCAGGCGCCGGCGCCAGAGCTCTTGCACCATGGGCCAGTCCTCGGCATGGACCAGGTCGGCGATGTCCATGCTGGCGAGTTCCTGCATGGGCCTGCCCACCATCTGGAAGAACCGCTGGTTGGCGAACTCGAGCCGCCCGTTGCGGTAGATGAAGATCCCCGTGGGCGAGTTCTCGACCACGGTACTGTATTTCTCTTCAGAATCCCGGATGGCAGTCTCGGCCGCCTTGCGCTCACTGATATCGATGAACGTGTAGACAAAACCAGCCACGGACCCGTCGGCCCTCCAGATGGGGGAGCAGGTCAGGTAGGTGGGAAAGGTGGATCCATCCCGGCGAACGGCCTTCACTTCTCCGGTCCAGCCCTTCACCGCTCCGAACCCCGAAAGGCCGGTGCGGGCTGCCTCTGTGGTGAAGCCCGTCACCTTGGCCAAGGTCTGGTTGCGGACCTCCTCCTCCGTCCACCCGAACATCCACTCAGCAAAACGGTTCCAGTACAGGATGACGCCGCCTTTGCCCGTGGCGACCACGGCCTGCTGGACAACGGCGAGGATGCGGGCCTGGAACTGAACACGGGCGTCGGACTTGGTTCGCTCGATGACCTCTGCCTGGACCCGCTCATCCGCATCCCGACGCAGGCGCTCGTTGGACGCCCGCATATGTTTCAGGGCGCGCTCCGTCTCCGCCTTTTCGAATAGGTGGCGCGCCATGGGCTTGATGAGGAGGAAGTAGATGGATGGGAAGCAGACGAAAATCAGGGCAGCTGAATCCACCAGGGCCATGACCAAGTGCCGGTTCCCGAACCAGGGTTCCAGTACCACCATGATCACCAGTTCCGTCAGGAGGATGATCGAGCAGACCAGCAGGAAGGGCCGGATCAGGTTGAGAACGGGCCGCCCCGGCAACACGGATGCTCCCGGCGGCCCAGACGGGATGGGCTCCGGGGCTTTGGCTGGAGGGGAGACAGTGGTCAGGCATCACCTCGACTCAGAGGTCCAGCGGTCTAGCGGATATCGATCAGTTCCAGCTCGAAGAGCAGCGTGGCGCCTGCGGGAATGTCGTCGCGCCGCTCTGCGGGAGCATAACCCAGGCCGGGAGGCACCCGGAGCAGGCGTCGACCGCCCTTCTTCATGGAGGCGAGTCCTTCATCCCAGCCCTTGATGACCCTGCCCACGCCGATCGGGAAGATGTCTGGAAAGCCGCGTTTCCGGGTGTCCAGGAAGAGATGCCCCTTGTCTCCCTGCTCTTCGACCCAGCCCGTCGCGTAGACCACGCAGGTCTGCCCCAGACGCGGAGACGGCCCCTGACCTTCCGCTAGGTCCCGGATGCCCAGGCCGCTCGGCGAGGTCGACCAGGAGGGCACCTGAGCCAGTGGCGGCCGACATCCGGAAGAAGGCAGCAGCAGCAAAGCCATGAGCAATCCGATGGCAGAACGCACGGCGATCCTCCTTTTCCTGTGGATCGTCAAGGCTACCAGAAGCCGCCGCCAGAGCCGACGGGTATCACCCCTTCGTCCCGCTGTACATCCCTTCGATCTGGGTGGCGTACATCTGGTTCACCACCCGGCGCTTCACCTTGAGGGAAGGGGTCAGCTGCCCGCCTTCCAGGGTCATCTCCTGATCCAGCAGGACCATCTTCTTGATTCGCTCATAGTTCGATAGGTGCTCATTGACGCGTTCCACGCGGCTCCCGACCTTGGCGTAGACAAGGGGATGCTGGATGAGCTCGGCGTTGGTCGTGAAGGGAATCTTCTTGTAGCCTGCCCAGCGGACCAGGCTGTCGAAATTCGGGACGATGAGCACCGAGATGAAGTTCCTCTGGTCGCCGATCAGAACCGCCTGGGAGATGGATTTGTCCTCCTTGAGGTGGTTCTCGATGGGCTGGGGTGCCACCTTCTTCCCGCCGCTGGTGACGATGAGTTCCTTCTTGCGATCGGTGATGTAGAGGCGGCCACAGTCATCCAGGTGGCCGATGTCGCCGGTGTGGAAGTACCCTTCCTCATCAATGGCTTCCTTCGTCGCCTGATCGTTGTTCCAGTAGCCCACCATGACGTTCGGTCCCTGGCAAAGGATCTCGCCATCCATGGCGATCTTCAGAAAGGGACGGCCGTTCCATTCCTTGTAGATGGGCCGCCCCACGCACCCGGGCATCACCTCTTTGAACCGGTTGACGGTGATGATGGGACTGGTCTCGGTGAGCCCGTAGCCCTCGAGAATGGGCACGCCCACGATCCAGAAGAATTCCATCACCTTGCCGCCGAGGGGAGCACCACCGCTGACGGCTACCTGGAGACGGCCACCGAGTCTGGCCAGGATCTTGTCGAAGACAAGCTTGCGGGCGATGCCGTAACAGAACCCGCTCCACCCGCCGGGTTTCTTCCCTTCATAGAGTTGGGAGGCCACCTTGCGACCAGCCTGCATGGACCAGTGGAAGATCATGCGCTTGATGAAGCTGGCGGAGGCCACGCCATCATAAATGCGGCCATAGACCTTTTCGTAGATCCGGGGCACCGAGGCCATGACCGTGGGGCGGACCACCAGGAGGTCCGCCGCCACCGTATTGACGCTTTCGGCGTAGTAGATCGAAGCCCCGATATGGAACATGAGGAACTGGCCGGCCATGCGCTCGAAAATGTGGGTGAGGGGCAGGAAACTCAAGCAGCGGTGCCCAGTCCCCATGGCCACGGCATCCAGGGCCCCGAGCACATTCGAGACCAGGTTGCCGTGGGTGAGCACAGCACCCTTGGGATCGGCCGTGGTTCCCGACGTGTAGATGAGGGTCAGGATGTCCGAGGCCCGACGCTGGTCACCCATGGCCCTCACTTCGGATCGACGGGCTTCCATCGCATGACCTTCCTCCTGGAGGGTGCTCCAGCGGATCAGAGCCCGTCCCTTGCCTTCAGGAACCTCCCCGTCGAGGAGCACAGCCGCTTCCAGGAATGGCAGTTGATCCCAGCACGCGAGCACCTTGTCCAGCTGCTCCCGGGTCGAGCAGTATACCCATCGGGCCTGGCTGTCCCTGAGGATGAAGGCCGCCTGGGCAGGGTTCAAGGTGGCGTAGATGGTGACATCGGGCAGGCCCAGGATCGCGCAGGCGAAATCCGCAATGGCCCATTCTGGACGGTTCTCGGACATGATGGCCACCCGATCCCCGGTCTTCAGGCCGCGGGCAGCCATGGCCAGCACCAGCCGTTCCACCCGGGCCACCAGTTCGACATGGGAAATAGGTTCATAGACACCATTCACCCGGGCAGCCAGAGCATCGGGCAGGTTGAATTCCGCTGCCTGATAGAAAAGCTGGGCAATGGTTTCGATGGGCTGCGCCACAATGACTCCGGACCTTTGGGGGATGTGACCGAATGGTAACAGGGAAGCGAACCTTGCCACTCAGTGAAGAGGTCCGGGTCTTCCACCTTGAACAGCAGGCCAGGGGCGTCTCTCCCCATACGGCGCGGGCGCAGGTCGGAGACCTGGGGAAGCTGCTCGAGCATGCCCTGCGAGCCAAGTGGGACGACTGGAAGGTGAGTCCAAGAACCCTCCGGGGGTTCGCCCTCGAGCTTGGCGACCGGGGGCTGGATCCGGCCAGCCAGGCCAGGGTGCTCTCCACGGTTCGTGGGTTCTTCAAGTGGCTATGGGAGACCCAGCGGATCGACTGCAATCCCGCCTCCGGCCTGAGGAACCCCAAACAGCCCAAGCGGCTTCCCGCTTTCCTGACGGAAGGGGAAAGCCAGGCTCTGCTGGACTTGCCTCAAGCCGTGGACTTCTCGACCGCCAGGCTGGCCTGCCTGCTGGAACTGCTCTATGCCTCGGGCCTGCGGGTCTCCGAGCTGGTGGGCCTGGACCTGCAGGATGTGTTCTCGGATCAAAGAACCCTCCGCGTCATGGGCAAAGGCAGGAAGGAGCGCATGGTTCCCTATCATGCCCAGGCAGCCACCATCCTCGACGTCTACTTTGGATACCGTGCGGCTTTCCTGGCGGCGAAGGCCCTTCCGGCCAGCCCGGCGATCTTCCTCAACCAGCGGGGCGGTCGGCTCACGCCCACCAGTGTGCGGACGTTGCTGCGGTCCGCGCTGCAAGCCGCTTCCGTACGATCCAGGGTCAGCCCCCACGCACTACGGCACAGTTTCGCCACCCATCTGCTCAACCGGGGGATGGACCTCAGAGCCATCCAGGAACTGCTGGGCCATGCGAGTCTCAGCACGACCCAGCGCTACACTCATCTGGGGCTGGAAGAGCTGGCCCGGACCTACGAAAAGGCCCATCCGCGGGCCAAGGGCTGAATTCAACGTGAGGATCTGAGACCATGGACACCGTCTTCCCCGTTCCCCCAGCCATTCTCCTCCCGGTCCTTGGAACCTCGGCTGCCTTCCCGGTCCGCCGGGTCTACTGCGTGGGGAGGAACTACGCGGAGCATGCGCGGGAGATGGGTGCGGATCCCGATCGCGAGCCTCCCTTCTTCTTCGGGAAGCCCCAAGATGCAGTGGTCCCTGGCGGAGGGGACATCGCCTACCCGCCCGCCACCTCCAACCTGCATCATGAGGTGGAACTGGTGGTGGCCCTGTCGAAGGGCGGCCGGGATATCCCCATCCAGCAGACCCTGGAGGGCGTCTTTGGGTACGCGGTGGGGATCGATTTGACCCGGCGTGACCTCCAGACGAAGGCCAAGGAGAAGGGACAGCCATGGGAAACGGCCAAGGGCTTCGATCACTCAGGCCCGGTCTCCCCCCTGACACCGGTCTCGGCCATCGGGCACCCGGAGAAGGGCGCCATCTGGCTTTCCGTGAACGGCTGCGAGAAACAGCGGGGAGATCTCTCTTCGATGATCTGGAGCGTCTCTGAGGTGATCGCCCAGCTCTCAGGATTTGTCACCCTGGCCCCTGGGGATCTCATTTTCACGGGCACACCCGCGGGGGTGGGACCGCTGGTCAGGGGTGATCAGGTTCACTGCGGCATCGAAGGCCTTGCGGAGCTCGATATCCGCATCAACTGAACGAGTCAGCTCGAGCCGCTCTTCTTGAACTGGGCGATGATGTCGTCCACGCTGTCTTTCCGGCTGTCCGCTTCCAGGCTGGTTTCGAAGATGTGGTCCTGGGTCGCCACTTTCCGTTCTCCGAAACCCTCGCCGCTGATGGCTCCAGTCTGGATGTTGAAGATCACGAGCAGCCGAGTCAGGCCGCCCTGGAACTGCTTCAGAAGCGTGACCACCTTCTCGATCTTCTGCCGGGTGATGTCCTGGAACTGCAGGATGTTCAGGATCTCGAAGGCCTCATCGCTGACCTTCTGCAGCTGGGTTTGGGTGGGTGCAAGGTCCACTTCGACAGCCGGCGTGGCGATCTGGTGGGCAAAGAGGTATTCCAGCACTTCCTGGGCTAGGCCGTTCTGATCCTCACCTGCTGCGGCTCTATCAAGGAAACCGGTGATGGCCTCTTGCAGGGTGGCCTGGTGCTGGTTCTGCCTGCTGATGCCGTCATCGCAGGCCTTGAGGGCCTTGCTGGCATCGTCGGATGCAGCCATCAGAGTGTCCAGGCGATTCATGACGCTCTGGGTGGCCTCTTCGGTATCAGACGTGATGGCATCCAGCTGGGCCGCCAGTTCCGGCACCTGGGTACTCTGGTGCTTGACGGAGGCATCCAGCTGCTGAAGGTTCATGAGGGTCTGGTTGATGCTTGCGACCAGGGCGCCCAGCTCTCCCTTGGCTTCGATGTCGATTTTCTGGTAGACCCGGCCGTCGGCCATGTCCTTGGCGGCCTCGGCCAGGCGGCGCAGGCTGACCTGGGAATCGCCCTGCAGCTCCTGTCGCAGATCCGCGATGAGCGCCTCGAGGCTCAGGAGCCGCTGGTCGAGCCGTTCCCGCCGGACCTGGAATTCGGAGACTAGGCTGTCAGTAGGGTCGCCCTGGGGCAGGTCGTTGAGGATGTCAGTCATGGTCACCTCTCATGGCATCATCCCCAATGCATGGTCCTTGGGAATATTTGGACGGTCGAGGGACGGCCTCACCTTCACATGCGTCCCTTCGACCAGACCCCACACCTGCATGAATTCTCGCGGGACCGCGAGCTGTTTGTCCGTCAGGCCGCTGACGAACTCAACCCGCCCGAAGGAGGGCCCTCCGGGACAGGCCACCCGGACACTCTTGATGCCACTCCGGTAGGGGCCGAGGGCCGTCCACCACCCCTCCACGGTCTTGGAGAGTTCGACATGGTCCCCCTTCTTGAAGAGACCAGATTTCATGAGCGTCACGGTCATGTGGGCATCGGGTTCCAGGACCTCGAGCCGGCCCGCGTCCTTCAGGATGGCGGCTGCCTGCAGGACGGCGACATCGTGCTGTCCGGAGGCCGCCATGACCTCCAGGAAATCCCGGAAACCATCGAAATAAGGCAGGATATGCCGCTCCTCGGCAAAGAGCTTGATCCCCTCCAGCAGTTGAGGTGCCGGCAGCGTGGGCCAGGGAATGGCTGTCTGCCTTGGGAAGATGGTCGCCAGGCGTCTCCGGCTGTCCTGAAGGCGGGCCGAGTCCATGAGCAGATCGGGAATGGTGCGCCGGATGGTGGCCGTCGTCTGCACCTGCGTGGACAGGAATTCGAAGTGCCCGGTCACCCACTCGAGGATCTCGAAAGCGGCGGATTCTCCTCTGGCAGAATTGGATTCGGCGTGGATGATCTCGCCGTTGGAGAAGTACAGGACACCCTTGGCTTTCTCCGCAGAGACCTGCAGGAGGCCGGTCTTCCGATTGACATGAAGCAATTGGGCCACATCCGTGAGGGAGATGCTCGCCAGGTTGCCGCGGAGGTTGCTCATGCCTGACTCTCCGGGGAGAGCAGCTCTTCGAGCAGCACTTTGATGCGCTGCCGGTTCACCGGCTTGACCAGGAAGATGTCCGCGCCGCAGCGAAGCCCCTTCTGCCAGGACCGTTCGCCGTCATAGCCCGTCAGGAGGATGACCTTGATGTTCCGGCAGTCGGGGTCGTCCTTGAGGGACTGGCAGAGGGAGGTTCCGCTTTCCCCGGGCATGAGGACGTCCAGGAACATGAGATCCACCTGTTCCTGGGCCAGGACGCGCCGGGCGAAGGTCGCATCGGCCGCTTCGAGGACCCGGTGACCCTCCTGCTCGATGAATTCCCTGAGGATCTGTCGGATCCCGGGCTCGTCATCCACCACCAGAACCGTGCTCATGATCGGGTCTCCACCATGGCTTGGAGCATCTCCTCCACCGCGCATTCCAGGCCCACGAGGACGGAGCGGCCGATGAGGCTGTGGCCGATGTTCAGTTCCTCGATCTCGGGAATGGCCGCCACCGGACCCACGTTCTGGAGGTTGAGCCCGTGTCCGGCCAGCACACGCAGGCCCAGGCGGTTGGCCAGACGGGCTGCTTCACGCAGCCGGGCCAATTCCAGCGTGGCATCGGAATCCATGGGGAGGTCGCTGTAGGTGCCGGTGTTCAATTCCACGGCATCCGTCTCCAGCTTGGCGGCCATCTTCACTTGGTCCAGGACCGGATCCACGAACAGGCTGATGTGCACTCCCGCACTGCGCAGTTCCCGCACCACGGGCTTCAGCATGCCCTGCAGGAAGATGACATCCAGGCCTCCCTGGGTCGTGAGTTCTTCCCGGCTTTCAGGGACCAGGGTCACCCAGGAGGGCTTGCAGGGAATGACAGCTTCCAACGCTTCGGGAGTGGCGGCGCATTCGACGTTGAGGGGAATCGCGAGCACATCCTTCAGGATCCGCAGATCCCGTTCCTGGATATGCCGGCGGTCACCACGCAGGTGGACCGTGATGCCGTGGGCGCCAGCGCTCTGGGCCAGCAGCGCCGCGGCCACGGGTTCCGGCTCATGGCCTCCGCGGGCCTGCCGAAGGGTGGCCACGTGGTCGATGTTCACACCAAGCCTGAGGTTCAATGCGGTCTCCAGGAATGGACCCTAGCTTAACCCCTGCAGGATCACTGTCGGTGGGAAGGATGGAAATTGGAGCGATTCTCCAAAAAGAGTTGCAACATGCATTATGAGGTTGCATGCTGGGGTCATGGAAAAACCGCTTCCGGTTCCCTCACTGTTCCTGGCGCATGGATCTCCCATGCTCGCTCTGGACGGGGAAGCCTGGGGCCAGGCGGTCTCGGCCCTTGGGCGCGGACTTCCGCCCCTGCGGGCCTTCCTGGTGTGTTCGGCCCACTGGGAAGCTCCGGGGCCCTTCCGGCTCTCTTCCGCGCCGATACCTGGGGTCATGCATGATTTCGGGGGTTTCCCGCCCGAACTCTACACGCTGGATTATCCGGCCCCCGGGTCCCCGGAACTTGCCTCAGAAGCGGCAGCCCTGTTGCGAGGAGCCGGGATCGAGGCGGTGCTGGACGCCCAGCGCCCCCTGGATCATGGCGCCTGGGTCCCCCTCCGCTACCTCCGGCCCGGGGCGGATATCCCGGTCATCCAACTGTCCCTGCCAAAGCCCCGGACACCGGACCTTCTTTTGGCAGCCGGGAGGGCCCTGGCACCGCTCCGGGAGCAGGGAGTCCTGATCCTGGGCAGTGGCGGCATCGTTCACAACCTCAGGCTTCTCGACTGGGGTGGGGCCTCCCAGCCCGAGTCCTGGGCCGTAGCCTTCGACAGCTGGATACGTGAAAAGCTGGTCGCGTCGAATGTGGAGGCTCTCCTCGGCTGGGAGCAGGCGCCCGGAGCCGAAAAGGCTGTGCCTACGTCCGAACACCTGGACCCGCTCTTTGTGGCCTTGGGTGCCGCCAGTGGCCCGCCCAGAGCTTTCTTTGATGGTTGGCAACTGGGCAGCCTGGGCCTCACGAGCTACCGGTTCCCTTGAACCCTGGCTGGGCGATCCGGAATCATTCCCGGTGGACGGACGGCATTACAGACTGCAGGGATGGACTGGCCGCGGATTGGGAAGACCAGCCGCCACCCAGGGACTTGCAGAGCGACACCAGTGCCGACAGGCTCTGCCCCCTGGCCTGGAGGACTAGATCCTCTTGTGCCAGCAGGCCTCTGCGGGCTTCCAGCAGGGGCACCATCGAGACCTCGCCGGCCTTCCACTGCAGCTCGGTCATGGCGGCCAGTCGGCGCTGCTGCAGCTCAGCCTCCTGCAAGTTTCGGTGGCGCTCCTCGCTCCGGGCCACTCGGGAGAGGGCGACCTCCACGTCCGCCAGGGCGCCCAGGACCGCTTTGCGATAGCCAGCGGAAGCGGCGTCCAGGGCCGCTTCATTGGCCTTGACCTGGTTCTGCTGGCGACCACTGGTGAAGATCGGCAGGTGGACCTGGGGCCCCACACTCCACATCCGGCTGGCGCTGTCCAGCAAGGTGCCGGACTGGATGGAAGCCCATCCGCCTGTACCCACCAGCGAGAACCGGGGGTAGCGATCCGCCATGGCGACGCCCACGTCCGCGCTGGCGGCGGCCAGCTCGCGCTCGGCTGCCCGCACATCCGGCCGGTGTTTCAGCAGCTCCGAGGGCAGCCCTGCCGCCGGCGCTTCAGGCATGGCCGGGAGCAGGGCGGTGCCCAGCTGCGCTTCCAGCGTGGCCAGGGGCAGGTCCGTGAGAGTGGCCAGAGCCGCCAGGCTCTGGTTCAGGCTCACCCGGAGATCCGCCAGACTCGCCTCGTAAGTCCTTCGGCTGGTTCCGATGCGCTGCAATTCGAGGCTGGTGATCTCCCCGGCCTTCGCTTGCAGGGCGGTCAGGCGGAGTTGTTCCTCGTGGTTCTTGAGGTTCTCCAGGGCCAGCGCCAGGCGCTGCTGTCCCAGCCGGTAGTCGAGATAGTTCCGCGCCACTTCCGCGGACAGCACCAGGCCGGCGTCGCGGAGCCGTTCCTCGCTGGCTTCGGTCCGGGCCTGGGCGGCCTCGGACAGGCGGCGGTTGTGGCCGAACAGGTCGATTTCCCAGGAGGCGTCGAAGGCGATCTGGTGGTTGGTGAATTCGGTCTTCACGCCCTTGAACGGGAGGTTGGCCAACATCTCGCTGTTGGGGCTCAGGCGATCCTTGGAGACTTGGCCACCCAGCCCCACCTGCAGTCCTCCGCTGGCGTCCTGGATGCCCAGCAGGGCCCGGGACTGCCGCAGCCGAGCTTCGGCGATCCGGAGATCGGGGCTGCGTGCAATGGCCTGGAGGACCAGGCCGTTCAGTTGCGGATCCCCCAGGGTTTCCCACCAGTGGGGGGCCAGGAGGCTTGCCCCGCTGTTCATGGCATAGGCGCCAGGCAGGGACTGCGAAGGTGTCAGGTAGGTTGGTCCAACCGGGCGGCAAGCCAGGAGGAGCAGGGGCAGGAGCAGCAGGAGCTTGTTCATGGAGGTCTCGGTCAGGCGATGTGGCGGCGGAAGAGGCGCAGGGCGGCGGTGAGGGTGACGAGCGCGATGGCCAGCATGGGCCAGAGCAGGGCCCAGCCGTCGGCGAAGCCGTAGTGCTTCAGGAAGGCGCCTTTCAGGATCGGGATGAAGTAGGCCAGTGGATTGCAGAAGGCCACCCACTGGAAGAAGCGGGGCATGTTCTCGATGGGGGCCACGTAGCCTGACAGCATCACGGCCGGGGCCATGAAGGTGAACACCCCCAGGAAGGCCTGCTGCTGGTTCTCCGAGATGGACGAGATGAAGAGCCCCACCCCCGCCAGGGCCAGCCCATAGAACACCATGCCCGTGAGCAACAGGGGCACGGAACCGGTGAAGGGCACCCCGTAGCCCCAGACGGCGGCCAGAGCGATGAAGCAGCCCTGGGCCACGGCGATGACCACACCGGGCACGGCCTTCCCCGCCATGATGTAGGCCGGCGTGAGGGGCGACACCAGCAGCTGGTCGAAGGTGCCCTCCTCCCGCTCCCGGGCCACGGAAAGGGCCGTCACCATCAGGCACCCGATGGTGGTGATGATGGCCACCAGGCTGGGCAGCACATGCCACTTGAAATCCAGGTTGGGGTTGTGGAGGTTCCGCACGCTCAAGGTGGAGGCGGGCCTGGCCCCGCGCTCGACGGCATAGGCCTGCAGCACCGAGGAGACGTAGCCCGCGGCGATCTGGCCGCTGTTGGAGCGGCGCCCGTCCAGCAGCACCTGCACGGAGGCCTGGGCTCCGGAGCTCAGGCGGCAGGAGAAGTCCGCCGGGAACCGGAGGGCCAGCAGGGCCTCCTGCCCGTCGATGGCCTGCTGGAGGGCGTGGTCGTCCCGGACCATGAGGAGCGTGGAGAAGGCCGCGGTGCGGGACAGCCGCTGGATCAGCTCCACGGAGGCCTGGCCAGCATCCTGGTTGTAGATGGCCAGGGTGGCGTTCTTCACCTCCAGCGTGGCGGCGAAGGGGAACACCAGGGTCTGGAGGACCACCGGCATGATGAGCATGAGCCGGGCCCGCTTGTCGCCAAGGGCGACCTGGAATTCCTTGAGGATGAGGCGGAGCAGGCGGTTGAGCATGGTCAGTCCAGGGTCCGCTTGGTCTTCAGGGCCGCGAGGCCCAGCCAGAAGGCCATGATCAGGGAGAGGCCCAGGGCGTTGAGCCAGAGGAGGGAGCCGACGGTGCCCGCCTGGAAGAGGGTCTGGAGCGAGCTGGCGAAATAGCGGGCGGGCAGGATGCGGGTGAGCCACTGCAGGGCCTTGGGCATGCTGCCGATTTCGAAGACGAAACCCGAAAGCATCATGGCCGGGAGGAAGGCCGAAGTGAGGGCCGCCAGGGCCGCATTGAACTGGCTGCGCAGCACCGTGGAAAGGAAGAGGCCGTTGCCCAGGGCGCCGCCCAGGAACAGGGTGGAGAGTCCGAACAAGGCCAGCAGGGAGCCACGGAAGGGGATGCCCATGACGAACACAGACACGGCCAGGCAGATGACCATGGCCGTCATGCCCAGCACGTAGTAGGGGAGCACTTTCGAGACCAGCAACTCGGCCTTGGTGACAGGCGTCGCGAGCAGGGCCTCCATGGTGCCCCGTTCCCATTCCCGGGCCACCACCAGGGAGGTGAGCAGGGCCCCAATGATGGTCATCACCACGGCGATGGAGCCTGGCACGAGGAAGTTCCGGCTCACGTTGCTGGGGTTGAACCAGGAGCGCAGGCGCAGGTCGATGGTTGGAACGGTGTGAGTGCCCTGGTCCGCCGCCAGGCCCTGCTGCCAGGTGTCGAAGGCTCCCTGCAAGTAGGCGCCGATGAAGCTGGCGGTGTTGGGCTCGGCGCCGTCGGTCACCAGCTGGATGGCCGCCTGGCCCTGGCCCTGCCTCAGCTTCGCCGTGAAGTCACTGCGCACCAGGACCATGGCCCGGATCTCGCCATGGGCCAGGCGGTGGGCCAGGACTTCCCGCGTGGGCCCGCTGTGCACCTCGAAGAACTGCGAAGCGCGGAGCGTCTGCTCAAAGCGGACGGCCGCAGGACCAGGATCCTCCACCAACAGGCCGATGCGGATGTGGTCCGCGTCCAGGTTGATGGCATAGCCCATGACGAAGAGCAGGATCACGGGCAGGACGAAGGCCACCAGGATGCTGCTGGGATCCCTCACGATCTGGTAGGACTCCTTGCGGCACAGGGCCCAGAGTCGACGGGGGTTCAGGGCGCTCACTGGTTGGCCTCCTCGATCAACCCGATGAAGGCGTCCTCCATGGTGGGATCGGGGCGCTCGGCGGTGGCGACGGACTGCTTGAGCTCGTCCGGCGTGCCGAGGGCGATGAGCCTTCCGCGGTAGACCAGACCGATGCGATCGCAGTATTCAGCCTCGTCCATGAAGTGGGTGGTGACCATGACTGTCACGCCCTTCTGCGCCAGGCCATTGATGTGGGCCCAGAACTCCCGGCGGGTGACGGGGTCCACGCCGGAGGTGGGCTCATCCAGGAAGATCAGCTGGGGTTCGTGCATCATGGCGCAGGCCAGAGCCAGCCGCTGCTTGAAGCCCAGCGGCAGGTCCGCCGCCAGCGTGTCCAGGTAGGGCGCCAGGGCGAAGGCCACGATCATTTCGTCCATTTTGACGCGCTGGCGGTCCCCCTCGAGGCCGTAGACGCCGGAGAAGAAGGCCAGGTTCTTCCGCACGGTGAGCTGGGAGTAGAGAGAGAACTTCTGGGCCATGTAGCCCAGCCGCTGCCGGGCCTCGGAGGGGCTGGACTTGAGGTCGATGCCCATCACCAGGGCCTGGCCGCTGGTGGGCTTCAGGAGGCCGCACTCCATCTTGAAGGTGGTGGATTTTCCGGCGCCGTTGGGCCCCAGCAGACCGAAGACTTCGCCCTTGGACACCCGGAAGCTCACGTCGTCCGTGGCCGCGAACTCCCCGAACCGCTTGGTGAGCTGCCGGGCCTCGATGACCGCGTGGGGATCGACGTGCGGATCCAGTTCCACCGTCGGCGTCATCTCGGCCAGGGCCGAGTCCCCGCCTGGTCCACCTCCCAGGAGGCTGATGAAGGCATCCTCCAGGCGCGGGGCCACTTCCACCAGGGCCGCTCCGGCACCTGCTTCCCAAGGTGCGAGTTCGGGCCAGCGCCCCGCCTCCCGGAGCACCAGCCGGACATTCGCGCCCTGGATGACGCCATCCATCACCTCCGGAGCTCGGAGGGCGCGCTTCAGCACCTCGCGGCGATGGGCAAGGATGCCGGTGACATGCAGGCAGCGGCCCGCCATCTGCCCCATGAGGGTGGCCGGAGCTCCGCTGGCGAGCACCTTCCCGTGGCTCATGAGCCGCACGTCGTCGCAAAGCTCGGCCTCGTCCAGGTAGGCCGTGCTCCACACCACCGTCATCCCGCCCTGGGCCAGCTCCCGTACCATCCGCCACAGCTCCCGCCGGGAGATGGGATCCACCCCGACGCCGGGCTCGTCCAGCAGCAGCACCTCCGGTGTGCCCAGCAGGCTGCAGGCCAGGCCCAGCTTCTGCTTCATGCCACCGGAGAGCTTGCCCGCGTGCCTGCCGGTGAAGGGAGCCAGATCCGTGAAGGCCAGCATCCTGTCGAAGGCCAGCCTCCTCGCTTCTCCAGTGACGTTCCGCAGGTCGGCGTAGAGGGTCAGGTTCTCCAGGACGGTCAGGTCCTCGTACAGGCCGAACTTCTGGGGCATGTAGCCGAGACGTTCTCTGAGGGCGTCGCCCTGGACGAAGGGGTCCAGGCCCAGGATGCGTAGGGTCCCCTCAGTGGGCTGGAGCAACCCCGCAAGGCTGCGCAGCAGGGTGGTCTTGCCGGCACCGTCGGGGCCCACCAGGCCCGTGATGGTGCCCGGGGCGATGGCCGTTGAAATACCGTCGATGGCGGGCGCCCCCTCGGCCTGGAACCGCTTCACCAGGCCGAAGATCTCGATGGCGGGGCCCTGCCGAGCCTGGCCTGCGTTCATTTCTCGAGCCGGAGGGTCACTGGCATGCCCTGGCGCAGCTGGGTGTCGGGATCTGTCACCACGACCCGGAGGCGGTACACCAGCGAGGTCCGCAGGTCCGGGGTCTCCACAGGCTTGGGTGTGAATTCGGCGGTGGGGGACACGAAGCCCACGGTGCCGTGGTAGGGCTGCCCGGGCCGGGCGTCGGTATGGATGAGTATCCTGGCGCTTGGTGCGAACTTCCCTAACTGGGGTTCGGCCACGTAGGCCCGGATCCACACCGGGTCCGCGAGGGAGAGGCTGAAGGCCGGCGTGCCCACCTGGACCATGGAGCCCTTCTCGATGGCCCGGGTGAGGATGACGCCGGCGCTGGGGGCCCGGAGCACGGCGTCCTGGAGGGCCAGCCGTGCGGTGGCCAGTTGGGCCTGGGCCTGCCTGAGCTGGGCGTCGGATTCGGCGATTTCTTCCTTCCGGTAGCCCGAGATCCGGAGCCGGGCCTCTTCTTCGGCGCTGTGAGCCTGGGCGGCGGCCTGGTCCCGGACGGACTGGGCTGCGTCCAGGGCCTTCTGGGAGGCGGCGCCCTCGGGGGCCAGCGTCTTCTGGCGCACCAGGTTCCGGTCGGCCTCGGCGAGGGAGGCCTGGGCCGCCTGCAGCCTGGCCTTGGCCTGCTCCACATCCTCGGATCGGTAACCCCGGTGCAGCAGCTCGTTCCGGGCGCCCAGCGCCGCTGCAGTGGCTTCGGCCGCTCGGAGGCTGTTCTGCAGCGGTTCCGGATCGAGGGAGGCCAGCACGTCCCCGGCCTTGACCAGGGCGCCCTCGTCCACCTCCAGGCTCAGGATTCGGCCCGCCACCCGGAAGGCCAGGCTGGCCTCGCGGATGTCCACATTGCCGTAGAGGGTGGTGTTCTGGGCCTCTGCGGCAGAACTGCGGTAGTAGACCACTCCTGCGATGACCAAGGCCAGGACGATGACGGGAATGGCGATGGCTTTCTTGTTCATGGGGTCCTCATCACAGATCGGGATCGGGCAGGGAGGGCAGGGGGGCCGCGGGATCCAGGGCCACACCGCGCCAGAACAGATCGAACCAGGCGCGCATCCCCACGACCACCGCCTGCTCGGGCGTGAGATCCAGGAAGCGGGGCAGGACGACCGGCGCCACATCCAGGATCTCGAGCTGCATCTTCACCAGGAAGAAAGTCGCGAGCAGGGGATGCAGGTCGGACCTCAGCTCTCCCTGTTCGATGCCCTGCTCGAAGACCTGGCGGATCGCGGCCACGACCGGCCGCATCTGGCCTTCGATGGCAGCCGTGACCCCCTCGGCGCCACGCACGATCTCACCCCGGACCAGGGAGCGGATGCCTGGATCCCGGGACAGGTGACGGTGGTAGATGAGCAGAACTTCCCAAAGTTTCAAGGAGGTGGGGCGGACATCTGCCCCTTCCGCCAGCCGCACCACCTCTTTCACCACGCCGGGGAAGCGTCGCTGGAGCAAAGCGGCAAAGAGGGCCTCTTTGCTGTCGAAGTGGTAGTAAATCAAGGAGGGATCACAGCCGGCCCGGCGGGCGATGGCCCGCAGGCTCGCGGCCTGAAGGCCTTCCTCGGCGAAGACCGACTGGGCGGCGTCCAGAAGCTGGTCGGGATCCACCTTCGTGGGCTTGGGGCCCCGGGTTCTTGGCTGGACGGGGTGGGTCATGTGCACCTATTCAACGAGTGTTGAATATCACTTGTACAGCACTTGGGGGCAAGGACTATTTCAATGAGTGTTGAAATAATGCCCAGCCAACAAAAAGCTCCTGCTTCGGCAGGAGCTTTTCAGACCCTTTCGGGAGCTTTATTCCCCGGAAATGGGGACCACGGTGGTGTCGGGAATAAGGAGGATCTCGGCTTCCTCGAAGGCGATGCGGTTTTCCTCAACCTCGGCCACTGCCACCTGACCCCAGAAGGAGGCGAGCTTGGGGGCGTCCTGGGCCTGGCCATGCTTGTTCACGGGCACGACCACTTCGACCTTGGGGAAGGCGCCGCGCTGGAGCTGCTCGCAGCGCTTGCCCGCGATCACGACGAAGCGGTACTTGTTGGCGATTTCATCAGGGACACGAACAATGGTGCGCTGGGTCATGGGCACTCCGAACCTGGAAGCATAGCACCCGGAAGCTAATTCGACAACGGTTGGCGTTAGGATGGAGGGTTTCCTGGAGGAACCATGGAACGGGGCAAGCTCTGGCGCACGGCCTTTGGGAACAATCTGCGGCTGCTGGAGTTGAACGGAGCCGGGCTCACGCCCGAACTGGCGGCCCAGCGGCCCGCCAATGGCGTGGCTTCCGCGGCCTGGATCGTGGGGCACCTGGTCAGCACCCGCCGGCGCATCCTCAAGCTCGTGGGTGGCGCCGTGCCGGAAGCGCCCGAGTGGGAGCAGCACTATGCCCGGGGCGGTCCTGGAGCCAGTGCCCACGTGGATTGGGCCACTCTCGTCGCTGCCTTCGAGGCCACCGACCAGGAGTTGAAGGCGGCCTTCCTGCAGGTGGCCGACTGGGATCGGCCGACCCACAATCCTGCGCTGGGAACGGCCCAGCCCCTTGAGCAGGTGCTGGTGTTCCTCTTCATGCACGAGTGCTACCACCTGGGGCAGATCGGCATCATCCGCAAACTGCTCGGTCTTCCTGGAGCGATTTAATGCAGATCATCCTTGGCATTACGGGTGGGGTCGCCGCCTACAAGTCCGCTGAACTGGCACGGCTGCTGGCCAACCAGGGCCACCGGGTCCGCTGCATCCTGACGGAAGCTGGCGCCCGGTTCATCACGCCACTGACGCTGACCAGCCTGACCGGCGAGCCCTGCTACGGCTCGAACCCCGACCAGGGCGAGTGGCGGGCGAACCCGAGCATCGAGCACATCGAACTCGCCCGCTGGGCGGACCTGGTCGTGGTGGCGCCTGCCACGGCGAACATGCTGGGCAAGACCGCCAATGGCCTGGCAACGGATCTCCTGAGTACTGTGCTGCTGGCCACCAGGGCTCAGGTGTTATGGGCGCCCGCCATGAATTCGGGCATGTGGGAGAACCCGGCCGTCCAGGCCAACATGGCCCGGCTGCTGTCCTTTGGTCATGGCATCGTCGAGCCGGGCGAGGGCGTGCTGGCCTGTGGTGAGGAGGGGACCGGAAAACTGGCGGACGTCGCTTCGATCGCCGAGGCCATTCGTTTCCATGGGACGCCCAAGCTGCGAAGTCTCAATGGCCGGAAAGTGCTGATCACCTCGGGACCCACCCGGGAGGATCTCGATCCGGTCCGCACCCTCACCAACCGCAGCACCGGAGCCATGGGCATCGAGCTGGCACGGGCCTTCCGGGATGTGGGGGCCAGGGTCCAGCTGGTCCTGGGGGGCGATCTGCCAGCGCCTTGGGGCGTGGAAACCGTGCGGGTCCGAAGT
This sequence comes from uncultured Holophagaceae bacterium, assembly GCA_903884655.1. Taxonomy (GTDB): domain Bacteria; phylum Acidobacteriota; class Holophagae; order Holophagales; family Holophagaceae; genus Geothrix. The sequence goes on along the minus strand of CAISFO010000018.1, from coordinate 141,508 downwards.
GCTCAGCAGATGCTGCAGGCCTGTGAGGCCCGCTGGGCGGATTCAGCCGGTCTGGTGGCCGCCGCCGCCGTGGCGGACCAGAGGCCCGAGGCTCCGGCTCCGGAAAAGGTCAAGAAGGTTCAAGGGCCAGAGTCTCTGGCACTCGTCAGGACCCCGGACATCCTCGCGACGCTATCGTCCTCTCGGCGGTCAGACCAATGGGTGCTCGGCTTTGCGGCCGAAAGCCAGAATCACTTGGAACAGGCGCTGTCCAAGTTGAAGGCCAAGGGCCTGGATGCTGTCCTGGTGAACGATGTCCAGGGGGGTCGGGCGTTCGGAGCCCAGGTCAACACGCTCACGCCACTGACGCACCAGGGTCAACATCCATCCCTTGGACCCCTCTCCAAGGACCGGTTGGCCCAGGAGGTGGTGCAATGGTGGGCCAGGCAGCTCGAAATCCGTGAAAATGCCCAGCTGCAGGTAATCCAGCCCTGAATTCAGAGCGCAGGATCCAACCAAGGAAGGACGTCACTGGGCTGCCCGGGGACATTGCCCAGACGCACCGCTGAAAGCACAATCCAGCCCTGCGGACGCTGCAGCGATTTCAGGTTCAGGACCAGGGCTTCCCCGGGCCCAGGAAGATCCGGTCGGCGCCGTTCCAGCACGACCTCACCTCGCCTGAAGACTTCGTCGGGAGTGGGCTTGGTGAGGCCCAGCGGCAAGTAAATGACCCGCACGATCTCCACTCCCATCAGTGAATTCCCCTGGACATCCTCCGAGGGCAGCACCATGCGGACCACCCTGAGCCCCAGAAGCTGGACTTCCATGGCTTGGGCGGCAGCCCGGGGCCTGGGGATGGGGTCCCCCTTGCGGCCGCAGTGCAGGCTCGAGATACCAAGCGTGAAGGCGAGCAGTGGATTTGTTAGGCTGGAGGAACGCATCCCATCCATCATGCCTGAATCCGAGGTCCGACCATGCCAGTGACCAAGATCCTCATTGCCAACCGCGGGGACGATGACCCCTCCGGGATCGAGCGGAGCGAGAGCGTGGGAGCGGAGCGATCGGGGTCAGGTCCCCGCGCCATCCAGCGAGCAGATGCGAAAGAGGGGGAATAAGCCATGCCAGTGACCAAGATCCTCATTGCCAACCGCGGGGAAATCGCCATCCGCGTGATCCGTACCTGCCGCGAGATGGGCATCCCCACGGTGGCCGTCTATTCCGAAGCCGATCGCGGGGCACTGCACGTCCGCATGGCCGACGAGGCCTATTTCATCGGCCCCGCCGCGGCCCGGGAGAGCTACCTGGTGATCGAGAAGATCATCGATGTCTGCAAGCGCAGCGGGGCCGACGCGGTCCACCCAGGCTACGGCTTCCTCTCCGAAAACGCCGGGGCTGCGCGGGCCTTTGCGGCTGCCGGCATCACCTTCATCGGGCCCCGGCCCGAGTCTATCGAAAGCATGGGCTCCAAGACCGCCGCCCGGGTGGTGGCGATCGAGGCAGGATGTCCCGTGGTGCCCGGCATCCAGGAAACCATGGCTGAGGAAGCGCTGCTGGTGGCCTCCAAGAAGATTGGTTTTCCCGTGATGCTCAAGGCCGCCATGGGTGGTGGCGGCAAGGGCATGCGCCTGGTGCACAACCCCGATGAATTCACCTCCGCCCTGGCCCGGGCCCGCGGTGAAGCGCTTTCCTCCTTCGGCGACGACAGCGTGTATGTGGAGAAGGCCATCATCCAGCCCCGCCACATCGAGATCCAGATCTTCGGCGACACGCACGGGAACCACGTCTATCTGCACGAACGGGAATGCTCGGTGCAGCGGCGGCACCAGAAGGTCATCGAGGAGGCTCCCAGTCCCCATGTGACACCGGACATGCGCAAGGCCATGGGCGAGGCCGCCTTGAAAGTCGCCAAGGCCGTGGATTATGTCGGGGCTGGAACGGTTGAATTCCTGGCCGATTCCGACCGCAATTTCTATTTCCTGGAATTGAACACCCGGTTGCAGGTGGAACACCCCGTTACGGAGTGGATCACCGGCCTCGACCTGGTCAAGTGGCAGATCCAGGTGGCCCGAGGCGAGCAGCTGCCCATGACCCAGGAGGAGATCCCTCTCAATGGCTGGGCCGTGGAATGCCGGGTCTACGCCGAGGATCCCGACAAGAACTTCATGCCCAGCCCGGGCAAGATCACCTTCCTCCGCACCCCCAGCGGCCGGAACGTCCGCGACGATAGCGGCGTTTATGAAGGCGCGGATGTGCCCATGTTCTACGACCCCATGATCAGCAAGCTGAGCACCTGGGGGCCTACGCGCCTGGAGGCCATCGATCGCATGCGGGCCGCCCTGGCCGAGTACCGCATCGGTGGCATCCGGCACAACATCGCCTTCCATGAGGCCCTGATGGAACATGAACCCTTCCGGGAAGGCGCCCTGCACACTGGCATGCTCGACAAGCCTTTCTGGAAACGCAAGGAACAGGGGCCCGACCTGAAATTCGCGGTGGCCGCGGCCCTCCTGCAGGAACTCGAGAACGAACAGCGGCGGGCCGTCCAGCCTTCCGCAAGTGGGGATGGAACACCGGACGCCTGGAAGCACTGGGGTCGGTTCAACCGTTTGTAGCTGAGGAGCCTGAAACATGAAACGCACTCTTATCCTCGGCAAGGACTCCAAGGACGTGGAACTGCTCCACCTGGACGGCGTCACAACGCTGGTCTGGGAAGGGGAGAGCCAGCCCATCGACATCCTGGAAATGGAGCCAGGCTGCTATTCCATCCTGCTGGGTGGCCGTTCCGTCGAGGTCCGCCTGGACCAGGCCAAATCCGCGGATCCTGAGGCCCATGCCTACCGGGCGATGCTCTACGACGGCGCCTACGAATTCGCCCTGGTGGACCCCCGCCGCGCGCTGCTCTCTGGTGCCGGGGGAGCCGGGGCCGGTGGAGGGCTGCTGTCCTCTCCCATGCCCGGCAAGATCGTCAAGCTGCTCGTGCAGGTCGGCGACCAGGTCCAGGAAGGCCAGACCCTCCTGGTCATGGAGGCCATGAAGATGCAGAACGAGCTGAAGACCAGCACCACCGGAACCATCAAGACTGTGCATGTCCAGGAGGGCGCCACCGTTGAAACGGGAGCTGCACTCATCACGGTCGTGGCGCCCGAAGCCTAGGCCGGGATGTCTCGGCTACTGTCGCTGGCGATGCCGAGAGCTCGGCGTTGAAAGTCTGATCAGCCCTGGAATTGAAGTCTCGCTTATTGCCGCAGATGGCGCCGGGAGTGGGACGGACAAGCTGGCAAGCAAACCCACCAAAATCCACATTTCGGTGCATGGACTTGATGGTGCCGCTCGAAAGCAAGGGAATGGTCTCTTCGCGATGAAGGCGACCGCCACACAATTGGATCAATGGGAACCATGCCTTAAATTAACAATAGACCACTGACCTATCCAGTGAGTTAAAAAGCTCTTCCAGACAGGACTCCACGGCATTTCCGGTTGCACGTTGGGCGCCCTTCCGGGTAGGGTGTGATGGAGGTCACACCTCGCCTTTGGAGGAAATCATGAAAAAAATCCTGCAGATATTGCTTGCGGGGACGGCCTTGACCCTTTCTGCCCAGCAGGGCACGGCCTGGGTGGCTGGGTACGCAGGCGACACGTTGTTCGAGAACAAGGCCAACCTCAAGGACCATCTGCACTACGGCCTTGGCGTGGGTCATTGGTACACGGACTCCTGGGGCCTGGACCTCCGAGCCATCCAGACGCGCCTCCAGTTGGACAAGAACCCGCTGAACCTCGGTTCCGCAAATGAAAATCATCTCCTTGTTTCAGGGCTTTACAACCTCCGTCCCGGCGCCAGCAACTGGTATCCCTACCTGGCCGCAGGATTGGGTGGCACCAACGTGGCCACCCCGTACTCCGGGAAGTCGGACAGTACCACCCGCCTCAACTACCACGGTGGGGTGGGTCTCATGGGTCGGCCTGCGGATCAGTTCTTCCTGGATGTGGGCGCCAAGGTGGTTCGGGTGAACCTGCCGGCCGCGCGCAACGAAATCTTGACCTCCCTTGGCCTGGGCTATACCTGGGGTGGCAGGAAAGCTGCCCCGGCTCCTGCACCAGCGCCTGAACCCACCCCGGCACCTGTGCCCGAACCCAAGCCCGCACCCGTGGCACCCCCACCGCCGCCACCCCCACCCCCGGCACCGGAACCGGTTGTTGAGGTTGCCAAGCCCGTTCCGCCTCCGCCTCCCCCGCCACCTCCGGCGAAGATCGTGCTGGATGAGGCTGTCCTTCACTTTGCCAATGGCAAGGCCGAGTTGGGCCCCGATGCGAAGGCCGCCATCCAGAAGGTGGCAGCTGGGCTAAAGGCCTATCCCGGAGACTACACCCTGGTGGTCAGTGGCCATACCTCATCTGTGGGCAGCCTGGCTCTGAACAAGTCCCTCTCCAAGTTGCGCGCCGATGCGGTGGCCAACATCCTGGTGGATTCGGGCATCCCGGCTTCGAAGGTCACCACCGTGGGTGCGGGTCCCGACAAGCCCATCGCCGACAACAAAACCAAGGAGGGCCAGGCCAAGAACCGCCGCGTGGAGATCGACGTCAAGGTCAGCGACGGCAAGACTGAGGTGCGCAAGAACGAAATGGGAACCGTGGACACTGCCCCTGCTCCCGCCCCCAAGAAGCCTGCGAAGAAGGGCACCAAGTAATACCTAATCCTTCTGTGACGGGGGCTCACGCCCCTGTCGCTTTTTTTGGAGTGCTCCCATGTCTCTGAAAGAAGAATTCAAGGCTTTTGTCATGAAGGGCAACGTCGTGGATCTGGCTGTGGCCGTGGTCGTGGGCGGTGCCTTCGGCAAGATCGTCACGGCCTTCGTCGATGGCATCGTCATGCCGATGGTGACGATGGTGCTGCCCGCGAACATCAAGTGGGAGGAGTGGGTCCTCGGGAAATTCCGCATTGGGGCCGTACTCGGCGCCACCGTAAACTTCCTGATCATTGCCTTGGTGATCTTCCTTGTCCTGGTCAAGTTCCTGGGCAAGTTCATGAAGAAGGAGGAGGCGCCCGCCGCGCCTCCGACCAGCAAGGAATGCCCGGCCTGTCTGGAGCAGGTGGCCATCAAGGCCACTCGCTGCAAGTTCTGCACAAGCCAGCTCTGAAGGTTCCACATCCATGGTAGGGCCCGGGCAACCGGGCCCTTTCTCTTGTGAGGGCAAGGGTTCCATGGTGAACTGGAAGATCAACCCCGGGGCGCGTGGGTGCGCCCCCCGACGCACGAGGGCGCCGATGAGCGAGCAAGCTCCGGTTAAGAAGTACTCCGTCTTTCTTCCCAAGACCGATTTCCCCATGAAGGCGGACCTGCCTCAGCGTGAGCCCAAACGGCTGGAGCGCTGGAAGGCCGAGGGGCTCTACCACCGCATCGAGGCCCGGCGAAAGGCCGACAATGCGGCCGGGACGGGGAAGGGGCGAGAGGTACTCCACGACGGACCGCCCTATGCGAATGGCGCCATCCATATGGGCCATGCCCTCAACAAGATCCTCAAGGATGTGGTGGTGAAGTCCCGGTGGATGGAGGGCTACGAGTCGCCCTACGTCCCTGGCTGGGACTGCCATGGCCTGCCCATTGAGCATGCGGTGGAAAAGGACCTGGGGCCCAAACGCCGGGAACTCAGCCGCGCCGAGTTCCTGCAGAAATGTCGAGCCTATGCCCAGAAGTGGATTGACACCCAGCGCACCGCTTTCCAGCGGCTGGGCGTGCTGGGCGCCTGGGAACACCCCTACGTGACGATGGATCCCCTCTACGAAGCAGAGACCGTGCGCCATCTGGCGAAGCTTTTCGAAAGCGGCAGCGTCACCCGCAAACTGAAGGTCGTCCACTGGAGCTACGGGGCACGGACGGCCCTGGCCGAAGCCGAGGTCGAGTACGCCGACAGGACCAGTCCGGCCATCACTGTCGCCTTCCCGGTGGCCGATGCGGAGGCCAGACGCCTGGAACTTCCCACGCCACTCTTCGTGCCCATCTGGACCACCACGCCCTGGACTCTGCCCAGCAACCTGGCCGTGGCCATGCACCCGGACCTGGAATATGCCGTGGTGCGGGCAGCCGACCGCCATTACATCGTGGCCGTCCCACTCCGCGAGGACTTCGGCAGGAAACTCGGTGTCGAGCTGCACACGATCGAGATCCGCCGGGGCCGTGAATTCCAAACCCTCGTGGCACAACATCCCTGGATCCCCCGTGTCAGTCCAGTGCTGCTGGCGGATTACGTCAGCGCCGATACGGGCACAGGCCTCGTCCATACGGCCCCGGACCACGGGGTGGATGATTTCAATCTGGCTCACCATCTGGGGTTGCTCCAGCTCGTGGGCCCGGATGGCAAGTTCCTTCCCGCCGTGAATGATCCGGAATTCGAAGGGAAGAACATTTTCGAATGCAATCCTCTCGTGGTGGAGCGCCTGAGGCGAGAGGGCAGCCTCCTGCACGAGGAGTCTCTGACCCACAGCTATCCCCACTGCTGGCGCACCAAGACTCCCATCCTCTTCCGCGCTACCGAGCAGTGGTTCATCACCATGGACTCCGAATTGATCGGGAAGGGCCGAACCCTCCGGGAACTGGGCATCGAGGGCGTGGAGCAGACCCAGTGGGTGCCTGCCCAGGGCCAGAACCGCATTTCGGCCATGATCGCCGGCCGGCCGGACTGGTGCATCAGCCGCCAGCGGGCCTGGGGCACGCCCATCACGGTGCTGCGCTGCGAATCCTGTGGTGAGCCCCTGGTGGCTGCCTCCATTTTCGAGGCTGCCGCCTCCGCCATCGAGAAGGGCGGCATCGAAGCCTGGGGTGAGCTGCCCGTGGAGGGCCTGGTCCCGCCGGGGGCCAGGTGCAGGTGCGGTTCGACAGTGTTCCTCAAGGAAACGGACATCCTCGATGTGTGGATCGATTCCGGCGTCAGCGCCTCGGTCGTGTGCGAGTCCCATCCTGAATTGAAGCGATCCGACTACGGCCAGTTCATCTACCTCGAAGGCTCGGATCAGCACCGGGGCTGGTTCCACAGTTCCCTTCTCTTCAACCTGGCCGCGACGGGCACCAAGCCCTACAAGCAGGTGGTGACCCACGGCTTCGTGCTCGACGGCAAGGGCCAGAAGATGTCCAAGAGCCTGGGCAATGTCATCACGCCCGAGGAGATCCTCAAGACCCTCGGCGCCGATATCCTGCGCTGGTGGGCCGCCAGCTGCGACTACAGCGAAGACATCCGCATCTCCAAGGAGATCCTGGACCGCAGCGCCGACGCCTACCGCAAGATCCGAAACACGCTGCGCTTCCTGCTGGGTGCCCTGGCGGACTTCGATCCTGCGAAGGACAGAGTGGCACCCGCGGAACTCGCCCCGCTTGACCGCTGGGTGCTGGATGCCTTCGGCCGCACCACCCTCGAGGCCCGGGACGCCTACACCCGCTTCGAATTCCACCGCGCCACCCAGGCCATTCATGGCTTCTGCCAGCTGGAGCTCTCCGGCCGCTACTTCGAGATCATCAAGGACCGCCTCTACTGCGACGTGCTGGATTCCCCCCGTCGCCGCAGTTGCCGTCAGACCTGCTGGGAGCTGGCGCAGGGCCTCTGCACGCTGCTGGCCCCGGTCATGAGCTACACCGCCGATGAGGCCTGGGAGCAGATCCCGGGCTGCGCTGGCAGCGTCCACGAACAGCAGTTCCCCCTGCTCGGCGGCTCTGCTGCAGAGTCCGGAATGGACAAAGCCTGGGAGAAGCTGTGGGAAGTGCGCGGTGCCGTTCAGGCGGCGATGGAGCCCCACCGGGCGGCCAAGACCATCGGCACCAGCCTGGACGCGGCCGTTCAGATCAGCCTGAAGGACCAGTCGGAATGGGATCTTCTGGATACCCTCGGCGAATCCCTGGATGACTTGCTGGTGGTTTCTTCCATCGCTCGAGGTGCAGCCTCAAGCGCCGATAGCGGCCCCATCGTCACGGTCACGCCCCACGATGGGCCGAAGTGCCCTCGCTGCTGGAACCACAAGGGCGGGCAGGGGACCGGCGAGGACGTGGCCCTCTGTGTCCGTTGCGCCGCCGTGGTGGCCTAGTGCGCCGCCTGCGTTGGCTGCTGCTGCCTCTGGGGGTCCTGGCGGCCGACCTGGGCTCCAAAGCCTGGATCCTGCGCCTGCTGGATGAGGGACAATCCAGACCCGTCATCAAGGGATTCTTCCATCTGACGCTGGGGTTCAACCGGGGAGCCATTTTCGGCAGCCTGACCTGGCTGCCGGACCTGGTCCGCAACATCCTTTTCCTCGTGGCAGGACTGACCGCGCTGTTCTATTTCGGCAGCCTGTTCCTCGCGGACCATACCCCCACCTGGGATCGTGTAAGCCTTGGCCTCATCCTTGGCGGTGCGCTGGGCAATGGCATCGACAGGATCCTCCGCCATGCAGTCGTGGACTTCCTGGACTTCATCTTCGGCACCTGGCACTACTGGACCTTCAACCTGGCGGACAGCTTCATCCTGATCGGCGTCATTCTCTACCTGGTGGGGATGGCGCGCACATCCAAGGATCGAGGCCCAGCCGCTGACGACACCAGGACGGGACCGGCTGTTTCTGCTGGCGACGAGCGGCACTGAGGAGCCAGCCGGTCGTTCCTCCATCAGAGTGACCATCCAGTCAGCATGTCCAGGCCGTTCTCGCCGCAGGGACCCTCAGGGACGCCAAATCCAGGCTGCGCTGGTACGATGGTCAGCATGAACCAGATCCTCGTCCTCCTGTTCCTGTGTTTCACCTGCCTGTCGGCACCAGCACAGGATGCTTACCTGAACGCCATTGAGGCCTGGCACCAGGGCCGTGTGGCGCGGCTCGCCGCCGAGGACGGCTGGCTCAGCCTCATCGGCCGCGACTGGCTGAATCCAGGAGAGAACACCCTGGGCTCTGCGCCGGGTTCCACAGTGCTGCTTCCGGAATGGGCCGCACCAGCCAAGGCTGGTCTCTTTCTGCTTCAGGGCGGGGTCGTGCGGTTCCAGCCCTTTCCGGGCAGTGGGATCCTCCTGAACGGAAAACCTGCCACCGAGGCGAGGCTGAAGACTGACGCCGAGGGCAAGCCGGATGTCCTGCAGGCGGGCAGGGTGAAGTTCTTCGTGATCCAGCGCGGCGACCGGTTCGCCGTTCGGATCAAGGACCCCGAGTCACCCACCCGCAAGGCCTTCCACGGTGTGGCCCGGTATCCCGTGGATCCCATTTGGCGGGTCGAGGCGACCTTCACACCGTATCCGGTTCCGCAGAAGCGGGACATCCCCACTGTGCTGGGCACCACGGAATCCATGACCGCACCGGGGCTGCTGACCTTCAGGATGGCTGGCCGTGAAGTCACGCTGGAGCCCATGATCGAGGATCCGGAACATCCGGAGTTCTTTCTGATCTTCAGGGATGCCACCAGCGCGCACGGAACCTATCCAGCCGGCCGGTTCCTCTATGCCGATCCTCCCAAGGACGGGAAGGTGGTCCTGGACTTCAACAAGGCCTACAACCCGCCCTGCTCCTTCACGTTGTTCGCGACCTGTCCCTTGCCCCCGAAGCAGAACCACCTGGCCATCGCGGTGACTGCGGGCGAAAAGGATCCAGGGCTTCACTGAGGCATTGTCCCTGCGGACAGAAGACAGAGGCCGGGCGGAAGTCCGGCCTCTGTCTTCTGGGAAAAGGGGCTACTCGATGTATTTCCCCCGGGCCACGTAGCGGGTGTGCAGGAGCTTGTGACTCTTGTGCCCACAGGGGCCATCCGTGAGGAATTCCTTGTAGATGGTTACCACATCAGGGTTTTCATGGGATTTGCGAACCTCGTAGCCCGCGTCCTCGGCGTAGATCGCCTTGGCTCGGGCCGAGCGGATCTCGGGTGAGGTGGGAATGGGCTGACCACCGCCGCCGATGCACCCTCCGGGACAGCCCATGAACTCGATGAAATGGCACTGGCTGAACTTTCCACCTGCCTTGATGTCTTCCATCACCTTCCTGGCATTGGCAGTGCCATGGGCCACCGCAACCTTCAAGGTCGCGCCCTTCAGCCACTCCCAGTCGGGCACCAGGTGTTTGAGGATGTCCGGCACGGGGCCCACCTGGGTGATGGGCAGCTCCACATACTTCACACCTTCGAAACCACGGACGGGGATGATGTTGGCCTTTTCGAAGAGGTTCTCCACCTTCGCGCCAGTCACCAGTTCGATCACGGTACGGAGCGCGGCTTCCATGACGCCGCCGGTGGCTCCAAAGATCACGCCGGAGCCCGTGGCGGTGCCGAAGGGAGCGTCAAAGTCCGACTTGGGCAGCTTGGGCAGCTCAAGGCCCGCTTCGCTGATCATCTTGGCGAGCTCGCGAGTGGTGAGGCCATAGTCCACATCCTTGAAGCCGCTGTCGTCCATCTCGGAGCGGTTGCATTCGAACTTCTTCGCCGAGCAGGGCATGAGGGCGACGGTGACGATGTCCTTGGGGTCGATGCCATGCTTCTCGGCATAGTAGGTCTTGATGACCGCGCCGAACATCTGCTGGGGGCTCTTGGCAGAGCTGAGATTGGGGATGTACTGGGCGTAGAAGTGCTCGAGGTACTTCACCCAGCCGGGCGAGCAGCTGGTGAACTGGGGCAGGGCGATGTCGGGGTCCTTGGCTACAAGTGCCTTGTACAGCCTGAGGATCAGCTCAGTACCTTCCTCAATGATGGTGAGATCGGCCGTGAAGTTGGTATCGAAGATGCGGTCGAAGCCGCACAGGCGCAGGGCGGTATTCAGCTCGAAGGTGAGGGGCTCACCCGGGGGCAGGCCGAAGCATTCGCCGATGGCCGCCCGGGGGCTCGGGGCGGTCTGGATAACCACATGCTTCCTGGGATCATCGATGGCCGCCCAGACTTCGTCCGTGGGATCATTGGCGCGCAGGGCGCCGGTCGGGCAGCGATTGATGCACTGCCCGCAGTTGATGCAGACCACCTCACCCAGGGGCTTGTCCTTGAAGGTCGTGATGTAGCTCTTGTCGCTGCGGCCGGCGACCTCGATGGTGCCCACCTCCTGCAGATCGATGCAGGTGCGGACACAGCGGCGGCAGAGCACGCATTTGTCGTTGTCCCGGATGACGGAGTAGCTGGAGCGGTCGATCTCGAACTTGGGCTTGTCGGGGTGGCCGAAGCGGAAGAAGTCCACGCCATATTCCTTGGCCAGGCTCTGCAACTCGCAGTTGTTGTTCCGTCCGCAGGCGTAGCACTCTCCGTAGTGTTCGGAGAGCAGCAGGTCGATGACATGGCGGCGAGTTTGCCGGACCTTCTGGGTGTGGGTCAGCACCTTGATCGGAGAGGTGATGGGAAAGGCGCACGCTGCCTGGAGGGTGCGCTGGCCTTCCACTTCCACGACGCAAACCCTGCACACGCCGGCGACGCAGAGATCGGGATGATGGCAAAGGGTCGGGATGCGGATGCCGACCTTCTGGGCCGCGGCCAGAATGGTGGTCCCCAGGGGGACCTTCACATCCTGGCCATTGATGCTGGCCGTGACGGTACCGCCGATGGCCTCATCGCTGCCGGACCTGGGAACGGAGAGCGACTGCTGGCTCTTTGGAGCACGGCTGCCGGTATCAAGGATGGTGGTATGGGACATGCTCGAATCCTCCCTTATTCACACTTGGGAATAGGTCCGGCCCATAAGCTCTTCCCGGAAGTTCTTCACCACCGAGAGGAAGGCGCTAGGGCTGCTCTGGCCGAGGCCGCATTTTGAGGCGATCTGCATGGTGTCTCCTAGAGCACAGAGCTCCTGGAGATAGGCCATGGAACACTTGCCTTCCTTCAAAAGCTCGACACCTTCCAGAAGCTTGCCGTTGCCCAGGCGGCAGGGGGTGCACTGGCCGCAGGACTCGTCGACGAAGAATTCCAGGAAGTTGTGGAGGACATCCAGCATGTCCCGGTGCTGACCGAAGACGATGATCGACCCGCCAGTGGGAATGTCCTCGAAGGCGATGGCCCTGGAGAACTGGCTGGCCGGGATGCAAAGACCAGAGGCGCCACCCACCTGGACCGCCTTGGCGCCCACTCCGGCGACTTCCTGCAGGAGCTGGGCGACGGTGATGCCCATGGGGAACTCGTAGACGCCAGGCTTGCCGCAATCACCAGAGATGCTGAAGACCTTGAAGCCAGTGGATTTCTCAGTGCCCATCGCTTTCCACCAGGCAGCGCCCCGTTGCATAATGCAGGCCGCGCAGGCCAGGGTCTCGACGTTGTTCACCACGGAGGGCCGGCCCAGGAATCCCGTGTTCACGGGGAAGGGCGGGCGGTTGCGGGGCTCGCCACGGAAGCCCTCGAGAGCCTCGATGAGCGCGGTTTCCTCGCCGCAGATGTAGGCCCCGGCGCCCATGAAGATGCGGATATCGAAGTCCAGGCCGCTGCCCAGGATGTCCTTCCCCAGCAGGCCCTTCTTCCGGCGTTTGGCCAGGGCCGCTTCCAACTGGGGACGGAGGTAGGTGTATTCACCCCGGAGGAACACGATCCCTTCCTGTGCATTGACGGCCTTGCCTGCGATGGTCATGCCTTCGAACACCAGGTCGGCATGATCCTGCAGGATGACCCGGTCCTTGAAGGTGCCCGGCTCGCCTTCATCCGCATTGCAGATGATGAATTTCTCATCGGCCTGGGCGGCGGCCGCGAAATTCCACTTCATGCCGGTGGGGAACCCCGCTCCACCACGGCCTTTCAGGCCGGACTGTTTCACTTCTTCGATGATGTCGGGGCGGCTCAAGGCGAGCGCCCGGTCCAGGCCCGCTTCGGGCGCCATGCTGCTGAAGGTCGGGAGTGGGCTCATACGAGGTAGACCTCCTTCTGTTCGGTGGCGTGGACGCCGAAGGATCGGCGGCATTCTTCCAGGATTTCGTGAACTTTCTCTGGCGTCACATGGGTGTAGATCTTCTCGTTCACGAGCATCGCGGGCCCCTGGTCGCACATGCCCATGCAGTTCGCCCACTCCAGGCTGAACTTGCCGTCGGAGGTGGTCTCACCGAACTTGATGCCAAGGTCATTCTCCATCTGGCGCATGACCCGCTCTTTGCCCTGCATGTCGCAGGAGATGGTGCGGCAGAGGCGGATGATGAATTTGCCGCTGGCTTGGCTGCCGAGGAAGGCGTAGAAGGAGACAACGCTGTAGACTTCCACGGGATGGATGCCCAGCTGGTCGGCGATGACCTGCATGGCGAAATCATCCACCTTGCGGTACTTGTGCTTGATTTCCTGGACGATGGGAATCAAGGCGGCGCGGGCATGGCCGTGCTTTTCGGCGAGGGCCTTGATCTCTCTTGCGAGGCGCTCTCGTGCGGTCATGAGCATCGGGTCCTCCTATCGCTGCAAGAGGTGGTTGACCTTCTCGATCAGCTTGGCTGGCTCGATAGGCTTGGATTGGAAATCATCGACGGGAACCATCACGGCGTCCTTGCCGAAGGTGAGACCCGAGACGGTCTCCACGGACGTGAGCATGAGGATGGGCAGCTTGTTGCCAACCCGCCGCAGTTCCTGGGCGATGGTGAAGCCGTCGTCCGGCTGTTCCATGATCACGTCCAGGATCAGCAGATCGGGCTTGAAGGAGGCGACCTTGTTGAGCCCGTCCTGCCGGTTGAAGGCCGACTCGACCTGGTGCCCTTCCCTGGTCAGGAATAGCTGGGTCGCCGCGACGATGTCGGCGTCATCGTCCACCACTAAGATCTTGGCCATGGTTCTGACTCCTTTCCCGGGTTTCGGCCCTTCGGCCGGTAGGTTCCTTCGCAGGGGCAGGCCCCGGTACCTCGGGAATGCTCGGGTTGAACAGGGGCCCAGCAGGTGCGGTCTTTCCAAAACGACAATGCACTTCCACGTTCAAATTTGCTGCGCGAGCGAAATTCAATGGGTGTGAGGCGACCATTTTCGTTGATGACCTACGTGTCGGCATTGTGCGTCGGGTCCTTGGGCAGGGCAAGCAAAAATGTGATTCAAGTTCAAAAAAATCTGCTCACACAAAATCCCCAAATGAATTTTGAAAATCACGACTGTGCCTACCACGAAGGCCAAGTTCAGTGGAGAGCGAGAGCTGCCACTGTGCGCCGCCCAGTTGGCCAGGATCGCCGGCACTGCCAGTGCAGCCTGTCTGGCCGTACAACTCTGCAACAATCACCGGTGACCGGGGTTGTCCCGGGAGTGGACTCGGCCTATGGCGGACATGCGAGTGGAACAGGATCTTCTGGGGACCATGGACGTGCCTATGGCGTCACGCCACGGGATCCACACGGCCCGTGCCTTGGCCAACTTTCCGCTGCTCGGCCATCCCGTGCATGGTCACCTGGCCCAGGCTTTCGGCGCGGTGAAGCTGGCCGCCCTGCGAACGAATCGGGCCCTGGGGTATTTCCTGGATTTCGCGAAGGCCGACGCCATGGAGCGGGCCTGTCTCGAGCTGCTTCAGGGGGAGTTGGCGGGTGATGTGCTCGTGGATGCCTTGCAGGGCGGGGCGGGTACCAGCACCAACATGAACGTCAACGAGGTGCTCGCCAACCGGGCCCTGGAATTCCTGGACTGCCCCCATGGGAGCTACGACCGCGTGTCCCCCACGGAGGACCTGAATCTTCACCAGAGTACCAACGATACGTATCCAACGGCCCTTCGCATCGCCGCCATCTGGGGGTTGAAGGAGCTGGAGCGCCGGGTGCTCGAACTCCAGGAGGCCTTCCAGGCCAAGGAGAAGGCCTTTGCCCACGTGGTCAAGGTGGGTCGCACGGAGCTGCAGGATGCGGTACTCATGACGCTCGGACGGGAGATGGGGGCCTATGCAGAAGCCTTGAACCGCGATCGCTGGCGGCTGGCGAAATGCGAGGAGCGGCTGCGGGTGGTGAACCTCGGCGGCACGGCCATAGGCACTGGGCTCGCGGCCCCGCGGGAGTTCATCTTCCGTGTGGTGGATGAGCTTCGGGAGATCACCGGACTCGGGCTGGCTCGCGCCGAGAATCTGGTCGAGGCCACCCAGAATGCGGATGTCTTCGTGGAAGTCTCGGGCCTTCTCAAGGCCCTGGCCAGCACCTTGATCAAGATCAGCGGTGATCTCCGGCTTCTCTCCAGTGGTCCCGCCGCAGGCCTGGGAGAGATCCGGCTCCCGGCCCGTCAGGCCGGCAGCAGCATCATGCCAGGCAAGGTGAACCCGGTGATCCCCGAGGCCGTGACTCAGGCAGCGATCCTCGCCATCGCCCATGATCAGGCCATTACGTTCGCCATCGCCCTGGGCAGCCTGGAACTGCAGCCCTTCCTGCCCCTGGTGGCCCACAGCCTCCTTGAGAGCCTGGATCTGCTGGCCAGGGCCTGTGGAATCCTCGCCCACCACTGTGTGATGGGCCTCGAAGCCGACGAGGAGCACTGCCGCCGCCACATAGAGAACGGCACCGCCGCAGCCACGGCGCTGCTTCCCCTGTTGGGCTACGAGGCGACCTGCGCCCTGGTAGCCCGTGCCAAGGGCCAAGGCGTGAAGGACCAAGGCATCCTCGAAGGTCTGTTCACGGAAGCACAGTTCCGGGAACTCACCCGCGCAGAAGCGGTGAACAGGCTGGGTTCGAAGCTGCCGGGTCCAGGGGGAGCCTGATGCAAGCCACACCCAAATCCCTCCGCCTCCACATTGGCCTCTTCGGGCGCCGGAACGTGGGCAAATCGTCGCTCCTCAACGCCATCACCCGGCAGCAGGTTTCCATCGTGTCGGCCCAGGCGGGAACCACCACGGATCCTGTGGACAAGCCCATGGAATTGCTGCCTCTTGGTCCCGTCCAGTTCGTGGATACCGCCGGAGTGGACGATGAAGGCGCCCTCGGGGAACTGCGCATCGCCCGTACCCGCGCTGTGCTGGACCGCGTGGACCTGGGCATGATCGTCACCGGGGCGGGTGCCTGGGGGGACTTCGAACAGGCCCTGCTGGCCGAACTGGACCGCCGCAAGGTGCCAGTCCTTGTGGTCTTCAACAAGTCGGACCTGCAGGCACCGCTCCCGGAAGAATGCCGGCAGGTCGAAGGCATGGGCGCGCTGCCAGTGGCTGTTTCTTCCGTGACCGGACAGGGCCTTGCCGATCTGATGGCCGGCCTGCTCAAACTGGCCCCTGCGAACTTTTTCGACAGCCAGCGCCTGGTGGCGGATCTCGTCCCGCCAGGGGAGGTGGCCATCCTGGTGGTGCCCATTGACAAGGAGGCCCCCAAAGGCCGGCTCATCCTGCCCCAGGTGATGACCATCCGCGATCTTCTGGATGGCGAGTCCATGGCCCTGGTGGTCCAGGAACGCGAGTTGAAGCATGCCCTGGATCGCCTCAACCGCCCGCCCGCCCTGGTGGTGACAGATTCCCAGGCCTTTCTGAAGGTGGCTGGGGATGTACCGAAGGGCATTCCCATGACTTCCTTCTCGATCCTCATGGCCCGTTTTCAGGGGAATCTGGCCGAACAAGTGAGAGGCACCCTGGGCATCGAGCGTCTCAAAGGCGGCGACACCATCCTCGTCGCGGAGACCTGCGGCCATCATCCCGTCGGTGAGGACATCGGGCGGGTGAAGATACCGCGATGGCTTACTCAGTTCGTTGGGGCCAAGCTCCAGTTCACCCATGTCCAGGGGAGGGATTTCCCGCAGGATCTAGGTCCCTTCAGTCTGGTGGTCCACTGCGGCAACTGTACGGGCATTCGCAAGGAGATGACGAGCCGCATCCATCGCTGCCGGGAGGCGGGCGTGCCCATCACCAACTACGGCTTGACCATCGCCTACTCGCTCGGGGTGTTCGAGCGGGCCCTGGCGCCATTTCCCGACGCGCTGGCGGCAATCGAACAGGAACGGGCCCGTATCGAGCCGAAGCCCCGCTGAACACTGATCCAGGTTCAGGGGATCTCGAGTACGAAGGCACTTCCCCTGGGGTGGATCTCCTCCACCCAGATCCGGCCCTGGTGGGCCTCGGCCACAAGCTGGCAGAAGGCCAGGCCGATGCCGGATCCCGTGCGGGAGTCGGGCTGGCCTTCGTGGATGCGCACGAATTTGCCGAAGATCCGTTCGCGCATGTGTTCGGGAATGCCCGGCCCCTGGTCGCGAACCTCCAGGCGCACCCCGGCATCCGTGCGGCTTGCCTCGATCCTGGTGTGACTGCCTGAGGGTGAATACTTGAGGGCGTTGTCGATGAGGTTCAACAGAAGCCTCTGGAGGAAATCCTGGTCGGCGTTCACCTCCAGGTCCACCGGACAGACGCATTCCAGCTGGTGTTTTCGGGACCTGGCATGGGATTCAACCTCCTGCATCACCGTGGGAATCCAGCTGGACAGGGCAATCCTGGTCTTGTGAAGCTCGAGTCCAACTTGCTCGGCGCGGCCGATGTCGAGGATGTTCTGGATCATCCGTCCCATGTAATAGGCCGTATCGCGCAACCGGTGGATGTGAAGCTGGGAAGTGGGGGTGTTGTCGTCCCGCTCCCCAAGCAGTTCCAGGCCCATCTGGATCCCCGAGAGCGGATTCTTCAGGTCATGCACGATGAATTCGAAGAGCTGTTCCCGCTGTTTCTGGAGTTCGAGCAGGTTGTCCCGCTCTTCCTGGACCTCCGCCTGGAGGCGCTTGAGCCGCATGAGGCTCCGGATCCTGACGATCAGTTCTGCGGATAGGACGGGTTTCCGCAGGAAGTCATCCCCCTTGGCCCGGAACGCCTGGGCATGGATGTCCGGACGTTCATCACTGGTCAGGAAGATGATGGGCAGGAGGTCGCCCCATGGCATCTCCCGAATCCGACGGCAGACTTCCAGTCCATCCAGGCCGGGCATCTGGATGTCCAGCAGGATCAGGTCGGGTCGGCAGGAGGGAAGCATGGCAAGCGCCTCCTGGCCATTCTCGGCAACTTCCACGGTGTAGTGACCGCGTTCCAGCATGGCGCGAAGGCTCCTGCGCGCCAGCGCATCGTCGTCGACCACGAGGATTCGCGCCCCGTGGTCTGCTCGACGGATGAAAACGGGATCACCTTCCATGTTTGTCCTCGGGATGCTTTTCGGGAAATGACGCAAGGCCCTAAATTTTCGGCATGTGTGTCGAGATTTTTGGCACTTTGTGGGGCCAACGCCTGGAATTCCAGATCAGTTGACCTGGCGGGTGGAATGATGAATACCCGGTCCTCGGATCAGGCGGACGATGGGCATCTTGAGGACGAAAAGGCTAATGCCAATCATTCATGTAATAGCTAGGCCTTCACCACGCCGTCCACATATACCCATTTGCCCTGCTCCCGGGCAAAGGAGCTGGTCTCGATGTGGAGGCTGCGTCGTCCGTTGGTCTGGAGGCTGGCATGGAAAGTGACGACCCCCGTGTCGTCACCCTTGCCGCCCATTTCCTTGCCGACGATCTTGAGCCCCACGCAGCTGACAGACTTGCAGTACAGGGCCAGTTCTTCACGGTCCTCGTCCACCTGCTTGGCCTTGGGACGCGTGGAAATCAAGTAGTCCACCTTTGCCAGGGCATAGGCGGAAAACCGCGAGCGCATCAGCTGTTCGGCGGTTTCCGGCGAAGCCGTTCCTGAATGGAAGGGGCCGCAGCAGCGGTCATAGGGTTTCTTGGATGTGCAGGGACAGGGGCGGGACATGGGTTTCCTCTGAAGGCTCGAACATTGCCTGGACTGAAATGATGACCGTCAAGTCGCCAAGGGAACCAAGCTTGATTTTTTATTTTAATTCTCCGTATCGCCTTTGGCGATACAGGGGGGGACGAGGACCTTGGCGTCATCGCATCTTGGCGCTGGAACCCCCGCTCAACCTTTCATGGGAATGTGCAGCCCGATCAATTCGGCGTGCTCCCGGGCGGTTTCATAACCGGCATCCGCATGACGGAAGACACCCATCGCGGGGTCGTTCCACAGGACCCGGGTGATGCAGCGCTCGGCGCGCTCGGTGCCGTCGGCCACGATGACCACCCCGCTGTGCTGGCTGTAGCCCATGCCGACACCGCCGCCATGGTGGAAGCTCACCCAGGAGGCACCACCGGAGGCCGCCGTCAGGGCGTTGAGCAGGGGCCAGTCGCTGACCGCGTCCGAGCCGTCCTTCATGGCCTCGGTCTCCCGGTTGGGGCTGGCCACGCTGCCACTGTCCAGGTGGTCGCGACCGATGACGATGGGAGCCTTCACCTGGCCCGTGCGCACCAGCTCGTTGAACTTCAGGCCCGCCAGGTGGCGCTCGCCGGCGCCAATCCAGCAGATGCGGGCTGGCAGACCCTGGAAGGCGATCTTCTCCTGGGCGGCCTTCAGCCAGCGGATCATCCCCTCGTTTTCCGGGAACAGCTCCATCATGGCGGCGTCGGTGACCGCGATGTCCTGGGGATCCCCCGACAGCGCCGCCCAGCGGAAGGGGCCGATGCCCTTGCAGAAGAGAGGTCGGATGAAGGCTGGCACGAAGCCCGGGAAGGCGAAGGCGTTCTCGCAGCCTGCCCGCTGGGCCTGGGCGCGGATGTTGTTGCCGTAGTCGAAGGTCACGGCGCCCTGGTCCTGGAACCCGATCATGGCTTCCACATGGGTCCGCATGGAGGCCAGGGCCCGCTCCACGTAGGCCTCGGGATCGTCCTTGCGCAGAATTTCCGCCTGCTTCAGTGTGAGGCCCGCGGGGATATAGCCGTTGTACTCGTCGTGGGCCGAGGTCTGGTCGGTGACGAGCTGGGGGATCCTGCCGCGCCTGAGAATCTCTGGCAGCAGCTCCGCAGCATTGCCCAGCAGGCCAATGCTGCGGGCCTCGTGGGCATCGACGTACTGGTCCACCAGGGCCAGAGCCGTATCCAGGTTGTCAGTCCACTCATCCAGGTAGCGGGTGTCGAGGCGCTTCTGGATGCGGGTCCGATCCACCTCGATGCAGAGGGCCACACCGCCGTTCATGGTGACGGCCAGGGGCTGGGCGCCGCCCATGCCGCCCAGGCCTGCGGTCAGGGTCCAGGTGCCGGCCAAGGTGCCATTGAAATGCTGGCGGGCCGCCTCTGCAAAAGTTTCGTAGGTGCCCTGGACGATGCCCTGGCTGCCGATGTAGATCCAGCTGCCAGCGGTCATCTGGCCGTACATCATCAGGCCCTTCTGGTCCAGCTCGCGGAAGACTTCCCAGGTGGCCCACTTGGGCACCAGGTTGGAGTTGGCGATGAGCACCCGGGGCGCGTCCGGGTGAGTCTTCACCACCCCCACGGGCTTGCCACTCTGCACCAGCAGGGTCTCGTCGTCACTGAGGTGCTTCAGCTCCTTCACGATGGCGTGGAAGCAGTCCCAGTTCCGGGCCGCCTTGCCCAGGCCGCCGTAGACCACCAGGTCTTCGGGGCGCTCGGCCACCTCGGGATCCAGGTTGTTCATGAGCATGCGCAGGGCCGCCTCCTGGACCCAGCCCTTGCAGTGCAGGTGGGTGCCCCGGGGGGCGGTGATGACGGGGGCATCCGAAGTGGTGCTCATGGGAACTCCAGGGGAACTTCCCAGTTTCCCACGTCCCCGACGCCCGGATCAGGCGCCTTTGAGGACCCGGATCGCCGCCTCCAGCTCGGACCGCATCGCTTCAGGGCCCGGAGCCCGGTGGATGCTGCCATGGCCGGGCAGCACCCAGGTGAACGGAAAGGCCAGCAGGTTTTCCAGACTGTCAAGCTGCTGCTCCCAGGAATGCCAGTTGTAGGCCTTGGACGCGGATAGTCGGCCCATGTCCGGGTTCCACCAGAGGTGGTCGCCGGTGAAGAGGAAGTCCCGGTAGAGCAGGCAGGCGCTGCCTGCGGTATGGCCGGGCGTAGGGATCAGCAGCAGGTCCTCGGCCAGCGGGATGGGTGCATCGCCTTCCACCAGGCGCTCGAGGCCCGTCATCCCGTCGGCCCGGTGCATGATGCGTTCACAGCCGAACCGGGCGTGGAAGGCCGCATGGTCCGCCACATCATCCCGGTGGCTGAGCACCAGCAAGGCCACCCCGCCGAGGGCTTCCAGGTTCTTCATGAGCGGCTCCGCGGCGCGCGGGGAATCCACGAGGACATTGCCTTCGGGGCGGCGGATCAGGTAGCTCCAGGCGCCGAAGCTCTTGTCACTGGTGTAGCCGCAGAAGAAGACGTTTCCAGACAGGGGATGGGGGAAGGCGCGGGAGGCCTCGGCAATGGCGGCCTTGTCCTCCGCGCCGATGGACCCAACAGGACAGGCCACCAGGGCCATGGAAGCCCGCAGGCGTGCGGCCGCACCATCGGGCTGGGCATGCACCCTCGCGTGATCGCCGCCATCGGCGAAGGTGTCCGGTGCGAACTGATAGCAGGTGCCACAGTCGATGCAGCTGCGGTCCACGAAGAAGGAGCCGGGGGTGTTGTCGGGATAGGCTTCCGTGCGGCTGGCCATGAACCCTCCGCAGGTTGGATGCCCTAGCGGTTCACCATGTGCATCATGGCCTCCGGGTAGCGAGTGCCCGAGGCGATTCCCGGCGGAAAGAGACCACTCAGCTCCTGCAGTTCGCCGGGGCAGAGCAGCTGCTCAAGGGCGCCCAGGTTCTCGTCCAGGCGTTCCCTTCGCTTCGTGCCAGGAATGGGTGCCAGGTCACCCCCCTGACCCAGCACCCAGGCCAGGGCCAGCTGGGCGGGCGTGCAGCTGCGGGCCGCTGCCATGTCCTGAAGACGCGCGACGAGGTCCAGGTTCTTCTGAAAGTTCTCGCCCTGGAACCGCGGCGAGTTTCGCCGGTAGTCCCCGAGTTCGAAGTCTTCAAACCGCTTGATCTGGCCTGTGAGGAAGCCCCGGCCCAGGGGGCTGTAGGGCACAAAGCCCACCCCCAATTCCCGGCAGGTCTGGAGCAGGCCGTCCTCGGGATCGCGGGTCCACAGGGAATATTCGGATTGCACGGCACTGATGGGATGGATGGCGCAGGCCCGGCGCAAGGTGGCGGCACTCACTTCGGACAACCCCAGGAAGCGCACCTTGCCAGCCTTCACCAGGTCGGCCATGGCCCCCACGGTTTCTTCGATGGGCACTGCCGGATCCACGCGGTGCTGGTAATAGAGGTCGATGGCCTCGATCCCCAAGCGCTGGAGGCTGCCTTCGCAGGCGCTGTGCACATAGTCCGGGCGGCCGCAAACCCCGCGAACCCCCGGGTTGCCCGGATCCCGGACGATGCCGAACTTCGTCGCGATGACGACCTTGTTACGGACGCTTGCCAGGGCCTTCCCCACCAAGATCTCGTTCGTGTGGGGGCCGTACATGTCCGCAGTATCGAAAAAGGTGATGCCCCGGGCCACGGCATGGTGGAGGGTGGCCGTGGATTCGGCATCATCCCGGTGCCCGTAGAAGTCCGACATGCCCATGCAGCCGAGGCCGAGGGCGGAGACCTGGAGTCCCTGGGTTCCGAGGGTGCGGGTCTGCATGGGGAACTCCTCACATCAGCGGTGATCGACAACATCCTTGGCGTCGAAGCGCACCTTGGGTACGCTGGCGTACTTGTCATCGTCCGAACGATAACCCACGGGGCAGGCGGCCACAGTGGCATAGCCGGTGCCCTTCAGGCCCAGGATCTCGTCGTATTTGGCCGGCTCGATGCCTTCGAAGGGGCAGGCGTCAATGCCCAGCACGGCGGCCGACGTGAGCAGGTTTCCCAAGGCGATGTAGGCCTGGCGGGCGGCCCATTCCTTGATGATGGCGTGGCGGGGTCCATTCACCAGGTCACCCACCATGTAGCCCTTGTAGGCGGCCAGGCTTTCGGGAGTGACCCCCCGCACTTCGGCGATGCGGGCGATGAAGCGGTCGACGTCGGCCTCGCTGATGTCCTCTTTCACGGTGAACACCACATGGTGGCTGCAGTCCTCCACCTGGGCCTGGTTCCAGGAGGCCGGGCGCAGCCTGGCCTTGAGCGCCGGGTCCGTGACCACGATGAACTTCCAGGGCTGGAGGCCGTAGCTGGACGCCGTGAGGACCAGAGCCTGCTCGAGCACGGCCCAGTCCGCCGCAGAGATCTTCCTGGTGGGATCGAACTTCTTGGTGGCATAGCGCCAGTTCAGCTGCCGGAGCAGGCTTTCGCCCGTGATGGTGCTCATGGTTTCCTCAGAGGAGTCGGGTTGGGATCAAAGGTGCTGCTGGATCAGGGATCGGAGCTGGTCGATGGGCAGGGAGCCCACGATGCGGTCCACGGGCAGGCCCTCCTTGAAGATCACCAGGGTGGGCATGCTCAGGACTTCGTACTGTTCAGACAAGGGAGTGAAGTCATCCACGTTCAACTTCTTGAAGGCGACCTTGCCCTTGAACTCGGTCGCCAGGGCTTCGGTCACCGGGGCGATCTCGCGACAGGGGGCGCACCAGGGGGCCCAGAAGTCCACCACGGTGATGCCCTGCGCGATGCCTTTCGAGAAGGACTTGTCGGTCAAATGCTGGATAAGGTCGGACATATCCGGTCTCCTGGTTCAGGCTTTCACCTTAGCGGATCTGAACGGGATCTCGGTCATGACAATCACAAAGGACCGGGTCATCAGGAAGCCTTGGTCCAGCGGATCGTGGCCGTGGCGATGCGCTGGCCAAGGCGCTCGGCGCTCCTGCGGTCCGCCGCATTGGGCTCGACCTCCGGGGCCACCTGGCCGGCCTGGGCCATGAGCCCAGTGAAGCTGCCAAGGCGATTGATGCCTTCCTCCTGGTTGGGCATCTCGGCGTTGCCGACCCACACCATGCCGTGCTGCATGGCGAAGATCATGAGGGACTGCAGGGTGTTCAGCTTGTCCCCGCTGGGACTCCCGCTGATGGTGAAGCCCGCAGCCAGCTTGTCCTTCCACTTCTGCTCGAACCAGGGTTTGGAGCTGGCGTCCATGAAGGTCTTGAAGGGGCCACTCACATTGCCCATGTAGGTGGGGCTCCCGAACACGATGGCGTCGGAGCCTTCCAGGTCCGCCCAGTGGGCGTCCACGTCCTCGACCGGGACGAGGCGGACCTGGGTGCCGGGGATGGACTCCGCGCCGGTCTTGACAGCTTCCGCCACAACCTTGGTATGGCCGAAGCCGCTGTGGTACACGATGGCGATCTTGGACATCTTGCCTCCTTGTCGGGCGCTTGCAATCCGACGGCCCGTGACCCAGACTTTAGGTGCCTACGATCAAAAAGAAAGTAGGCACTATTTTGGAAGGTAGGAACCCAATGGTTCGTAAAGCCTGCAGCCTTGCTCCCAATGTCCTGAGCGCCCAGTGTCCCACCCGCCAGGCCCTGGACCTCATCGCCGACAAGTGGACGACCCTCCTGATCTACCTGCTCTCCCGGGGCAAGCAGCGCTACGGGGAGCTCCACCGGCAGGTGGGCGGCATCAGCCAGAAGATGCTCACGCAAACCCTGAGGAAGCTGGAGCGGGATGGCCTGGTCACCCGCCATGTCTACCCGGAAGTTCCACCCCGGACCGAGTACGAGCTCACCAGGCTAGGGCACACACTCATCGGTCCCATGGGTGCCCTCTGCGAGTGGGCCGGGGCGCACCTGTCTGAACTGGAGCAGTCACGCAAGCGCTACGATCAGCTCCAGAAGAAGGCCACCCTCAGCGCCTGAACCGCTCCAGGTCCTCGACCGTATCCAGGTCGAGGCCACCCTCCGGGAAGGGCAGGGTTGCGGCCTCCTCCCGCAGCAGGATCGCCTTTGCGCCGCAGTCGTCGCGAAGGTCCATCAGGGCCGGGAAGAGACGCCGGGGAAGGACCGCCGGGATGCCGAGCGTGTTGCCGTAGGCGCAAGCTGCGGGACGCTTGGGGTCAAGCCAAGCCAGGGCGATCAGTTGCCGAAGCAGTGGCTCGTCCACCAGGGGTTGGTCGACCGCCAGCAACAGCGCGGCCTCCGCCTCTGCCGGCAGCGCCGCGATTCCGGTGCGGATGGAGCTGGCCATCCCTTCAGCGGCCTGGCTATTGACCTGGATTTCCACGTTCAGGTCACCGAGGTTCGGGTCCCAGGTGCCGACCACGGCAACCACTGGCGAACATCCTGCCCCAAGGGCGGTCCGCACGGCTCGCCGCAGCAGGGACTCGCCACCGACGATGAGCAGGGCCTTGGGCCCGCCCATGCGACGACCAGACCCTGCAGCGAGGATGATGGCGGGAATCATGACTCCCTGGTCGGTCGAGAAAGGTTCCGGAGCGCCTGGCCGGACCGGCCTGTGAGGCCGGCCTGGATTTCCGCCAGGATGGCCAGGGCGATGGTTTCTGGTGTGTCCGCGCCCAGGTCCAGTCCCACGGGTGTGTGCAGCCGGTGATCCGGGCGCAGACCCTCCGCTGCCAGTTCTCCCACCAGCTTCTTGCCCCGGGCCCGACTGCCCATGAGACCGAGGTAGCCGGCCTCCGAAGGCAGCAACAGACGCAGGGATTCCAGGTCCTTTGCATAGTTGTGGGTCATCAGGACCACCGCGCTGCGGGAGTCCAAAGTCAGGCTGCGCAGGACCTGGGCGGGGTGTCCCGCCAGGACCTGATCGGCGTCGGGAAACCGCTCCAGGCGTGCAAAGGCGGGGCGGTGGTCCTGCAGACCCACGAACCAGCCGAGTTCCTTGGCCATGCGCACCAGAGGGCGACTGTCGTCACTGGCGCCCATGATCCACAGGGCCGGGGGAGGATCGAAGCGCTCGATGAATCCGCTGGTGAAATCGCCAGACTGATTGGACATGCTCCGCCTGCCCAGTCGCTCCCCGCTCAGGTCGGTGTGGATCGTGATGGAAGCTCGCTGCTTCTGGGCTTGCTCGACCCAGGCCATCCATTCAGGGAAGCCCGGCAGTGGTTCCACGAGGATGTCCAGCAGGCCTTCGCACCCACTCCCGCTGCCCCAGACCAGATCCGCGTCTCCCCGCAAGTCGTACTGCATCAGGCGGGGATGACCTGCGGCCAGAACCTCCGCTGCCCGGGCCTGGATATCGCCTTCCAGGCAGCCACCACTGAGGGAGCCGCGCAGGGGACCGTCCGGTCCCAGCAGCAGCCGTGCGCCAGGCCGACGATAGCTCGCGCCCTCCACGCCCACGAGGGTGGCCAGGGCAAGGGGGCCCGGGTGTTCCTGCACCAGGCCTAGGATGTCCTGCAGCTCTCTCACGTGAAGCACTCCCGGTCGTTGGCATCCCCATGCTTCCTGGGGGGGTGGACATGGAACAGTCTGATGGGCATGACGATTCCAGGCGGATCAGCGTTTTAAGCTACGCCATGGGAAGGTTGGTGGCAACGGTGCTACCTTGCCGTCATTCAAAGGAGCAGCCATGTCCAGGTCCATGAAGTACCTGCCCTGCCTTCTTCTGGGAGCGGTCCTGGTGGCGCAGACACCTGCCCTGGAGGCCGTGCTGAGGGCGGAGCTGAGCTTTGCCCGGCTGGTGGACGGGAAGGGAATCCGGACCGCCTTCCGAACCTGGCTGGTGGAGGATGCCCGGGTCTTCACCCCGAAGCCGGTCACCGCCAAGGAACAATATGGCCCCGAGCCCGGTGACCCCGGTCATCTCGCCTGGTATCCCGAGGCCATGGGGCTGGCCCAATCGGGAGATCTGGCCTGGAGTTTCGGCCCCTGGACCTATGCCGTGAAGAAAGGCGATCCGGTACTGGTCCAGGGCCATTTCCTGTCCATCTGGCGGCGACAGGCCACCGGCCTCTGGCGGGTGGAGGCTGATATCGGCGTTCCCCATGGGGCACCGGAACGGCCCGCAGACCCCTTTGCCCTGTGGGATGCCCCGGCTGTCCCGAAGCCGCCCGCCGTCAAGGGGCCGGATGCCGCCGCGAACCTTCGGCAGAAGGAAGTGACCCTCGCAGCGGCCTGGAAGCTGCAGGGAGGTGTGGCGTTGTTGCCGGAACTGGCCAGGGAAGGGCGGGTCCTTCGGGCCAGGGCGCTCCCGACCCGGTCCTTGGCGGAGGCGCGGGCCGCCCTTGGTGCGGATCTCGCGGGAACCAGCTGGGATCCCGGCCGGATCCAGATCGCCTCCAGCGGGGATCTGGCCTGGACCTGGGGAGAGGCTGGGCCGGGCGATGGCCCTTCGACCGCCAGTTACTTCAGAATCTGGACCCTGGAGTCGGGGCTCTGGAAGGTACTTTTCGATGTTCGCCTTCCCTACCCGGCGACCTCCAAGTGACCCTGGCATCCCCCTCGCCCCACTCCCTGGCTGTGTCGGGAGTTTGTCGTGCTGCGACGTTGGATGTTGACCCTTGGATTGATGGTGGGCCTCGGTCTTGGGGTTCAGGCGGAGGACCGGCCAATCCCGCCGCCCTCTCCCGCCGAGAAGGAACTGCAGGCTCCCTTGACGCTGGAAGACGGAAAACCGACGCAAGGGCAGGTTCCTGAAGCCCAGGCTTCGGGCCTTCGGGCCTTCGGTTCCCTGGTCCTGGTGCTGGGACTGGCTGGTGCAAGTCTCTGGGCACTCAAGAAGTATGGTCGCGGCCGGGTCCCCGGAGGCGGGGGCGGCAAGCTGCGCGTGGAAGAAACCCTCGCCCTGGGGGACCGCCGTTTCGTCTCCATCCTTGAGGCAGAAGGCGAGCGGTTCCTCCTCGCGCTGACCCCCCAGGGCATCCAGCTCATTTCGAAGCTGGACTCGGGGGACCGGGGTGAGCCGGGAACCTTCGACGAGGCTCTGTCCCGTCAGGTGGACCTGGGCCGTCCCGTTCCGGTGAGGGAAATGGAAGCGCTGCTCAAGCAGGGCGGAGGCGGCCTGTGATTCGCCGCCTGCGCTGGCTTCCGGCGGTCTTCCTGGTGCTGGCGGGCCTGACCCTTTGTGCCCAGCAGGCGGCGCCCCTGCCCTCCGTGACGGTGGATTTCGGCAAGGCGCCTTCGGGCGCCGGGTTGAGCTCGAGCCTCCAGGCCCTGCTGCTCCTGACCGTCCTCAGCCTGGCCCCGACCATTCTCATGACGGCCACGAGCTTCACCCGCATCACGGTGGTGCTCCACTTCCTTAGGCAGGGACTGGGCCAGCAGCAGACCCCCTCCAACCAAGTGCTGATCAGCCTTTCCCTGGTGCTGACCTTCTTCATCATGGCGCCCACGGCCCGGGAGATCAACACCACGGTCATCCAGCCCCTGCAGCGGAACGAGCTGACCACGGAGCAGGCTCTGGATCGCACAGCCGCTCCACTGAAAGTCTTCATGCTGCGCTACACGCGAAAGAAGGATCTGTCCTTGTTCCTGAAGATCGCCAAGGCGCCCGCTCCCAAGACCAAGGCCGACGTGCCCATGGAATGCCTGCTGCCCGCCTTCCTCATCAGCGAGCTGAAAACCGCCTTCGAGATCGGCTTCATGATCTTCCTGCCATTCCTCATCGTCGACATGGTGGTGGCCAGCATCCTGCTCAGCATGGGCATGATGATGCTGCCTCCGGTGACCATTTCACTGCCCTTCAAAGTGCTGCTGTTCGTGCTGGTTGACGGCTGGTATCTGATCATCGGCTCCCTGGTGAAGGGGTACACCGGATGAACGAACTGCTGATCGCCCAGCTTGGCAAGGAAGCCCTGAAGACGGCGCTGATGGTGGCTGGGCCGGCCCTCATCGTGTCGCTGGTGGTGGGCCTGATGATCTCCGTGTTCCAGGTGGTGACCAGCCTCCAGGACCAGACCATTGCCTTCGTGCCCAAGGTCATCCTCGTGCTGCTCACGGTGGCCATCAGTTTTCCCTGGATGGTGAACGTGATGGTCCGCTTCACCACCCGCATGTTCACTGAATTCAATGTCGTGGTTCGACAGCTGAACTGAGCAACCCTTGACGCCAACCCTCTCAAACCCCGCGCTCTGGGCCTTCACGGGTGCCAAGGCGGCCTTGTGGGTGCTGGTCCTCACTCGCATCACGGGCCTGCTGGCGACGTTCCCAACCCTTGGTGGAGAACAGATGCCACTTCAGATCCGCGCAGCCCTGGCTGCCCTCCTGGCGACGGTGCTCCTGCCCGTCGTGCCGGTGCCGTCGTCGCTTCCATCGAGTCCTCTTGAACTGGTTGGGCTGATGGCTGCGGAACTGGCGGTTGGCATGCTGATCGGAACCGTGGTGGCCTGGACGCTCGAAGCCGTGTCCTTCGCCGGGGCGGTCATGGACATGCAGATGGGCTTTTCCTTCGTGCAGTTCGTGGATCCGTCGACCTCCCAGACCACGTCGATCTCGGGCTCCATGCTGCTCCAGATCTCATCGCTCCTGATCTTCGTGACCGGGCTCCACCACCAGATGATCCTGGCCCTGGTGGACAGCTACCGGGTGGTGCCCATCGGCCATGGAGTGCCGCTGCAGACGTTCGGGCTCATCACCCTCATCGGCCAGCTGCTGGCCAAAGGGTTCCAGCTGGCCTTCCCTGTGCTGGCGGTGCTGTTCCTCATGGATCTGGTCCTGGGGATCTCCGGGAAGTTCATGCCCCAGCTCCAGCTCCTGCAGCTCAGCTTTCCCTTGAAGATCTCCCTCGGCCTGACGATCCTCGGCCTGGTCCTGAGAGAGCTGGGCCCCTGGCTGATGCCGATGTTCGAGGCCGTTCCCCGGCTGACCATGAAGCTGCTGGGCGGCTGACATGGCCCACGATCCCAGCCGCACGGAGAAAGCCACCCCCAGGCGACGCCAGAAGGCGCGGGAGGAAGGCTCCGTCCCGCGCAGCAGCGATTTTGACGGCGCCATTCTGCTCTGGGGAAACTTCTTCATGTTCCTGGGGCTGGGCGGAGCCACCGTTGCCCTCATGGGCAACCAGGTGGCGCACTTCCTTCGGATGGCCCAGCCCGGGGCGCTCGCCGAGGCCGGGCTGATGACCCTCCTCCAGGATGTGCTCCGAATCCTGGGGCGCCTGCTGCTCCCCTTCCTGCTGCTCAACCTCCTGGTGGCCTTGATTTCCGGATTCGCCCAGCGAGGCTTCTCCTTCAGTGCCAAGCCCCTGCAGCCCAAGTTCGACCGGTTGAACCCGGCCCAGGGCTTCTCGCGCCTGTTCTCCACGCGGGCCGTGGTGGACCTGTTGAAGAGCCTCGCGAAATTCTCGCTCCTGGCCTGGGTGTCCTATTCCGTGCTCGGACCCCGGATTCCCCTCCTGCTGTCGACCCTGAAACTCTCCTTGGGAGCCTCTCTGGACATCTTCCAGAGTGCGCTGTTCGCCCTCTACCGGAACGTGATGCTGGCCATGCTGGTGCTCGCCCTGGCTGATTTCATCTGGCAGCGCATTTCCTGGGAGAAGGGTATCCGGATGACCAAACAGGAGATCAAGGACGAAGGGAAGGATGCCGACGGGAATCCGGAGGTCAAGCAGCGGCAGAAGGCCATCATGATGGCCGCAGGCCGACGGAGAATGCTGGCGGAGGTGCCCAAGGCCACGGTGGTGGTCACGAACCCCACCCACGTCGCCGTGGCGCTGCGGTACGACGAGAAGAGCGTGGCTCCCATCTGTGTGGCCAAGGGGCTGGACCACCTGGCCCTCAAGATCCGGGAATCGGCCCGCGAGTCGGGAGTGCCCATCCTTGAGCGCCCCGAGTTGGCGCGGGCGCTCTACCGGTCGGTGGACCTGGAGGAGGCCATCCCGCAGGATCTCTACCAGGCGGTGGCCCAGGTCCTTGCCTTCGTCTACCGGCTGAGGGGGGCGGCGTGAACCGGCAGCCCAGGTTGGAGTTCCCATCCTCGGATGCCGAAAGGGTATTGTTAGGCCATTCCGAGGGGTTCCCTTGACCCGTCCCATCGTCCCGCCCCATCTCCCCGCTCCCAGCCTCCTGCTGGTGGACGACGATCCCATGCCCCGGGAGACCCTCTCGACGCTGCTCGCGGGCGAGGGGTTCCAGGTGGTCACGGCTTCCACTGGCGAGGAGGCAGAACGGAAACTCAAGGCCGAGCAGCCACCCTTTGACCTGGTGATCACGGACCTGGTCATGCCTGGCAAGACGGGGATGGACGTCCTGAAGTGCGCCCTCAATCGGAATCCCAGCTGCACGGTGCTGGTGCTCACCGGCTATGGGAGCGTGCGGGAAGCGACCGAGGCCATGGAACTGGGCGCCTTCGATTTCGTCACCAAGCCCATGCAGATCGACCAGTTCAGGAACACGCTGCGACGCCTCATGGAACGCAGGGCACTCACCCATGAGCGGGATGAGCTGCGCGAGAAAGTGAAGGAGCTGACGGAGCGGACCGGCCGCCTGGAGACGACCCTGGGCCGGATGGAAATCCTGGCCAACCAGATGGCTCCGACCGGTGGGCCTGGTCGAGCGGACGCCCTGGCGGATCTGGAGCGCCTGGCGGCGCTGAAAGCCAAAGGGCTCCTGTCGGAGGAGGAGTTCGAGCAGGGCAAGAAGAACCTCCTGGCCAGGTGGCTGGCGTGAGCTTCGCCGGGCGCTGCGCGGGCTGGTCCCTGCTGCTGGTCGCTTTTCCTCTGACGGCCCAGCATGGCGAGGCTGCAGCCAATGTTCATGCGGTCAAGGAACCCCCAAAGACGACCAGCACCCGGATGACGGATGCCGATGCCGCTGAACTGGCGAAACAGGCCCTGAGCGCCCAGAACCCAGCCTCCATCAAGGCGACCCTCAACCGGCTTCGCGGCCACTCCTTCAAGTCCAGCAACACCCCGGAACGGGAGCTGGTGCTCTATGCCCAGGGCATCCTGGAAGCCCGCATCGGCAACCTTCCCTCGGCCGTCATGGCCCTGAAAAAACTGGAGCGGCAGTGGCCGAAGTCGCCTTTCATGGGAGAGGCCCAGATCATCCTGGCGGAGGACGCCATCGCTCATCGGAAGCTGAAGGAGGCCGAAGGCCGGCTGCACCAGGCCCTGGCCTCCGACATGCCTTCTGAGCTCAAGCGGAAGCCGCAGGAACTCCTGATCTGGACGCTCGTGGAACAGGAACGGCCGCTGGAGGCGCTGCCCATCGTTCAGTCACTCCGTCCGCTGGATGCCAGAGAGAAGCCCGGCGAGAAGGGGCTGGCGGCGATCGTCATGGTCTTGTGCGCCGCCAATGAACGGGAGCAGGCCCAGGCGGGCCTCAAGGATTTCCAGAACCTCTACCCGGGCAGCGAACTGCTGCCGAGGCTGGAGCTGGCCTGGGGCAGATTCCTGGGGCGCTCGGGAGAAGCCAAGGAAGCCGCCCAGATGTTCCGGAAGCTCATCAAGGATCATCCTGGTTCGGTCCAGGCGGATGATGCGCGCCTGGCGCTGGCCAGTCTCTTGACTGACGGCAGCCTGCCAGACACGAAGGACATGCCCAGTGCCGAATCGCTGCTGGCCGAAGTCCGGAAGGGTGGCAAGGGGCTTCCGAAAGGGGCGGCCCAGGTGGTGGAGCTTCGGCTGCTGGTCGGGAAAATGCTCTGGGAGGATGCCCTCAACGTGGTGGACCGGATGGACCCGGTCCTGAAGGAGGTCCAGCCCGAAGTGAAGAAACTCTGGAGCGAGGCCTGGAATGCCTGGGTGGGCCAGCGTCTGGAAAAGGGCTTTCCCGGGGAGCTGCTCACTCGGTTGAAAGCCGGCGCCTACGGGGCGCTGGACGCGAAGAGCCGGGTCGGCGTGGCGGAACTGCTCTCCGGAAATGGGCTGCTGGACCTGATGCCGAGGCTGTTGATGGAGGCACCGGTCGCCGAACGACCTGGACTCAGGAGGGCCGCGCTGGCCAAGGTCCCGCCGGAAGCGCAACCCGAGGCTGTCCTCCGCCTGCTGCCCACCAAGGGGGATACGCCAGACGAGGCCCTGATGAGGGCCAGAGCTGAAGCGGCGCTCGAACACTGGGGGCCGCTGCGCGGAGCACTCGGCCGGGCCCGTCCAGGGCCGGAACGCATCAAGGCCATCGTCCGACTGCTCCAGCGCCCCATGACAGGATCGGATTCTTCCGCCAAGCGCCTCGCCGAGGCGGAAGGCTGGCTTGCCCATGCTTCAGAGAAGGGCGATGCAAGGGAACTGCTGTCGATCCTGGTCGCGGACCTCCGGATGCAAAGGGGAGACGCCCGGGGCGCCTTGTCCCTCTATCCAGTCAAGCCGGTGGCTCCGGACCAGCGGGGCTGGGTGGCGCTCATGCGGGCTCAGGCAATGTTGAAACTCGGCCAGCGCGACCAGGCGAAGCTGCTCATCAGGGAGGCCCGCGAAGAGCAGGGCTTCAAAGGCCAGCGGGATGCCGTGGCCAGGAGTCTCGGGGCCTATTGATCAGGCTATGCTTGGGTCATCCCCACGGAGATCCTGATGCGTCACCTGATCGCCGCCCTTCTGTCCATCGCAGTCATGCAACTGGCCGCGGCACCCAAACCGAAGGTGAAGCTCACCACGTCCCTCGGGGTCATCGTGATGGAACTGGAGCCCGAGGCCGCCCCGAAGACTGTAGAGAATTTCCTGAAATATGTGAAGAAGGGGCAGTACAAGGGGACGATTTTTCACCGTGTCATCAATGGTTTCATGATCCAGGGCGGCGGCTATGTGGACTATCTCGGCAAGAAGCGGACAGACTCGCCGATTCCCAATGAAGCCGACCGGGCGGCGGCGGCGGGCCTGAAGAACAAGCGCGGAACGGTGGCCATGGCCCGGACGCCGGACCCGCACAGTGCGGCGGCGGAGTTCTACATCAACGTCGTGGACAATCCAGCCTTGGATTTCAAGGGCAAGTCCAATCCCAACACCTGGGGCTACTGTGTGTTCGGCAAGGTGGTGCAGGGCATGGACGTGGTGGACCGCATCAAGTCCGTGAAGACCAGCAACAAGCGCAGCGACTTCCTGAACCTGCCCGTGAAGCCCGTGGTGATCACAAACGCGGCGCAGATTCAATGACGGCATAGGCCTCGGCAGGGGCCCCGAGTTTTCTCAGGCTGCGCTCGAGTCGAGCGCGGTACCTGGGCCAGAGGTTGGTGCCTGGCGATTCGAACCTTGCCTGGTCCCAGTCCAGAAGCAGTAGCCCCCCCTGGGCGGGAAGCAGGACGTTGGTGGCATTCAGATCCGGAGACCACAGGCCCCACTCGCACAGCGCGGCGATGGCCCGTCCTATGTCCATCGAGCGGTCGGCACTCAGGTCCCAGCGACGAGGCCAGGGCTCCCCTTCGGCCAGACGGGTGAACAGGACACCCTCCACGCCAAGCCCGCAGGGCCGCCAGGCGTAGCCGAAGGGCTCGACCGTCGGGAAGCCGGAATCCCAGATTCCGCGATGGACCGCATACTCCGCCGCGAAGCGAAGGTGAGTCCGGTAGGTACGCTCATTGAAATGACGCAGGAAACCGCCTCGCCGGTACGGCCTCAGCACCAGATCGCCGACGCGCAGGAGGCCGCCGCGGCCAAAGGAATCGGTGAGGGGCACCGGATCCCCCGCAGGCACCAGGCCACCCGGCGTGCATACCCGCCAGCCTCCTCCGAGCCCCGGCAGGTCCAGGTTCAGGCGGCATCCCAGCGGGCGGAGGGGCTTCCCTGGCTCGTAGGGCCAGTTGGGTGGAAGTGGGGGAACGAGGTAGGGATCGTGGATCATGGCAATGGAGTCCAGCTTGGGCTGTTGGCAGTCAGAAGGCAAAGAGAAGGATGCTGGAACGAACCCACCGGCACCTGTCAAATTATTTTTGATCCGCACACCTGCCACCAAAATTGTGCAGGGACTCAAGTGTCTTGTGCTGAAAGGAATTCCCCCAGACAGGCAATCCGGTTCCCACAGTGGATGTGGAAATCGTCCCTGGGACAGAATGTTCAGGACGGTCTTTTTACCGATTGCTTCCACCGTCGCTTCCTGCCTTTCTGCGCCATCTCATCCCTCAGGTCCCTATGCTGATGATGTGAGTGATCAGAAATGCCATCCTTCCATTCCTGCCGAAGCGCTGGCCCGGCGCGCCAGGCTGCAGGCGGTCCTTCGCGAGATGGAGGGCAGGGGCGTCAACCTGGAACCCGCGGTCATGCAAGCTCTGCGGGCGGCGGTCAGCGGGGACACTCCACCTGATCCCGGGTTGATCCAGGAGTCGATCATCCAGGAGAGCCTCTCGGAAGAGGCGGCCGAACTGCTGCGCGTGTGCCGTCGCGAGGTTGGGGTCACGGCCTGGGTGGAAACCCTGGCCGCGCGGTTGTCTCCACTGGCCGTCAAGGCCCAGCGACAGCGCATGGATCGCTGGCACCTGGATACGCGGCGCACCTTGGTACGCTTCCACTATGCCAAGGAGGGCTATGCCCTTGGGTTCGACGAGGGGGACCTCCACGTCCTGTTTCTACAGGCCTTCAGGCTCGAAGGTCTGTCCATCGTCCTGGACCTGGGCAAGCGACCCCGACCCATGCTGGTGGTTGGGCTGCCCCTTCCACTGAACGTGGGCGGCAGCTCCGAGTCCATGGATGTGACACTGAAGCGGGAGCCCGAAGACCCTCCAGCCAGCTTGATGGCCAGACTGAACCGCCGCCTCCCCGAAGGCGTGCGCATACACCAGTGGTCCATCCTGCCTGGCTATGCCTCGCCCATAAGCGATCTGGCCCTCTGTTCGCATTGGCGTTGGGAAGTACCGCTAGAGGTCAGGAAACCTGTCGAGAAGAAGCTTGCCGCCTTTCTGGCAGCGAGCGACTGGCCCTGGGACCGGGGAACCTCCAAGGCGAACGCCCGGCTCGATCTCCGAGCACTCGTGCCGGTGATGCGGTGGGAGGAAGATGCCCTCTGTTTCAGCACCGTCGTGGAGACCTTCCAGGCTCTGAATCCAATCAAGGTTCTGAGTGCGATCCTGGGGCTCGCGGCAGAGGACATTCATGGATTGGTCCGCACGCAGGTGGACCTGAAACCGGACGCACGGCTCGGGCAGGCCGAGCGGTTCGAACCCAAGCTGAAGAACATGTACGAGGATGCCGTGCTGCTGGGCGGCGGTTCCAACATCACTCTGGTCGACGAGGATGATGACGAGCCGATCGTCCTAGGTTGAGGCTTCCTTGCTGATGGACAGGAGCAGCCCGAGGCAGATCAGGCTCGCGATGAGGCTGTTGGGGCCGAAGGAAATGAAGGGCAGGGGGATGCCCTTGTTGGGCGCCAGGGAGAGCACCACGCTCATGTTCATGAGGGCCTGCACCACCAGCAGCAGCACAAAGCCCATGGCACACAATTTCAGGTACCCGTCTCCCACCCGGCGGGCGATGCGGTACCCCCGCCAGAGGATGGCGACGAAGAGGGCCAGAATGGCCACCGTTCCGATCAGGCCTGCCTCTTCGGCCACCACCGCATAGATGAAATCCGTGTGGGCCTCCGGGAGGTAGAACAGCTTCTGCTTGCCACCTCCCAGGCCCACGCCCATGAACCCACCATTGCCCACGGCGACGAGGCTCTGGAGGGCCTGGTGGCCCTTCCCGAGGGGATCGGCTTCCGGGTTGAGGAAGCTGGTGACGCGAGCCAAGCGGTAGGGGGAGAGCACCACGAAGGCCGTCCCGAGTGCCCCGAGAATGGGAATGGCCACCGCGAAGATCCACTTCGGGGCCCCGCCCAGGAAGACCACCATCAAGGCTACGAACACGATGAGAAACGTGGTGCCGAAATCCGGCTCGCGGAGGATGAGAGCCAGAGGCACCAGGAGGACGCCCGCCAGTCCAAGCAGCTTGGGCAGGGCGTCCCTGCGGTTGTGCCAGGCCTCTCGGTTGCGGACCATCCAGGAAGCTGCGATCAGCACCGACAGCGGCTTGAAGAGCTCCGAAGGCTGGATGCTCATGGGGCCCATCCGGAGCCAGCGATGGGCGCCGTTGATCTTGGGGCCGAGGAACAGCACGCCCACCAGCAGTCCCAGGAGGATGAAGTAGGCCACCATGAGCGGTCGGGGATGGTCCTGCAGGGGCGTGAGATCCACCTGGGACAGTGCCAGCATGAAGACGATGCCGATGCCACCCCCCATGAGCTGCCTGGTCAGGAAGGCCGTGGCCGCGGCATGGTTCTGTGAAGCCTTGATGGCAGAGGCGGAATAGATCCACACCATGCCCATGGCGACCAGAGCCAGGGCGAACAGCACCAGCCAGCGGTCCACGGGACGGCGCACATCGGGAGCCATCTAGAGGGCCAGGTCCTGACGCGCCGCGGCTTCTAGGTCCTTCAAGGCCTCATCCACCCAGGCGGATTCCTGCGCTTCCACCATGAGGCGCAGCTTGGGCTCGGTGCCGGACCAGCGGACCACTTGCCGGACGCCTTCACCCCAGCGGGTTTCGATTTCGGCCATCATCGCCACCAGGCCAGGGCAGGCGTCCACGGCCTTGCGGTCTCTGGCCATCACGTTGACCAGCCTCTGGGGCCAGGGGCGGAAGGTCCAAGCCCAGCGGCGGTCCACGGGCCGATGGAGCAGGGCGCGAAGGATGGCCAGCGCCGCAGCGAGGCCGTCGCCACTGGGGCCGACCCGTTTCTGGATGAGATGCCCCGAAGCCTCCGCGGCGAGATCCCAGCCGCGCTTGGCCATCTCCCGCAGGAGATACTTGTCGCCCACGGCGGTGCGGACGAAGGGGATGCCCGCCTGTCCCAGCGCCTGGGCCAGCCCGCCGTTGGTCATCAGAGTGCCCACCACGCCGGGGGGGGGATCACCGCAGGCCACGCGATCCTGGGCCAGCAGCCAGACCATCTGATCGCCATCGATCACCTTGCCGGAGCCATCCACCAGCAGGCAGCGGTCGCCATCTCCATCGAAGGCCAGGCCCAGCTGAGCGCCCCGTGCCACCACGGTTGCCGAGAGGGCGTCCAGGTGGGTCGAGCCGACGCCCACATTGATCGTGGGACCATCGGCGGGCACGCCGATCCAGTGGATGCCGCCGCCCTTGAAGAGTTCGAGAGCCACCTCCGCGGTGGCGCCATGGGCGCAGTCGATGACCACACGAAAATCCGGGGGGAGGACAATGCCTTCGAGGTGGGCCAGGTAGGTCGCAAGGTCCAGCCGGGTCGGCATCGCGGAAATGGTGGTGGGCTCGGACAGCTCATCGAAGGCTGCCTCGATGGCCAGTTCCTGGTCCTCTTCCAGCTTCTCGCCAAGCTCGTTGAAGCCCTTGAGGCCATTGTCCTCGGGGGGATTGTGGCTGGCTGAAATCATGAGCCCCCAGGTCTTCTCCCCTTCGGCGCTCAGCCTGGCCACGTTCCAGGCCACCGCAGGGGTCGGAGCCATTCCAAGCACCAACACTTTCAGGCCCGAACCGACCCCCAGGATGAAGGCCTCGGACATGGGGCCGGAACTGGAACGTGGATCCCAGCCGACCACCATACGTTTCGCGCCGGACTGGAGGGCCACTTGAGCCCAGGCAGCGCCCCACCGGGCCACCTCTTCCAGGCTGAGGGGGGAGCGCAGGGCGACACCCCGGATGCCATCGGTTCCGAAATAGCGAAGACTCATCCGTATAGATTAGCCGATGGCGTGGGTCCTGAAGACCCGATAGCCCCAGTCGATGGCTTCGCCATGGGCGGCGGCCGTGAGGCGGTCCCGCTGGGCTGGAGGAAGGTCGGGGGTGCCGGCCCGGGCAGCCAGGAACCGCTTTCTCGAGAGGCCGAGGCAGATGCGCTCCACAGGCCAATCCAGCTCGACGGAGAGGCCTGCCAGTGCCCCCCAGATGGCCAGGTCTTCCTGGAAGGTCGTGCCGAAGCCGAAGCCGGGATCCAGCAACACGCGATCCTGGGTGATGCCGGCACTGCTGAGTCGGTCGCGTATCGAGATCAGCTCGGCGATGGCCTGGCGTGCGTGCGTCGGCGCGCTGTCCCGGTAGGGGGGCATGTGGAACCCTGCTCCATCCTTGCGACTGCGCATAGCGATGAGCCCGCAGGTCGAGGAACGGGCCAGCTCCAGCATGGCCGGATCGGAGAACCCAGTGACGTCATTGAGCACGCTGGCCCCAAGGGCGAGTCCTTTGGCCGCCACAGCCGGGTGGCGAGTGTCCAGGCTGAGGGGGATGTTCGGCATGGCAGTGCGCAAGGTGGAGAGCAGGGGCTCCAGGCGGCCCCATTCCGTCGCGACATCCACCGAGGCCGCTCCAGGCCGGGTGCTTTCGGCCCCCAGGTCCAGCATTCGGGCTCCGGCTTGGACCAGCTCGGCGGCGTGGGCCAGGGCGGCCTCCGGATCGAGGAAACGTCCGCCATCGCTGAAGGAATCCGGAGTTAGGTTGAGGATCCCAATGAAAAGGGGACCACCCTTCACGAGTGGTCCCCACTGGAACGAAGCGTGAGTCACGCGGGCTTGAGGGCCGGGCTGAGGCCGGGATCCGTCGAGGGGCCTTCCACCGTGGCCGGGGCGGAAGGGGTGGGGCCGGCCTTGGGTGGAGGCAGGGTGCCTCCCTTCATGAGGATGTCGATGTCATTGCCATCGAGGGTCTCCCGCGAAAGCAGCGCTTCGGCAATCGACATCAGCTGATCCCGGTGGCTTTCGATGGCCGCCTTGGCCTTGCGGTAGTTCCGCATGACGAACTCATGGACTTCGGCGTCGATCATGCGGGCCGTATCCTCGGAGATTTCCCGGTGCTGGGTGAAGTCCCGGCCCAGGAAGATCTCGTGCTGGCCACCGCCGAAATTGAGGGGACCCAGCTTGTCGCTCATGCCGAACTCCATGACCATCGACTTGGCCATGTCCGTCGCCTGCTGGATGTCGTTGGAGGCACCCGTGCTGAGCTGGTTGAAGAAGATCTCCTCAGCGATGCGGCCGCCCATGGCGATGGCGATGCGGCTTTCCATGTAGTCGCGAGTCGTGTTGTACCGGTCCGTGACTGGCAGCTGCCAGGTGACGCCCAATGCGCGCCCCCGGGGGATGATGGTCACCTTGTGAAGGGGATCGCTGTGGGGCACCACCGCGGCGACGACCGTGTGGCCGGCCTCGTGGTAGGCAGTGATCTTCTTGTCCTCTTCGGTCATGACCAGACTGCGGCGCTCGGCGCCCATGTAGACCTTGTCCTTGGCGTTCTCGAAATCCGCCATCTCCACCCACTTTTTGTTGCTCCGGGCGGCGGTGAGGGCGGCCTCGTTGCAGAGGTTGGCCAGGTCGGCGCCGGCGAAGCCGGGCGTGCCGCGGGCGATCACCTCCAGCTCCACATCGGGGCTGAGGGGAATCTTGTCCGTGGTGTGCACCTTGAGGATCTCGAAGCGGCCCTTCACGTCAGGGCGATCCACAACCACCCGGCGGTCGAAGCGGCCCGGGCGGAGCAGGGCGGGATCCAGCACATCGGGGCGGTTGGTGGCAGCGACGAGGATGACACCCTCGTTGCCTTCGAAGCCGTCCATTTCCACGAGCAGCTGGTTCAGGGTCTGTTCGCGCTCGTCGTGGCCGCCGCCAAGACCGGCCCCGCGGTGGCGACCCACGGCGTCGATCTCATCGATGAATACGATGCAGGGGGCGCTCTTCTTGGCCTGTTCGAAGAGGTCGCGCACGCGACTGGCGCCAACGCCTACAAACATCTCCACGAAATCAGAGCCCGAGATGGAGAAGAACTGCACCTTGGCTTCGCCGGCGATGGCACGGGCCAGCAGCGTCTTGCCAGTGCCCGGAGGGCCCATGAGCAGCACACCCTTGGGGATCTTGCCGCCCAGCTTCAGGAACTTGGCGGGATCCTTCAGGAACTCCACGATCTCCTTCAACTCTTCCTTGGCCTCGTCACAGCCCGCGACATCCGCGAACGTGGTGCGCTTGGCGTTGCTGGATAGCCCTTTCGCCCTCGCCTTGCCGAAGCTCAGGGCCTTGTTGCCGCCCATCTGGGCCTGACGCATGAACACGAACCAGAGCACCACGAAGACCAGCAGCGGGGCCCAGAACATCAGCACATAGGCGAAGTTGTTCTCGCTGGGCTTGGCGGCCTTGAACTCCTCGATCTGGCCTTCGGTTTTCCAGCTGAGGATCACCTTGCCCAGGTCCTGCATGGGCGGGGCCACCGTGCGGAACTTCTCGATCACTTCACCGGTCTTGGGATTCTTATCGGGCTGCTTGTAGGTGCCTTCGACGTCGAAACCCGAGAGAGTCACGGATTTGTACTTGCCTGCCACACCTTCGGTATAGAAGGTCGAAAAGGGGACTTCGATCTGGCGACTGTTCTGGGGGATTTGGCGGAAGGCCAGAACCAAGAGGGCGATGATGCCCAGCCAGACCAGTACGCTTTTCATCATGGAATTCAAAGGGTCACTCCTTGGGGCATGCGCCCGGGTGGCCCTCCAGTTTACTAGGTACCGGAGGGCGGCGTATCTACTCTTAGATGCAGATACCCCCCGCCTGGTTCAAGGTTTAGGTGGAAATTACCCCAAGAGGAGGGCTTACGGGCATGGAGGAGGCGCTCCACGAGCCAGGGTGCGAGGCCCCGGAGAAGGGCGGATTCCCTGGGCCAGCCCAGTTCCCGGAAGGCCGTTTCCAGGGTCCAGCGAAGCTCCAGCTCGCTCCAGGCCTCCCTTTTGAAGACAACGGAACGACCCTGGATGGACCAGCGGCTCCCTTCCCAAGAGGTGATCAATGCCCGGGCCAGTCCTTCAGCCTCTTCGGCCTGCAGGTGGGTTTCGAAGAGGTGGCGATCGAATTCCGGTGCCTCCTTTCGAATCTCGGCAAGCAGGACCCGCCATCGGTTCCGCGCGGTGAAGGGTTCCGAATTGCTGGTGTCCTCCCGCCAAGGGATGTTCTTCATGGCGAGATAGGCACGAAGTTCCGAACGTCGGATTTCGGCCAGGGGTGACCAGCGCAGGCCCTGCCGTGGCGCAAGGGGATGCAGGCTGCCGAGGCCGCCCCCCCGGGCGAGACGCAACAGGACTGTCTCCGTGTGGTCATCTAGCGTGTGCCCGGTGGCCACAACGCCCGCCCCGCAGTGCTCAGCCTCCTGGCGCAGCCAGTTCCAGCGCAGGTCCCGGGCGGCCATTTCCAGGCCGATGCCCTGGCTGGCTGCATGGGCCCGGACCCCGAATGAAGCTTCGACCAGATCCAGATTGAGGGTCCGACAAAGGTCTCCCACGAAGGCAGCCTCTTCGGAAGATGCCTCCCTAAGGCCGTGGTCCGCGTGGGCCACGCAAAGGTCCAGTCCCAGGCTTTTCCGAAGGATCCAGAGCAGCACCAGCAGGGCCACCGAATCCCCGCCGCCCGAACAGGCCACCAGCACGCGGCCACTGACTCCGTCGCCCCGGCGCTGGATCTGCGCGAGGAGGTCCGATTCGAAGCGGTTCACGCAAGTTCTTCCAGGCGGCCGAGCAGCTCGACCAGGGCCCGGGGAACGGGGCGTTCACACCACAGCGCTTCGGCCCAGTCGCACATCCGCAGTGAGCCCCAGTGCATGGCCCGGCCCAGGACGCCCCGCCGGAAGGCCGGATGGGCGATGCGTGTGGCAGGTTGAGTGGGATCGTGCGAGAACTGGCTGCCAAAGGCA
The DNA here is from genome assembly GCA_903884655.1 of uncultured Holophagaceae bacterium. Classification (GTDB taxonomy): domain Bacteria; phylum Acidobacteriota; class Holophagae; order Holophagales; family Holophagaceae; genus Geothrix. The sequence goes on along the minus strand of CAISFO010000018.1, from coordinate 99,426 downwards.
TCGAAGGCGGCCATGCGACGCTCCCATACGGTGCTCACATCCACCAGGAGATCGGGCTGGCCGGGGTTTTCGCCACCCACCCAGGCCAGGGCCTCAGGTCGCCAGGGCGCTCCAGGACAGGGATAGTTCTTAAGCCCGCCGTAGTACGCCGCCTCCTTGGCGAGCCGGTGGGCGCGGCGGTGATCGGGATGCCGATCTTTCGGGTCGGGCAGGATCAGCACTCGGGGCCGCAGGCGCCGGAGCTCGGCCATGAGACGGGTCCGGAAGGTTTCGTCTTCCGTGAAGCGTCCATCGGGGAAGTCCATCACCAGGCGGGGCACGCCGAGAATGCGGGCGGCCTCCTGTGCCTCCGCGCGGCGGGTCTCCGCAGTGCCCCGAGTGCCCAGGTCGCCACTGGTCAGGTCGAGAATGGCGGCCTTCAATCCCCGGTCTGTGGCCAGGGCCAGGAGCCCGCCCACATGGACTTCCACATCGTCCGGGTGGGCGCCCAGAGCCAGGATGTCGAGGCCAGAGAGGTTAGCGTCAAAGCTCAAGGTTCCTCCACCAGGAGCACGGAGTCCGGGGCCTCCATGCGCTTCAGGATGGCATCCAGCAGGGGTTCGTTACGCAGCCAAAAAACACCTGGCATCACCCTCTCCTGCGGGGCGGCGAACGGAAAGAGGGCCTGGCGCAGGTGCTCGGCATCGCCCCCCAGATGCTGCGAGGCGGCCTCCCGGTTCAGCCGATGATCCAACCTGGCCAGGCGGTCGCGACTGCGCAGCAGCTCCCGCTGGAAGCGGATTCGCAGGCGCGCAGGCCAGGCTGGATCCGGATTCACGGTCTGAAAGAGGGCAGTGGGCAGCGGGCCTGGCCAGGCCCCGAGCAGATCCCAGTCCCCTCGCCTCAAGGGTTCAAGCTGACCAGTATCCAAGTGGAATCCCTTGGGCAGCACGAAGACGCTGGGGCGCGGAATGATTCTCGGAGCCAGAAGACCCACGCGATCCCAGAGCGGTTCGCACAGCCGCCAGTAGGCGCGTTCGGATGGGCCCAGCACCACGGCAGCCACCGGCAGGAGGAGGGATTGCATCAGGGGGCGGATGGCTGCGCCGGGACTGAGCCAGCAGCCCTGGGGCGAAGCCGTACCTGGTTCGAGCCGCTGCCTTCGGCCAGTCCTGGGATCCAAGGAGAACCAGGCCGCCTGAGTCCGAGGATCCAGTGGCAGGGCGGCCCCCTGAGCCGCCAGGGAATCTGCCTGCTGGATGAGCAGGGTCTGGAGATCCAGGCTGCGCCAGCGCTCCAGTTCGGCCTGGATGGGGTCGCGCAGGACGGGGTCCGTGGGCGAGAAGGCCCGGAGACCGCGATTCCACAAAGGCTGTCCCAGGGCCAGGGCATGTCCCCGCAAGGTCGGCTCCTGGGGTACAGGGATGGCCCCCCAGAGTCCGACAGCCTGCCTTTGGTTTTCCTCGGTCCAGGGCAGCCAGCCCGCGGCAGTGCCCATGCGGGCTTCGAACCGGAAACGATGGCGGACCAGTCGCCCGTCCTTCCAGCCGACCACCGAAGCTACCTCTACGCGGTCATGATCCTCATCCGCCAGCCAATAGACCGCTTCGGCACCCGTGCGCCGAGCCTCGGCCAGGGCGGCCAGGGCCTTGGCCACAGAGAGGGCGGGGCTCCAGCCTGCACCGATCTGCTGGCCGGTGGCGATGACGGGCCTCGGGTTCACGGCCGCCTCTCGCTGGCGGGTCCACACGTTCCTGGCTGAGCCGTCGTTCCCATGGGCCCCAGCCTACCCGATCTGCCATGCTCATCGGGTGATCACCGTGGAACCCTGGATTCCCCCGGCCTCGCCCGATTTGGCGCGCCTCGCCATGGATGCCGCCGACGAAGCGGGCATCGCCACGCTGCGGAGCTGGCCTGAACTTCGGAAAGGGGGTATTGGGTTCGCTGATCTGCCTCCGTTCCTTGCCTGGCGCGGCCGGAAGGCTGAGGCCTGGCATCTGGTTCTCCTCCAGGCCCGGGAAGTGGGGGCCCTGGTTGCCGGAGCCCGCACCAGGCCACTACCCGATGGATGGCTCGAAGCGCTGGATCTGCCCTCACTTGCCCGGCCCTTGACGCGCCATCCGGATTTCCCGGGTGGCGCCTCGATCCACGTGGCGCACCTGCCGGGGGCAGGAGACGGCCGGATTCGGAGCTTCGGCACACCCGCTCCGGACCTGGTCGCGGAAGTTCTGAAGCGCGTCAGCCATATCCAAATCTGGAATCTGGCTGACTAGGGAGGTACTTCCATGCTGACCCTGGACCTTGCCACTCTGAAGGAAGCGGCCATCGCGGTGGCCCTGGGGTTGATGATGGGTCTCGAACGGGAGCGCAGCGGCTTCGAGCGCAGCCTGGAGGGGCAGGAGGAGACCCAGCGGAGGCGGCTTGCCGATCAAGTGGAAGGGACTCGAGGCAGTCTGGGCGCCCGCACCTTCGCACTATTGACGCTGCTGGGCTGGATCTCGGTGAAGGTGGGGGGCGATGGCCAGGCCATGCCCATCGCCGTGCTGGCCTTCTCGACGCTGATGATTGGCCTTTTCTACTTCCAGACCAGCGCCGGGGACCGGGGCCTCACAACGGAGGTCGCCGCCCTGGCCGCGCCCCTGCTGGGCATGCTGCTCACCCGGGACGCGCTCCTCGCGGTGGCCCTGGCGGTCATTGTCACCCTGCTGCTTTTGTCGAAACCCTGGATCCGGGCGTGGATTCCGAAGCTCCATCGCGAGGATCTGACGGCTGCCATGCAGTTGCTCATCGTGTTCGCGATCCTGCTGCCCCTGCTGCCCGCGAAAACCCTGGACCCCTGGGGCGTGCTGTCCCCCCGCAAGGTGGGGTGGATGGTGGCCCTCATAGCCGCGGTGGATTTCCTGGGCTACGCGCTGAATCGGGTGCTGGGACCCCACCGGGGCGCACTGCTGACGGGCCTGCTGGGTGGACTGGTGAGCTCCACCGTGGTGACGCTCACCATGTCCCGCCGGGCCAGGGAGGATGCCTCTTCCTGCGAATCCGGGCAGGTGGCGGTGATGCTGGCCTGCGCCATCATGGGCTGCCGCGTGGTCCTGCTGGCTGGGGTGGTGGGTGGGACCGTGTTGGCCCGGTCCTTGATCTGGCCCATGGCTACCATGGCCAGTGTCCTGCTTGGTGCCAGTGGCTGGATGAGCCGTGCTGGAACCGCCCCCATCCAGAGTGAGGAAATCGAAGTGAGGAATCCCTTCCACCTCAAGCGGGCAGTGGCCTGGGGTCTGGCCCTGGCGACCATCCTTCTGGCCTCCGCGGCCGCTCGGGCCTGGTTTGGCGAAAAGGGCCTGCTGATTACGGCCGGACTATCGGGCCTGGCCGATGTGGACCCCATCGCCCTCGCGGTGAGCAGCCAGGTCCATGCAGTGGGACTGCCCACGGCCACCGCAACCCTGGCCATCATCCTGGCGGTGGCAGCCAACACCTGCACCAAGGCTGGATTGGCCTGGCTTGCTGGGGGGCGGGCCTTCGGCCAGCGGCTCGCAGGCATGCTGGGCGCCTCGCTGGTGGCAGCCCTCCTGGTGGCCTGGGCGCAGGTCTGACCTAGAGTTCATAACAAAACCCGACAATGCCGCGATGAAGCCAGCCGGGATGCACCGCAAGGAAGGGCCCGCAGGGCAACGTGGTTCGTTGTGCAAGGGACCTGACGCCGCGGAGCGCCCGGCGCCCCTCGCGCGGCGCTGTGGGGTTTTGTTATGAACTCTATTTACCCCGGTTGCTCATGCGGGTGTGGGTCACGCCGCTCTTGCCCTGGGGCTTGGTAGAAGCCCTGACGGCGGGCTTGGGCCCGCCATTCGCCTTGGGCTTGGCCGTGGAAGCGGCCACGGCCGGCTTGTCCGCAGCCTGAACGGACTTCAGGAGGTCGGCGGGGACGAGTGGCTTGGTCATGGGGGTACTCCTGCTACCAGTCTACTCCCAGGCCAGGTCTCTGGCGGATGGTAGCGTCGGGCAGGGGTACCCCCTGGATTGGGATGAGCGAATGGCCAGGCGCGGTAAGCTGGATGAATTCGAGATTGAAGGGGAAGCGAGGCCTGGGTTCATCCGCACCGCGGGCCATGGAAGGCTGGAACGAAGGATGTCTTAACGCCGAAGGCGCCCTGGTGTAAGATTACCGTGAGGTATTCATTAAATGCCCTTGACCATGCCCTTCCAGACAGGCGATCTCGTGGTGCTGGTGCTCCAGGCGCCCCGCGAGCGCATCTGGGGCCGACTCCTTGGTCTGGACGCGGCTGGCATCGCTCTCCGCGGCCTGGATCTCACACCCTGGGAGGAGGTGCTCACCCTCGTCCGCACGGACCAGGTTGATCAAGTGGCCCTGGGCACGCGCTTCCTCCCCATGCACCGGGTGGAAGCCATGTACCTCGATGAACCCAGCTCCGGCGCCCCCAGCCTGGCCGAGGTGTTTCTGGTCCGCACTGGCCAGGACCCCCAGTCGTTCCTGGCGCCACCGCCATCCCCCTACATCCTTTCCCCGAAGCGGAGGAAACCATGACTCATGCCAACCATGCCCATTGGATGGAGCGCTTCCGCGCCCGCGCCAAGGAACTGCAGAAGCACATCGTGCTGCCCGAAGGACGCGAGGATCGAACCCTGCAGGCCGCCCAGCTCCTCATCGACCAGGGCCTTTGCGGCCTCACCCTCCTGGGCGATCCCGCGGAAATGGCGAAGCGCGCAGCGCGCCTCGGCCTCGGCCTGAGGGGCGCCGCCCTGGTGGACCCCGCCACCAGCCCGCTGCTCCAGGAACTGGCCGGTGGCTACTACGAGCGGCGCAAGGCCAAGGGCATCACCGAGGCCCAGGCCCTCGAGGCCGTGCACAACCCCCTCTGGTTCGGCTCCATGCTCGTGCAGGCGGGGCATTGCGACGGCATGGTGGCAGGCGCCCTCAATACCACCTCTGAGACCGTGCGGGCCTGCCTCCAGGCCATTGGCGCAGCCAAGGGCATCAAGACTGTCTCCAGCTTCTTCCTGATGATCCATCCGGATGCCTCCTTCGGTGAGCAGGGCGCTGTGATCTTCTCGGACTGCGCCGTGGTGCCCGATCCCACTCCCGAACAGCTGGCGGACATCGCCCTGGCCGCCGCCGCCAACGCCAAGAGCGTCATGGGCGTGGAGCCCCGCGTGGCCCTGCTCAGCTTCTCCACTCGAGGCTCCGCCGAGCATCCCTGCGTGGACAAGGTCCGTGCCGCCCTGGCGATCATCAAGGAGCGGGCCCCAGAACTGGCGGTGGACGGCGAACTGCAGGCCGATGCCTCCCTGGTGCCCTCCGTGGGCCAGAAGAAGGCTCCAGGATCCTCCGTGGCGGGCAGGGCCAACGTCCTGGTCTTCCCCAACCTCGACGCCGGCAACATCTCGTACAAGATCGCCGAGCGCATGGGCGGCTGCGCCGCCATCGGGCCCTTCCTCCAGGGTCTCGCCAGGCCCGCCAACGACCTGAGTCGCGGTTGCAGCGCCCAGGACATTGCGGACGTGGCCGTGCTCACCGCCCTGCAGTGAAGCGTCTCGCTTTCTTCATCTCCGGCACCGGCGGCAATGCCCTGAACCTCCTCAGGGCGTGCCGCGAGGGCCGCGTCCAGGCCCTGCCCGTGCTGGGTCTGGCCTCCAGCGGCAAGGCTCTAGGCACCGCCCGCCTCGAAGCGGAAGGACTGCCCACGGCCATCCTGATCCGGAAGGACTTCGAATCGGACGAGGCCTATTCTGAAGCCTGCTACCGGGCCGCGGAGACGGCGGGGGCCGACGTGATCTGCCTGTGCGGCTGGCTCAAGAAGCTCACCGTTCCGCCGCGCTGGGAAGGACGCATCCTCAACATCCACCCCGGCCTCCTGCCCCAGTACGGCGGGCCAGGCATGTACGGAATGCATGTCCACCGCGCCGTGCTGGAGGCCGGCGAGCCGGAATCCGGCGCCACTGTGCACCTGGTCGATGGCGAGTACGACCATGGACGCATCCTCCAGCAGCTGCGAGTGCCCGTCCTTCCCGGGGACACGCCGGAGGACCTGCAGAAGCGGGTCTACGGGGCCGAGATGGAATTGTTCCCGAAGGCGCTCTCGGCATACCTGGCGGAACAGGCCTAGACTGTTCGCATGATTCCTCTCCTCACTGCCGACGAAATGCGGGCCGCGGAGCGCCAGGCCATCGAGGGCTGGGGTGTGTCCTCGCTGATCCTGCAGGAACATGCGGCCCTCGGGGCCCTGGCGCTGCTCCCTGCGGGAGAGCCGCTCCAGGTGTTGGCTGGGCCAGGGAACAATGGTGGGGATGCCCTCGCCCTGGCCCGGCTGGCCCGCCTCCAGGGACGCGAGGTCACCGTCTGGTCCTCCTCCTCCCAGATCGAATGGCGCGGAGATGCCGCCCTCCAGTCCCAGCTCTGGCATGGTCTCGGGGGCGAGATCCAGATTTCTGCGGAACCCACAGAGCTCATGCGGACCTGGCGCGGCTGGGTCGTGGATGGGCTGTTTGGTCTGGGTACGACGCGGCCCCTGGAGGGTTCTGCGGCCAACTGGGTGAAGGCCCTGAATGCCAGCGGGCTGCCGGTCCTGGCCCTGGACCTGCCCTCGGGCCTGGATCCCAGTACCGCCGAGATTCCCGGCCTGGCGGTGCGGGCCGCCCGCACGGCCTGCTTCGGCGCCCGCAAGGTCTGCCATGGCCTGCTCCCTGCCCGGGAGCTCTGCGGCGAGATCACCGTCATTCCCATTCCCCTGGACCAGACACCCAGGGCAGAGCTGCAGTTGCTGGAGCGCCCAGTCCTTCCGCCAAGGGATTGGAACTCGCACAAGGGTACCTTCGGGCACGTGGTGATCCGGGCGGGCAGCCTCGGCATGAGCGGAGCCGCCGTCCTCGCGGCCCTGGGCGCCCTGCGGGTGGGGGTCGGACTGGTCACGGTGTTTACCGACGCCGATGTGCGTGCCGAAGTGGCGTCCCAGGTCCCCGAAGCCATGGTGCGGCCCTGGGGGGGAGCTCTGCCCCAGGAGATGGACGTGCTGTTGGTGGGTCCCGGCGGCATCGCCCAGGTACCCCCGTGGGATGGCCCCATGGTCGTGGATGCCTCCGCCCTCAAGGCCGGGGAGGGGAAGCGCTGGATGGCCCGGCCGGGAACGGCCATCACACCCCATCCCGGCGAGTTCGCACGGCTGTTCAAGCTGCCCAGGCCCCTGCTGATGGACGAGCGGCTGGCCCAGGCCCGGCAGGTTTCCAGGGGGTGTCCCGGTGTCCTGCTCCTCAAGGGGGCCCAGAGCGTCATCGCCGGCGGCGCCACGGATGAACTCTGGGTCAACCCCACCGGGAATCCAGGCATGGCCACGGGCGGCTGCGGGGATCTGCTCGCGGGGATGGTGGCCGGGTTCCGCGCCCAGGGCATGCCCATGCGCGAGGCGGCCGCGACGGCGGCCTGGTTCCATGGCGCCGCCGCAGACCGTCTTCCGGGTGCCGGCTTGCTCCCGAGAGACCTGGCATCGCTGCTGCCGGAACTGCTGCGTGCCTGAGGTCCTCCTGCCCGACGAGGAGGCCACCGAGGCCCTGGGCGCAGCCCTGGCCCGCCTCACCCCCGCTGGAGGCACCTGGCTGCTGAATGGGGAGCTGGGCGCGGGCAAGACCACCTGGACCCGCGGTTTCCTCCGGGGCCTCGGCGGCGATCCCGATGACGTGGCCTCCCCCACCTACGCGGTGCTGCACCGCTACGACCATCCAGCTGGAAGGTTGTTCCATCTGGACCTCTTCCGCTCCGGGCCCACTGGTGCCTGGTCCCTGGGTCTGGAGGAAGCCATCACCGCCACTGACCGCCTGGTCGTGGAGTGGGCGGGCGCCGATGGCCCCTGGCCCACGGCCTGGGTGGCGCGCCTCCGGATCGCACCCGCAGACGAAGGCCGCCAGGCAGATTGGACACTGCCTGACCAGCCCGCCGCCCCATGATGGAACCATGAGCCCCGTCCTGATCCTTTCGATCCTCACCTGCCTGCTTGCCGCGCTTGCGGTCTGGGCCAGCCTGCGAAGGACCCCGGTGGATCCGGCGCCCTTCGAGGCCCTGCGGCGCAACCTCGAGGACCTGGCCTCCCGGGACCGGGTCGAATCCCAGCAGGCCCTGGTTGCCCAGCTCCAGCCCCTGAAGGCTGAGCTCAGCGAGATCAGGCTCGCCCAGGCCGAAAAATTCGCCGACGGCTTCCGCGTGCTGGCCACCACCACCCAGGAGGCCCTGAGGGCCGCCCGGGCGGAGCAGTCGCTCCAGCTGGCCCAGGTCCAGCAGCAGGTGGAGAAGCGCTTGGAAGCCATCCAGAAATCCAATGAAGAACGCCTCGAGCAGATGCGGCACACGGTGGACGAGAAGCTGCACGAGACCCTGGAGAAGCGGCTCGGGGAGAGCTTCAGCCTCGTGGCCCAGCGCCTCGAACAGGTCCAGAAGGGCCTGGGGGAGATGCAGTCCCTCGCCCAGGATGTGGGGGGCCTGAAACGCGCCCTGACCAATGTGAAGACCCGTGGTGTGCTGGGCGAGGCTCAACTGGGCGCGCTGCTGGAGCAGTTCCTGTCAGCGGGGCAGTACGCCGCCAACGTGAAGGTAAGGCCCCGCTCACCGGAAGTGGTGGAATACGCGGTGAAGCTGCCGGGCCCCGATGAGGGAGGCACCGTGTGGCTGCCCATCGATGCCAAGTTCCCGCTGGAGGACTACCAGCGGCTCATGGAAGCCTATGAAATCGGCGATGCCGCGGCCGTGGAGGTCGCTGGCAAGGCGCTGGAAGCCCGCCTGCTCTCCCAGGCTCGGGACATCCGCGACAAGTACATCGCGCCGCCCTACAGCACGGATTTCGCCCTGCTCTTCCTGCCCTTCGAGGGTCTCTACGCGGAGGCTCTGCGGCGACCAGGCCTGCTGGATCGTCTCCAGCGCGAGTGCAAGGTGACCTTCGTGGGGCCGACCACCCTGACCGCCTTCCTCAACAGCCTGCAGGTCGGGTTCAAAACCTTGGCCATCACCAAGCAGAGCGGGGAGGTCTGGAAGCTGCTGGGTCATGTGAAGGCCGAATTCGGGAAGTTCGGGGAATCCCTGGCCGTCGTCCAGAAAAAGCTCGACGAGGCCAGTTCCAAGCTGGGGGAGGTCTCCAAGCGGAAGGAACTCATGGAGAAGCGGCTCGCCGGGGTGGAAACTGTTTCAGCGGAGGAGGCGGCCCCGGCCTTCCCGGGCCCGTACCTCGAGGAATAATTCACTTCACAATCCGCGAGAATGCCTTAGGATTCGGGCCAACCCCGGGGGTTGGATGCTGAAGGGAAGGGAACGGCACGGGATTGGCGAAGTGATCGCTGTGGACCGGAATTACGTTCCCATGCAGGAGGTGAGCCGTCGCCGTGCCCTGTGTGCGGTCGTGTCCGGCCGGGCCCATGTGCTCAACCCAGCCACCTTCGAGCGGCACCGAGATCTGGCGGGACGTCTGGAGCTGATCATCTTCCCCCATGTCCAGGCCTGCAGCGACTCCAAGCTGCTGCTGGGACGGCTGGAGCGCCGCGTCCTGCGCCGGGATCACTACCTCTGCCAGTACGAAGGCTGCCAGAAGAAGGCCACCACCGTGGATCATGTGGTGCCACTCTGCCAGGGCGGCTCCACCACCTGGCAGAACCTGGTGGGCTGCTGCCTGCACTGCAACCAGACCAAGGGTGGGCGCACGCCGGAGCAGGCGGGCATGGTGCTGAAGCGCCAACCCAAGGGGCCGAGAGCCCACCTCTTCGAGCAGTTCGAACAGCTGCTGAAACGGGCCAGCGCGGCCTGATCAACCCATCAGCCCAGGATGGCTCTGGTCTTGAGGTGCAGCTCTGCCCATTCGCGGCTGGGGTCACTCAATCGAGTGATGCCGCCTCCCGTCCAGTAGGTGAGGCGGTCGCCCTGGAGCTGGGCAGTCCGGATGGGCAGGGCGAGGTCCAGGTTCCCATTCGGCGCGAGCCAGCCCATGGCGCCGCAGTAGAAACCTCGCGGGCCCACCTCGGCCTGGGCCAGGTGTCTGCAGACCGCGTGCTTGGGGGCTCCGGTCACGCTGCCACCGGGCAGCACGGACCGGAGCAGGTCCGCCAATCCCAGCCCTGGCCGGGCTTCAGCTTGCACCGTGCTGACCAGTTGCAGGACCGTGGGGTAGGCTTCGAGGGCCATGGACTGGACCACTTCGACGGTGCCTGTCCGGGCCACCCGGCCCAGGTCATTGCGCACCAGGTCGAGGATCATGGTGTGCTCCGCCCGTTCCTTCGGATCGGCCAGGAGCGTCTCACCCCTGCGCCGGTCCAACTCCGGATCCCCTGTCGATGGCGCGCTGCCCTTGATCGGCTGGGAGCACAGCCGTTGGCCCCGTCTGGACAGCAGCCGCTCCATGCTGAGGGACAGCAGCCGGAAGCCGCCGAGGTCCAGCAGGGCCCCGAAGGGCGGCTGGGCCCGGTGGAAGGCTGCCTGGGCCAGATCCAACAGGTCCGTCTCCAGGGACCCCTCGAAGGGCATGCATAGGTTGGCCACGTAGAATTCCCCATCCAGGATGCAGGTCTGGATTCGTTCCACCGCCGCCCGATGTTGGCCTTCATCCCAGGCGGCCTGCAAGGTCAAGGCCGGTCCAAGAGGAGGGTGCGCGGCCAACAACCGGACTACCCAAGCGGCCGAATCGACTGGTGACTCGGTCCAGGACCAGAGTTCGGCGATTCCGTCCTGGACCCGCAGGGCTTCCCTCACGGCCATCCAGTGCTGTCCGAGCCTCCCTGGGGCCAGGCATTGTCGCGGGAGGCTGGCCTCGTCACAAGCCAGTTCGAAGGAGGCGGCGCCAACCCAGGGGACAATTCCGCCGCTCACGGTGGATGCCAGGGCTTCCCAGGGAGTGCCTGGCAGGGGCAGCCCGGCGATTAGATTGACCCAGGTCCGACCATCCCAGGTGGATATCAGGGCCGGACCCGGCCAGATCAACAGATCTTCCCCGGTCTCTCCGGAATGAAGCCAGGCGGCTCCGCCTTCGACGAGACCACGCGCACAGCCGGGCCAGGGACCTGGGAGGTGGAAGGGCTGCCGGTGTTTAGGTGCCAGGTCCATGAGCCATCATCCCATCGAATACTACGATCGGATGCCTACGCTAGCGTTGAAAAAGGTGGCGCTAACGGATTGATTTGTTGCGACAAATAACTAACTAAAAATGCTCTTTTCTTTTTTTGTAATTGGCACTAGGCTCCTTTTCAGGAGGAACTTTCATGCCTTCAGTGGATATCAGCTCTCAAACCGGTAAGGATTTCGCAGGAGATGTGCTTATCGTGCCCGTGTTTTCGGGGCGTGAACGCCATCGTCTCCCTCTTGCCATCAGCAAGGTGGCGCGTCAAGTGATGGACGAAGAGGATTTCAAGGCGGACTACCTTGAAGTCGTGCCTCTCCACCACCCCAATGGGGTCAAGGAAAGTCGCTGGATGGTACTGGTTGGCCTCGGCGATGAAGAAAAGGTGACCCTCAACAAGATCCGCAAGGCTGTGGGGACCGCAGGACGGTTCTGTCTCAAGAAAAAATGGAAAAAAATCGGCGTGTTATCTCCTTCGACTTCGACGCTGGATCACGATGCAGTGCAGGTGGCGGTGACCGAGGGCGTGCTCCTCGCCAATTACGATCTGGTCACCTTCAAGAGTGGAAAACCTGAACCCAAGCAGTTCGCTTCCATCGAAATATTCACCAACGGCGACGATACCCGGAAAGCCAGGCGCAAGCTGCCCGTGGTCGAAGCCGGGGTTGCCGCCTGCCACCGGGTCAGGGACCTTGCGAACACTCCCGCCGGGGATCTATACCCGGAGGTTTTTGCAGACCTGGCGGTGAAGCTGGCCAAGCAGCACAAACTCCACTGTGAAGTCCTGGATGTGCCGGCCCTCGAAAAGGGTGGCTTTCGTGCCGTCCTGGCGGTCGGGCAGGGGAGCGTGAGGCCCCCGCGGGTGGTCAAACTCGAGTACAAGCCCAAGGAGAAGCCGAAGAAGCACGTGGTCTTGGTGGGCAAGGGAGTCTGCTTTGATTCGGGTGGACTCTCCCTGAAGGACGCGTCCGGCATGGAAACCATGAAGGACGACATGACCGGCGCGGCCATCGTGCTGGCCACCATGGTGGCCAGCGCCCAGTCTGAGGTGCCCGTTCAAGTCACTGGGCTGATCGGTCTGGTGGAGAACATGCCTTCCGGATCGAGCTACAAGCCTGGGGACGTCATCCGGAGCCGCAGTGGGAAGACCATCGAGGTGCTGAATACGGATGCGGAGGGCCGGCTGGTCCTGGCGGACCTCCTGAACCTTGCCAACGAGCTGGGTGCGGACCATGTCGTGGACCTGGCCACCTTGACCGGGGCCGCCCTCATCGCCATGGGGGACGGGGTTTCCGCCGTGATGGGCACGGACCAGCGGCTGGTGGACCGGCTCCTGGATGCGGGCGGCTCCGTCGGGGAGTACCTCTGGCAGTTGCCCCTGGTCGAGGAATATACAGACCTCCTGAAAAGCCCCCTGGCCGACCTGAAAAACATCACGGGCATCCGCTGGGGGGGGACCATCACTGCCGGCCTCTTCCTTCGCGAGTTCGTGGACCAGGCTTCCTGGGCCCATCTGGACCTGTCGGGCAGCTGGTCAGGCAAGGAGCGGGACTACCGGACCCACGGGGCGAGTGGCGAGGGTCCCCGTTTCCTCCTGGAATGGCTCATGGATTGATGGATCTGCTGATCCACTACAAAAGGGGGGCCGCTGCCCCCCTTTTTTTCAAATAGATGGAGATGTCCCCCTTGACCGCAGGGCATAGATGGGGATTTATTGAGGACTGCCCTTACGTCACTCAAGCCCCCTCACCCCCTTCGGAGTTCCCATGGAAACGATGGAGACCCTCACCAAGGCTGACCTCTCCCGGCATCTGATGGAGCGATTGGAACTTGGAAAGAAAGATGCCGATCTCCTGGTGAACACCTTCCTGGAGAGCATCATCGAATCGCTCAAGACTGGCGAGGGCGTGGAGTTGCGTGGATTCGGAAGCTTCCGCCTCCGCGACCGGCGTGCCCGCCAGGGCCGGAATCCCCGCAGTGGCGAAAGCATCCAGGTGCCGCCCAAGCGGGTGGTCTATTTCAAGCTGGGCAAGGAACTGCGCAGCAAGCTCATCGACGACTGATCGACCACGCATTCCATCAGGAGTTCCCATGCGCCTCCCCAAGCTGCTGCTCACTCTTCTGGCTGCGTTTGTCCTTGTCACACCTGCCTTCGCGCAAAAGAAACTGTCCAAGGCCGATAAGGCCAAGCTTCCCCGCATCGCGATCCTGGACTTCAAGACCGCCCCTGATGTCTGGCATGGCTGGCACCACGGTGGATGGGGCAACAACATGGGCACCATCTCCAACCAGCTGCGGGATCTCTTCACCACCGAGATCGTGGAAAAGGGAAAGAACAAGCTCCGGGTCATCGAGCGTGAACGCCTCCAGGACATCCGGGGGGAATTGAATTTCCAGCAGAGCGGCGAAGTGGACACTGCCACCGTCCAGAAGATCGGCAAGCTGCTGGGTGTGAAGTACGTGATGACGGGCAAGATCACCCGGTTCGCCTACAAGGAAGGTGGTTTCAGCTCCGGTTGGGGCGTGGGCGCCCTCGTGGGCAAACTCACCAAGGACGGAACCGCCGGCGCCGTGGCTGGCAGTGTCAATGTGAAGAAGTTCTCTTTCTCGGGCCGCCTGGACATTCGCCTCATTGAAGTAGAAACGGGCGAGATCCTCGGCGCCTGGAAGGACGAGGACAAAGTGGACGACACCTCGGTGAAGGTGGCGGGTACTGGTGGCGACATCCAGTACGATGAGGAACTCGTGAACAAGGTGTTCGAGCCCATTGTGGCTCGGCTCGCTCCCAAGCTGCTGCGTGCCACGGTCTCGGCCAACGAAGAAGAAGATTGAACCTCTGCCTACTTGCCGGGAAGGGGCCCTCGAGGGCCCCTTTTCCTGTCTGGGCACCAGGCATCCACCGCAGCCTTGATGGCCCCTGTATACCCATTGCCGAGTGCTTCTGCGCAGTGCAGGTGCCAGGTGGGCACTTCGATGACCCGACCATGCTGGAAGCGGGCCGCCAGGGTCCGCTGGACCTCCGGGGGCGCCAGGCGGTCCTGGGTGGCCAGGAAACAAAGGCTGGGCGTCGCCAGGCGAAGGTCGCCCGTTCGGCGGAGGAGATCCGTGTCCTCGGGCGCGTACCCGCCGAGCCGGCCCGCCGCGAAGGAGGCCATGGCCCCGATGGGGGGCGCGAGCCCATGCCACCAGCGGTCCGCGGGACCTCGCACCAGTCGCTCCGCAAAGCTGCGGCTGCTGGCCGGGGCGCCCTCCCAGATGATGCCGGCCAGCGGACCCTTGCCTTCCCGCTCCAGGTCAACCAAGGCCAGCAGTCCCACGGAGGCACCGAGGCTGCGCCCCAAAAGGACAATCCTGCCCCGGGGAACACCGCAGGTCTCGAGGTGATGCACCATCTGGACGACTTCCCGGGATTCCTGGGCGCCGAAGGTCACGGCTGGAACCGGTCCGCCCTTTCGCAAGGCGTCGTCCCGGCGCCGGTAGGTGAAGATGGCAGCGTCCAGGCGGGGAAACCACTTCAGGGCCGGGCTGGTGCCCCAGCGGTCGTCCCCGAAGCCATGGAGCAACAGCACCACACCAGGGGATGGTGTGGGACGGGTAAAACGCCAGAGCTGAAGGCCCTTCACCTCCTCGCTGGACCACGCGCCGCCGGGGTCGCCGTCCCGGCCTTCGGCCAATTCCCGGTAGGTGCCCTCCACCCGAGCCAGGGGCTGGGCGCGGTAGAAGGGCGGGTCCACCAGCTCCAAGGCCACGGATCGGGTCTTCCAGGCGACGAAGCCGAGGACACCCACCAGTGGAGCCAGGCCCAGGGCAGTCCAGAGCCGGCGCCTCACCAGTAGCCTGTGGTGACGACGAGATCCGCGCTCCTGGTGGGCATTCTGCATTGGCAGCTCAGGCGCTGGTTTTCGCCGGCGCCATTCCTTTCCAGGACGGCAGCTTCCCGCGTGGAAGGCCTTCCCAGGGCCTCGGCGCCCCGCAGTACGGTCATGACGCATTTCCCGCATCCGCCCCGGCCGGAACAGGCGGAAGCCACGGGAAGGCCCTGGGCAAGGCATTGGGACAACAGTGTCCCCCGTCCGTGGAGAACCAGGTCCCGCCGACGGGTCCGGGCCACGACCGGCATGGCTATTTCAGAAGGACCGCGGTCACGCCGGGCAGGCCTTCGGCGGTAGGCAATGGATCGGGCTGGCCGTACAGCACTGAATCGAGCAGCTGAGTGAGCGTGACCTGGTAGAGGCCCTTGTCCGCGGGCAGATCCAGTTCCCCCAGGTCCGGGCTGAAGGTCTCGCGCTGGCTGGTGAGGAAGTACCTGTGCTTGCCGGGGGGCAGCCCCTTCACCTGGAGGCTGGTGGCCCCCTTGGGCAGCTGTTGGACGGCAAGGCGGGTGCCATCCACACTGAGCTCCACAGGACCCTTCACTTTGCGGGTGAACCGGAAGACCACCGAACCGGCAGGGATCGGATGGCTGGGCGTCAGAGGGACCTTCGAGCACCCGAGAAAGGACGCGGCACCGATCAGGACCAATGCGGGAACTGCGGGGTGAAACTTCATGAACCCTCCGGGACCTTCATCATATGCGAGGAAGGCCGCCGAGGTCTCACACGCGCTGGATCAGGACGACCGCCTGCGCGGCAAGTCCTTCGCCGCGCCCAGTGAATCCAAGCTTCTCCGTCGTGGTGGCCTTGACGTTCAAGGCTTCCGGTGCAATGCCAAGGAGCGGGGCCACGCGGTCCCGCATCCGGAGCCGGTGGGGGCCGATCTTGGGTCGCTCGCCAATGAGGCACACATCAGCATTGACCACCTGCCAGCCCCGTTCCTTGAGATCCCCCATGACCCGCTCCAGCAGGAGAGCAGAATCCGCGCCCTTGTAGGCGGAATTGGTATCCGGGAAATGCTGGCCGATATCACCCAGGCCAGCCGCGCCGAGCAGGGCATCCATGAGCGCATGGAGCATCACATCGGCGTCGCTGTGCCCCTCCAGACCGCAGTCGTGCGGAATCGCGCAGCCCATGAGGATCAGGGGCCGAGGCGGGTCGGGTGCCGCGAACCGGTGGACGTCGAAGCCCTGTCCGACTCGCATGGCAGCCGTCATTCCCCCACCCTCAGGGCTTTGTGGCTGCCGGTGGATTCGTCCGAGGTCTTGAAGGTGCCGGTGATGGGATGGTCGGGCAGGGTGATGATGACCTCCGTGCCGAGCCCTTCCTCGCTGATGAATTCCAGCGTGCCCCCGTGCTCCTCGACGATCTTCTTGACCGTGGCCATGCCCAGGCCGGTTCCCTTCTTCTTCCCGTAGCTGAAGAAGGGCTCGAAGATCCGCTTCAGCACTTTGCGCGGAATGCCTTTGCCTTTGTCCTTCACGCGGATCTGCATGCCCCCCGTGACGGGGCCCCAGGCCACCAGGATCTCGCCGTTCATGTCCAGAGTGGCTTCCAGGGCATTGTTCAGGAGGTTTTCCATGACCCGGGTGAACCGGCCAGGGTCGAGCTTGGTCAGGCAGGTGGTCCCCTCCACCCGGACATGGACCCCGAGTTCGGCGGCCCTTGGCACCATCGGCTCGAGGATGGCCTGAAGGAAGGAATTCAAGTCCACCGTCTCCCGGTTTGGCTCGCGGACCTTGGCGAAATCGAGCACATCCTGACTGAGGTGCGTGAGGCGATCCACGCATCCCAGGATTTTTTGGCAATGGTGCCGGACCTTCTGATCCTCAGTGGCCAGTTCCAGCAGGTCCGCGTGGCCTCTGAGGACGAAGAGGCCGTTCTTGAAGTCATGGACGATGGAACTGGCGACTTGGCCCACCGTGGCCAGCACGTGGGTGCGCAGGTTCTCTTCGGAAAGCCGGGTCCGCTCGATCGCGATGGCGCAGAGGGCGACGATGGCCTCGAATGTCTCCCGGTCCGGCGGCTCGGTGATGGGACGGCGGCTGTCCAGGTAGACCACGCCCAGCCGCTTGCCCTGCAGCAGCAGGGGCAGGCAGAGGATGGTCTTCAGTTCGAGCCGGTGGATGGACTGCTGGTTCATGAGGTGGCGTTCATCGGACACGTTCAGGATCCAGATGGGATCCCCCGTTTCGAACACCTTGTGGACGCTGGACAGCGAGATCTGGATCTTGCCTTCAAGCTCCTTGCCCAGGTTGCGCTGGACCCGGGTCGTGAGCTCGCCTTCCTCCAGCAGCATCAAGAAGCCGCGATCCGTTCCAGAGATGGACAGGAGCTTGTCCAGGGACTGCTCGAGCAGGTCTTCGAGGTCCACCTCTTCCGCGAGGAGCTGGGCCGTCTCGAGAATGGCCTGCAGGTGCAGCTCCGAGCTGGACTGGTCCTGGCTGACCAGGGTCAGGGTATAGGCGCCGTCCGCCAATCGGAGGGGGGTGCCAGGTTCCCAGGCCACGCGGCCCAGCTGCTGGTCCTTGTAGAAGGTTCCGTGGGTCGTCTGGAGGTCCTCGGCCCACCAGGAGTCATCGCGCAGCTCCAGCCGGACATGGTTGCGGCTGATCATGCTGTCCGATAACACCACATCACAAAGGCTCTGCCGCCCCAGGGTCACCGAGCGGGAAAGCGGGACAGAGCGCTCGAATCCATGGCGGTCACGGATCAGAAGCTGGTAGCGCTGAGCCACAGCGTCTCCCGGGGCATTGGGGATGGGAAAGAGGGTAATACTTCGTGAGTCCAAGATTATCCAGCCATCGGCTGGACACAAGTGGAAGTCCTGTGAGGGAATAGGAGACATGCACCGACACCCTGATCTAGATCCCACGGACAGAGCCGAGGAACCGGCTGAATACTCCCTGAGGCCGCAGCGGCTCCAGGAATATATCGGCCAGGAGAAGGTGAAAGCACGGATTGAGATCGCCCTCCAGGCCGCCCTCCGGCGCGGGGAGGTCATGGATCACGTCCTGCTCTTCGGACCTCCAGGCCTTGGCAAGACCACCCTGGCCCACGTGCTGGCCAACGAAATGAAGGCGTCCTGCAAGGTCATCCAGGCCCCAGCCCTGGAGAAGAAGGGGGATCTGGCGGCCATTCTCACCAACCTCGAAGCAGGTGAGTTCCTTTTCATCGATGAGATCCACCGCCTGTCCGCACCCATCGAGGAACTCCTCTACTCAGCCATGGAAGACCGGAAGCTGGACATCCTCATTGGCCAAGGGCCCAGCGCCCAGACGCTGAAGGTTGACTTGCGCCCCTTCACCCTCGTCGGCGCCACCACGCGGGCCGGCCTGATCTCCAAGCCCCTCCACGACCGGTTCGGCATGGTGCACCGGCTGGAGTTCTACACCCGCTCGGAACTGGCGATCATCGCGAACCGCTCGGCGGATCTTCTGGGTATCCACCTCGCCACGGAAGGCGCGGAAGCCATCGCCCGGCGCAGCCGCGGGACACCCCGGATCTGCAACCGGCTTCTGCGGCGCTGCCGGGACTACGCCGAGGTCAAGGGGGATGGCACCATCACGCAGGCCGCGGCCGAGGCCTGCCTGAAACTGCATGAAGTGGACGACCTGGGCCTGGATGGATTGGACCGGGACTACCTCCAGGCCATCTGCCACAAGCATCGGGGTGGACCCGTGGGCCTGCGTACCTTGGCCGCGGCCCTGGGCGAAGACGAAGGTGCCCTGGAGGATCTGGTGGAACCCTACCTCATGCAGGTGGGCTTCCTGGATCGCACGCCCCAGGGCAGAAAGGCCACGGACGCAGCCTATGCCTATCTGGGCGTGAAGTCGGATCCGGGACCGCTGTTCCGGTAGCTCAACCTTTGACGTCGGCCTTCTTGGCGCCGGAGTCCGGGGCCTTGCCCACGGGCAGGGAACCCCCCTTGGCCACACCGTTGGCTTCTTCCTTCCCGGACTTCTGGTCCTTGCGGACGCACACGCCTTGCAGGGTCCCGCCCTCGTCCACCACGAGGGAGCCCACTTCCACATCCCCTTCCACGTAGCCCGTGCCATGGATCTCCAGACAATCCGAGATCTTCATGGTGCCTTCGGCGCGACCGGTGACGACCAGGTGCTTGGCGAAAATGGTGCCTTTCACAAGGCCCCCGGGGGCGATGGACACTTCCCCTTTGGAGTGGATGGTCCCTTCCACGATGCCTTCGACACGGAAGCTGCGGGTGTTGGTGTGGACCTCCCCCTTGAACAGCACATCCTTGCCAAGCAGGGAATGAATGGCCGGGGCGGGTTCGGGCTTGGGCTTGCTGCGGAAGACTGCCATGGGTCACTCCTTGGTTCAGGAAGGTCTGCCAAGCGCACTCAGCCACTGGCGCTGGAGCCGAAGGTAGGGCTGGGGGTTGACGGGCTTCCCGTTGCGGCGAACTTCGTAGTGAAGGTGGACACCCGTAGCATTGCCGGAGCGCCCCATCATTCCCAGGATAGTCCCACGGGGTACCTGCTGGCCGACTTTCACATCAAGCCGGTCCAGGTGGGCATAGAGGGTTTCCAGTCCTTGCGCATGCCGGAGGCGGATGCCCCATCCATACCGATCCATCCACCCGGCTTCCACCACTTCTCCATCGGCGGTGGCCTGGATAGGAGTATCCAGCGCATTGGTGATGTCCAGGCCCGTGTGGTATCCGAGAATGCCGTCGCCGGTTTCGTTGGACCGGGAAAAGGGACTGACGCGCACGCCGAATCCGGAGCTGATATAGCCGGCGGTGGGCGGAATGGACGGGGTCCGCCCCCAGAGCCGAATCACCGGTTCCATGCGGGCCTTGACCACGGCGGCTTGTTTGGAGGTGTAGTCGAGATCCTGGCGCAGTCGGGACAAACGTTCCTGGGTGCCGGGCGGCAGAGGCGCCGGGTTCGGCTTGTCAGGCGCGATCCCGGGCTGGCCCGGCAGGGAGGGCAGGGGAGGAGGCGCCGGTGCCTTGGGGTCCAGCAGTTTCAGGAGTTCCGTGTGCTGCTTGCGCAGGGTTGCCACCTCGTTCTCCAGCGCCTGGGCCTGGTCGAGGGAGGAGCGGAGCTGTTCCTGCTGTTCCAGAGTTTCCCGCTGGAGGTTGCCGAAGCTCATGATTTTTTTGGTTGCCCAGAAGCCGTAGCCGGATCCGATCATCGCCAATGCCCAGAACCCCACCACGCCACCCAGCACCCAGAGCATGACCTGCCGGGTCAGGGACCAGCGAAAGGTGCGGTGGCTGAACACGACCATCACCGTCAGCCAGCGCCCAGAATCTGGGCGGCTGGATCGCAAGGCGCGACGGCGTTCAGGTTGCTGGGTTGACATGGCCCCCCAGCATACCTTGGAACCGCTGTGCCTGTGACTCGGCTTATTACAACCAAGGATCTAGAGAGGGGCCAGCAGGGTCCTGGACAGCACATGTTCCAGGACATGCCCCATGAAAAACACGAGCCCGATGAGGCTGTTCAAGGTGAAAAAGGCCTGATCGATGCGCGAAAGATCGCCCTTGCGCACCAGCCACTGCTCCCGGACCAGCATGGCCGCGACGGTGCCCCAGCCGACCCAGGACCACAGATAGCCACCGACCTGACGGTTGAACATCCCCCAGCACACCAGTGCAAGGACATGAAGGCTGCGAGACAGGAGGAGCGCCCTGCGGGTTCCGACCCTGGAAGGAATGGAGTGGAGCCCTCTGGCCCGATCGAAGCCTTCATCCTGCAGGGAGTAGAGGATATCGAACCCGGCGGTCCAGGCGAGCACGCCTCCGGACAGCCAGAGGGCCGGAGTCTCGATGCGACCGGAGACGGCAATCCACGCTCCCAGCGGAGCACCGGAAAGGGAAAGTCCCAGTACCACGTGCGCTAAGGAGGTGAACCGCTTGCAGAGGGAATAGCCGAGGATGATGACCAGGGCCAGGGGCGACAGCGCCCAGGTGAGAGGACCCAGGGCGCCTGCCGACAGTCCGAACAGGACGATGCCTGCACCCATCAGGGCCATGGCGCCACCCCGGGAGACCCTGCCTGCGGGAAGGGCTCGGCCGGAAGTACGCGGGTTCTCGGCATCCACATCCACATCCACCAGCCGGTTGAATGTCATGGCTGCCGTTCGCGCACCCACCATGGCCGCCAGGATCCAGAGGGAAGTCCGCAGTGGGGGAAGGCCCTGCGCTGCCGTCAGGGCGCCCAGCAGGGCGAAGGGCAGTGCGAACACCGTGTGTTCGAACTTGATCATGTCCAGGAGTTCTTTGACCTGACCGGGGGAGAATTCCGCCGGCTGCACCAGGTCGGCGGTCGAGGTCGCCTGGGCCTCTGGAGGAGGCACTGGCTGGAGACTCGTATCGGGCAGATTGTCGGATTCGCGGCTGTCCATGGATCCTTATGATCCGATGAAACCCGGGGTTTGTCTGCGCGGACCAGGAACCAGTTAGCAGAGTCCCAGCTGCCGGAAGTGGCTGGCGATCTCCTCGGAGGAGAAGGGCTTAGGTAACAGCATGGTTTTGGACGTGCGAGCCACCAGGTCCATGGCTTGCTGATCGGCCCGCCCGGTGGTAATCAGGACCGGCAGCTCGGGGTAGGCGGCCCGCAGGCGCGGCAGGGTGCCGACCCCGCCCAGACCCGGCATGTTCAGGTCCAGGAACACCACATTCACAGCCAGGCCCTGGGCCAGCAGGTGGAGCGCCTTCTCACCGGTGGCGGCCAGCGTGGGCCGGTGCCCCATGGACTGGAGCAGCTCCACCAGACTGTGCTGGATGAGCTCGTCATCGTCCACCACCAGGACCTTCATGGGGTGGCCCTCCGGGAAGCGGCGCGAGGCAGAAGGATCGGGGCCGGGTTCCGCCGTGGTGGCGGGGAAGCGCATGACGACCCGGGTGCCCGCGCCGGGAGTGCTGGCCAGCTCCATTTGGCCATGGTGGGCCTTCATGGCACCGTACACGATGGACAGCCCCAGCCCCGTGCCCTTGCCCTGCCCTTTGGTGGTGAAAAAGGGGTCCAGGGCCTTCTCGAGCACGTCCTGTGCCATGCCACAACCTGTATCGACCACCTCGAGTGAGACCCGGTCCCCCTCTTCGTTGCGGGTGCGGATGCTCAGGCTGCCGCCTTCGGGCATGGCGTCGAGGGCGTTCACGCAGACATTCATGAGCACGTGACTGAGGGCGGCAGGATCGCCATGGATGCGCCGCAAACTGGGGTGCAGGTCCGTTTCGATGCGCACGCTGGGCGGGATCGTCCGCTCCAGCAGGGCAACCTCCTCCCGGATCACGTCGTTCAGATCCAGGACCCGGACCTCCTCCAGTCCCTGGCGGGCGAAGCCGAGCAGGCCCTTGACCAGGGTCCGCCCCCGGGTGCAGGCCTTCAGGATGGTGGCCATGCTCTTGTGGAGATGGGAATCCTCCGCGGCCTGCTCCTGGTGGATGGAGGCCAGCCCCATGATGGCTCCCAGCACGTTGTTCATGTCGTGGGCCACACCACCGGCCAGGCTGCCCAGGCTCTCCATCTTCTGGGTCCGGGCGATCTGCTGCTCCAGCAGCCGGCGCTCTTCCTCGATGCGCTTGGTGTCGGTGATGTCAGTGACCAGCGCCGCGAACTGCCGGGGCGCGGGTCGGTAGGCCGTGACCCGGTACCAGCGCCCCAGGTCCCTGGATTCTTCCTCGAAGGTGACGGGAATGCCGGTCTGGACGACCTGTCCGTACTCGCGGATCCACCGGGGCTCGATGCCCGGCAGGATCTCCCGCACGGTGCGGCCCACCCACTGGTGCCGCGGCAGGCCAGTCATGGCCACGAAGGCCGGGTTCACATCCAGGAAGCGGTAGTCGAAGGGCTTCCCTTCTTCGCCGCTGATGATCTCGTGCAGGGCGAAGCCCTCGTTCATGGTGTCGAAGAGGCTGCGGTACTGCCGTTCGCTCTGGAGCAGGGCCAGTTCGGCCCGCTTGCGCTCGGTGGTGTCCGCGCAGAGCACCAGCAGGTTGTTTCCCTCGGCACTGGAGAAGGTGGAGAAGGTGCAGGACAGCCAGCACTCCCTGCCGAAGGTGGAATGCAGGTGGAACTCCACCTGTTCCTCGCTGCCAGTGGCGATAACCCGTTCGGCTACCTCCAAGATGCCCGATGTCTTCCAGGATTCGATGTCGCGGAAATCCTGGTGGAGCAGCCCCTCCCGTGTGCCCCCCACGGCCAGGGCGATGGCCTCATTGGCCATGATGCAGCGCCCCGACTCGCCGCGGTAGGCGGCGGCCCCAATGGGCATGGACGCCAGCAGCTGTTCGTTGAATAGCAGTGCCTCCCGTATCTGCACTTGACTCTTCAGCAGGGCGGCTTCGATGGCCTTGCGTTCGGAGATGTCCTGGATGAAACCAAAAATCTTGCGCCTGTCGAGATCGACCTTCCCGATGACATGCACGTGCCTCGGGTTGCCCTTGGCGGTGATGATCCCCAACTCGAGGTCGAAGGCCTTCCCATGCTCCATGGCGCGCCTGACCGCATCCTCGATAACCGGGCGGGAGGTGGCGTCGTAGAAACTCAGGCCACGATCCAAGGTCGGCTTGAAGTTGGAATCAAGGTCGTGGATCCGGTAGACCTCTTCGGTCCAGGTCTGTTCTTGGGTGTCGATGTCGAATTCCCAGCCCCCGACATGGCCGATGCGTTCGGTTTCCGCCAGGAAGCGCTGGCTCGCTTCCAGGCTCCTTTCTGCCTGCTTGCGCTTGGTGATGTCCCGGACGAAGACCACCAGGCGGTCCAGGTCTGGCAGGTGGGTAACGGAGACCTCTACGGGGAAGGTCGATCCGTCCTTTCGGCGCAGGCGCGATTCGAAGAGATCGAAGCCCCTCATGGCGATCCGCTCGGCGTGCCGGACCACCTCCTGAGGATCCTCGTCGGCCTCTATTTCGGAAACGCACATGCCGCGAAGCTCCTGCGCGGAATATCCCAGCATGCGGCAGGCGGCCTCGTTGACTTCCAGGAACCGGGCCTGCATGTCCGCCAGCCAGACGCCATCCTGCGCCGTGCGGAGCATGGCCCGGGCCTGGGACTCGCTGGCGGCCAGAGCCAGCTCGGCAGTTTTTTGGCGGGTGTGGTCCACACAGATCCCGGCCACGCGACTCGCTTGTCCCTGGGCATTCCGATCGAAGGAACCCTGGGCATGGATCCACCGGACCTGGCCATCGGGCAGGATGGTGCGGTAGTTGTCGGCAAAAGGCGACTGTTCGGCTACGGCCCTTTGCATGTTGGCTTCAATGACCGGCCAATCGTCCGGGTGTACCACCTTCCGGTAGGTCTCGAGATCGGCCTGATCCTTGTCCGGGTCCAGACCGTAGAGCTCGAACATCTCCCGGGACCAGGTGAAGGTGCTGTCCTTCAGGTTCCACTCCCAGGTGCCTGCCTGCGCTGCCCGCTGGGCGAAGGCGAGCTGCTCGTGGGCCTGCTCCACCGCTACCTTGGCCAGCTTCTCCTCCGTGATGTTCTCGTGGGTGATGACCGCGCCCACTTGGCCAGAGCGCAGGGGCATCACGTGCATGCGGAACCAGCGCAGCTCCGTGGGGCTGTTGCAGGGGTATTCGGTGGTGAAGGTGGCGCGCGTACCCTTCAAGACACCTTCGACACCGTCCCGCACGGCCGCGATGTCACCGGAGGAATCCAGGGTGGCGCAGGCCAGCACCTCCAGGTAGTTCACCTGCTCCACAGTGCCCACGGGGTTCGTGATGCCATTCTCGCGGGCGAAGTTCCTCCAGGGCTCGTTGACGGTGACGATGTTGCCGGCTCCATCCAGGACGGCCACGTGGGCATCCAGGGAGTCGAGTACCAGGCTCAGCTGGTCTCTGGTGGCCCGCAGCAGCTTCTCGGTACGTTTTCGATCGGTAATGTCCCGCACGTTGGTCAGGGCCCGGTGCTGACCGCCGAGTTGCGTCACGGAGACAGTGACCTCGACGGGGAACTCAGTCCCGTCCTTGCGCTGGTGCACCGTTTCGAAGGTCACGGCCGGGTGGTCGATGAGGGACTGGAACTGCGCCCGGAAGGACTCAAGCGTGAGATTCGGGTCCACCTCGATGATCGTCTTTCCCAGCAATTCCTCGCGGCTGTAGCCCAGGTCCCGGCAGGTGGCCTGGTTCACCTGGAGGTAGCGCCCCTCCTCGTCGAGCAGCTCGAAGCCGTCCCCGGCCTGCTCCACCATGGTGATCCAGCGGGCCTCGCTCTCTTCCAGCGCTCGCTGGTTCTCCACTTCGGAGGTCACGTCGCGGGCAATGCCCTGGACGGCCACCACCTTGCCTGCGCCGTCGCGGATGTAGGAGCAGACCTGTTCGATCCACACCACGGTCCCATCCTTCTTCACCCAGCGCAGGCGCAAGGTCTCGGGGGGATCCTTCAGCTCTGCCAACAGGACCGGGATCTTGGGGGCATCGTCAGGATGGAGGATCCTCTTCCCCAGCATGGGGTCGGCGTAGTGCTCCTCCGGGGTATAGCCGGTCATGGCCAGGCAGGAGGGACTGACCCACTCGAAGCCCGGCGTTGGTTCCAGGCGGTAGATGTAGATCAGGTCCTTGGCGTTCTCCGAGATCCGGCGAAACTGGGCCTGGGACCGTTCTAGGGCCTCTTCCGCGCGCTTCCGTTCCGCAATATCCCAGGCCAGGTCTGCCAGGCTCTGGACGGTCTGGAGGTCCCGCTTGCCATAGGGGAAGGGCTTGTTGCCCACGCCGAGCAGGGCCATGATGCGCTCGCCCCGGAGGACCGGCACCACCAGCTCTCGCAGCACCTGGGCGTGCCCTTCGGGCATGCCTCGCTTGTGGGGCAGGCTTGCATAGTCGTTGTGGATCACGGGCTTCCGGGCATGGACCGCGTCCACCCAGACTCCGGCCTGGCTGACGGCGTAGTGCAGTCCCTTGCCGACGGCCATGCAGAACTCGTCCTCGGTGCGGGTGCTCCACGCCTGCAGGGTGAGGGTCTGCTGGTCCGCCTCCATGAAGTGGAAGAAGCCGATGCAGCTGCCCGTCAGGCGTTCCGCCTCGTCCAGCGTGGCCCGGAGGAGCGCCTCGAGGGAGACTGAGGGCGCCAGCTCGGACAGGCGGGCCCGGGCGGCCAGGATGTTCTCGGTGAGGTGCTGGCGGGTGACGTCCTCGAAGCTGACCAGCACACCGCCCTCGGGCAGGGGTTCGGCGGACAGGCCCAGCCACAGGACATCGCCGTCCTCGCCGACCACCCCCAGCACCTGCCGGGGTGCGGCCTTGCCCGTGCGGAGGGCTAGGGCACCCGGGGTGTCGTCCGGAGACAGCGGGGAGCCGTCGGCCGCCAGCAGCTGGGAGCGGGGCTCGGGCAGCCGGCTGGCCAGCAGGGTCTCCCGGTCGTACCCGAGGATCCGGGACGCGGCGGCGTTGGCTTCGAGGTAGCGGCCTTCGGCATCCGCCAGCATCACACCCGTGGGGAGGCTCTCGAACAGAGGAGCCCAGGAGTGGGAGCGGCCAGGGGGTTCGAGCATGGCGATCCAGGGAAGGGGACTTTGCCATTATGGATCGGCAGGGTAGGTAAGGGCTCCAATTCTGGATGGATTGATGCGGATCACGTCTTCCGCAGCATCAGGATGGTGCGGTCATCCATGAATGGAGCCCCCTCGCCGAATCGGTCGAGTTCGCCGAGGAGGGTGACGTCCATACCCAGCAGGGATTCCTGGCGCCCGGCCACGAGCAGTTCCGTCAGTGCTTCGGGGCCGAATTCGTCACCAGCGGGGTTCGTGGCTTCGGTGATGCCGTCGGTGTAGACCGCAAGCAGGTCGCCCGGTAGCAGCTCGAAGGTGCGTTCCGAGTAGGGCTGGCCCGGCAGCATGGCCAGCGGCAGGCCCTGGGCCTCAAGGGATTCGAAGGCCCCGTCCGGGTGGATGAAGAGCGCGGGGTTGTGGCCCGCGTTGGTGTAGGTGAGCAACCCCGTCTGTGGATCCAGGAGGGCCAGGAAGGCCGTGATGAACCGCCGGCCATCGGTGTGGCGGGCCAGGACCCTGGAGAGTTGGAAGGCCAGGTCCGCCGTGGAAAGGTCCCGTTCGGTCCAGGCCTCCAAGGTGGCCTGGAGGGAAGCCATCAGCAGGCCCGGCCCGAGGCCTTTGCCGCTGACATCGGCCAGGCAGAAGAGCCACCGTCCATCCGACCGGGGCCACCACCCGAACAGGTCGCCGGACACCTGCCGGCTGGGGAGGTTGTTGCCGTGCACTTCATACCCTGGGATGTCCGGCGGGAACCCCGGCAACAGTCCCTGCTGGATGTGGCGAGCCAGATCCAGTTCCTGGTCCATTTTCTTGCGGGCCATGGCTTCCTCCCGCATGCGGGCCTGCTCCAGCTTGGCTGTGGCCAGGTGGGCCAGGGTGCTGGCGAGGCGCAGATCCTCCTCGTCGAAGGGGGGTCGAGGCGGATGGGAATCCAGGTAGAGCAGACCCTTCACCACGCCCTGGTGCTCCAGGGGCGTGACCATGGCCGAGGTGACGCCGCTGAGCACCAGGGATGGCGAGGCCAGCCCCTGGTTGTCCGCCAGCACATTGAACAGGACCGACTCTTTCCTTTCCAGGGCGGCATCCACGAGGCTCCGGGCCAGCAGGATGGGCCGGTCTCCCTCTGGCCCGCGCGAAGCCACCGTCTGGAGCACCTGCTTCCCGTCCTGGATGAGAATGGCGGCCCGCCAGGGCTTGAGCAGGGTCCACAGCCGGTCCAGCAAATGGGAGAGCAACTGTTCCGGCGGGCTGTCCTCCAGCAGTTCCAGCGACAACCCCTGGATTTCCCGGATGACCTCCCGCAGGCGCAGCGTCTCCGGAGCCTCGCTACGCAAGGGGGCGGCGCGGATGCGATCCAGAGGCAGGACCAGGGAACCGGCGGAAGAGGAGGTGTCGGTTTCATTCCCAATGCGGACGCGAGGTCCCCTGGATCTGGTTCCAAGGTTCGCTGGCACATGACCGAAGAGGATATCGTCCTCATCCTTCAGTGGGTGGGGCAGGGTGATCCGCTCTCCGTTGATGAACGTCCCGTTCAGCGAACCCATATCCTCCAGATAGGGGACGCCGTCCTTCAGGCTGATGCGGGCGTGGTGCCGACTCAGGCTGGGGTCCTGGATGGCCACATCGTTCTGGGAGGAGCGGCCAAGGGTCCACGACTTGGCTTCGCCCTCCAGGGGGATGGGCGGCCGGCCGGGAATGTGCAGCACCAGAGTCTTCATGGGGCCTTCTGGATCAGAGGCGATCCGCTGACGGATTCGCGGGGAACTGGAAAGGTACACCCCCTTGCAACCTGAGTGTTGGCCTATGATAGGTCCCAGTTCAAGGAAACCATGTCGCTACAGCCAGGCATCCACCTAGGCCCTTACGAGATCCTCGCGCCTCTGGGCGCGGGGGGCATGGGTGAGGTGTGGAAGGCCAAGGACACGAGGCTGGACCGTTTCGTGGCCGTGAAGGTGCTGCCGGAGCACCTGGCGAAGCACCCTGACTCGCTGGCCCGCTTCGAACGCGAAGCCAAGGCGGTGGCGGCCCTGAACCACCCGAACATCACGGGGATCTTTGACCTCGGGAACACGGATGGCACGGCCTATGTGGCCATGGAGCTGCTGGAGGGCGAGTCGCTGCGGACCCGGCTGGAGCAGGGGTCATTGACGCCGAAGAAGGCCACGGAGCTGGCGATCCAGCTGGCCCAGGGGCTGGCGGCGGCCCACGAGAAGGGCGTGGTTCACCGGGACCTGAAGCCCGACAACCTCTGGATCACGAAGGAGGGGCGGCTCAAGATCCTCGACTTCGGCCTGGCGAAGCAGCTGCCGGGCATGGGCATCAGCTCCGATTCCGTCGTGCCCACGGCGGCTATCAGCCCGGGGCACCACACCGAGAAGGGGATGATCCTGGGGACGCTCGGCTACATGAGCCCCGAGCAGGTGCGGGGCGAAAACGTCGATGCTCGAAGTGACCTCTTCAGCTTCGGTGTCGTGCTCTTCGAGATGCTCACGGGGAAGCGTGCCTTTGTCAGAGACACCGCCAGCGACACCATGGCGGCAATCCTGAGGGATGATCCGCCGGAGCTGGATGGCGCCAACCGACCCGTGCCGCTGGCCCTGAGGCGGATCATCGACCACTGCCTGGATAAGGTTCCGGCGCGACGCTTCCGGGACGCCCATGATGTGGCCTTCGCCCTTGAGAATCTGTCCTCGTCAGAGGAACCCGCCCCGATCAGCGCGCCCTTCGCCACGCAGAACCGGCGGACCACCTGGATCTGGGCGGCGGTTGCGGCCGCCGGAGTTCTCCTCGCGGGATTCGCCGGTTGGGCCTTCCGCGGCGGACCTGCGGCGCCTCCCACCTTCCAGCGCCTCACTTTCCTGCCGGGCACCATCGAGGCAGCCCGCTTCGGGCCAGACGGGAGGACCGTCTACTTCTCCCAGCGGGTGGCCGGGGGCAAACCCGAAATATTCGTGCTCAATCCTGGTGCTCCGGAACCCAGGTCCCTAGGCCTCACGGACGCCCTGCTGCTCACGGTCTCACCCGCCAACGAGCTGGCCTTTCTCAGGGATTCCCGCCTGGTCAACGGCCATCAGTACGCGGGCACCCTGGCCCGGGCTCCGGGCGGTGGCGGGGCCCCACGGGAGGTGCAGGAGGGCATTGCCGAGGCCGTCTGGGACGGTGACCGTCTCGCCACTCTGACCAGCACTTTCGGGG
This sequence comes from uncultured Holophagaceae bacterium, assembly GCA_903884655.1. Taxonomy (GTDB): domain Bacteria; phylum Acidobacteriota; class Holophagae; order Holophagales; family Holophagaceae; genus Geothrix. The sequence continues at coordinate 69,821 of CAISFO010000018.1, read as the reverse complement.
TGTTCACGAATAATCTCAGTTTCCCTGCCGGGAAGCAGGTTCTCAAAGGGGACTCCAGCACGCGGGTTCTGGCCAACCTCCGCATCTCGGCAGATGGCGCGCAGCTGGCCCTGACGGACTCGGACAGCGTCCTGGGCCAGACCGAGATCATCGTCTACGATCGGGAGGGACGCCGCAGGGCCCTGCTCGCAAAACCAGGGGATGCCCAGGGCGACACGCTCACCGGCCTGTCCTGGGGACCGGGCGGAGAGCTCTGGTACTCGGAGCTGCAGGGGGACCAGACCGCCCTCTGGGCCCTTTCGATGAGTGGCCGACAGCGGCCCCTGTGGCGGGGGCAGGGTGCCTTGCAGCTCCAGGACGTCTCCCGGGAGGGTCACCTCCTCCTGGCTCAGCACCAGGTACGCCGGGGAGTGCTGGCCCAGAAGGTTGACGAGCCTGCACCCCGGGATCTCTCCATCCTCGGCAGCACCCAGGCAGCCGGATTGAGCGCCGACGGCCGCAGCCTGCTCCTGGTGGAATCCCCTGCTTCTGATGGGCCCACGGCCCAGGACATCACCTACCTGCGCCCGCTGAACGGCGGCCCCGCCCTCCGACTGGGCCGGGGCTGGCCCTACTCCCTTTCGGCGGACGGGCGGTGGGTGCAGCTCGACGCGCACGTGTTTGAGCCGAAGGATCTGGATTCCACTTGGGTGGCGGCCCTGCAGGAAGCGGGCCTGTCAGGCAAGGCGCTCGACGACCCCAAGGCTCGGAACCGGTATCTTCTCTTCGTGCCCACGGGCCTGGGCCGACCCTTCGCCTTGGCGCTGCCGCCGGGTTCAGACTCCTACAGTTTTGCCTTCCCTCTGCCAGATGCCCGGCAGGTGGTAGCGACCATCGAACTCAAGGGCCAGTATCACTGGGCCCTTCTGGACCGCCAGGGAGGCGAGGCCCGGATCATCGCCCCGGAAATCGCCGTCGGTGACTGGGTCGGACTGGTTCCCCTGTCGCCGGATGGCACCCGCCTCATCCTCTCCGGGGACGGGAGTACCTGGCTGGTCCAAACCCTGGCGGGAGGGGAACCCCGGCCCATCCATGGGATGTTGCCCCGGGAGCGGCCCCTGGGGTGGACGGCAGATGGGAGCGGGATATACGTCCGACCCGAACTGTCCGTTCTCCCTGTGACCATCACACGCCTGGACCTGGCCACGGGTGCCAGGAAAAAGGTCATGTCTTTGGCTCCCCCGGACCCTGCTGGCCATATCCAGGTCCGGCGGGTCTGCATGACTCCCGACGCCCGGGCCTTTGCATTCACGTACGAGAAGAAGCTCAGTGAGCTCTACCTGGTGGAGGGCCTCAGATGACCCTCAGTCCCGGCGCCCGCCTCGGCCCCTACGAGATCCTGTCGCCCCTGGGCGCGGGCGGCATGGGCGAAGTATGGAAGGCCCGGGACACGCGGCTGGACCGCCACGTCGCCGTCAAGGTGCTGCCGGACCACCTGGCCAAGCATCCCGAGTCACTGGCCCGTTTCGAGCGCGAGGCCAAGGCCGTGGCGGCGCTGAACCACCCGAACATCACCGGTATCTTTGATCTCGGGAACACGGATGGCACGGCCTATGTGGCCATGGAGCTGCTGGAGGGCGAGTCGCTGCGGACCCGGCTGGAACAGGGGCCGCTCACGCCCAAGAAGGCCACGGAGCTGGCGATCCAGCTGGCCCAGGGACTGGCGGCGGCCCACGAAAAGGGCGTGGTCCACCGGGACCTGAAGCCCGACAACCTCTGGATCACGAAGGAGGGGCGGCTCAAGATCCTCGACTTCGGTCTGGCGAAGCAACTGCCGGGCATGGGCAAGGGTTCCGATTCCTACCTGCCAACCGCAGCCATCAGCCCGGGGCACCACACCGAGAAGGGGATGATCCTGGGCACGCTGGGCTACATGTCGCCGGAGCAGGTGCGGGGAGAGAGCGTCGATGCTCGGAGCGACATCTTCAGCTTGGGCGTGGTGCTGTTCGAGATGCTCACGGGCAGGCGGGCCTTCCTGCGTGACACCGCCAGCGACACCATGGCGGCGATCCTGCGGGATGAGCCGCAGGAAATTGAGGGGGCCAGCCGGCCCATCCCGCCCGGGCTCAAGCGCATCGTGGACCACTGTCTCGAGAAAGTGCCCGAGGCGCGCTTCCAGTCCGCTCGCGACATGGTCTTTGACTTGGAGCACGTGGCCGAATCCCCGGGCCCACAGCGCGCGGTCTTCCGTGGCTCGCGCGGGCTGGCGGGGGCCGCCACTGCGGCCGCCCTGCTCGCGATTGGCCTTCTGGGTCTGGGCTTCTGGCTGGGCCAGGGCCGCAAGCCCCCGCTGCCCACTTTCACGCAGCTCAGCCTGGGCGACGATGCCGTGGAGGCCGCTCGGTTCCTCCGCAGTGGAACCTCTGTCGTGTATGCCACCTTCTCCCGCGACACCAATCGGAAGTTCAAGTCCATCCACCTGGTGGAGCCTGGCAACCCCGTCATCCATGACCTCCTGGGCCCCGACGCCTTCCTGCTCTCGGCAGGGCCCACTGGGGAACTCGCGGTGCTGACCCGCAACACGCGCAACATGCGCCTGGATGTTCCGCTGGGCACGCTGGGCCGCTGCCCGCCGGGAGGGTCCCTGCCCAAGCTCATGGATCCCGACATCGTCGACGCGGACTGGGGGCCTGGAAACCAGCTGGCCGTGGTGCGACGTATCGGTGGGAGCGGGGGAAGCTGGTTTGGGTGCCGCCTGGAGTTTCCCGTCGGGCATGAGCTTCTGGTGGAGCCCAACGGGTGGATGCGCCATCCGAGGTTCAGCCCGGACGGCCGCCACCTCGCCGTGGAGCGGCACCCGGATGAGTCGGATGACCTCGGCACCGTCGCCGTGGTGGACCTGGCCTCAGGGGCGGTGAAAACCCTCACACCCACCTACAGCACCTTGCGGGGCCTCGCCTGGCATCCCAAGACAGGTGAGATCTGGTTTACGGCCACCAACATAGGAGTCCACCAGAATCTGTTCGCCGTGAGCCTTGGCGGCAAGGTGCGGTCACTCTACCAGGCTCCGGTGGGCCTCTGTGTCCACGACATAGCCGCCGATGGCCGGGTGCTGCTCTGCTCGGATGCCCGGGAGGCCCAGGTCTGGGTGAGGAAGGCTGGAGACGCGGCGGCCAGGAACCTCAGCATGAGTTCCTGGTCTCTCTGCAGCGACCTCACTCAGGACGGCAAGTGGATGCTGGTGGATGACGAGAGCAGCGAAGGGCCGGACTACCCGGTCTTCCTGCGGCCCACGGATGGCTCCCTTCCCACACCCCTGGGGCGCTGCGGCTACCGGGGAGCCCTGTTCTCTCCCGACAACCAGCGGGTGTTCCTGTGGCGGCGAGAAGGAACGCGGTGGAAGCCCTCGGTCATCCGGCTGAATGGCGGGGAGGAAACCTGGCCCATCGGGGATCTGGAACTGAGCGAAGCCCCCGTCTTCGCGTGGCTGGGTAACGAGGCCGTGGGGTTCTGGGCCAAGGCCCGCTCGGGAGAGGCGAGGCTCTGGCGCCTGGATGGAAACGGGCCCTCACCCTTGAACGTCCAACTGCCACCTGAGCTCGTGGGGGCGATCTCCGTGCCTTCCACTGCAGTGAACCTCATCTACCTTCGAACGGCCAAGGGGTTCTACTTGACTGACCTCCACAAGCCCGGTGAGGCGCCGAGGCTCTGCCCGGGCATCACGAGGGCGGACCGGATCCTGGGATTCCTCCAGGATGGCCTGAACGTCTACGTTCGGAACAACGAGACTGGCACCACCTCCACCCTGGATCTGCGCACGGGCGTGCGCATGCCCTTCGTGTGGCAGAGCGAGCTTGGAGAACCTCTCACATTGACAAAGGACGGGAAGACGCTGGTCAGCGAGGACTATCCCGTGCTCTCCAGCCTCTACTTGGTGGAGGGCCTGAAATGACCCTCACCCCCGGCACCCGCCTCGGCCCCTACGAGATCCTGTCGCCCCTGGGCGCGGGCGGCATGGGTGAGGTGTGGAAGGCCAAGGATACGCGGCTCGACCGTTTCGTGGCCATCAAGGTGCTGCCGGACCGGCTCGCCCAGAACGCCGAGGCCCTGGCCCGCTTCGAGCGTGAGGCTAAGGCCGTGGCGGCCCTCAGCCATCCCAACATCCTGGCCATTTACGACGTGGGCCAGGAAACCGGAATTGCCTACATGGTGATGGAACTGCTGGAGGGGAGGTCCCTACGGGAACGTCTGTGTGCGGGGCCGCTGCCCCTGGATGAGACGCTCGAATTGTCCCGTCAACTTGCGCGGGGGCTGGAGGCGGCCCACCGGCGCGGTTTGGTGCACCGCGACCTCAAGCCGGACAATCTGTGGATCACCGATCAGGGCCTGCTCAAGATCCTGGATTTCGGGCTCGCCGCCTGGGGCCGCGGCGCCCTTGCCGCCGGCCAGTCCCAGTTCCCCACCCAGGTGATGGATGTGGACCCCAGCTACCACACCCAGGCGGGGCAGATTCTTGGAACGCTGGGTTACATGTCCCCGGAGCAGGTGCGGGGCCAGCAGGCCGGCGCGCGGAGCGACCTGTTTTCCTTTGGTGCAGTGCTCTTCGAAATGGCCACGGGCCACCGGGCTTTCCAAGGCGATTCGCCGGCGGATACCCTCTCTGCCATCCTCCACGCCGAACCGCAGGAACTGAAGCGAGGCCCGCTGCCTGCGCCCCTGAAGGTGCTCATCTGCCGACTTCTCGAGAAGGATCAGGAGCGGCGACCCGGTTCCGCCAATGAGGTTTTGGGGGAACTGGAGGCCTTGGTGCGCCCGGCAGGGAAGGGGCTGCTCCCCAAGTCCCTGCGGGCCCGTGTGGCTTTGGCTACGGCGACTCTGGGCCTCTTCTTGGTCGCGGGTTGGGGCTTCCGCCGCCAGCAACGGGTGCGCCATGCCCGTGAAGTCCTGCTGCCCAGGGCGGAACAATTCCTGAACGATGCCACTTCCCGCAACACCCGGGAAGTCTACGCGGTCCTGTTGGAGGCTGAGCGGGCAGTCCCCAACGATCCGAAGCTCACCGAACTGATGGCCCGGGTGGCCTCTTCGGTCGCGTTTGAGAGTGAGCCAGCCGGAGCTACGGTCAGCATCCGGCCCTTCGAGGCGCCGGAGCTTCCCTGGCAGACCATTGGCACGACCCCACTCAAGCCCCAGCGGCTTCCCGGCGGGCTCTTCCTGGTTCGGTTCGAGAAACCCGGCTACGAGCTGGTTCAGGCGGCGTTCTGGTTCAGCAAGCGCAACTTCCTCAATAAGGCGCAGAAGCCTGACCTCTGTCAGCGGGTGCTGGACCCCGTGGGGCAGCTCCCCCAGGGCATGGTGCGCGTGTGTGGTATCAAGGACCTGCCCGACTACCTCATCGATGCCACCGAAGTGACGAACCAGGCCTTCAAGTCATTTGTCGATGCCATGGGCTATAGCAACCCTTCCTACTGGAAAGACCTGCTTGGTTCACCAGACGGCCGCCTGGGCTGGCCGGCGTGTATGGCGGCCTTTGTGGACGAGACTGGACGGCCCGGGCCCGCCACCTGGCAGGCGGGGGATTTCCCCAAGGGGCGAGAGCGGTATCCCGTCGCGGGGATCAGCTGGTACGAGGCCGCGGCCTATGCGGCTTGGGCCGGCAAGCGTCTCCCCACCTCGGCCCACTGGCAGGGGGCCTACAGCCCCGACCTGGTGCCGGCGAAATGGAGCACCACCCTGAACAATTTCCGGGGAGAGGGGTTGGATCCGGTGGCGAGCCATCCGGCACTGTCGGCCTTCGGCGCTTCGGACATGGCCGGCAACGCCCGGGAGTGGTGCTGGAACCAGACTGTGGAGGGCCGGTTGATTCGGGGGGGGGCTTGGAACGACATTCCCTACATGGCCTCCAACCTCAGCCAGGCCTCGCCCCTGGACCGATCCCCCAAGAACGGGTTCCGCTGTATGCGGCTGCTCGATGAAGCACACACGCCCGCCAAGGTCTTCGACCGTATCAAGCCCGACACCGACTACCCCGATTTTCGGCGTCTCAAGCCAGCCCCGGACCCCGTGTTCCAGGCCTACAAGGAGCAGTTCAGCTATGACAGGGCTGACTTGGACGCCCGGGTGGAAAAGAGGGATGCCTCTGGCCCTGAGTGGGTGCATGAAACCATCACGTTCCGGGCGGCCTACGACGGACCGCGAATGATGGCTCACCTCTTCCTCCCGGCTCGGGGACGGCCTCCCTTCCAGACGGTGGTGTATTTCCCGGGCTCCAATTCCCAGAGCATCCGTTCCAGCGCGGACCTGGACAAGTACTACGAATTTGATCGCTACCTCATCCCCATTCTCAAATCGGGCCGCGCTGCGGTGTACCCGATGTATGCCGGGACCTTCGAACGCGGCAGCGATCCGGTACCAGACTGGCTCGACGGCGACACTACTCATCAGTACACGGAGTATTTCACCCAGGTCGTGAAGGACCTCCGGAGAACCCTGGACTACTTGGATACCCGAGCGGAACTCGACCACAGCCGCATCGCCTACCTTGGCGTAAGCTGGGGCGCCATGAACAGCCCGATCTTTTCGGCGATCGAGCCGCGAATCAAAGTCAACCTCCTCGTCGTAGGTGGCCTGGATCCTGCCGCTAGGCCCGAAGTACTCACCGTCAATTATGTGCGGCGGGTCACGGTGCCGACCCTCATGCTGAACGGGCGTTTCGATACCAGATTCCCCTTCGAAGCGAGTGTGAAACCGATGTTCGACCTGCTGGGAACATCGCCGGACAAGAAGCTCCTGAAAGTCTACGAGACCGACCACTTCATTCCCCGAACCGAGATGGTGAAAGAGACCCTGGCTTGGATGGACAAGTACCTGGGGCCCGTGCGATGAACCTCACCTCCGGCATCCACCTCGGCCCCTATGAAATCCTCTCGCCCCTGGGTGCGGGCGGCATGGGCGAGGTGTGGAAGGCGAAGGATGCGCGGCTGGACCGTTTCGTGGCCGTGAAGGTGCTGCCGGAACACCTGGCGAAACATCCTGAATCGCTGGCCCGTTTCGAGCGGGAAGCCAAGGCCGTGGCAGCCCTGAACCATCCGAACATCACGGGAATCTTTGATATCGGGAGCACGGATGGCACGGCCTATGTGGCCATGGAGCTGCTGGAGGGCGAGTCGCTGCGGACGCGACTGGAGCAGGGGCCGCTCACACCTAAGAAGGCCACGGAGCTGGCGATCCAGCTGGCCCAGGGACTGGCGGCGGCGCACGAGAAGGGCGTGGTCCACCGGGATCTCAAGCCGGACAACTTGTGGATCACCAGGGAAGGGCGCCTGAAAATTCTGGACTTCGGTCTGGCGAAGCAGCTGCCGGGCATGGGCATCAGCTCCGATTCCGTCGTGCCCACGGCGGCCATCAGTCCGGGGCACCACACCGAGAAGGGGATGATCCTGGGCACGCTGGGGTACATGTCCCCAGAGCAAGTGCGGGGCGAAAGCGTCGATGCAAAGTCAGACATCTTCAGCTTCGGGGCAGTGTTCTTCGAGATGCTCACTGGCAAGCGAGCCTTCGCCCGCGACACCGCCAGCGACACCATGGCGGCCATTCTTCGGGATGATCCGCCAGATCTTGCGGTGGCCAGCCGACCAATCCCTCCAGGCCTGCACCAGATCCTGGACCATTGTCTCGAGAAGCCAGTGGCTCGGCGATTCCAGTCGGCCAGAGACCTGGCCTTCGCGCTGGAAAAACTCGCTGGTGGCGACAGCTCACCTTCCATCAGCACACCCTTTGCCCCTCAGAACCGGCGCGTGTCCCGGGTCTGGGCCCTGCTGGCCACGGCGCTGCTGCTGGGGGCCGGTTACGCCGGCTGGAGCGTCCGCGGTGGTCGGGAGCCGCTTCCGGCCTTTCGGCCCCTCACTCACGAGCGCGGCACCATCAGTGCGGCCAGGTTCCTGCCGGGCTCTTCGGAACTGATCTACAGCTCCCAGTGGGCCGGTGCGTCCTCCCAGTGGTATTCCCGGCGCCTGGACCAGTCCGGCGCCCGAGCGCTTCCCGGCAGCGAAGGCATCCTGTTGTCCGTGACCTCCACGGGAGACGGCGTCGGGCTCATGAAGCCCTACCTCTCGCACGGGGTGCAGGTCGGTGGGCTTTTCAGCCTTCCGATCTCTGGCGGGGCCCAACGGGAATGGGTGTCCTCCGGTGTGTGGGGCGCCTGCCAGGGCGCGCAGGGTGGGGACCTCGCTGTGGTCATCGGCGACTATGGAACGCAGATCCGACTGGAGTGGCCCCTAGGGAAAGTGATCCTGAAGAGCTTGAACACCATGCGCAGCCTCAGAATGCATGGGGACCTCCTGGCCTTTTTCACAGAGCAGGGAGACAACACCGAAGACGGCAACCTCATGCTGGTGGACCGGAAGGGGACGGTTCGAACCCTGGCTGCCATGCCTGGACTCACAGGGCTCGCCTGGGGTCCCCGCGGGGCCGAGATCTGGGTGTCCACCTATCGGGATGGCGAAAGCCGGTTCCTGGCCGTGGATCTGACCGGGAAGATCCGATCCCTCCTGCGCCACGCCGGCCGTCTGGAAATCCAGGATGTGGACGAATCTGGACGGGTGCTGGCGGCCATGCATGCCTACCAGCGGCAAACCTATGGACGCGGGCCCGGCGAGACCCGGGACCGGGACCTGGGCTGGCTGGATGCCCAGGCCACCATGGGCCTCAGCGCCGATGGACGCATGGCCCTGCTGGCTCCCCTCGGCGAGTGGTCCCGGGTGGACGGTCCCCTCTACCTGCGTCCCCTTTCGGGTGGTCCCGCCCAGTCCCTGGGTCTGGGCCTGCGCCAGCCCACTCTTTCCGCCGACGGCAAGTGGCTGGCCACCTGCACCCTCGATCCGGTGTTCAGCGTCGTTCTCGTTCCCACCGGACCTGGGGCGACCCGCCGCATCCCGATTCCCGAGTTTGCCGGCAACGACATGAGGGTGGACCTGCCACCGGATGGACGGACTGCCATTCTCTGGGGACGGCGCAAGGAGGATCCCTTTGCCTTTTATGCCCTCGATCTGGCCACGGGGAGCCTCCGCCGGATCTCGGAGTTCAGCTGTTCCCCTTTCGCTTTCCAGACCCTGCTTTCACCTGATGGTGGCTGGCTGGCCTATGTCCATGCGGTCGAGCCCATGGAAGGAGGGGAAAGTCCCATCGAGGTCACCCGCACTGACGGGACGGGAACCCGCAGGGTGCTGTCATTGCCCAGGGGCGAAGCCCTAGCAGGCTGGGGCCGGGATTCCTCGGTCCTGCGGGTATGGGATCGGAACAAAGTCCCGGCGGAAGTGGATGAGGTTGACCTCGCCACCGGGCGCAGGCACCACCTGCTGAACCTGATGCCATCGGATCCAGTGGGGATTCCAGGCATCCAGGGACTTCAGGTCTCGCTGGATGGGCGGGCCTACGTCTACAACGTCACGAGAAAGCTGTCTGTGCTGTACCTCATCGAGGGACTCCGATGAGCCTCATTCCATTCCGTCGCCTGCCTCAGGCAACCACGCTGGGCGCACTGACCGCTCCTGGGTGGTCCTGACCATGGAGCCCCGCCCGGACCCACCCGCCGACCCTCTGCTGTCCCAGGCGGCGACTCAGGCTGGGACCATCCCGGGTCCACCCATCCGGATGGATGCCATTCCCGAATGCCCGGTGAAAGACTGGGACCGCTACGAGATCCTGGGGTTCCTGGGCCAGGGGGGCATGGGCATGGTGTTCCGGGCCCGGGACCGGAAGCTGGGCCGCGAGGTGGCCATCAAGTTCGTGCGCATCGAGGACGCGCGCCATGTGGCGCGTTTCATGGTCGAGGCCCGGGCCCAGGCCCGGGTGGACCACGAGCACGTGTGCAAGGTCTTCGAAGTGGGGGAGGTGGAGGGCCGGGTCTTCATCACCATGCAGCACATCGCCGGAGCTCCGCTGGATGTCGTCGCCCGGGATCTTTCCCTGGAGCAGATGGTACTGGCGTTGCGGGATGCGGCCCGGGGCGTCCACGAGGCGCACCGCATGGGCATCATCCACCGGGATCTCAAGCCCTCGAACATCCTGGTGGAACACGCCGAGGATGGGGCACTCCGCACCTTCGTCATGGACTTCGGCCTGGCCCAGGAGTGGAACCAGGACATCACCGAGACCGGCTCGGTGCTGGGCACGCCCGCCTACATGTCGCCGGAGCAGGCCCGGGGGGAGGTCTCCACCCTGGACCGCCGCACCGATGTCTACAGCCTGGGGGCCACGTTGTACCACCTGCTCGCGGGCCACCCTCCCATCCAGGGCTCCAATCCCCTGGAAGTCCTCAGCGCCATCGCCAGCGAGGATGTGCGCTCCATGCGGCAGCTGGGACTGGATGTGCCCCGGGATCTCGAAGCGATCATCATGAAGTGCCTGGAGAAGGAACGCGCCAAGCGCTACGAGTCGGCGCGGGCCCTGGCGGAGGACCTGGACCGGTTCCTCGCGGGTGAGCCGGTCCGGGCCCGGCCCACGGGGCTCTGGTACCGGGTCCAGCGCAAGATCTTGAAACACAAGCAGCTGGCTGGCGTGGTGGCCATGGCCGCCGTGGTGGTGCTGGTGGCCCTGGGAGCCGCCATCCGCACCCGGCGGGATGCGGCCCGCCGCGAGCGGCTCGCCCAGCACTTCACGGAAGGCATGGGGCGCATCGGATCCATCGCGCGGTATTCGGCGCTATCGCCCCTCCACGACATCCGGCCTGATCTGCAGGCGATCCGGTCCCAGATGAGCCAACTGCAGGAGGATATGCGCAAGGCCGGAGCCCTTGCCAAGGGCCCCGGGAACTACGCGCTGGGCTGCGGCTACCTGACCCTGGACGAGGATGAACAGGCCCGGGAACACCTGCAGATGGCCTGGGACGCGGGGTTCCGGGAACCCCGCGTGGCCTATTCCCTGGCCCTGATCCTGGGTCGGCAGTACCGGGAGAAGCTGCTGGAGGCCGAACGGCTCAGGTCTGTGGGCCAGCGCGAGGCCAGGAAGCAGGACATCGAGGTCTCGCTGCGAACCCCGGCCCTGGCCTTCCTGCGTCAGGCCAAGGGTGCCGATGCGCCTTCCCCGGCCTACCTGGAGGCCCTGATGGCCTTCTACGAAGGCCGGCTCGACGAGGCTCTGGAGCGGCTCAAGACCCTTGAGGACAACCTGCCCTGGTTCTACGAGGCCCCGCTGCTCCGGGGCTCGCTGCTCCAGGCCCGGGCCTGGAAGCGGTGGAACCAGGGAGACCGGGAAGGAGCCTACGCCGATTTCGATGGGGGCCGCGCGGCACTGGAAGCCGCTGCCGTCAGCGGGCGCAGCGCCCCCTCGGTTCACACCGCCCGGGCCGAGCTGGAACTCAATGCCCTGGTCATGGAGCAGTACGGCCAGGGCCAGGTGGAACCTGCCTTCGCCCGGGGCATGACAGCCATCCAGACGGCGCTGGCCGCCCAGGCGGACCATGTCACTGCGCTCATCCTGCAGTCCGCGCTCCTGGTGCAGCTGGCGGACTTCAAGACCAACCGGGGGGAGCCCTCGGAGGACCTCGTGCAACGGGCAGTGGCCAGCGCGAAAAAGGCCTTGGAGGCCGGGCCCGCCCGCGAGGATGCTAGGGTGGCCCTGGGAATGGCCTTGTACCAGTGGGGCAACGCCCGGCAGGACCAGAACCTTGATCCGTCGGAGCAGCTGGTCCAGGCGCTGAAGGCCTTCGAATCCCTATCAGAGGCGAAACGGGACTACCGGGTGGAGAACCACATCGGACTCATCCACCAGGCTTGGTCCGAGTTCGACGAGCAGAGCGGGAAGGACTCCCTGGTCCACCTGGACGGTGCCATCGCCGCCTACGAGCGTGCCACCCGGATGGAGCCCAACCTGCTGCCCGCCTGGATCAACCTGGGCACCTGCCTCCAGCAGCGTGCGGCACTGCCGAAGTCGACCCGTGCCGAAGACGACCTCCAGGCCGCGCTGAAGGCGCTGGACCGGGCCCAGTCCCTGAACCCCAAGCACTTCGTTCCCTATTTCGTCCGCGGCAAGGTGCTCCTTGCCCTGGCCATGAGGAAGCGGAACCGGGGCGAGCACCCGGAACCGGATCTGCAGCGTTCGCTGGAGCTCAACCAGCAAGGGCTGGCCATCAACCCCGGGATTCCCCATCTGCACAATGGGCTCGGTCAGGTCGAACAGGAGCTAGCCAGGTCCGCCTGGGAGAGTGGGGAGGACCCGTTTCCGCACCTGTTGAGGGCCCAGGACGCCTATCGCAGGGCCATCAGGGTCGCGCCGAACCAGGCCCACGGCTACAACAACCTGGGTGATCTTCTGGTCTGGAAGGCCCGCTGGGAAGGGGGTTCTCAGGCCCTGCAGAGCCTCCAGGAGGCCGATGCGGCCCTGCACAAAGCGGTAGCCCTCTCCCCGGGCAAAATCGCCTGGGCCAACCTCGGCAGAGTGTGTGTGGTGCGGGTCGAATTGGCACTGCGCCGTGGGGGCGACGCGGTCCCAAGCATCCAGCGCGGCGAGACCATGCTGGCGAAGGCCCTGGCCCTGGACCCTCAGGCCCCCGATGCGCTCCAATACTTTGCCGAACTGCGGGCGGCCGCAGCCCGCTGGAAGGCGGCGCGGCATCGCGCCCAGCGGGAGGACTTCACCAGGGCCGATGAATGCTTCCGCAGGGCTTTGGAGGTGCAAGGGGACTCCCAGGAACTCCAGCTAGCCCAGGCCCGGCTGTGCCTGGGCCAGGCCCAGTGGGAGCGGGCCGCGCGGCTGGACCCGGGAGCCAGCCTGGAGCGGGGCAGGTCGATCCTGTCCCGGATCCTGAAATCCCAGCCAGGCTGCGCTGATGCCATGGCCATCCAGGGAGGCTTGCTCATGGAAGAAGCCGAGAGCCTTCCGGGGCCAGGGGCATCGACTAAATCCGAGAAGGCCCAGCAGGCCTTTTCCACGGCCTTCAGATTGAACCGGAACCTCTTGGCAGAATGGAAGCCTATCGCCGAGCGAGGCCGGCACCTGACGGAACTCGAACACTGACTGGATCGGGACTAGCCCGTGACTCGGATGGATCCGGTGCTGGTGGTACCCAGGGCATGGGTGGATGCAAGGCAGAGCACCTGGACCGTCCCTGGATCGGACTGTTTCGAAGGCGCCAGGCCGATCACGTAGTTGCCCACGGCCTTGGGGGTGTAGACCGTGGCTTCAGCAGCGGACTTTCCGACGGAGCAGATCCCCGTCCCGAACAGGTCCTGACTGTCCAGGTGCACCGTCAAGGGAGCCTTCGGATCGGCCTGGATGAAGATGACCCTGTCCTCGTACTTCGTGAGTTCCAGGGTGTCCGGCTTGAGGCCGTCAGCATGCACTTGAACCTGCTTGGTGGACATGGCTCCTCCATGGATTGGGGTGGGGTTGATTTAAGATACTGAGTCTCAAATACAGAAATTCAAGAGCTGCGCCCAGGCTAGACCCATTTCCGAAGAAACTGAAGTCAATTGTGTTATTCCCGGAAAAGTATGGGGGCGGGCAGGTCCTCCGGGAAGTTCATGCTGACGCCAGCGTGGGCGGATCCTATTCTGGTCGTTTGACCCAGAGAGAGGTGACCATGACCCGCGTGCTCCTGCAGACCGACAAGGGCGATATCAACCTGGAACTCTTCCCGAAGGAGGCGCCGGGTACGGTGGCGAACTTCGTGAAGCTCATCGAGGCAGGCTTCTATGACGGCCTGGCCTTCCACCGGGTCATCCCCGATTTCGTCATCCAGGGCGGCTGCCCCAACTCCAAGGCGGGCGCCTCGGGCATGGCCGGCACCGGCGGACCCGGTTGGAAGATCAAGTGCGAGACTGCGGGCAACCCCCACAAGCATAAGCTGGGCGCCATCTCCATGGCCCATGCCGGCAAGGACACCGGCGGCAGCCAGTTCTTCATCTGCAACGGCAGTGCCCCCGGCCACCTCGATGGGGTGCATACCGTTTTCGGCCAGTGCGTCGCCGATGCCGACATCAAGGTGGTCCAGGCGATCAAGGGCAATGACCGGATCGTGAAGGCCACGGTCACCGAGGCCTAGTCCCAAGTGGGTGCTGTTCAAGATCGGGCGGCGGGGCCGCCCGATCTCGCGTAGAGAGAGGCCAGGTTGAAAGATGAAGAACCGGTGCGGCTGGTGCGGGACCGACCCCCTCTACATCGCCTACCACGACGACGAGTGGGGCGTGCCCCAGCACGATGACCGTCGCCTCTTCGAGAAGCTAGTCCTGGAGGGCGCCCAGGCGGGGCTGAGCTGGATCACCATCCTGCGCAAGCGCACGGCCTACCGGAGGCTCTTCCGGGAGTTCGATCCCACGGCTGTGGCGACGATGACAGACGCGGAGCTGGAGACGGTCCTTCTGGATCCTGGCATCGTGCGCAACCGCCTGAAGGTGTTCTCGGCCCGGAAGAACGCCCGGGCCTTCCTGGAGGTGCAGCAGGAATTCGGCAGCTTTGATGCCTTCCTGTGGGCCTTCGTGGGGGGCACTGCGAAGGTGAACCATCCCCGGACGCTGGCCGAGGTGCCGGCTGTGACGCCCGAGGCCGAGGCGCTCAGCAAGGCGCTCAAGAAGCGTGGCTTCACCTTCGTGGGACCCACGATCATGTACGCCTACATGCAGTCCATGGGGCTGGTGGATGACCATCTGGCCACCTGCTGGAGGCGGGCTGGGGCTGACTCACTGTAGACTGGAAGGCTCGGAGCCCATGTGTCCAAGCCCTTCTACATCACCACGCCCATCTACTACGTGAACGACCGGCCCCACATCGGCCACACCTACACCACGGTGCTGGCGGATGTCATCGCCCGCTACCACCGCATGCGTGGGGAGCAGGTATACCTCCTGACGGGCACCGACGAGCACGGCCAGAAGGTGGAGAAGGCCGCCGTCGCCCGGGGCATCAGCCCGAAGCAGCTGGCGGATGAGGTGGTGGCCAACTACACGGAGCTTTGGAAGCGGATGGACATCACCCACTTCCGCTTCATCCGCACCACGGACCAGGACCACAAGGACCAGGTGCAGCGCCTCTTCAAGCGACTCCTGGAGAAGGGCGACATCTACAAGGCCACCTACAAGGGGCTCTACTCGGTCAGCGACGAGGCCTATGTCACCGAAATGCAGGCCAAGGAACTGCAGGCGCAGGGCCTCGCCCACCAGCTCATCGAGCTTGAGGAGGAGACCTACTTCTTCCGCCTCAGCGCCTACCAGGACCGCCTGCTGAAGCTCTACGATGAACACCCCGAATTCGTCCAGCCTGAATTCCGCTTCAACGAGGTGAAGCGCTTTGTGGAGGGCGGACTCCAGGATCTCTCCATCAGCCGCACCAGCATCAGCTGGGGCATCCCGGTTCCCGGCGACGAGAAACATGTGATCTACGTGTGGTTCGACGCGCTGCTGAACTACCTGTCCGGGTGCCCGGCCAACAGCTGGCCGCCGGACCTGCAGATCGTAGGCAAGGACATCCTGCGGTTCCACGCCGTCTACTGGCCCGCCTTCCTCATGGCCGCGGGCATGTTCCTGCCGGAGACCATCCTGGCCCACGGCTGGTGGCTCATGGGCGACGACAAGATGTCCAAGAGCAAGGGCAACGTGGTGCGTCCCGACACCCTCCTGCGCTTCGGCAACGACGCCCTGCGCTTCTACTTCATGCGCGACATGCAGGTCGGCCATGACCGCGGCTTCAGCTTCGAAGGCTTCATGGACCGACTCAACGCCGACTTGGCCAATGGCCTGGGCAACCTGGCCTCCCGCACGCTCAGCATGATCCAGCGCTACCGCGGGGGCGTGGTGCCCATGCCCACGGCCCTGGACGCGCAGGACCAGGAGATCGCGAAGCAGCTGCTGCAGGTCTTCCCTGAATACCTGGAGCAGGCCCGGGCCAGCAACTTTCACGGCGCCCTGGAAGTGCTCTGGACCTACCTGCGGACCCTCGACGGCTACATCGTCAGGGCCGAGCCCTGGAAGCTGGCCAAGGATCCGGCCAACGACCCCAAGCTGGACGCTGTCCTGGCCAACCTCTACCGGGCCCTGCGGGCCACAGCCCTGCTGGTGGCGCCGGTCATGCCCGAGCTGGCCCAGACCCTCTGGGAAGGTCTCGGTCACACCACCAAGGTGGCCGACACGACCTTCCACGGCTTTGCCCTGGATGGCCCCGCCATCGGGCCCATCGGCGATTCCAAGCCGCTCTTCCAGCGCATCGACAAGGAGAAGGAAATGAACGATCTGATGGGAGCGGATGCCCCCGCCGAGACCAAGCCCAGCCTGGATGTGCCCGAGATCCGCGAGACCGTGGAAGCCGACACCTTCTTCAAGGTGGACCTGCGGGTGGGCAAGGTGCTCGAGGCTGAGCGCGTCCCCAAGAGCGACAAGCTCATCAAGATGAAGGTGGACATCGGCCTGGAGCAGCGCACCATCGTCGGCGGCATCGGCAAGGCCTACGAGCCTGCCGACCTGCTGAACCGCCTGGTGGTGGTGGTGGCCAACCTGGCCCCCCGCAAGCTCATGGGCATCGAAAGCCACGGCATGCTGCTGGCCGCCAGCGACAACGCCAGCAAGCCCTACCTCATCGCCCCCCCCGCCGATGCCCAGCCCGGGTTCCTGGTGAAGTGAAACAGCCCGTCTTCAGCTTCGAGGCCGAGCTCCTCACCGACGCACCCTTCGAACACATCGCGGGACGGCTCGGGAACGAGTCCCCAACCTCCTTCAAGAGCCTTCGCACCCTCCGTGCCTGGGCCCCCCCGGAATCGGCAGGGGGCGGGCTCATCCTCCGGTGGGAGCGCAGCCTGCCGGGGGCCGTGGAATCCGGCATTCTGGCCGTGTCCCCGGACCCGAAAGGCGCCCATCTCCGGGTCGAAGGGCGCATGAAGGGCTGGACCAGCTTCATTTTCTTCGGCATCCTGCGCTGGCGGACGGACCGCCTGCTGGACCGGTTCGTGGAGGAGCTGTGAAGGCTGTGCTCTGGATGAAGTCGAGCTGCACCACCTGCCGTAACGCCAAGGCTAGGCTGGTGGAGCTGGGGGTCGACTTCGAGGTCCGCGACTACTTCAAGCAGGCGCTCCAGGCCGCAGAGCTGGAGCGCCTGCTGCCTGCGGATCCGACTCCCATGCTCGGTACCAAGAGCCCCAGGTACAAAGAGCTGGGGCTGCAGGACCGCAGGCTGACCAAGGCCGAGGCCATCGCCCTGATGGTGGCTGACAACAATCTGCTCAAGCGGCCCATCCTGGTCCATCCAGAAGGTGTGATCATCGGGTTCAACCTGGCGGCCTACGCGGCCCTGGCTTCCTGAGGAGGCTCCATGCGGTTCTACAGCTGGAATGTGAACGGGTTCCGCTCGGTTCTGAAGAAGGGTTTCATGGACTGGCTGGAGGAGGCCGAGCCGGACGTGCTCAACCTCCAGGAAATCCGCTGCGAGTGGGAGGAGGTGGACCTTGGCGTTCGTCGCCAGCTCGAGAGTGCCTACGATGTCTGCTGGTTCCCCGCCACCAGCAAGAAGGGGTATGCCGGATCGGCGACGCTTTCGAAGAAGGAGTTGGGATGGAGCCATGCCAAGGGACTGGGCATAGCTGGCTACGACGCTGAAGGACGGATGTCGATTTCGCGGAAGGACCAACTCGTCTTCATCGCGGGGTATTTCCCGAATGCCTCCCAGGGGCTGGTGCGGCTGCCCTTCAAGCGCCAGTTCGCCAAGGATATCGCGGACATCGTGGCGAAGCACCACAAGGCCGGAAACCTGGTGATCCTGACCGGCGACATGAACGTGGCCCCGGAAGAGATCGATCTCGCCCGGCCCAAGGACAACACCAAGAACCCAGGTTTTACGCCCGAGGAACGCGAGGACTTCAAGCTCTATCTGGGAGCCGGCCTGGTGGATGTGCTGCGGGAGCGCAATCCCGACGTGCCCGGCCTCTACACTTGGTGGACCGCCCGGGGTGGTGCCCGGGCACGGAACGTGGGCTGGAGGATCGACCTCTTCCTGGCCAGCAGGGACCTGCTGGGCAAGGTGAAGGATGCCCGCATCCACGCTGACGTCCCGGGTTCGGATCATTGCCCCATCAGCCTTGAGCTGAACTAGGAAAGGGCCCGGTGAGGGGCCCAATCCGCGAAGGTATTTCGTCTACTTGATGTTCTTGAGTGACGGATCCTTCAGCATCTCCTTGGCTGTTTCAGCATTCTTTCCGGCAGGCGCGATCTCCAGATACTTCTGGAGGTGCTGCTTGGTGCCCTTGAGGTTGTTTTCGCCGAACTCGACCATGGCCAGCATGTAGTGGGCATCCGCGAAGGTGGGCGAAATCTCCAGGGTCTTCAGCCAATGGGTCTTGGCCTCCTTGGGATGCCCTGCGTTGAAGGCCTCCACTCCTTTGTTGTAGGACGTGCTGGGGTTGGGTCCCTGGAGGGCTTCCAGCATGCCGGCGTATTTTTCTTCAGCCACCTTGTCAGCCTTGGCCTTGCTCGTTTCGATGAGGCCGGCGATCACCCGCTCATCCTTGGGATTGCGTTCGAGGGCCTTCAGGAGATAGGGCTCGCCTTCTTCTTTCTTGACGCCCCCCTGGGACAGGCAGATGCCAAGGACCCGCTCGATTTTCTGGAGTTCGGGCGTCAGCTCTGCGATGTCCTTCTCGTCCTTCAACTTCCCTTTGGCTTCCAGCAGGGTCTTGTAGGCCTTTTCCACCAGGGGGATGGCCTGGGCGAACTTGCCTTCGTTGTAGAGGGGAATGGCCTGGTTGAAGACATCCCGTCCTTCGACATTCAGCGTTGCGCCGGGGTCATCGGGTGGGGCCTGGACCTTGCCGCTGGCGACATTCTGGGCCCGGGTCTCGGTTGGGGTCAGCAGGGTGATGTTCTTGACCAGGACTTCGCCCAGGGGAATCTTGATCGTCTCTGAATACGTCACATAGCCTTCGGCCGTGACGGTCATGGTGAATTCCTTGGGTTCAAGGCCCACCTGCATGAATTTCCCGCCCTTGTCGGCAATCAGATCCTTGCTCCAGTTGATGTCGAGCCGTTTCAGATTGATTTTCGAGCCCGGCAGGGGCTTGCCGTCCTTGCTGACCACATTGCCGCTGATGCGACCAGTGGTGTCCGCCTGCAGGCAGAGGCAGACGGCGGGGAGTGTCAGGGCGAGTACTAGGCTTCGCATGGGTCTTCCTCCAAACCCCCTCATCCTTCCATAGGGTGAGGTTGGTGCCGAGTGCTTTTTGAGGAAAAACACCCGCAGGGTGGTTATTCCCGGTTCGAGGGGATCAACTTGTCAGGCCGAGTGCAGGAAAAATCGGGCTGTGGTAGGCTTCCGGGCAGACAAGTCCTGAAAGTGTTTGAGGTAGCCCATGAATCCAGCGGTGCCGGAAGCCTCCTTGACGGCCCTGATGCACCTCCTGGCTGAACAGGCGCTTCTGGCCATGGGAGTGCCCCACCCCATGGTGAAGGAAGCCCCTCCCGCGAATCCAGTGGCGGCGCGCCTGTACGTGGACCTGCTGAGTGTGCTCAAGGAAAAGACCGAAGGATCCCGCACGGCGGCGGAGACGGCTCAGCTCGACGAAATCCTTTATCAACTTCGCATGCGAGTGATGGACCTGAAACCGGCCGTGGAATCGCCAGGGTCTCCGAAGTGAGCCGCGCGAGGAGCGACATGCGATTCTTGCCAACCCTCCGGACGGCCCTTCTGCTCCTTGCGGCGGTCTTTGTTGCAGCCGCCGCTCCGCCTCAAGCGGCTGCCGTTCCCGGCACCATGTCCGTTCCTATCGGGTCACTGCCGGCGATTGCCCTCAGCCACCGTGCCCAGCATTTGATGGGCGCCCTGGCCAAGGGTGATGTGGAAGCTGTCCGGTCCGCCCAGCTGGAAGTCGAGGGCATGCGTCGCACCTACTCCACCCTGGACGTGGCCCCTCTGGTGGAAGCCATGGCCTTGTGGTCACGCCAGCAGGGATTGGATGGCAAGGTGTCCCTTGGTCTGGAAGGTCTCAAGGCCGTGGAACGCTGGGCTCCCGAGCACCCCACTTTGCTGGGCACTCGGATTACCTTGATGCGCCAACAGGGGGTCCAAGGCTGGCTGTGGAGCCTGCCTGATCTCCTTCGGCTTACCCGACTGCGGATCAGTCATCCAGTCCACCGGTGGTTGTGGCTGGTCCAGCATCTCGGGATGCTCCGCCTTTCGGCCACGCTGCTGCTCTGGGGCTGGGCCCTGACCCTTGGGCTGCGATACCGGAATGTGCTTCGCGGTCTCTGGGAAGAGCCATTGATGCATCGGGGCGTCAACTCCATGGTGGCTGCTGTCATCGGGGCCTTGATCCTCGCCGCGCCCGTGCTGTTTGGCTTGGATCCCATGGTCGCCGCGGTCCTCTGGCTGTTCCTGCTGGCGCCCTTCCTGCTTCGGGCTGAAGTGAAGGTGACGGCCTTCATTCTGCTGCTGCAGCTGGTCCATCCCGCCCTGGCCGCCCTGGAACCGTGGGCCGCACGGGAGCCTCTGCCCAGTCTATTGACTCTGCAACTGCAACCCCAGGTGCAGCCCCTTGCTTCCGCCACCGTGAAGCTGCTGCCTCCCTCGGACCGAGCCTTCCTGGCGGGCTGGGGCCAGCTGCAGAACCAGGAATGGAAGGAAGCAGCGGCGACGTTCCAGGGGCTGGTGGGCAGACTGCCCGAACAGGCAGCGGTATTGAACAATCTGGGTGTCTCCAAGTGTCAATCCGGTGATCTGGCTGGGGCGGGGAAAGCCTTCGAGATGGCCCTCCAGGCGGGTCCGAAGATGGAGGTTCTGCTGAACCAGAGCATCCTCGCCTTCAACCGGCTGGACACGGCCCTGGGTGCGTCCAAGCGGGAGGAGGCCCAGGCCGCGGCCCCGGAGGCCTACGCCCTGCTCATCGCCCTGAATGACGCCCAGAAGGACCTCCGGACTTATCCCATTCCTCTCCCGGATACGCCGGAGCGCATCCAGGCCCTGGTGGACGCCACGGACGCCCCCAAGAGGGCAGGGTCCTTCCAAATCCTGAGCGGGTCTTTCCTGTTCGCCCTGCTGCTGCCGGTTCTGGGCCTGATCGCCTTCCTCGGCCGGGTGCGCGCCAGCGTCCGTATGGCCCACCCCACCCAGTGCGTGCGGTGCGGGGAGCCCTTCCACACCACGGATAGTCCTGACACCGAGGTCTGCCAGAAATGCCACCACCTCTTCGTGCTGCGCGATGGCCTGCACGCAGAGAACCGCCGCAAGAAGCTTGACCAGGTGGCGGAACATCAGCAGGCCACGCGGTGGATCCACAAGTCCTTCATCGTGCTGCTGCCGGGGTGTGATCTGGCCTTTCTGGGTGATACCCGGGAGGGCCTGATCGAATTCCTGCCCTTCTGTCTCGCCGTGGGCATGGTGGTGGCCACGGGCCGCTCGGTCCGGTACCCCGGCGAAATCCTGGCGGATCCGACCTCCACCTGGCTGGCGGTCGGCGCCGCGCTGCTGGGTCTGCTGTATCTGCGCTCCTGGCTGAAACTCATCCTGAGGAGGGCCTGATATGGCACTGGAAGGCTCCCTCCGCGACTTCGACCTCTTTTCCCTCTTCAACATGATCAAGATCCAGGGGAAGAACGGCACCCTGGTGCTCTCCCAGGGCCAGGAGTTCGTTAAAGTCTTCTTCGAAAACGGCGAGATCGTCGGTTGCGACTCGAACCAGGTCCGCATGGAGGATCGCCTCGGCACCATGCTGGTGCGCCTGGGGCGGCTCACGGGCGACGAATTGTTGGGCATGGTCCGGGTCCAGCGGCAGACCCTCAAGCGCATGGGAACCCTGCTGCTGGAAAGCGGCAAGGTCACTGCTTCGGATTTGCAGGACGCGCTGTTCAATCAGGCCACGTCCATCCTTCACCGTACCTTCCGGTGGGTGGAGGGGGACTACCGGTTCGACTCCATGCTTCCGCCGGATCTGGATCGCGATCATTTTGTGCCGATCCCGGTCGACACGGTGCTGATGGAAGCTGCCCGCATCCAGGATGAATGGCCGGAAGTGGAACGCCGCCTGCCAGGCATGGACACACCGCTCGGTAGATCCCCGAAGGCTCAGGCGCTGCACTTGGATATCGACCGCGATGTGTCGTCCATGCTCGATGGCACCGGGAAGATGCAGCATGGCTCCTCCGGGCTCACCCATGAGCAGGAGATCGTCCTCTCTTACTTCGAGCACGCCCAGTGCATCAAGGAGATCATCCAGGTCAGCCGCTACGAGGAACTGGACACCTGCAAAGCCATTGCTGATCTCCTGGAGCACGGTTTGCTGGAACCTGTCGTCGGCGCCGCGCCGAAAATCGTGCGTCCGTGGGTGACGGATGAAGGCTTCGATTCAGGTCCCGGAGACTGGGAATCCAGCCGCCTGCTCTGGCCTCTGGTGGCCCTGGCCTTCCTCGTTCCACTCCTGACCTATGTTCCTAACCACCGGGGCTCCATGAACATGGGGCTGGCAAGCCTCCAGGCAGTGGATGTGCGCGTGGTGCCAGAGGGGCCCACCCGCCTGCGCCAGGCGTGGGCGCTCCGGATGGCCTCACCCAAGGATGGGGGCACCCTCCTGGCTGCGAGGTTGGGCAGGCCGCTGGATGGGCCGAATCCTGTTCCCGATCTGGCCAAAGTCCCGGACTCGATGGCTCTGCCCGTCGGAGCTACCCCCGAGCCCAACGCGGCCACCAGGCCCTGAGGACCTGCGATGTTCGTTGATCAGCGCAGGGGATCCCTGGAAGTGGTATGCGGACCCATGTTCTGCGGCAAGTCCGAAGAGCTGATTCGGCGCATCAAGCGGGCCATCATCGCCAGGCAGAAGGTCCAGGTGTTCAAGCCGGCCCTGGATGATCGCTATGATGCCTCGGCCATCGCCAGCCACAGCCAGGTGAAGCACGAGGCCATCCCAGTGAAGGACAGCCTGGAACTGGCTCGCCACTTGGATCCCGAAGCCGAGGTGGTGGCCCTGGACGAGGTGCAGTTCATGGATGAGGGCCTGCTTCCGATCATCGAGGCCCTGGCCAACCGGGGCGTGCGGGTGATCGCCGGCGGGCTGGATCAGGACTCCAACGGCGAGCCCTTTGGCATCATGCCGACCCTGCTGGCCAAGGCGGAATACGTCACCAAACTGCAGGCGATCTGCATGGTCTGCGGGGCCCTCGCCGGACGCACCCAGCGCCTGGTGCAGACCGGTGGCCAGGTGCTGGTGGGTGCCGCCGAAGCCTACGAAGCCCGGTGCCGCCACTGCCATGAAACCCCCCATGCCACCGGGCGCCGGTTGCTGGACGGGGAATGAACCTCCGTCTCCTTTTGCTGGTCCCGGAACCGCTGGCAAAGGCCTTTGCAGGGATGGGCCCAGGTGCCTGGCGTCTTCCTGTCTCCTCGGAAACCTTCATAGACCTACCCGCTGAATGGGTTCACCTCGAGACCCTGAATAACCAAGGAATGCCATTTCGACCACCGATGAACGCCGATGAACACCGATAAAAGAATGAGAAATGAAGGGTGGTTCCAGGGTGGGGTTCAGCACCATTTCCGTGAGGTGTGGCCTGCAGGTGTGGGTCCTGGCTGCGACCCTGGCCACCCTGTCCTTGTCAGCAGTTGATCGGTGTTCATCGATAGTTCGAACTTCCCTAGAACATGGGCTTGGCAGCACGCACGGACGCGTTGAATTGCCTCAGGACGCATGGTCCCAGGTACCCCCAGCAAACCCGGTTCCCAGTGGTCCTGAGATTGTCACTTCGTCAAGCCGATTGCCGCCATGACAGCAATCGGAGGCGTGCTGCGGTTTGACGTCCTGGCCGGGCTTTGACGCGGCGGTAGACTTGGCCCCGGCGCGCTGCTGCAGCGCCATTTCCACCCCCACCCGCCCGAGGCTTCAGGGCATTCAGGAGGTCCCCATGGCTGGCGCCTACGCCACCTTCACGCACATCACCGACTACATGGGCTTCGAGGGCCTGCTCACCGATGAAGAGCGGATGATCCGGGAGACTGCCCGCAAATTCGTCAATTCCGAAGTGCTGCCCATCATCGAAAAGCACGCCCAGGACCAGACCTTCCCGAAACACCTCATCCCGAAAATGGGCGAGCTGGGCTTCTTCGGCCCCTCGCTGCCCGAGGAGTACGGCTGCATGGGCGTCTCCAGCGTGGCTTACGGCCTCCTGATGTACGAACTGGAGCGAGGCGATTCTGGACTGCGCTCCTTTGCCTCCGTGCAGGGCAGCCTGGTCATGTGGCCGATCTACAGCTACGGCAGTGAAGAACAAAAGCGCTACTGGCTGCCCAGGCTGGCCAGCGGCGAAAAGATCGGCTGCTTCGGTCTCACCGAGCCAGACTTCGGCTCCAACCCTGGCGGCATGCTCACCAAGGCCGTGCGGGAGCCCGGGGGCAAGTGGCGCATCAACGGCACCAAGATGTGGATCACCAATGGCACCGTGGCCGATGTGGCCGTGGTGTGGGCCCAGACCGAGGACGGCATTCGCGGCTTCCTGGTGGAGAAGGGCACCCCCGGCTTCAGTGCCCCCGAAATGAAGGGCAAGTGGAGCCTGCGGGCCAGCACCACCTCCGAGCTGGTGCTGGAGGACGTCATCGTGGATGAGGCCAAGTCGCTGCTGCCCAATGTGAAGGGCCTCAAGGGCCCCCTGGGCTGCCTCACCCAGGCCCGGTTCGGCATCGCCTGGGGCGTGCTCGGCGCCGCCGATGCCTGCTACCAGTGCGCCCTGGACTACGGGAAGAGCCGCATCCAGTTCGACCGGCCCATCGCCGGCTTCCAGCTCCAGCAGGAGAAGCTGGCCTGGATGGTCACCGAGCTCACCAAAGGGCAACTCCTGGCCCTCCAACTGGGCCGCCTCAAGGACGCCAAGACCTTCACCACCGCCCAGGTGTCCATGGCCAAGATGAACAACGTGAACATGGCCCTGGAGATCTGCCGCAAGGCCCGCACCATCCTCGGCGCCAACGGCATCCTCGACGAATACCCCATCATGCGCCACATGGCCAATCTCGAAAGCGTCTACACCTATGAGGGGACCCATGACATGCATACGCTGATCATTGGGCAAGAGGTCACTGGGATTCCCGCTTACCGCTGAGGGTGTGCCCTTGCCCCTCCACTCCCTGCATGCTCGCCTGCTCTGCGCCTGCGACTGCGCCTATGAAATCGTCGAGGAGGGTGTCTTTAAGCCTGTCAGTACCTACCGGCCTCCAATTGGTTTCGCGCCGGAGGTCCAGGCGATTCTCCAGAAAGGTCTCCATGCATGCCTGGTGGGCAGCATTCCTGAAGGCATCCTCATCGCCTTCAGGGGAACCCTCTATCCGTTTGGGCCGGGGGACTGGATCCGGGACTGGGCCCACGATTTCGAAGTCAAGCCAATGTCACTCCCAGGCGAGATAGGATCCGTCCACTCGGGTTTCTGGTCGGCCCTTGACACCCTCTGGCCCCATCTCACCAAGGCTGTGGATGCCATCGATCCGCAACAGGAGCGCCCCCTGTTCCTCGCGGGCCACAGCAAGGGTGGGGCCCTGGCCACCCTTGCGGCATGGCGGGCGCGGAGCCTCTGGAACCGTCCGGTGGGTGAAGTGGTCACATTCGCGTCGCCCAGGGCGGGGGATGCTGCTTTCCGAAAGACCTACGAGGCCGCTGGGATCGATCAGACCCGTTACGAGTACGGGGATGACCTGGTGCCCCACCTGCCGCCGGACCTGCAGCTCGTGGCACTCCTCACCCGACTGCCCTACCTGCCGGGTGCCTTCCCCGCCTTCGACTATCAGCACGTGGGAAAGCTTTTGTATCGGGCGGAAGGAGGTGCCCTTCCTGGGGACCCGATGACTGTCGCACGCGAACGCGTGAAGCGACTGACGCGCCTGTTCGCGAAGGGCCCTCGAGGCCTGGCGGTCATGGTCGCGGCTCACGCCAGGATCGAAGACGGCATTGCCCGCGCCAGCAATGGCTATGAACAGGCGGTAGGTCTGCAACTGTAGCGACTGGCCCATTTCATGAATGGTCCGGACATCACCCTATTTCGCCTTCTCCGTCCGCACCACCAAGACATCACAAGGCGCCAGCCTCACTACCCGGGCGGCGGTGCTGCCGAAGAGGAGGCGCTCCAGGGTGGAGTGACCCACCTGGGCCACCACCAGCAGGGTCTGGGGGTTCGCCTCGGAGACCAGTTCCTCGGCGGGACCGCCCCACTTCACGATCACCGTCGCCCCGGCGTAGGACTTGACCCAGCCCTCCAACTGCTCCCGGGCATGGTCCTCCATGGTGTGGAGCCAGGCGGGGTCGGGCAGGGCGATCTGGGCCTCGGGCAGCATGGGCGCCGGAGGCTGCAGCACGTGCATGGCCACCAGAGGCACGCCCAGCTTGACCGCCCAGCCACCGGCCCGCTCCAGGGCCTGTTTCGAGGCGTCGGAAAAATCCACTCCCACCAGCACGCGGTTGATCATGGCGTCCTCCTGTCAGACATCCCAAAGATAAGTCCTTGGTCATCAATTCGTGGGTGAAAATTTCAGTCGGGGTTGAAATACGAGTTGCAACACATATAATGATCTGCAGGAGGCACCATGATTACCCTACGGCCTGCTGAATCCAGAGGACATTTCGATTTCGGGTGGCTGGACACCCGCCATTCCTTTTCATTCGGGGAATATTTCGATCCCGAGCACGACCAGTTCCACGCCTTGCGGGTGCTGAACGAGGACCGGGTGCAGCCGGGATTGGGGTTCGGTACCCACGGGCACCGGGACATGGAGATCCTCACCTGGGTGCTGTCGGGAGCGCTGGAACACCAGGACAGCCTGGGCACCCATGGTGTCATCCGGCCCGGTGAGGCCCAGGTCATGAGTGCGGGCACGGGCATCTGGCACAGCGAGTTCAATGCCTCGAAAACTGACACGGTGCACTTCCTGCAAATCTGGTTGCTGCCGGAGCGCCAGGGCCTGGCGCCCCGCTACGACCAGGTCGCCTTTGACGAAGGGGACTTGCGCAACCGCCTGCAGCTCATCGCCAGCCCCGATGGTGCCGGGGGTTCGGTGAGGGTCTTTCAAGATGTGAAGGTCTTCGCGGCACGGGTGGATGCGGGACAGGAGGTCCAGGCTTCGATTCCGTCCGGGCGGGTCGGCTTCCTGCAGGTGGCGAGTGGATCCGTGACCTTGAACGGGACCCCCATGAACGCCGGGGATGGGGCCCGCATCGAAAAGGAGTCGGCCATCACCGTGGCCGCTCGATCGTCCTCCGAAATTCTTGTTTTTGACCTGGCCTGAGACAGCAAGGTTGCGAGTCAACCAAGGCGGCACCATGCGCATCAAACCCATCACATCCCTGGTCCTCGGCCTGCCCACCCAGGACGGGAACCGGGTGCCCCTCACGCGCCTGGTGCCCGGTCGCGGCCAGCATGGCACCGAGGCTTTCCGGGCCATGGATCCCTTCCTGCTCATGGACCACTTCGGTCCCATGGTGCTGAACCCGGGCACGGATGCGGGTTTTCCACCCCACCCCCACCGTGGGTTCCAGACCCTCACCTACCTCATCCAGGGCGCCTTCAGGCACCGGGACAGCACTGGCGGATCCGGCCTCTTGCGGTCCGGCGGGGCGCAGCTCATGAACGCGGGATCGGGCATCGTGCACGAGGAGATGCCGGTGCCCGAGCAGCTGGAGGCAGGGGGGCCCATCGAAGGGGTGCAACTCTGGATCAACCTGCCCAGGGCGGACAAGGGATCGGTGCCTGGCTACACGGATCTGCAACCGGAAAGCATGCCCTGGACTCAGCTTCCAGGCGGTCGCATCCGGGTCCTGGCAGGCACCTGGGTGGGTGTGACAGGACCTGCACGAACTCCCGCCCGGATCGCCTACGCGCACCTCGAACTCGCGGCAGGTGCGCGGTTCGAACATGCCATTCCGGTGGAGTGGACCGCCGCTGTCGTGCCCTTGCATGGGACGCTCGCCATCGAGGGCAGGGAAGCGGCTGAAAATACCGTGGCCCTGCTTGGGGAGGGCGATGTGCTTGCAATGGAGGCTCGATCTCACGTCAGCCTCATGCTGCTGGCTGGCGAACCCCTCCGTGAACCCATCGCCCATCATGGACCCTTCGTCATGAACACCCAGGACGAGATCCAGCGGGCCATTCTGGACTACCAGCTGGGGCGCATGGGCCATCTGGAATGAATGCCCCCTGGATTGCAGGCATTGAAGGCGCGGAGAGGCGAGGACCTGGTCCCTGAATTTGAGAATCTGGCCTGCGGGCCGATGGGTAAGGGGTCCCCGGATTCTCCCCCATGCCCACTGACTTGACTTCACCGCTCAATGCCAGCCCTGCCCAGGGAGGGCCTGCTCAGCTCATGAGCGACCTCGCCGGCCTGGAGACGGTGATCAACCGATCGGCGGCAGGGGCGGCACGCACTTCCATCCGGGTCCAGACCCTGGCCCGGGAAATTGATGTGATTCTTTCGAATACGTGCAGCATCCAGGAGACCCTGGATGCCCTCGGGGGCAACATCTCCCTTTCGGTCATCGCGACCGAGGAAGCCGCAGAGTCGACGCGAAGCATGGCCGACCTGACTCGCCAGGGTCGGGAGGCCAGTGACCAGGCCGTCTCAGCGGTCCGGCAGCTGGAGTCCCAGACCAAGGTGACCGCCGAGCGGCTGGAATCCTTGACGGGTCACCTTCTGAAGGTGGATGAGGTGTCCCAGGTCATTGGCGAGATTGCCGACCGAACGGGCTTGCTGAGCCTCAATGCCGCCATCGAGGCCGCCCATGCCGGTGCCGCGGGTCGGGGATTCGCAGTGGTGGCCGAGGAGGTCCGGAAGCTGGCGGATCGGACCGCCCGACAGACCCAGGAGATCGGGGCTCTGCTCGAGGCCATCCGCAAGGATCTGGCTCCTGCGCGGCAGGCCATGGACCAGAGTCTCCAACTGGCGACCGACACGCGCACTCAGGTCGAATCCGTCGAGCAGCGATTGTCCGGAATCGCCGACCTGGCTGAATCCACCGCCGGCAACGTCGCCCACGTGGCCCGGACGGCGACCGATGAGCAGGGCGCCGCCCAATCGCTGGTGGAGTCTGCAGGCAACCTCATGGAATCCACGAAAACCGTCAAGTCCGCGGCCGAGGCGGTCGCCCAGGACGCCTTCGGCATGACTTCCCTCACGGAGGAAGGCCACCGCCTGCTCGCGACCTACGACACGGGATCGCTTTTCCACCGCTCTTTGGGACTGGCCAGAGAACTGGCTGCCACCAGCACCAGGATCCTCGAATCGCAGGTGGCGGCCGGACGCCTCAGGGCTGAGGATCTGCTGGCCCTCGACTACCGGGAAATCCGCGGATCCGACATCCACAGCCTATCGTCCTTCTTCAACGTGCTCCGGGTACCCTCCGGGGGCTTCCAGCCACCCAAGTACCGCACGGCCTACGACGCCCTTGTGGAACGCTCGCTGCAGGAGGCCTTCGACAAGGTGTTGCAGCAGGAGCCGCGTCTCACCTTCGCCCTCATCCTGGACCTAAACAGCTACGCTCCCTCCCACAACGGGTGTTTCTCGAAGGATTGGACCGGTCAGCCTGACCAGGATCTGGCGGGCAACCGCGTGAAACGCTTCTTCACCGACAACTGGGTGCTGGTTCGAAGCGCACGGCATGGATTGGGGAAGGACGCGGAAGCCCTCCCGGACCGGGCCAGCCGGAGTGATTTCGAACGGGTGGCCGACCTCCGCAAGGCTCCCTCGAGCGGCGATGACTTTCTGGTGCAGATCTATGCCCGGGATACCGGTGCCATCATCACCGTGCTCTCGGTGCCGCTGTTTCTTTTCGGACAGCGCTACGGCATCAGTCTGCTAGGTTGGTCGGGGGAAGGCTAAGAACCCATCAGAGAGGGCGAGCTTCCAGTCTACGCAACAGCTTGAACCGCCCCCCGGCCTGTCTGCTCAACGCCCGTGCCAGTGCCTCGCGGCTGCAGCCAAGTTCTGCGCTCCAGGCCTCCAGAGGCAGTTCCCCGCCTTCAGGGTTGGCCTCCACCCAGGCCTGCCACAGGATTGCGAGGGACGCAGCCTCGGGCTCCTGGCGGTCGCGCCAGCTGCGCTCCTGGGGGCGCTTCGGCTCATAGAAGGCTGTGCCCCGCAGCTTGTCCGGGAGAAAGGTTTGTTCCCGGTCGTAGTCGTCGTGGGAGTAGTGGTAGCCCGCGCCGTGCCCGGCCTTGCGGGCGGTGGCGGTGTGGGCGTCGCGGATGGCTTCGGGGATGGGCGCATCGTCCGCCGCCAGGGCCGCGTCCACGGCCAGCACCGTCGCATTGCTCTTGGGGGCGTTGGCCACGTAGATGATGGCCTGGGCCAGGGGAATGCGGGCCTCGGGCCAGCCGATCTGCTCCACGGCCCGGCTGGCGGCTTCGGCCAAAAGAAAGGCCTGGGGATCGGCATTGCCCACGTCCTCGGCGGCGCAGACCATGAGGCGCCGGGCGATGAAGCGGGGATCCTCGCCACCCCGGATCATGCGGCTCAGGTAGTAGAGCGCCGCATCGGCGTCCGAGCCCCGCAGGCTCTTCTGGAAGGCGCTGGCCAGGTCGTAGTGGCCGTCGGCCCGGTCGAACATCATGCGGCCGCCCAGGGCCCCCTGCAGGGATTCCAGATCCGGCTCCGGCATCTCCAGCCAGGTCTCCAGGCCCGAGAGGGCCGAGCGCAGGTCCCCGCCGGCCCAGTTCGACAGCCATTCGAACACGTCGGCGGGCTCCGGCTCCCTGGCGCGCTCCCGGGCCCAGGCCCGCTTGAGGACCTGCAGGATGTGCGGAGGCTCCAGCGCCTTGAGGGCGATGAGCTGGCAGCGGCTGCGCAACGCGGGATTCAGGTAGAAGGCAGGATTCTCGGTCGTCGCGCCGATGAGGATGGCCTCCCCCCGCTCCAGGTAGGGCAGCAGAATGTCCTGCTGGGACCGGTTGAAGCGGTGGATCTCGTCCAGGAACACCACCGGCGGCACCGTGCGGAAGAGCGGCATCGCCCGACTGTCCGTGAGGAACTTCTTCAGCTCCGCCGCGCTGCCCCCGGCCCCGGAGAACTCCATGAAGCCGTGGCCCGTGGCCTCCGCCAGGATGCGGGCCAGGGTGGTCTTGCCCGTGCCCGGCGGCCCCCACATCACCATGGAGGGCAGGCGACCTCCCGCAGTAAGCCGCGTCAGGGCGCCCCTGGGGCCCAGCAGGTGGGCCTGACCCACCACCTCGTCGAGGGTGGTTGGGCGGTGGCGCTCGGGGAGGGGGATGTGGGACATGGTCGACCGTCCCTCTAGCCTAGCCGCTGTGCTAGGCTCCCCGGATGACTGCGCTTCCCGCCTACGAACGCGACCCCTATTTGACCTCGCTCGAGACCGCCATCCTGCGCCGTGGGGATGATCAGGGCCGCGCCTTCGCGATCCTGGAGGACACCCTCTTCTACCCGGAGGGCGGGGGCCAGCCCTGCGACCTGGGCACTGTGAACGGCGTGCCGGTGCTCGAGGTCCAGAAACGGACTGGCGAGATCCGGCACTACCTTGGCACCGCCCTGCCTGAGGGCCCGGTCTCCCTGCGGCTGGACTGGGAGCGCCGCTTCGACCACATGCAGCAGCACACGGGCCAGCACCTGCTGACCGCCGTGGCCCAGGACCAGTTAAACTGGGCGACCACCGCCTTCCACCTCGGCAGCCTGATCTGCGACATCGAGGTGGACGCGCCGGCCATTTCTCCAGCCGACCTGCTGCGCCTGGAGGAGGCCGTCGCGGCCGAGATCCGCGCCCAGCGGGAGATCTCGGCCCGGTGGGTGAGCCTCGATGCCTACGGCCAAGAGCCGGTGCGCTCCCGGGGCCTGCCGGAAGGCCATAGCGGAGACATCCGCCTTGTGCAGATCGCCGGTGTGGACCTGAACACCTGCGGGGGTACGCACCTCCGGCACACGGGCGAGATCGAGGCTTTCAAGCTGCTGGGCACTGAAGCCATCCGCGGTGGCACGCGCCTCTTCTATGTGGCCGGAAGGCGTGCGAGACAGCGCCTAGGGGCGCATGAGCAGCGCAATGCGGCGCTGCGGGTCCTGCTGGGCGCCCCGGACGAGGAGCTCGTGGCGGCCCTGCAGATCAAGCTGGACCAGCTGCTGGCGCTGGAAAGACGCAGCCGGAAACTGGAAGAGGAGCTCGCGGAGTTCCAGGCCTCGGCCCTGGCCGCCCGGCCCGGAAGCCTGGTGGAGGCCCACTTCGAGGGCCGGGACATGGCCTTTCTCCAGAAGCTGGCCAGGGGCATCCTCCTGCTGGATCCCGCCAAGGCGGTCTTCCTGACCTCCGAGCTGGGCGGTCAGGGGATCTTCCTGCTGGGCGCCGGGGAGGGTTCCAGCCTGGATGTGCCGGCCTCCGGGAAGGGCCTGGTGTCGATCCTGGGTGCCAAGGGTGGCGGGTCGGGCAAGAGCTTCCAGGGCAAGGCGCCGAGCCTGGCGGCGCGCCCGGAGGCGCTTGCGGCGCTGCTGGCCATATCCTTGTGAGCGCCGCCGTGGAGCTGATCTACCTCGACCACAACGCCACCACGCCCCTGGATCCCGAAGCCTTCGAGGCCATGCGGCCCTGGTTCACGGAACGCTTCGGCAACGCCAGCTCGGCCTACGCCCTGGGGCATCTGTCGGACGGCGCGGTGGTGGCGGCCCGGGAGCAGGTCGCGACCCTGGTGGGCTGCGCGCCGGCGGAGATTGTCTTCACTTCCGGTGGCACGGAAAGCCTGAACCACGCCATTCGCGGCGTCTGGGAAGCCTTTCCCCAGAAGCGGCACTTCGTCACCACCGCAGTGGAGCACCCCGCCATGAGGGCGCTGGTGGCGTGGTGGAAGGGACAGGGAGGCGAAGCCACGGACGTGGGTGTGGATCCGGAGGGGCGCCTGGACCTGGACGCGCTGGAAAGGGCGATCCGGCCGGATACGGCCCTGGTGGCGGTCATGGCCGCCAACAATGAAACGGGGGTGCTCTTCCCGGTGGAGGAGGCCGCCCGCATCGCGAAGTCCAATGGTGCGCTGTTCCTGGTGGATGCCACCCAGGCCATGGGCAAGCTCCCCGTGGATGCGGCGGTCTGGGGCGCTGACCTGCTGGCCTTGAGCGGCCACAAATTCTACGGGCCCAAGGGCACCGGGCTGCTGATGCTCCGGCGCGGTGTGCGCCTGAAGCCCCTGCTGTTGGGCGGCTCCCAGGAACGGGGACGGCGGGGCGGCACGGAAAACGTCCCGGGCATCGTGGGGCTCGGCAAGGCCGCCGAACTGGCCCGGACCCGCCTCCCCGAGATGAACCGGGTGCGGCGGCTTCGCGATGCGATGGAGCTCCACTGCCTCGAGGCGATACCAGAGGTGTTGATCCATGGCGCTGAAACCGAACGCCTGCCCAACACCACTCTGATAGGCTTCGCGGGCATCGAAGGCGAGGCGTTGCAGCTGAAGCTGGCAGAGCACGGCATCTGCGTCTCCACGGGCAGCGCCTGCAGCACGGGCATGCGCGAGCCGAGCCATGTGCTCCGGGCCATGCGGGTGCCCGAGGCCTTCGCCCGCGGCACCGTGCGTTTCAGCTTGGGGCGGGAGACGACTCTGGATGCCATCCAGAAGGTCCAGGTGCTCCTGCCCAGGCTGGTCGCGGACCTTCGATAAAATCATAATATTTGATTTTTTGTTGCTTTTTACCCATGGCTAACCATGGCCATACTGTGTATTTTGGCGCATGACCGGGTGTCATGCCGATGGCCAGCCTCCGGAGAACCTGTCCCCGTCAATGCTTTTCGGAGAGTAGAGTTCATGGCCCTTGAACGCCTCAAGCAGCTGGCCCTGCGGCTTCGTTCCGGATCGCCGGGACCCATGTCCCCCTGGGGCAGTCCCGTGACCCTGGACAGGGGCCTGCTTGGAGAGGCGAGCATGGACCTGGATGGGCAGGGCCGCGGGATGGCTCTATGGGAGAACAGCGGCCAGCTCTGGACCATGCCCATCGGCCCCAGGTCCAGGCCCGCCATGGTCCGGCTCCCCATGGGAGAGGGGACCATGCCCATCATCGTCCTCAACGCCCAGGGTCACGGGCTGGCCCTGTGGTTGTCCGGGACCGCTGGGGAGCGGCAGATCCTGGGGTCTCCGCAGGGAGGCGCCGAGCAGGGAACCACGGCGCTCTTCAGAACCGGTGGCCAAGTCCACCACCTCCAGGCCGCCGTGGACCGGAGAGGCAACGCTCTGGTGGTATGGCTGCTGGATGATGGGGGACCCATCGGGGTGATGGCACAGGCCTTCGACGCCCGGCGCCAGACCTGGCAAGAGGCCCCAACCACGCTGGGGTTCGCTCCCACCAGCCATGCCGTGCCACGCATTGCCCTGAACCACCGGGAACACGCCATGGTGCTGTGGGAGGTGGATGGGGGGCCCTCTTCGGAGCTGGTGGCCAGCCACTACTGGCCGGCGGATCGCATATGGTCCGACCGGCCCGTGCCCGTGGTCGCCCACTCCGCGCGGCTGCACCAGGTGGTGATGGACGATCTGGGGAACGCCCTGGCCCTCTGGGTCCACGCACCCTACGGGCAGCGCTGCACCCTTGAGGCCAGCTACTACGACGGTCAATGCAGCGAATGGGGGACACCCGAGGTGCTCAGTGCCGCTCAGACCATTTCCTCCCTGCGGCTGGTGATGTCGGGGGAGGGCGAGGCCCTGGCGGCCTGGTGCCAGGCCGAGGGGCATGGTGCCTCCCGCCTGCTCACCAAGCCCTTCCGGAAAGGCCGCTGGGAAACCGGGACCGAATGCCTGGAGCTGGGCCACGAACCGGTCCGGGCGTTCGCCATCGATGTGGGCCCAGGCGGCCAGGCAGGCCTGCTGGCGGTGCACCAGGGCCCCGAGGGCGACTGGGTGTCCGGGCGGCTTCGCCAGCGGGACGGGTGGTCTCCCTCCTACCCCCTTGCGCAGACCTTCCCGCAGTCTTGCGCCTCGCCACGCCTGAGGCTCTGTCCCCATGGGGCTTCGGCCCTGTGGTTCCAGGGGACAGGCTCCAAACGGGCCCTGATGCTGGTCGAGACCGGGTAGCCACGGTAGTGGAAAGGTGGCGAGAGGCTTAGGGTGCGGTCCCCTCTGGCGACATCAGCTGCCGGGCGTAGTGCGCCACTGCGTAGGGCAGCCAACGGCGGTCCGGCAGGTCCCGGCTCAGGTAGCCCATGTGTCCGCCCCGGGGTTCCAGGTGCAAGTGGACCGCCGGGGATCGTGGGGATTCGAGGGCGTGACGCCAGGGGATGAAGGGATCGTCTTGAGCCATGAGCAGCACCGTGGGTACGGTGATCTTCGCGAGGTGGTGCCGGGCGGAGCAGCGGGCGTAGTAGTCCTCGGCATTCCGGAACCCTCCGGCCCTGGTGGTGTAGGCGTCGTCGAAGGCCCGCAGACGCATGGCCGGCGTGGTCCGGTAGTCATCGGCAATGAGGCCATCCTCCACCCGCTGGTGGATGGCCTTCCGACAGCGGTGGATGAAGCGCAGCTCGTACAGCCGATTGAGGCCACGATGAATCTCATCCGAGCAGGCACCGAGATCGATGGGTGGGTTCACGGCGATGGCCGCGTCGGGCTGGGCCGCGGGCTGCGGCAGCCCTCCCCCGAGATTGAGCAGCAGGGCGTTGGCGGAGAGGGAATAGGCCACGGCCAGCTGGCGGAGGTCGGGATGGCGGTCCCGCGCCGCGGCAAAGGTGGCGCCCAGGTCGTCGCCGGAGCCGCTATGGTAGGGCTGCTTCGCGAGGCCCCGGCCTTCGCCGCAACCCCGGTGGTTCACCGTCCACACATGGTGGCCGAGGCTTCGCGCCAGGGTGATGGTGCGGCGCACGTAGTGGGCCTGGTCATCCCCGCCCAGGCCGTGGAAGACCAGCACCAGGACGCTTGTTTCGCCTGGGTAGTGCCTGCCGGCGAGGTGATCACCATCCGACAAGGCGATGCGGAACGGCACCGAGGGGAAGGCTGGCGAGGGGCCCGGCAGGTAGTTGCCCAGGATGGTCTGGAGATGGCCGGTGGCCGCCCACCAGGGGGGGCGGCAGGGCAGGGGCGGCGGGGCAAGCGGGCGCATGCCACCAGTCTGAAGTTCCATTTGAATCCAGCGAGAAATCCCAGATCCAGCTTGGGTTTACGTGGAATCGGGGTGCTTGGGTTCTGACTACAGGACTGGATTGAGGCGGAGCAGGTCGAAGGCTTTCTGCTGGAGTGCGCTGGGCGTCGGATAAAGGGTTAGCGTGGCCTTCTCGGCTTGGCTGAACCGCAGGGTGTTGCGGGTATAGGCGGCGAGCTCGCGCATGAGGTCGCGGTAACGCATCACCTTTATGCCGTCCTCGTTCAGGCCGGTGGCCTTCTTGCCGCCGTGGAGCTTGGGCTCCTTCTCTGCCCACAGTAGAGGCTCCCAGGCTTGGCGCAGGTGCCACTCCACGTGATAGGCCAGCATGCAGAGGAACACGTGCGCCTTCACCCGATTCTCCAGCCGGTGATGGATGGGCCTGATCTGGAGGTCCACAGCCTTCAGGCTGCGGAAGGCCCGCTCCACCTTGGACAACGCTTGATAGGCGGCCTTGGTCTGCTCGGTATTCATCCGCTCGGCGGGCACCTTGGTACGGATGACATAGATTCCGTCCAGGCTGGCTTCCTGGGCAATCACGCCCACGCGGCGATGCCAGCTCAACCCGTCTGCCTGGATCAGGATCCGGAAATACTTCCCCATCCCCGTCTTTGCCAGGGCCTTCCCGGCCGCCATTCCGATCTCGCCGGCACCATGCAGGGGCTTGGTCTTCCGCTGAGTCGCTTCCAGAACCTTCTGGAGATGCCGCTCAGTAGTCTGGAGCAAGTCCTCACGGCGATGCTGACTGCGCTCCTTGGTGTAGGGATTGAAGCAGGCGATCAGCCGCTCGCCTGGGAAATCTGGGTGCTGGATCTCCGCCATCCGATCCGTATCGAACAGGCTCGGCGTGATCACTCGCGCCTCGGCCAGCCTGCGGACACTCGCCTCCTTCAGCGCCGTCACCCAGTCCAGCCCTAGCGGCTCCAACTCCTGCCGGATGGTCGTCTCCGAGACCATCCCCCGATCACCCACCAGCACCACATGATCTAGTCCGAATCGGCTCTTCAGCTTCTGCACCTGGCTCGCCACGGTTTGGTGGTCGTTGGTGTTGCCTTCGAATACCTCCACTGCCACGGGACAACCCTCGGAGTTGCAGAGCAAGCCGTAGGTGATCTGCATCCGGTCGCGACGGTGATCCCGCGAATACCCGAATCGCGCCAGCGGGCAGTGCTTCCCCTCCATGTAGGAGGACGACACGTCGTAGAGCACGAGGCAGCCATTCGTCAGGTGCTTCTTGGCCAGGGCGTCCTCGATCTTCTCCTGCCGTGCCACCAGCCAATCCATGGCCGCATACAACTCGTTCTCGTCGGCCCCTTCTACCCCAAGCACCTGGCCCAAGGTGGAGGATCTGGTTCCTTCCGCCAGCAGTCCCGACAAGGACAACTTGCTCCCGGCATGAAGGACTCGCCCAGCCACCAGCGCCATCGCCAAGTCCTTCTCCCGGCTCTTGCGTATGGCAAAGATCCTTTCGAAGCCCAACTCACGCATCGTTCCCACCACAGCCGCCACATGGCCATGGGGGCGAACAAACGCCAACTCGACCTGCTCAGCGGCGGGGGCCAGCACCTCTCCCTTCAGTGCCAAGCGCAGAACTTCCACCGCTGCATCAGGAAGCATGGAGAGATTCGCCACCGTGCGGTTCTGAACCCGCCCATCCTCGCGGAAGGAATGACGGAGCAGGTGGGAACGATAGACCTTGTCACCGACCTTCTTGGTGATCGTGGCGACATGGACAGAGAGGTCGGACAGATTCATGCCAACAAATATAGGACTACAGCCCCGTCAGTCAAGATTATATTCTGTCTACATCATACAACCCTAAGTCAATCTAAAGCTAGATCCCAACTGCATCAAGAGCCGAAATCCATATGGAACTTCAGACCAGTGTGCCGCAGGGGGCTTTCAGTCGTTCCGCTTGAAGACCAGCTTGTAGCTGAAAGGATTGTCCAGCTTGGGGTGGGTGTACGTCACCTGGATGGCCAGGGAGTTTCCGTCCTTCCGCATGGAAAAGACGTGCTTCAGGGTGAAGCCGTCGCCCACGAGCGTCTGGATCATGGTGGGCCCATTCCGGGTGAGGCTGGCCTTGAAGGCCTCGTCGTCACTGCGCTTCCAGTCGGATTCGGTGCCATCGGCAGGTGTGTCGATGGGGCGCTCTTTGCCCATGGTTACCGAGAAGCCGTCCCCGGCCAGGATGTCCAGCTTGCTGAAGCTGCGGCAGGCATTCTGGAGTTTCTTCTTCCAGTAGAGCTTCATCGCGAAGTTCTGGTCCTTGAGGTGCTCGTCGATCTTTTCGTCGATTTTGTCACTTTGTGAAACGTGGAGGCTCCACTCGCCGTCCCAGTCGATCTTGTCCTCCTTGGCGGGCTCGGTGGACTTGGGCGCCGGCTTCGCCTCCAGGGTGGAGGCGGACAGGACCAGGAGACAGGGCAGAACAAGAGCCAGAGCGCGCATGGAACCTCCGGAAGGGCTGTCAGGAGCCTAACCCCGATGGATGCCCCGAGGAAGCCATTCCGGCTCCCGTTTTCCCTGCTTACAAAAGTTTCAATTCAAGGAATGAACTTTCATAACCACTGGCCTTCTGGCCCTTGTTTCAGGATGGGGAAGATGATCAACACGTCCTCAGTCCATCCGATTTCCTGTGGTTCCCCGGTCCGGGTCGGCGCCAGGCGCGAAGGTGTCGCACCGGCGGTCAGACCGGGACACAGCCTACCTCCATGTATCATTTCCCGGCCAACCCCAAAGCACCCCCCACTCTAGGAGCATGTCCATGAAGAAGCAGGAAGCCCTCGACTACCACTCGCAGGGAAGGAAAGGGAAGATCGAGGTCATCGCCACGAAGCCCTGTTCCACCGCCCGGGACCTGTCCCTGGCCTACTCTCCCGGGGTGGCGGAACCCTGCCTCGCGATCGAGAAGAACCCCGAGCTCGCCTACCAGTACACGGCCAAGGGCAACCTGGTGGCCGTCATCTCCAATGGCACCGCGGTTCTGGGCCTGGGGAACATCGGCGCCCTCGCCGGCAAGCCCGTCATGGAAGGCAAGGGCGTGCTCTTCAAGCGCTTCGCCGATATCGACGTGTTCGACATCGAAGTGGATGAGCTCGACATCGACAAGTTCTGCCAGGTGGTGAAGGCACTGGAGCCCACGTTTGGTGGCGTGAACCTCGAGGACATCAAGGCCCCCGAGTGCTTCGAGATCGAGACCCGCCTCAAGAAGGAAATGAACATCCCGGTCTTCCATGACGACCAGCACGGCACGGCCATCATCAGCACCGCGGCCCTCATGAACGCCTGTGAAATCACCGGCAAGAACATGGCCGACATGAAGGTGGTGTTCAGCGGCGCCGGCGCCTCCGCCATCGCTTGCGCGAACATGATGATCAATGCCGGCGTGAAGCTGGAGAATCTCTGGCTTTGCGACACCAAGGGGCTGGTCTACACCGGCCGCACCGAAGGCAACAACAAGTACAAGGACAAGTTCGCCAAGCCCAGCGAGTGGCGGACCCTGGCCGACACTATCGTGAACGCGGACGTGTTCGTGGGCTGCTCCAGCAAGGGCGCGCTGACGCCCGAGATGCTCCTCAGCATGGCGAAGAATCCCATCGTCTTTGCGCTGGCCAACCCGGACCCCGAGATCGACTACCCCACCGCCAAGGCCACTCGCGACGATATCATCCTGGCCACGGGGCGCAGTGACTACCCGAACCAGGTGAACAACGTCCTGGGCTTCCCCTTCATCTTCCGGGGCGCGCTGGATGTGCGGGCCTCCGAGATCAACGAGCCCATGAAGCTGGCCGCCGCCCAGGCCCTGGCGGCCCTGGCCAAGGAAGAGGTGCCGGACTCCGTCGTCAAGGCGTACTCAGGCCAGAAGTTCACCTTCGGTCCCGAATACATCATTCCCAAGCCCTTCGATCCCCGGGTGCTGCTGTGGGTGGCTCCGGCCGTGGCCAAGGCGGCCATGGACTCCGGCGTGGCCCGGCAGCCCATCGCCGACATGAAGGCCTACATCGAGCGCCTCGAGGGCCTGCAGGGCCGCAGCAAGGACGTGATCCGCAGCGTGGTGAACCGCGCCAAGGCCGATCCCAAGCGCGTGGTCTTCCCGGAGGGGGACCACCCGCTGATCCTCCAGGCCGTGTCCCAGATGGTCGATGATGGCATCTGCATTCCGATCCTCCTGGGTGATCCCGCCAAGATCAAGACGGTGGCCATGGACCACGGCATCGATCTGGAAGGCATCGAGATTCTGGACCCGGCGACGGTGCCCTGGCGCCAGGAAGCCGAGGATGCCTTCTACGAACTGCGGAAGCGCCGGGGGGTGACCCACTTCGAGGCCAAGCGCCTGATCCGTCGCCGGACCTACTTCGGCGCCATGATGTGCCGCATGGGCAAGGCCGACGGCCTCATCGCTGGCCTCACCCAGTACTACCCCGACACCATCCGCCCCTGCCTGGAGGTGATCGGGACCCGCAAGGGCGTGAAGAAGGTGTGCGGTGTCTACACCATGGTGCTGAAGAACCGGGTGCTCTTCTTCGCCGACACCACCATGAACATCGAGCCCGACGCCGAGAACCTGGCCGAGATCGCCCTGCTCACGGCGGACCTGGTGAAGGACACCTTCAACATGGAACCCCAGGTCGCCATGCTTTCCTTCTCCAGCTTCGGCAGCGTCGAGCACCCGCTGGTCCGCAAGGTCCAGAAGGCCGTGGAGATCATCAAGAGGACCCGGCCCGAGCTGAAGTGCGATGGCGAGATGCAGGCGGATACGGCGCTTGGCGAGGGCATCCTGGCGGAGAACTACCCGTGGGTGGACCTGCCCGGCGGGCCGAACGTGCTCATCTTCCCCGACCTCACCAGCGGCAACATCGGCTACAAGCTGGTGCAGCGGCTGGCCAATGCGGAAGTGATCGGCCCCATCGTCTGCGGCATGGCGGCACCGGTGCACGTGCTGCAGCGCCACAGCGACCTGCACGACATCATCCACCTCACCGCCCTGACGGTCGTCGAGGCGCAGAAGAAGTAGTCTTCACCCTACGTCTTCAGAGCGAGGGGGCCGGAAGGCCCCCTCGCTTTTATCTATGGGCAGGCAACGGCTGGAGGAGCTGGTGCACAGCATCTTCGATGGTGAGCGGTCCGCCATCGGCGCCCTTGTCCCGGTGATCCAGCGTGGCTTCGCCATGCCATACGGGCAGGCCCGTCTTCCGGTCCACGAGCTGGACGATGATCGTGAAGGAGCTCCGCGAGCCCCCCTCGCTGCTTACGGGCGAATTGCCTTTGGCCGCCGTGCCACCGTGTCCGCCCCCTCGGTGGCCTTCTCCGCCCCCTTCCTTGTGGGGAGCTCCCGTGGCGTTCCCGTGGTTCCCGGGCGAACTCTTCATGAGCACATAGGTGGCGACCCAGAGATCCGCCTCGGGGCTGGGTCCAGGCTGGTAGTGGCGCGCGGCCAGCTCCGCCAGCGCGGCCTGCAGGTGCAACTCCGGATTGAGAGGACGCATGCCCTCCCGGATGATGACCCGGTCCTTCCTGGGATCCTGGGCTACCGTCTGGTACGGAGTGGTTCTGAAGGCCGGGTCCACCTCATAGACGAACCGGTGGGGCGTGCAGCCTGGTAGCAGCAGCAGGAGTAAGGTGCAGGGTTTCAGGATGCGCATGAGGGCAGGATGCCTCCAGAAGCCCGTGGGTTCCTCAAGTGTGTTCCAGCTGGGCCAGCCAGGCCTGGATCTCGGGATCCGGATCGGGGTTGAGTCGCAAGGCCTCGCGCAGGTCCGCCAAGGCGGGGCCGGTTTCGTCCCGCTGAAGGTGGATGAAAGCCCGCTCCTTGTGGACCCGAGGATTCTGGGGATCCAGCAGGATCAAGTGAGTGCTGGTCCACAGGGATTCTTCCCAGTCCTCCGCGTGCATGAACCGCAGGTGGAGGTTGCGGACCAGGCGGATGAGGATGTCCCGGTCGGA
The DNA here is from genome assembly GCA_903884655.1 of uncultured Holophagaceae bacterium. GTDB lineage: Bacteria > Acidobacteriota > Holophagae > Holophagales > Holophagaceae > Geothrix. The sequence continues at coordinate 27,866 of CAISFO010000018.1, read as the reverse complement.
GGTGGGTCGCAGCATGTTCCGGTGGAAGGCCACGCGCCCGCCCGTGGCGGACTTCACCAGCTCCGCGCCGCCTTCCTCGCCCACCGGACGCCCCTTGTGGAAGGGGTCGAAGCAGAGCAGGCCAAAATCCGTTCTAAGGGCCGCGATGAAGTGACCCGGCAGGCCAACCCCCACGGCGTCGAAGCCCATGCGCCGGGCCAGGTCCACCCACAGGATGGCGAGGGAGATCGGCAGGCCCTTCCGGCGGGCGATGACTTCGGGAAGCAGGGCATTGATGGGATCGTCGAAGGTGTCCCGGTCACCGTCGAAGCCCAGCTCCTCGAAGAGCAGGTGGTTCATTGAATCGATGGCCCGGTGGGTGTTCCAGGGCAGAGGCATGCGTCCCGCCAGCGTGAAGGCCCAGTCGTTCAGCTGCAGGGAGACATGGATGGGATCAGGATCGTCCAGGGCAGGGGCCACGGCATGGACCGCGCCTTCAGCGAGGTTTCGGCAGTCCGGGTTGTCGCGGAGATACTCAAGCAGGGACATCAGGCCCGCCTCCTGATCATGGCCCGGGCGACCAGGGCGAGGGCAAGGAGGGCCACGGCGCCCCAGACCCAGGACTGCCATGCCTGCGTCGCCGACTGGATCTTCTTGGCCTCTTCGACCTTCCGGATGTTCTCTTCGATGGAGAGCTTGGACTGGACTTCCCGGGCGTCCTTGACAGCCTTCTGGGCAGATTCGCGCGCGGCCTGCAATTCCTTGGCGGCGGGCTCCTGCTCCTCGGCAGAGGCCCGGGCCTGGAAGTGCGCAGGGACCGGCGCCGCCTCTTCCTCGCTGGCAGCCGAAGACTGGCTGTTGTCGATGGCTTCCGCGAGCGACTGCAGGTCCTCCCGCAGTCCCTGCAGCACCTGGTTCTGGCGATGAATCTGGGCGCCCTGGATCCAGAGCAGTCCCAGCTGCAGGATCAGGATGGTGGGGACGGTCCAGCGAAGGGAAGTGCGAGCCATCAGGCCTCCCTTCCTAGGATAAACAGAGTACGGTCATCGCGGTTCTGTGTATCGAAGGCGGCCACGTCCTTGAACAAGGCTTCACAGGCAGCCCGCGGGCTGCCCAGGCCCCAGAGCCTGTGCAACTGGGCCTGTAGCCGGGCCAGCCCGTAGAGTTCCCCCTCCCGGTTCATCGCCTCCGAAAGGCCATCGCTATAGAGCACAAGCCAGCCTTTCGGAGGCAGGATGCCTTCGACCACCTGCCAGTCGCCTGTCCCCGCAGGGCGCAAACCCAGGCCGCGTCCGTGGGGAATGACTTCGCTGAAGCCGAGTTCCTCGTAGCCATGGAACAGTAGGGCGCCCGGGTGGCCGGCCCTGGCAAGGCGGTAGGTGCCTTGGTCGTCCCATTCCAGCAGGATGAGGGTGAGGAAGCCCCGCTGGCCAAGGAGCTGCCTCAGGGTCTGGTCCAGGGAGCAGAGGATTTCCTCCAGGCCCTGATCCTCGCGCTGAGCCGCCTGCTCAAGGAGAGCCGTGGCCTGTGCCATGTAAAGGGCTGCTGCCAGGCCTTTCCCGCAGACGTCTCCGACCGCTGCCAACCAGGTCCCGCTTGGGCGTCGTTTCACAAACAGCAGATCACCCCCGGTCTCCTCGGCGGGTTCCAGCCGCAGCGCCAGCTGGAAACCTGGAATGGGAGGCACCTGCGTGGTGATCAGGCCCTCCTGGATGTGGCGGGCGGTTTCCAGCTCCTGGCTGAGCCGTTCCTGGGCCACCAGACGCTGGTGCATCACGGCGGTCTCGAGCACCTGGCCCGCGGCCTGGGCAACTTCTTGGAGGAGCTCGCGGTCCTCGCGGCTGTAGTTCAATTCGGCGTACTTGCCCCCCAGCAGCACTGCGCTGTGCGGTTGCTCACCGGCCAGGATGATCAGCATCAGCTGGGCTTCCAGAGCATCGACATGGGCCCGCGCCGAGCCGCCCTGCTCCCGGATCCAGTCCGCTTCTTCGCTGCCCAGCCCCAGCACCAGTTCGTGGTTCTCCCGGGCCAGCCGGAGCAGGCCGGGCGGAATCTTCAGAGGCTGGGGTGGGAAGTGGATCCGGTGTTCCCCACGATCCGACGCCTCCACGGCTGGCAAAACCAGCTGGCGATCGTGGATGGGCAGGATCTCGAGACGACTGGGCTCGAAGGCTTCGGTGAGGGCATGGTGGAGGGATTTGAGGAGCGAAGTTTCGCTGAACCGCTTCCGGGTCTCCCGCACGGCTCCCAGAGCGATATTGCGGGTGCTCGACCCATCACGGCGGAACTTGCGCCGGATGCCGAGCAGCAGGCGGCGGAGCATCCAGCCCAGCGGCAGTGCCAGCAGGCCGATGAGGGCGCCGGCCCAGCCCGGTGGGATGGTGGCGAGGTGGGAGAAAGCCCAGGCCAATCCACCCAGGTAGGACACCACCGTCAGCACCAGAATGCCCATGTACGCGATCCAGCGGAGCAGCACCTTCCGCACATCGAAGAGGCCGTGGCGGATGATGGCATAGGCGAAGCTGAGAGGCAGCAGCGGCGCCGGCAGCATGAAGATGAAGACCTGCCGCTGGAAGAGGAGGCTTTCGCCGTACTTCGTCTGAAGGAGGGTCCAGGCCAGGAGATCGAGGCAGAGGGCCGCCGTCACGATGAGGGACGGGAACAGGGCCCTCCGCAGCCGCTCCGAGGAGCGGATGGCGCCCCAGATGAAAAACCCCAGCCCTGTGAGCGCTGCGGCGATGTAGAGAGGAACCGGCAGGAACACCAGGACCTTCAGGATGGACCGGAGCAGGCCCTCCGGCCGCGTACCCGAGAGGGTCTTCACCACGCCGCCGTTGGCCAGGGCCCAAAGGCCCAGGAAGAACATGGCGAGGGCGAGCAGAGCGAACGAGAGGTACAGGATCCTCAGGAACCGGCGGTTCTTCCGCCATTCATGGGGATATGGAAAGCGAAGGAAGAAGTGCACCCAGAGCGGAGGGAGCAGGGCCGAGGCGACGGCAGCCATGAAGGCCACAACGATGGACACAGCCGTGGGTGGGTTCCCGCTGATGTTGGCTCCGGACAGCAACAGGGTCGTCGAGGCCAGGTAGAAAAAGTGCCGCGAGGATTTGCGCTCCGGGGCGGAGATCACCACCAGGAGGCCGATGAGCCAGGCGACGAGGCCGTTCGCCAACAGGGCCAGCTGGATCCAGTTCAGGGGTTTCACCAGGCGGACCGGCACCAGAATCTGCTGGCCCTGGCGCTTGACGGTGTAGATCAGGATGGTGCCCTCGGGCTTACCATTGATGAACCGCTGGGCCTTCAAGGTGCCTTCCTGGGTGGGTTCGTAGGCCCGCCCCTGGATCTTCACCAGCTCGTCCCCCTCCAGGAGACCCGCCTCTTCGGCCACTCCGTCCGGCAGGATCTCCCGGATGACGATCCTGCCCTGCTCCACTTTCCAGGAGCACTGGTCATCAGAGCCCGCATAGACCCACTGGTTGAGCGCGAAGGACCCTAGGGCCAGCGTCAGGCAGGCGAAGCTGATCCACAGCAGGCGCCAGCGGATGCGTTTCAGGTAGGGGTTCATGGAGCCTTTGTGGAAGAATGCCCGGATGGAGCGAGTGACGCGGAACGAAAGGGCCTGCTGGATCCTGGTGGGCGGCAGGCAGCGGCTGGGCCGGGCCCTGGCGGAGGATCTGGCCCGGGATCACGACCTCGTGTTGACGAGTTCACGGTCCTGGGACGGGGAAACCTGGGTGGATGGGTTGTCGAAGAGGGGGCGCGTCCGGAGGCTTCAGTGGGATGCCGAAAATCCGGAGCTGGTGTCCCGCATGATGGCAGATCTGGACACGTTGAAAGCCGAGGACTGGGTTATTTCCGGGGCGGTTTTACTGGCTGGAAACTTTCCCGGGCAGCCCCTTGGAAGCTGGACTCCCGCGGCCCTGGAGGCCACCTGGCGGCTGAACCTGGGCTTTCCCTTCCTCTGTGCCCAGGCCCTGGCCCCGCATCTGGAGGACGGGGCCTGCCTGCAGATCATTCTGGACACTTCCATCCACCATCCTTGGCTGAAGCGGCTGCCCTACAGCGCGGCCAAGGCCGGCCTGGCCGCCCTGGTGCCGGGCCTCGCGCAGCTGTTGGCGCCCCAGGTGCGGGTGGTGGGCCACGCCCTGGGTACGGTGCTTCCAGCGGAAGGCGACCATGCAGCCTTCCTGGCGGACCGCACCCTCCTCAAACGCATCGGGGAGCCCGCCGACCTCTGCCGGGCCGTGCGTTTCGCCGCCGAGAGCCCCTTCCTCACCGGAGAGATCCTGACCCAGGATGGGGGGCGGCGCTGGGTCCGTTGAGGAAGGGTTCCGACGCTGGTGTGGGCAGGGCGCTCACGTTTCTCGTGAGCGCGAGGACGCGCCGGTGGCGGATCCGACCCGGGGGTAGTCATGGGCGCCCCGCGATCGCCCAAAGGGCGGGAGCGGAGGACAATGGAGTGAGTCGGGAGCCAGATGAAGTTCAAGGTCAATGAGGTGTTCCACAGCATCCAGGGGGAGGGACGGGGCCCCGTCCGCGAACGCAGAGCGTGAGCGGGAGGACGCGCCAGTGGCGCGTCCGATCTGGGGGTAGTCATGGGCGCCCCGTGAGCGCCCGAAGGGCGGGAGCGGAGGACACTGGAGTGAGTCGGGAGCCAGATGAAGTTCAAGGTCAATGAGGTGTTCCATAGCATCCAGGGGGAAGGCGCCCGCATCGGGCGGCCCTGCCTGTTCATCCGCCTGTCAGGGTGTCCGCTGCGCTGCCTCTACTGCGATACCGCCTACGCCTTCTACGACGGCACCATGCGCGATCTGGATTCGCTGCTCGCCGAAGCCCGCCAGCGGCTCGGTCCGCCAGGTCCAGGGCCCAATGCACCCTTTGTAGAGCTGACCGGCGGGGAACCCCTGGCCCATCCGCATGCCCCGGAGCTGCTGCAGGCCCTGCTGGATCTGGGCTACGAGGTGGCCCTGGAAACCGCGGGCAGCCACGACCTGGCGCCCGTGCCCAGGCAGGTGGTCAAGATCGTGGACCGGAAAACCCCAGGCAGTGGGGAGGGGCACCGCTGGCTCGAGACCAACCTCGATCACATGATGCCAGGCCAGGATGAGCTGAAGTTCGTGCTATGCGATGAGGCCGACTACGCCTGGGCCAGGGCCTGGTGCGCCGAGCGGGCGGTGTGGGACCGGCTGGAGGTGCTCTTCAGCCCCGTCTGGGGCGGCCTCGATCCGGCCTGGCTGGCCCAGACGGTCGTGGCCGATGCCCTGCCGGTGCGGGTCCAGGTGCAGCTGCACAAGGTCATCTGGGGGGTCGAGAAGAAGGGGGTGTGAGCGCCGCTCTACTTCCCTGTCTTCCAGGCGGCCAGTTCCTTCTCCAGATTCTCGGTGTATTCCTTGGGCGCTCCACCCGGCTTCGAGAGGTCGATGGCCTTCTGGAGATGGGCGAGGGCCTCGGGCATCCGCTTCGCGTCTCGGTAGACCCGCGCGGCGGTCTCGTGGTTTGAGAAGCTCTCGCCGATCTTCAGGCTCTTCTCGATCCAGGCCAGGGCCTTCTGGGGTTCGATGGCCTGGTCCTGGCAGTACCTCGCGGCCTGGTACCAGGGCACCCAATCCGTGTCCGGCGCCTGCCTCAGCTTGTCCTCAAGCATGGCCCAGTAGATCGCCCTGGTATCGAAGGTCACCGGGAAGCTCACCCGCAGCTTCGCCCAGCCCAGTTCAACCAAAGCGCTGCTGGCATCCTTCGGGAGCACGCGGAAATCCAGGAACTCAAGGTTGGGTCCAGCCGTGGGTGCAGCGTCCCAGCGCAGCAGGTCTTCTTCCTTTTTGTAGTCTGTGGCGCCCCACTGTTTCACTCGCTTGTTGAGAATCAAGGTCCAGGCCTTCTTGCCGGGGATGGCGAAGAAGCTGTAGCTGCCGGCGGGCACGTCCCGGCCGGCGACCTTGGCGGCATGGCTGAAGGTGATCACCGTGGCGGCGTTGGCACCGGTCCGCCACACTACGCCAAAGGGCACCAGTGAACCCCAGATCTTCCGTCCCTTCACGGCGGGCCGGGAGAAGGCGACCTCCACCTTGCTGATGCCGATCTCCTGCGACACCGTGCAGGCGGGGCTGGGGCGCAGCGGCGTCAGCCGCACCGGGGCGGGCTTGTCCTGGGCCGCCAGGGAAAAGGCAAGAAGGGCGGGGAGCAGCAGGCTGCGCATGGGAATCTCCTGGACCGGCTGTCGAGCGTAGCACCTCAGGGGGGAGGAAGGAGGAAGCGGCCAGGGTTTCGGTTGAACGCCTTGAGGATTCCCAGCCAGAGCTGGCGGCTGGCGCGGCCGCTCAAGTCCCGCGCCCGCAGGGCCGTCCAGAGGGCCAGTGCGAAGGAGGTTGAGAAGTTCAACACCCCGATGAGGGCGACGCCCAGCAGACCCCAGAGCACCTCACTCCAGGGCAAGGCCCCCTGGGCCCAGAGACTGGCCGAAGCCACCGTCAAGGCAGCGGCCTGGAGGGTCACGTGGCGCACCTCCAGATGGACACCGACGGAGGCGAAGGCCATGGGCACGAAGATGAGAAGACCGCCCAGGGAGAGGTTCGCGATGAAGCCCGAGAGGTGGCGATGGACGAAAGCGCCCAGCGCCTCGGCCCGCCCGGCACCGAGCAGGGCCCGGAGCCGATGGCTCCGGGCCAGGGCCTCCGGCAGGCGGCGATAGGCGCTCCAGTTGGCGCCCCATCCCGAGGCCAGGCTGGATATCCAGAGCAGCACTCCCGTGAGCGCAGCGAACAGCAGCGACCCGCTATGGAAGGGGTGGCTGCCTTGGAGGCTGTGGAGGGCCGTCTCCGGGCCCAGGGGGCCATGTCCCCTGAGCCGGATCCAGAGCACGGACAACAGCAGGGCAGTGGGAATGGCCACGAGGACGTTGCCCAGCGTGGCGATGACCTGGCTGCGGGTGATGGCCGCCACCAGATCGATTTCCCGGGCCTGGCCGTTGCTTGTCTCCAGGGCCCGTGCCAGGGCTGCGGCGGTCATGGCCGGTTGTTTCGACGCCAGGGTGAACCCCAGCAACTGGATGAGAAAAAAGCTGGCGGTGTAGTTGAAGGTCAAGGCAAGGCCCAGCAGCAGCGGCGCCAGCGGCAGCGTGGAGAGGCCGTACTTGCCCAGGGCCGTGCCCACGGCCAGGGCGCCGCCACCGGCCGCGGACCAGCCCATGGCCCCCCACTCGTGCCGGTTCCGGGCGATGTAGTGTTCGCCCGTATCGCCAGTGTGTTCGACCATCTTCCGCGCCAGCCGCTTGACGCTGGCCTGGAGCAGGTCCCGCAACCGGTGCTGCGAGGCACTGCCACGCATCAGCTCCGCGGCGAAGGAGGGGCCCCAGCTTTCACCGGCAGCGAAAGTGAGCAGCTGATCGATGCGGCGGAGCTGGGCCTCCAGCAGCTCCAGACGGAACACCAGGTCCGCGGAGACACCGTTGGTCTCCAGGCGCGCATGGGCCCGGTCCAGCGCCACCGAACAGGCGGCCCGGCAGGCTTCCCAGGCCCTGCGTTTCTCGGGATCCGCAGGGTGTTCTCCGCGTTCCCTCACCGCCTTGGACAGGTTGAAGAAGGGGGATTCCGCATCGCTTCCATCCGGCTCCATGGCCAGAAGATCCCGGGACAGGCCCATGGCCGCCGCCCGGTGGGCCAGCAGCCGTGCGGCGTGGACCCAGGTCAGCGGAGGAGGAGACACCAGGGGGCCCCAGCCGGCCCGCAATTCCTCCGGCAGCCCCTCGATCCAGATGGCATCGGTTTCATCGAGGTCCAGGCGGTCCAGCAGGGCGTAGAGGTCCCCTTCTGGATCCAGCCGGGGGATGAACCGGTCCACGACCCGGAGAAAGCCTTCCCCGATGAGCGAGGTGCGATCCGGCAGACCGGTCTCCGCCAGGAGACGGATGGCCGATGCATGGTTCCACTCCTCCGACAGCGGCGAAGCAAGGTCCCGCGCCACGAGCGCCTCGTGAAGCCGCCGCAGGCGGCTCGTGCGCCGGGCCTCGCCATCCACGGACGCCACGGGCGAGGCCTCCAGCAGCCAGCGCAGCAGAGGTTCCAGCCTCGGTGCGCTCTGGCTGAGCAGTTGGTCAAGCCTGGGGTCGGACTGCGGCAACGGGACTCCAAAGGCGGCCTCGCCAGAGTGGCAGAGGACGCGTGCTTCGCCTTCCGCCGTTGGATGGAGGAAACCCTAGACCCAATGGGAATCACCAAGTATCGAAGAGCCGGTCTCTCAGGAGTCGGCAAGATACCGGCAGATTGCTCTAGGGAGAAAACCTGCTAGACCTTCACCGCGGATCGGAGGAAGGAATCGGGAAGGTGGACGCCACTCTTTTCCAGGTTCTCCTGGTGGTAGAGGATGACCAGCCGGCCGTTGACCCGCTCGAAGGCGATGGCCCCTCCGTTGGCGAACAGCTTCCGGCTGTTGCAGATCACGAGCTTTTTTTCATCCACATAGAACTTGGTCTGCGAAGACGTGAACGCCCAGGCGATGTTGGCCTTGGCGTCCACGGAAATGCCCTGCTTCTTCATCTGAATCACCATGTCGAGTTCCTTGCAGGCGACCCGTCCTTCGGAGCCGGCCGTCGTGGCGAGGATCCGCAGGAACTTGGCGGCTTCCTCCACCGGCACTTCCTCCCCGCTGAGGGGCAGCGAGGCCATGGCGATGAGGACCAGGGTGGGAACCCAGAGGATGGTGGAACGGGCATGACTGAACATGAAGGCCTCCAACTTTCCTCATCGACAGAGGCCGCGACACCACGGGAACAGCGAGGTGAAGGCTGTGTGATCTTTTCCGCGTTACGTCGGGGTCCAAGCTTCGAGAGCGATCAGCCCATCAGGAGGCCGCCAGGGTGGTGCGGCACTGGGCGATCAGCTCGTCGGGCGTGAATGGCTTGCGGATGGCAGGCACCCCCAGGTCGATGAGCTGCTGGTCCAGCGACGCCCCACCGCTGTCCCCGGTGATCACGAGCACCCGGGGCAGCAGGGCTGGCTGGAAATCCCTGATCCAGCCGAGAATCGCGAAGCCATCGACGCCGGGCATGCGCAGGTCGGTGATCACCAAATCGAAGCGGGCGTTCTCCAGCCGCTGGATGGCCTGGCGTCCGTCGTGGACCCGCTCCACCCGCCACCCCAGGCGGCTTCGGAGCAGTTCCTGAACCAGGCTGGTGATGTACTCTTCGTCATCGACGACCAGTACGTTCATGCGGGGAAAACCCTGAAGAGAAGCCATGTTGGAGTCCCGTTCCGACCGCTGGGCAGGGGCACTGATGCGGTCAGGGCGTTCCTGATCTTCCACTCTGGCCAGTGGGAGGAGGACCCTGAACACAGTCCCCTCACCAGGCGCACTCTTCACCGAGATCTCGCCGTGGTGCTGCCGGATGATGCCCAGGCAGACGCTGAGGCCGAGACCCGTCCCCCGATCCACGGGTTTGGTGGTGAAGAAGGGATCGAAAATCCGGTTGAGCTTGTCGGACGAGATGCCATGCCCGGTGTCGCTCACTGACAGGGACGCGTAGCCATTCTGCGACTCCACGCGGACATGGAGCACCTTCCGGACGGCCTGCTCCATGGCGTCCACGCCATTGATCATGAGATTGATCACGACCTGCTTGATCTGACCCGTGTCGGCCAGAATCCAGACTGGTTCTTCCGGCACGGTGAGCAGCAGTTCCGCGTCGGCGGTCCGGAGCCTGAACCGCATGATGGAGGATGCCTCGTCCAGAATGGCCCCCAGGTTCGTCCGGCAGAGATCCATGGTGGCGGGCCGCGAAAGCTGGAGCAACTGGCGGATGATCCGCACCGATTCCTGAGCGCTCATGGAGATGGCGTTGCAATAGGATTGGAGGCCCGGGTGGTCGCCCAGGCCTTCCAGCTTCATCTGCAGGAGCTCGGAGAAACCCAGGACCGGGGCGAGCTTGTTGTTCAGCTCGTGGGCGATGCCCCCCACCAGGGACTCGAAGAGCTCAGCCTTGTCGTTGATGGCCATCTTGCGCTCGATGGCCCGCTGCTCGGTGATGTCGTGGAGGATGGTGCAGATCTGGCCGGTCTCCCGGACCAGCGAGGTGTGGAACTTGAAGAGGCGCTCTCCGAGAGCAGGCAAGTGCAGGAGGAACTCGTCCGCGTGGTTCCTGGCCAGGGCGACACCGGATTCGTGAAGGCTCAGGAGTTCGAGGAACGACTCGCGGTGCTTGGGTGGCATCAGGTCGGCCAGGTTCGGCAGGTCGTCTTCGCCCTCCCAGGATCCGCCCAGGAGGTTCTGGAGCTTGGAATTGTGGGCCTCGATGCTTCCGTCCATGTGCAGCAGGGCCACGGCGAGCGGGCTGTGCTGGAAAAGGGTCTCGTAGCGGCCCTGGGACTGCCTGAGCTGGTGCAGGCTCCGGAAGAGATCCTGGTTCTTGGTCAGCAGCTCGTCACGCCAGGACTCCGCCAGCTGGATCTGTTCGGCGATGAGCGCGGATTGGGCCCGGACCAGGGCGGGCACCGGGATGATCCCGATGAAGCGGCCCATGGCATCCACCAGCGGGACGTCGTGATAGAAGGCCTCGCCGGTCCGGGAAAGGGCCTTTTCCAGCAGGTCCAGGAGCGGGACCGTGGCATCCGCCGGAGGGCAATCGGGGAGCAGGTGCTGCTGGATGGAATGCCGGCTGTGCAGCGTAAAGCCGAAGCGAGTGCCCAGCAGGAAGCCGAGGTGACCCCGGGAGATCAGGCCTGCATAGACGCCGTCGTCCACCACTGCCGCGTATTCGTGGGGATGGTGGCGGAACCGCTCATACACCTGCTCGACGGTCTGTCCGATTTCGACGCATTCGCGATGGTCCACCAGGGAGACTGGAGACACACGGTCGATGAGGTGGTCCTGGGATTGGGATGCCTTCCAGGCAAAGCCTTTCCTTCTCTGCATGGTACCAGTTTCGGCATGGCCCGGTCATGAATGAGGGCCACGCTGTAACCATTCGGTAACGATTGCACCGGGCGTTGCGGATCCGGTTCAGGCCAGCCATTCGGCCACCTGCTCGACCACCCAGGGCCCATCATCCAGCGGCAGGTCATGGCCTGCGGTCGGGTGAACCCGGCAGGCGCACTGCCATCGGCGGGCAATCTCCATCGAGCAGCCAGGATGCACGAGCCGATCCCCGGCGCTGGCCAGGACCAGGGTCGGGACGGGCGACTGTTCCGGGGCCCGGTACCGGGCCGCCGCGACCAGCTGCCGGAGGGCGTTCCAGGTGCTCACGGGCCGGGATGTGCGGATGGCGGTCCACTCCGAAATGACGGTGGGGCGAGGAGCCACGCACCGGCTGGTGAGGTCGAAGATGAGGCTCTCCCGCAGTTCCATGGATTGAGTAAACAGGTATTGGAAAAGCACCCTCCAGGCCCGCGGGCGGAAGCGGCGGTGGAGCGGACTGAAGGCCCCGAAACTCGTGTTGATCAGCACACAGGCTTCCACTTCATCCGGATGGTCAGCCGCCCAGGCCGTGGCCACCATGGCGCCCATGGACATCGCCAACAGGCGGTAGGGAGGTGGCAGGCCCAGTCTCATCATTTCCTGGCGGCAATGGGTGGCCATGCCTTGGATGCTCGTGGGGCTGGCGAGGCCGTTGAGTGCGCCATTGCCCGGCAGCTCCAGGGGGAGCACTTGTACGTCAGGCCGATCCTGTCCCAGCAGCTGGGGGAAGGCGTGCCAGTGGCGTGTCTCACGGGTGAGGCCCCGCAGCAGGATCCAGGTCGTCATGGGTGGCCGCCGCCCCGGAGGTCGGGGTACCAATGCTCCAGCGCCTGCAGGCGGTGCTGCTCGCGCGCTTCGCCCAGGGGCAGCCATCGCTGGAAACTGCAGGCCGCGCGCACGAAGAATTCCAGGAGGGGCAGGTGCCGCCGCAGCACGCGCTGCTGGCGATGCTCGATCAAGGGGTTGAAGATGCCCAGCAGCGAGAAGAACTGCCTGGGATTCTTCTTCACCCAGGTCCACGAGCCCATCTCCAGCGTCATGGGCAGAAAGACATTCTCCGGCCGCTCCTGGGAGCGCAGATACAGGTGGTCCCAGAGGTCCCCGTGGGCCAGGTACTGGCTGCTCTGGGGCTCGAAGATGTACCGGTAGTTGCAGAGGGTTTCCTGGAAGAGGTTCTTGAGGGCATGCAGCTCGACGAGGTGGCCGATGGGGGCGCGAGTGTGGGCGAAGGGGAACCAGATGCGGTCGTTGACGCCGAAGCCCGAGTGGCAGTCGATGGAAAGGCTGAACCGGCGGGGCAGGAATTCGCGGGCAATGACCTCGCACACCGCCTGGTTTTCCGCTTCCATGGGCTGGGCTGCCTGGCCTCTGTACCAGGGCAACTGGGGACTGTGGCGCTGGCCTCCGATCAACCAGGGCACATGCTCCCTGGATTCCACCGGCGAGTTGCGCATCAGGTCCACGCCGTTGGGGTTGGCGCGGGTCCCCCGCCAGATTCCGCCCGGATTCACCAGGGGCATGAACACGAGCCGCACCGATTCCAGCTGCCGGTGCAGCGTGTCGTCCCACTGCAGGCGCGTGGCCAGGTTCTGCAGGTAGGCCATGACCACCTCGGCGCCGATCCGCTCCAGCCCGTGGACCCCGCCGAAGAACCCCACCGCGGGCACCTGGAGGTCCGGGTTGCCCATGGAGATCGCCTGGACAGGCATGCGCTGGCCCATGCAGACCACCTCGCAGAGGGTCTGCGTTTCGAAGTGCTCACCGCCCCTGTCGATGATCCTGGCCAGTTCGTTGAGGTGGGACAGCGGCTGCATGATCCCGATTATGCAGGGTGCGAAAGGCGGTTCCCCACTGTTTACAGCTTCGTCACAGGGGCGGCATGTTCCTGGTGTGGCCGGGGCTTATCTTGATCCTGGTTTCAGCCATCACCGGAGCATGTGCCATGCGACCCACTTCCGCGCGAACCTCGGTCATTTCGGCGGCGGCTCTCGGAGGCGCCCTGCTCTGGGGGGCGGTCGAATTCGTGGCCCTCCTCTGGACCCGTCTCTCCGGGAAGTGGCAAGCCCCCAGGGCGACGGCGTCCTAGGATTTGAGCTGAACGCAGACCCTAGTTCTGGACGCTGCGGTTCAGGGCCTCCGTCAACAATTCCAGGACGGGGTCCGGTTCCCGACCCGCCATGTCCAAGATGATCCATCCTCGCTCCACCCTGGCGGGAATGCCTTTGTCTTTGGCCCAGGCCAGGACCGAGGCTTTGGCCTCGTCCAGCGGAAGGGGGGTCAGGGATCGCATTCGGACAGGATGGAATCAGGACATGACGGGACCAGCCGCAGCCCGTCGATTTCCTGTAAACATTTCCGCCCGCACTGCGGTCACCGTCCGGGAATGACTGAGGAGACCCCAGTCGGGATGCACGAGGAGGGGACGACTTCTGTGGCCGCTGGACCCGGCTAAACGTAGCCGGCAGGCTCGAGCGTGACCGAGGAGGCAGCGCATCGCTCCCAGAGCTGCAGAGCCTGTTCGGGGGTCAGGGCTGAGGCCCAGAAATCGTTCATGGTCCGGCTGACCACCCATCCCCGGATTTCATGGGCACCCGCCCCCTCGGTCACCAGGAGGAGATGGACCGCCTGATTGCTGCGTGCGAAGCGGAGGAGGGTGGCCTTGAAGGCCCAATCCTCATGGCGTCTGAGCCCCCAGATGACTTGAGGATTCTTCTCGTGCCGCAGGAGCATGACTTCCAGGCGGAGTCGCTCCCCGGTGAACAGCAGGAGCTGGCCGGCATGGGATACGCACTGCTCCATCTCCGTCAGGAACCCATCAAAGCTGCTGCTCAAGACCCGTGCGTCGAGCGCTTGTTGCATTCGGCTACCTCAGCCTTGGAAATCGTGTGGGCAACGGCAGTGTTTCGAGAAGGCCAGCCCTCTCGACTTCGAATCAAGCATAGCCGGAAACATGATGCGTTTATCCCGTTTGAAGGTCGAGGTGCCCAGAAACACCAACAAAGGTCGGAGTGATTGAAGGACCCCAATGGCCAGGTTGGGATGGGCGGGGATGTTCCACCGAATTCATGGCAGGTCAGGGGTTGGGAGGTTACACCTGATGCGGGGGGGCTATGAATCCTGGAGAGCGATTGAACACCCTCACCCACCTGCTGGGTCTGGCTCTGGCGGTGGTGGGATCAGCGGTTCTCATCACCCATGCGGCCCGGGGTGGCGACCCCCGGCAGATCATCAGCTTCAGCATCTTCGGCCTGTCGATGGTCCTGCTCTATGGCGCGTCCACCCTGTACCACAGCAGTCAGGGCTCGCCCAGGGAGCGCTGGGCGAAGGCTGACCACTGCGCCATCTACCTGCTGATCGCCGGCACCTACACGCCCTTCGCGCTGGTTACTCTGCGGGGCCCGCGGGGCTGGGGCCTCTTGGCCTTCGTCTGGTCCCTGGCTGCCACTGGAATCAGCAAAGAATTGTGGTGGAGTCGAGCCTCGGTACCTTCGGTGCCTCTCTACGTGCTGATGGGGTGGAGCGGCCTCGCCACGGGAGTTCCCCTCGTCCAAGGCCTGCACGGCCAGGGTTGGGTGTGGCTCCTGGGCGGCTGTCTGTTCTACACCATCGGCGTCGGCTTCTATGCCCTGGACCGCCGTCTGCCCCATGCTCACGGCATCTGGCATCTCTTCGTGCTGGGGGGCACGGCCAGCCATTATGTGACTGTGCTGAGATTTGTGGCCTGAGGTTCTACTGTTCTCCTTCCACCTTTCGTCCGGTGTAGGCGGTGTAATCAGTCGGTGCAGGTTCGTAGGGAAGGGTCATCAACGGCGATGAGATGAGGAAATCCGCAGTGCTCCGGGTGCACGCAATGGGGATGTTGTAGACCACGGCGATGCGCAGGAGCGCCTTCACATCCACATCGTGGGGATGGGGCTGCATGGGATCCCAGAAGAAGATCACCACATCGATCTGGCCCTCCGCGATCAGGGCGCCAAGCTGCTGGTCGCCCCCCAGGGGACCGGACTTCAACTTCCGGATGGGGGGCGTCGGCGGCGTATCCTCGGCTTCCTCCGCCTTGCTGGCGAGCGCTTCCTCCACCATCCGGCCGGTGGTACCGGTGCAGATCAGCTTGTGCTCCGCCAGAATGGCGTGATTCCAGGAGACCCACTCGATGAGGTCCCGCTTGCGGTTGTCGTGGGCGACAAGCGCGATGGCCTTCTGATGCTTCACGGAACCCCCTGCAGGCGATGCTTCCGGAAGGCAGGCCATTTCCGGGTCAGGACCAGGTTGCAAGGGTAGGAGCGGGCTTATGGTGGTCTGCCTCAGGAAGCGGCCCCGTAACGCTTGGGTTCGTTCCGGCGGGAGCGGTTCAGGAACCGTTCCACCGCAACCGGATCCACGGTGGCGGGCGTGCCCGACCAGGCCTGGGAGGGCTGCAACATTCCCAGCATGTCCTCGGGGCAGCCCACCTGTTCGTATAATCGTTCCACGCAGCGGGCCAGCTGGGCGGTCGTGGTCTCGGTGGCCAGGGCTTCCTTCAGCAGGGCGTCCCGCCAGCGGTCCTGAGCCTGGGACCAGCGCACACTGCCGGGCCGAGGTGTCTTGCCCACCGCCTCGGTGCAGGCGGCCCAGAGGTGGGCCTCGAAGGTCCGCAGGGCGGAACCCTCCAGGGCCCGCAGCCGCTGGACGGCGGGGCCGTCCCCGGTGGCCGTGATCTGCACTTCCAGCGAGGTAAGGAAGCCGAAATCGTAGCCCGCGACCAGGTCGTCCCAGGTGAGGGGGCCGATGTACCGTCCAAACGCTTCAAGAGGTGAGCTGGCGGGGGTCATGGGAACCTCTCAGGCAAGCATGTGGAGGGCGAGGTGGACGGCGACGCGGGCGCTAGCTTCAGCCCCTTCCAGAGGGGGTGCGAGTTCCATGAGGTCGGCGCCCACCCAGGGCTCCGGCCACTGCCGCGCGGCATGGATGAGGTGCAGGGTCTCGGCCATGCTCAGACCCCCGGGTACCGGCTCGGCCACGGCGGGTACCAGGATGGGATCGAGGGCGTCCAGATCCAGGCTCAGGTAGGCCGGTCCCCGGCCCACAGCAGCCAGATCCTTCTTCAGGGCCAGGGCCAGCAGGGGATCGCGCAGATCCGCCGGGGTCCACATCCGCACGCCTGCTGCCTGCAGGTAGGTCAGCTCATCCTCATCGAAGCGGGGCGCCCGGAGGCCAGCCTGCATCACGCGTTCCGGATCCACCAGGTTCTCTTCGATGGCCTGGCGCAGCCAGGTGCCATGGTGGATGTCCGTGCCCCAGGCCGCGCCATCGGCGGCATCCGGGTGGGCATCCACGTGCAGGAGGCCAAGCGGGCCATGCTGGTGGGCCAGGGCCCGCAGGGCGCCCAGGGTCATGGAGTGGTCTCCGCCGAGCATGAAAGTGCGGCAGCCGTTCATGGCCCAGGCGCCCACGGTGGCCTGCACGGTGTCCAGGGCCCCGGCCAGAGAGAAGGGCAAGGTGGGGATGTTGCCGCCATCGAGCCAGCCATGGGCGGCGGCGGGCCCCAGGACGGGAGCACCCTCCCGGAGCCGTTCCGGCATGGGATGGGTGCCGAGGCCCATGGACGCCGCCCGCAGGGCCCAGGGGCCCAGCCGCGCACCCGGCCGGTTGATGACGCCCGCATCGCAGGGCACGCCCAGGACCACGCCGGCGGCGGGGCGGGGGTCGATGCAGAGGGGCAGGCCCAGGAAGGGTGTAAGGCCGGTGCGCAGACCTCGCAGGAGGACATCAGCAGGCATCGGAACTCCGGGGCAGAAGGGCGGACTTGAAGGCGGCAACCCACTGATCTGCATCATGGAAATCAGCGGGGTGAAGGGGTTCTTCGGCGACCAGGGCCACGGGGGTGCGCTGGCCAAACAGATGCCGCAGATGGGGCAGGAGGGTCTCCTCACCGGTCCAGGGATAGTGGCCGGTGGGGCTGGAGATCCGCATGGGCTGGGCAGGCAGCCCCAGGGCAAAGGCGGCGCGCAATCCGCCTTCATAGAAGGGCGCCAGGCCCTCGCCGCGGGTGGTCGTGCCTTCCGGGAACAGCAGCATGTCCCGGCCGCTCCTCAAGGAGGCGGCGAAGGAGGCCAGGGCGGCAGCCCGGCTGGTGGCGTCGGCTCGATCCACGAAGAGGATGCCCGTCTTCGTGGCCCATCGGCCGATGAGGGGATAACCCGAGACCTCTCCCTTGGATATGGTGCCCATCGGCCGGAGGCTCATGAAGACCAGTGGATCCACCCAGCTCAGGTGGTTGGCCACCCACAGCGGTACGTCCGTCCGTGGGTGCCCCAGGACCTTCAGCTCTATCCCCAGGGCCGGCAGCAGGCGCCGTGCCCAGCGGTGCACGCCTGGCTGGGGCTCGGTAGCCGCAGCCAGGCGTGGGAGGAGGGCGAAGGTGGGCCAGAGGACCCCGGTCCAGCTCATCTAGGAGACCAGCTTCAGGCGGGTGTAGCGGGCGCGGACGCGTTCGAGATCTTCCTTGGTGATGGCGGACCAGAGCCGGGTATCGCCGGGGCCGTAGAAGTCCTTGACCTCTTCGACCACCCGGGCGCCCAGGGCGTTGTGGACGCTGCGGGCATCGTTATTGTCCGGCTCCACCAGGAAGCGGCACTCCTCCACGTTCTCGTTGAGGAGCTTGGAGACCATGGCGCGGATCAGCAGGTAGTTCACCCGGCCCTTCTGGTACTCGGGGTGCACGGCGAGGGTGGCGCAGTAGACCGTGGTGCCCTGCACGAAATTCAGCACGTAGCCCACTGGGCGGTCCCCGTCCAGGGCCAGGAAGCACCAGTCGCGGTAGAGCTCGGTGCAGAGGCGGAGGTAGTGGGGGCAGAGCTCGCCGGCCCCGTCGCCGGACCAGATCTCCGCTTCAAGGCGGCGGAGGTGGACGTAATCCGAGCTGGACAGCGAGCGCACGGTGTAGCGGGCGCCTTCGGGGTGGGGTGTGAGGGTCTCGATCGTCATGGTCGTGCCTCCCTGGGTTCTGATCCAGGGTCGGCCACGGGGATGACGGCGGCATGGCGGCGGTGCCAACTTCACGGAAAATGGGTGAAACCAAGCGGTGACGGGCATCCGCGAAGCAGGGATAGCAAGTATCGGTGCGGGAAGTGACGTGGCGGTGACTGTGACGTCACATCTCCGGAACGTTTTCTCAGAAGAGTGGTGCCACCAGTTTCAGGAATCCGGCAGCCAGCAGCGCGCTGATGGGAATGGTCAAGACCCAGGCCACGACGATGTTTCCGGCGACGCCCCAGCGGACCGCACTGGCGTTCATGGTCGCGCCCACACCCATGATGGCGCCTGTGATGCTGTGGGTGGTGCTGACCGGAATGCCGAAGTGCGCCGTGGTGAAGAGCACCGCGGCAGCAGCGGTCTCGGCGGCGAAACCATGGATGGGCCTCAGCTTCACGATCTTCGATCCCATGGTCTTGATGATCTTCCAGCCGCCGGTGGCGGTACCCAGCGCCATGAAACTGGCGCTTCCGATCTTCACCCAGAGGGGGACGATGACTTTCAGTTTCGCGTCCAAAGGCACATGGACCTTGTAGGCGATCAGGGCAAGACAAATGATCCCCATGGCCTTCTGGGCGTCGTTCTGGCCATGGGTGAAAGACATGGCTGCGGCACTGACCAACTGGGCCTTCCGGAACACCTTGTTCACTTTGTGTCCGGCGAAATGCCGTACGGTCCACAGGATGATCAGGATCAGCGCCATTCCGACCAAGAATCCCAAGGCAGGGGAGATGATGATGAAGGCACCAATCTCCTTGAGCTTGTGCATGTGAAGGGCCCCGAAGCCCGCATGGGCCACCACGGCCCCGGCGAGCCCGCCCAGCAGAGTGTGGCTGGTGCTGGAGGGGATGCCGAACCACCATGTGAGCAGATCCCAGGTGATGGCCGCCATCAGGGCCGCGGCGATGACCGCAGGAACCACATGCTGACTGTCGGCAATGCCCTTGGCGATGGTGGTGGCCACCGAAGTCCCGGCGAGAGCACCGATGAAGTTCAGGGTGGCGGACATGACCAGAGCGTACTTGGCCGGCAGCACACCCGTGCTGACCACGGTGGCGATGGAATTGGCCGTGTCGTGGAAGCCGTTGATGTAATCGATGCCCCAGGCGAGCAACACCAGGACCGCGAGGGACGGGATGAGGAAGACTTCGATCATGAATGCCTCAGGCGTTCTTCATGACCGTGGAGCCGATCACTTTGGCCACCAGCTCGATCTTGTCCGTGGCGTCTTCGATCTGTTCGAGGAGTTCCTTCCACTTGATGAGTTCAATTGGATCCTTGGGGGCCTCAAAGATCTGGGCGAGGGCCGCGTGGTAGATGGAATCCGCCTTGTTCTCCAGGGTATGGACTCGCCGGATGCGGTCGCTGATCTCCTTCTGGTTCGACATGTTCCGCAGGGAGCGGATCAGGTGAAGGATCTCCCCGGAGCCCTCGACGATGATCGAGCTCATCTCGGTGACCGCAGGCATCACGTGGGAGATGCGGTAGAGAATCAGGCGCTCGCAGACTGCGTGGATCTTGTCCACGACGTCGTCAAGGGCGTGAGCGAGCTGCATGATGTCTTCGCGGTCGATGGGTGTGACGAAGGTGTGATTCAGGCGATCCATGATCTCGCGCGTGAGATCGTCCCCAATGTGCTCCAGATCCTTCATCTGGCGGCGCAGTTCTGCAAAACGGACCGGGTCCCCGGTGCGAATCTCCAGATCGAAGAGCTGGGAGGCTTGGTAGGCGTTGCTGGCGGCGGATTCCAGGAGATCGAAGAAGATCATTTCCCGGGGCTTCAACCAGCGCATGAGGGCATTCAAGGACATGGGGTTCTCCAGTCATCAACCTTCAACTTTACTGGGTTCAACGGGGTAACCGACGTGTAAATTCACGCTCTCCTGCTGGGCGGCAGGGTCCTGGCGGTGTATGGTCAATGTGCATGGACCAGCAGGAAACTCAGCGCGGCGACGGATCGGGGCTGCCAGTCTTTCTTGGGCGTGCGCTGATCTGTCTGGTTTCGATGCTGTTCCTGGGGTTTGGCCTGGGCATGAGTGTCCATCAGGGGGCGTCGCTCTTCTGGACCCTGGGGCTTCTTGTCACCTTGGGCATCGTGCTGTTTCTCATGGCCCGATGGCAGGTCCGGCCCCTTGCGGATCCGCTGGGTCAGCTGCTTGGCGGCACAAGACCCAAGGCCATCGAGGACCTTCCCCGTGCCTGGTCGGCACTGGAACAGGAAAACGTCGATTTGCGGGAGAAGGCAGCCCGGGAAGATCGCCTTCTGCCGGGCATCATGGCCCGGCTGGAGGAAGGCGTGCTGCTCTTCGGCGTAACGGGGCACCTTGAACAGTTCAATCCGGCGGCCCAGCGGCATCTGGGTCTCGGCGCCCCGCTGGCCAAGGGGATGACCGTGGGCGAGGTCTTCCAGGATCAGGAAGGACCTCCGGCGGTCCAGAAGGCCTACCGGGGCACCCCCTGTGAATGGCGCCTGACCAGAGCCAGTCGGACGCTCCGGGTGCGGGTCATTCCCTTCGCGCCCCTGGGGGCCGTGAGCGGCGTCCTGCTCACTCTGGACGATGTGACCAGCCAGGAGGCACTGGAAACCACCCGCCAGAAATTCATCTCCAATGTCAGCCATGAGCTGAAGACGCCGGTGACGGCCATCCGCATCGCCGCCGAGAATCTGCAGGAAGAGAACCTGGAGGGCTCCGCCCGTTCCAGTGCCCAGTCCATCATGCGCTCTGTGGATCGCCTCACCCTGCTGCTGGGGGATCTTTCAGAGCTGAGCCGCATCGAGAGCGGCGCCCTGCGTCTGGCTCCGGTGCGACTGAACCTCCGTGAGTTCTTGGACACCCTGATGAACGACTTGCAGCCCCGCCAGGCAGCCAGCGGGGTCCTCCTGGCCCTGGAACTGGATGCGCCCCCGGAAACAGAGATCCTCGCCGACCCTCTGCGGCTGCATCAAGTCATCGAGAACCTGGTCTCGAACGCCTTGAAGTTCAGTCCAACTGGAGGACGGGTGGATCTCTCAGTCCGTATCACCAGCCAAGGGCAGATTTGGGAAGTGCGGGACCAGGGGCCGGGCATTCCGCCTGGGGAGCAGGGACGCATCTTCGAGCGCTTCTATCGCACCAAAGCCGGTCAGGCCAAGCCAGGGACAGGATTGGGACTGGCCATCGTGAAACACCTCTGTCGGCTTCTGGGTGGAGAGGTCTCGGTCATGAGTCTTCCTGGTGAAGGGGCCACCTTCCGAGTGTTCCTGCCCCCACTGGTGGAACCTCAGGACCCTGCGGGACCCCCCAGCCGGTAGCCGACGCCGACCACGGTTTCGATGAACTCGGCGGCGGCTTCGCCGATCTTGGCGCGAACCCGGCGGACATGGGCATCGATGGTGCGGCTCTCCCCCAGGTACTCCAGGCCCCAGACCTGCTGGAGGATCTTCTCGCGGGTGAGGACCCGCCGGGGATTGGCCAGGAAGTAGGCAAGCAGCTCGAATTCCCGCCGGGTCAGCTCAACGAGCTGGCCTTCCACCCGGGCCGTATGCATGTCGAGGTCCACGGTAATGGGGCCGAAGGTCAGCTGCGGAGCCCGCTCTGTCTCGTCGGCGGGCATGGAGCGGCGCAGGATCGCTCGGAGACGCGCTGCCAGCTCCCGGGCGGAAAAGGGCTTGGAGATGTAGTCGTCTGCACCGAGTTCCAGGCCCAGGACCCGGTCGATCTCCTCGCTACGGGCCGTGACCAGCAGCACCGGCAGGCCCTTGAGGACCGGGTGGGTGCGGATGGCCCGCAGGACGTCCAGGCCATCCATATCCGGCAGGCTGAGATCCAGCAGGGCTGCGTCCAGCTTGGGGCCGCTGGCGTTGAGGGCCAGCATGGCATCCCGGCCGGTGCCCACGGGGATGAGGCTGAAGCCCTCCCGCCGGAGGTGCTGTTCCAGCCCGAGCCGGATTTCAGTGTCGTCTTCGAGGAGAAGGATGCGTGGCATGGGGTCCTTGTGGCTAGTCAGCGGGGTTGTCTTGGAGATAGGTGTGCTTCGCGCTGCGGCCTTCCAGGATGAACAGCACCTCTTCCGCGATGTTGGTAGCCTGGTCGGCGATGCGCTCCCAGTTCTTGATGACCAGGATGAGGTGGCTGGCCCGCTCGATGCAAAGGGGGTCAGACATCATCAGGCGCAGCAGCTCCCGGTAGATCTGGCCGTAGAGGGCGTCCACAGAATCGTCCGACTGGATCACCGTGCGGGCGAGACCGGCATCGCTGCCAATGAAGGCATCCACCGCCATGCGGACCATGCTGCGGGTCTCCTGTCCCAGCCGTTCGAGCGAGCCGGTGGAAAGGATGGGCGGATGCACGTAGGTGGCGCGCCGGGCGATGTTGCAGCAGTGGTCCCCGATGCGCTCCAGCTCCGGCACGATCTTCAGGCTGGAGGCGATGAGGCGGAGATCCCCCGCCGCCGGTGCCCGCAGGGCGAGCATGTCCACGCACAGGCGGTCCAGCTTCAGCTCCCACTCGTCCAGAACCCGGTCCATGGCCACCACCTCGTCGGCCTTGTGGCGCGAACGCTCAATGAGGGCCTGGTTGGTCAGGTCGATCATCGCCTCTGCCACCCCGGCCATGGCCAGGATGCCATCCCGAAGGTCCCTCAATTCCTGGTCGAATTGACGCATCAGCCGAACCTCCCTGTGATGTAATCCTCGGTCATGCGATGTCCAGGGTTGGTGAACATCTTTTCCGTCAGGCCATTCTCAATGAGCTTGCCCATCCAGAAGAAGGCCGTGTGGTCGCTGACCCGGGCCGCCTGCTGCATGTTGTGGGTGACGATCACGATGGTGAAATCCCGCTTCAGCTCGAGGATAAGCTCCTCGATGCGCGCTGTGGCGATGGGGTCCAGGGCGGAGCAGGGCTCGTCCATGAGGATGACCTCGGGCCGGACGGCCAGGGCGCGGGCAATGCACAGACGCTGCTGCTGGCCGCCGGACAACCCCTGGGCCGAGTCTTTGAGGCGATCCTTGACCTCCTCCCAGAGCCCGGCGCCCATCAGGCTGCGCTCCACAGCCTCCTCGAGCACTTTGCGATCACTCTCGCCCTGGATCCGGAGGCCGTAGGCCACGTTCTCGAAAATGGACTTGGGGAAGGGGTTGGACTTCTGGAAGACCATCCCCGCCCGTTTCCGCAGGGAGATGACATCAGTCTCGGGGGCGTAGAGATCCGTGTCTCCCAGCAGCACCCGACCCTCGATCCGCACATCGTCGATAAGGTCGTTCATGCGGTTGAGGCAGCGCAGGAGGGTGCTCTTGCCGCAGCCCGAGGGCCCGATGAAGGACATGACCGAGTTCCTGGCCACCGCGAGGTCGACGTCGAACAGGGCCTGCTTGGCGCCATAAAAGAGGTTCAGGCGCTCGACCTTCAGCATGATGGGCGAGGACAGCACCGAGGGATCCGTCAAGGGCAGGTCCGGCTGCTGGAAGCTGGCCGGGCGAAGGCCTGTCTCGGGAGGGGGCACCGACAGATGCGCGGGCTCCGGCACGGGGCGCGGGTCGTCGATTTCCATAGGCGTGACTCCGGTTCTCGTCATCAGAAGGTACTCCCCCCAAGGCGGGCACGCAGCTTCCGCCGGAGGTTCAGGGCGAAGAGGTTGAGGACCACCACCACCACCAGCAGCAGGAAGGCGGTCATGAACACCATGGGCTTGGCCGCTTCGGAATTGGGGCTCTGGAAGCCCACGTCGTAGATGTGGAAGCCCAGGTGCATGAACTTCCGGTCCAGATGAAAGAAGGGAAAGGTGCCATCCAGGGGCATGGCAGGGGCCAGCTTCACCACGCCAGTCAGCATGAGCGGCGCCACTTCGCCGGCGCCCCGGGCGATGGCAAGGATGAGTCCGGTCAGGATGCCCGGGGTGGCACTGGGGATGACCACGTTCCAGAGGGTCTGCCACTTGGTGGCGCCCATGGCCAGGCTGGCTTCCCGCTGGGACCGGGCCACCGCGCCCAGGGCCTCTTCGGTGGCCACCACCACCACCGGCACCGTGAGCAGGGCCAGGGTCAGGGAGGCCCAGAGGATGCCGCCGGTGCCATAGGTGGGCGAGGGCAGGCTTTCTGGGAAGAAGAGCTTGTCGATTCCGCCGCCCACGCCATAGACGAAGAAGCCGAGGCCGAAGACGCCGAAGACGATGGAGGGCACGCCCGCCAGATTGTTCACCGCCACCCGGACCGCCCGTACCAGCCAGCCCTGCTTGGCATACTCCCGGAGGTAGAGGGCCGTGATGACGCCCAGAGGCACCACCAGCACGGACATGACCAGCACCATCATCACGGTGCCGAAGATGGCGGGGAAGATGCCGCCTTCGGTGTTGGATTCCCGGGGATCATCAGCGACAAATTCCCAGAGCCGGGAAAGGTAGACGCCCAGCTTGCTGAAGAAGGTCATGTCATTGGCAGGAATCACTCGAACGATGCTGCCTAGGGGGCAATCCTTGGTCTGGCCATCGGCAGCCTGGAGGGCGAGGGTCCAGGCCTTGGCCTGGGTCCGGGACTGCTCCAGGCTGGTCTGCAGCTGATCGTAGGCCGTCTGGAGTTCTGCCACCTTGGCGTCCAGTTTCTGCAGGCCGGCGGCATCGCTGTTGGCCTCCAGTTTCCGGCGGGCCAGACGCAGGCGCTCCATGCGCTGGTTGAGGTCGCCCACGTCGCCTTTTTCGACGGCATGGATGTGGCGCCGGAGGCGGCCGGCTTCAGCCAGGTGGTTCAAGGCCTCAGGTAGGGCTGTGGGTCCGGCCGCGACCACCTGACCCTCGTGGCTGAGCGAAGTGATGCGCCCGATGAACGGGCCATACTCCAGGCGCTCGATGAGGACGGCGTCCTTCGGGTATTCAGCGGCCGGCAGCCCGGCCGTGGGGATCCAGCGGAAATCCTGACCGAACACATCCCGGTTGCCGACATGGAACTGGAGTTTCGCCGTCTCCTCGGCCCGGGCCGCTTCCTGGCCGGTGATCTCCCCGAGCACAGGGCCGCTGGTGGTCTGCACCTGGACCAGGGGCAGGGGCCAGAAGTAGCCCATGCCCTTGGCGGCCAGATAGCCCACCAGGCCCAGGATCATGGCCAGGCAGAAGGCCAGCAGGGTCCCCGAAAGCCACACGAAGGAACTGCCCCTCCGGAAGTGTTCAGCGAGGCGGCTCATCAGATGGACTCGTAGCGGCGGCGCAGGCGCTGGCGCACCAGCTCCGCGACAGTGTTGAGGATGAAGGTGAAGACGAAGAGCAGGAAGGCTGCCAGGAAGAGCACCCGGTAGAGGGTCCCGTGCAGAGGCGCCTCGGGGATCTCCACCGCGATGTTGGCGCTGAGGGTCCGCATGCCGTTGAAGGGGCTCCAGTCCATGATGGGCGTGTTGCCCGTGGCCATGAGCACGATCATGGTCTCCCCGATGGCCCGGCCCAGGCCCACCATGGTGGCGGAGAAAATGCCGGGGCTGGCGGTGGGCAGCACGATGCGCCACGCCGTCTGCCAGGGACTGGCTCCGCAGGCGAGGCTGGCAGAAGTGAGGGACTTGGGCACGCTGGAGAGGGCGTCCTCGCTGATGGTGAAGATGATGGGGATGACGGCGAAGCCCATGGCGAAACCCACCACCACACTGTTGCGCTGGTCATAGGTGATACCCAGGGCCGACTGGAGCCAGACCCGGTAGCTGCCGCCCATGACCACCCGCTCGAGCCAAGGCCCAGCGAGGCTGGTGACCCAGACACCGAGGATCAACACCGGCAGCATCCAGAGGACTTCGCGCCCGGTGCCGAAGCCATTGCGGAAGGGCTGGGGCAGCCGGCCCCAGAAGGGCATGATCAACATGGCGAGCAGGAACAGCACCAAGGGGTAGATGAACACTTCCACCGCCATGTGCTCGAGCAGGGGGGCAATCACGAGGCCCGCCAGGAAGCCGAGCACCACGGAGGGCAGGGCCGCCATGATTTCCACGATGGGCTTGATGCTGTTCTTCAACCGGGGGGTGGCGAACTGGGAAGTGTAGAGAGCCCCCAGCACCGCCAGGGGGAAGGCGAAGAGCATGGCGTAGAGCGTGCCTTTGAAGGTGCCGAAGATGAGGGGCACGAGGCTGAACTTGGGCTCGAAGTCATCGGTGCCACCGGTGCTCTGCCAGACGTACTCGGGCTTTTCGTAGCCCTCGTAGTGGGTCTTGCCCCAGAGGAGGCCGAAGCTCACTTCCGGATGGGGGGCGTCCAGGGTCCATAGGTGCAGGGCGCCGGTGACTTCGTTGGCCTGGAGAATGAGATCGCCCCTGGGCGCGAGGGTCGCGAAGCCAGGGCCGTCCAGTTTGGAGGAGAACATGCGGCGCTGGGTGGTGAGGTGATCCACCACGGCTTCGCTGCGGGTCCAGGCGAGGAAGCGCTTGTCCCGCTGGCTGGCCTGGAAGCCCATCACGGGGCCACCCAGACGCTCGAACTCATGGAAGGCCTGGAGCTGGAAGACCTCCTTCACGCGGACCCGCTGGTAGGCGGTCAGTCTGCCCTTGGCGCCACCCGTCAGGATGCTGGACTGGCCCAGGACAAAGCCCAGGGACTGGATGGGTTCGCCGAAGTCAGCGGAGGAGGAGATGGCACCGGTCTCGGGACTGAGATCCAGCAGGCGGCCTTCGCTTGTTCCCACGAAGAGGTTGTTCCCGTCCAGGCTCCAGAGCCCCGCCGTGGGATGCAGGGTGGGGTCCAGGGGGATGGACTTCCAGGTCAGGGGCGTGGCGGCATCGAGGGAGGAATCGGCCCACAGGAGGGCACCCTGCTGCAGGCCCAGGATGCGCAAGGAGGAACCGCCGCCCAGGCCTCCGGCCTCCAGGATCCTGAAGTGGAGGATGACCTCTGGCACGCTGTCGACGGCACCCCCATCCTGCCACTTGGGCTCCAGGGTCCACTGGGCGGGATCGTTCTCGCCGGCGGGCTTGGACCAGGCCAGGCGTCCCAGGGACAGGCGGCCATCGGCACTGATGACGAGAGACTCGCCACGGGGATTGAGCGGGGTGGCCAGGCGCCAGGGCAAGGCGGGGCCACCGGCTGGAACGGAGAGGGGTGTGCCTTCGGGGAACCGCAGGGCCTTCAGGCCCTCAGTGGAAGATGCCAGGACCACGGTCTTCCCGGATTCGTCCAGCCAGGCGCCGCTCGAGCGGGGGGCCTGGACGGTTCCGGCCGCCCTGGACTGGGGCGGGATGAAGAGCGGGAGGGATTCCTTCAGGATGAACAGGAGCATGGCCAGCACCGCGCCGATGATCAGGAGACCACCAGTGGAGATGCTGAAGGCCATGATCCGATCAACGCGCTTGGCGCGGGCCTGGTGGGAAGAATTGCTCGACATGGGGTCTCGTCCGGAAACGGGCAGGAAGGGCCTTCTTCGAAAACGGACGTGCCGGAGCTGCCCCCGGCACGTACCTGACGAACCTGACTACTTCAGCTTGGCGACTTCCTCGGCTTCCATCTTGGCGGTGAGGGGCAGGAACCCGTCCTTCACCACGATCTCCTGACCTTCCTTGCTCAGGACGAACTTCAAGAACTCCCGGGTGAGGGGATCGATGGGCTTCTTGGGGTCCTTGTTGATGTAGATGTAGAGGTAGCGGGAGATGGGGTACTTGCCATTGAGGGCGTTCTCGTAGGTGGCGGGGAAGGCGGCGCCGCCGTTCTTCTTCTCATCGGAAACCGCCACGGCTCGGACTTCAGAGGTGGCGTAGCCGATGCCGCTGTAGCCGATGGCGAAGCGGTCGGAACCGACGCTCTGCACCACAGAGGAGGAACCGGGCTGCTCCTTCACGGAGTCCTTGTAGTCGCCCTTGAAGAGGGCGTGCTCCTTGAAGTAGCCGTAGGTGCCGCTGGCGCTGTTGCGGCCGTAGATGCTGATGGCGCGGCCGGCGAACTCACCGGTAAGGCCCGCGTCGCCCCAGGTCTTGATGTCCTTGGCGTAGCCACCC
>CAISFO010000017.1 GCA_903884655.1 uncultured Holophagaceae bacterium | reverse complement strand
TCAATCCTTCTTAAGCCTTCGTCGTGGCTTTTCCCCAAGTGTCACACCCGTTCCCATCCCGAACACGGCAGTTAAGACTTGGAGGGCCGATGATACTGCTCTGCACAGGAGTGGAAAAGTAGGTCGCTGCGACGTTAAATCGAACGGGTCACCCCATGGGTGGCCCGTTTTTTTATGTGCCGAAGACCAGTAACTGCAGCGGCAATGGACTTCGCCCGGGCTACACTGGTTGTTCCGCTTGGAGGCACAAATGAACAAAGGTGTTTACACCTTCGGGGGTAACCGCAACGAAGGAAGCGCGACCATGCGCAACCTGCTCGGAGGTAAGGGCTGCAACCTGGCCGAAATGGCAGGACTTGGCATCCCGGTACCACCCGGTTTCACGTTGACCACCGAGCAGTGTGGCGCCTACTACGCAAACGGACGGCAACTCGCCGATGGACTGAAGGCGGAGATCATCGCCGCGCTGCAGTGGCTTGAGGCGGTTCGTGGCTGTGGTTTTGGCGCCAGCGAAAACCCCCTGCTCCTCTCGGTCCGGTCTGGGGCGCGGGTTTCCATGCCCGGCATGATGGATACAGTTCTCAACCTCGGACTCAATGACCTGACCGTGGCAGCCCTGGAGCGGGCCAGCGGCAACACCCGTTTCGCTTGGGATTCCTACCGGCGGTTCGTGACGATGTACAGCAATGTGGTGCTTGGCGTCGAACACTCCCTGTTCGAGGCTGAGCTTGAACGCGCCAAGGAGCGGCTCGGCAAGCACCTCGATACCGAGCTCAGCGCCGAGGACTGGAAGGGCCTGGTTTCGGCGTACAAAGACATCGTCCTGGAAGAGACCAGCCATCCCTTCCCACAGGACCCCATGGAGCAACTCTGGGGGGCCATCCGGGCGGTCTTTGAAAGCTGGAATACCGGACGCGCCATCACTTACCGCCGCCTCAATCGCATCCCTGATGACTGGGGCACTGGCGTCAACGTCCAAAGCATGGTCTTCGGCAACATGGGGGACGACTGCGGCACCGGCGTGGCGTTCACGCGGGATCCGGCCACGGGCGAGAAGCTCTTCTATGGCGAGTACCTCATCAACGCCCAGGGCGAGGATGTGGTGGCGGGCATCCGAACCCCCCAGCCCATCACGCGGTCCCAGGCGGCAGGCACTGGATTGAAGAGCCTTGAAGAGGCCATGCCCAACTCCTTCGCGGAACTGGACGCCACCTGCCAGCGTCTGGAGAGGCACTTCAAGGACATGCAGGACATCGAATTCACCATCGAGCGCGGCAAGCTCTACCTGCTGCAGACACGCAACGGCAAGCGCACAGCCATGGCAGGCATCCGCATCGCCATCGACCTGGTGGATGAAGGGCTCATCGACAGTCATACGGCCCTGAAACGCATTGATGCGGACAGCTTGTCCCAGCTGCTCGCGCCCGTGTTCGATCCAAAGGAGAAGGACCGCCTCCGCAAGGAAGGCCAGCTGTTGACCAAGGGCCTGAACGCCGGTCCCGGTGCGGCCACGGGCCGGATCGCCCTCACCGCCGAGCAGGCCGAAAAGATGGCTCCGGAGGGGCCAGTGGTGCTCGTACGGGTGGAAACCAGTCCAGAGGACATCTCCGGCATGGTGGCTTCCCAGGGCATCCTGACGGCGCGCGGCGGCATGACCAGCCACGCCGCCGTGGTGGCTCGCGGCATGGGCAAGCCCTGTGTCTGCGGCGCTTCCTCCATCCAGATCGACATTTCCAAGGGCATCGTGACGGTGGGCAACCGCCAGTTCAAGGCTGGCGAGGACTGGATCTCCATGGATGGCTCCACCGGCGAAGTGTTCGTCGGCAAGCTGAGCGCCCATCCCTCTGAAGTGAACCAGGTGCTGGTCGATGGTCGCCTCAAGGCCGAGGACAGTGAGCTCTATCAGCGCTTCGCCAAGATCATGACCTGGAGCCACGAGGCCAAGCGGTTGAAGGTCAGGACCAATGCCGATACGCCCCATGATGCCGCCGTGGCGCGTGCCTTCGGGGCAGAAGGCATCGGCCTCTGCCGGACCGAGCACATGTTCTTCGAAGGGGACCGCATCATCGCCGTGCGCGAGATGATCCTGGCCACCGACACCGATGGTCGCAAGAAGGCCCTGGCCAAGCTCCTGCCCATGCAGCGCGCCGACTTCGAGGGTCTTTTTACAGCCATGGACGGTCTGCCCGTCAACATCCGTCTCCTGGATCCGCCACTTCACGAGTTCCTGCCTCAGGATGAGGCGGGCCAGAAGGAGATGGCCGAAGTCCTGGGTGTGGACCTGGGCAGCGTGGAGCGGCGGGTCGCCCAGCTGCACGAGTTCAACCCGATGATGGGCCACCGGGGCTGCCGCCTCGGCATCACCTTCCCCGAGATCATCCGCATGCAGGTCCGTGCGATCGCGGAAGCCGCCCTCAATGTAGCCACCAAGGGGGTCAAGGCCATTCCCGAGATCATGGTCCCGCTCATCGGTACCGTGCGCGAACTGGCCTACACCAAGACCGAGATGCTGGATGAGATCGCCCAGGTGAACAAGGAACGCGGGACTCAGTTCGCCTGCCCCATTGGCACCATGATCGAGATTCCCAGGGCCGCGATCACCGCGGACCGCATCGCGCAGGAGGCCGAGTTCTTCAGCTTCGGCACCAACGACCTTACCCAGATGGGCTTCGGCTTCAGCCGCGATGACGCCGGCAGCTTCCTGCCAGAGTACGTCGGGAAGAAGATCCTGGATGATGATCCCTTCCAGAGCCTCGATCAGGAGGGCATCGGCGAGTTGGTGCGCATCGCCTGCGACAAGGGCCGCACCGTTCGGCCTGGCATCAAGCTGGGCGTCTGCGGCGAGCACGGTGGCGATCCCCGCAGTGTGGGCTTTTTCCACCATGTGGGCCTTGATTATGTGAGCTGCAGTCCTTACCGGGTGCCCATTGCCACCCTGGCGGCCGCCCAGGCTGCACTGGAGCAGTAGTACCGGCATGAAATAGAAGAGCTGCCCCCTAGGTTGCGCTGGCTCTGCGCCACCCACCTTGTGATCGGGCGATGCCCGCTTACAACGACCGAATCCGCTATTCTATTTAGGCCGCGCCCCGCGCGGCCTTTTTGTCGGATCGACCCATGGCCAAGACCGTCAGCGACCAGCCCGAGATCATCTATTCGATGATGCGGGTCAGCAAGATCTACAACAGCAAGCCCGTCATCAAGGACATCTCGCTGAGCTATTTCTACGGCGCCAAGATCGGCGTACTGGGGCTCAACGGCTCAGGCAAGAGTACGGTGCTGCGCATCATGGCGGGCGTGGACCAGGACTTCAACGGCGAAGCCGTGCTGAGCAAGGGCTACACCACCGGCCTCCTGGACCAGGAACCCGTACTCGATCCAGACAAGACCGTGCGCGAAATCGTGGAGGAGGGCGCAGCTGAGCAGGTGGGATGGCTCAGGGACTACAACGCCATCAGCGATCAATTCGCCGACCCCGACGCAGACATGGATGTGCTGCTTGCCAGGCAGTCGGAACTGCAGGAGAAGATTGACGCCCACGACTGCTGGGACCTGGACTCGCGGCTCGAACAGGCCATGGACGCCCTCCGGTGCCCCGACCCCGATACCAGGTTCGCCCTGCTGTCCGGAGGTGAGCGCCGCCGCGTGGCCCTCTGTCGCCTGCTGCTGCAGGAACCCGACATCCTGCTGCTGGACGAGCCCACCAATCACCTGGACGCCGAAAGCGTAGCCTGGCTCGAGAAGCACCTGCAGGACTACAAGGGCACGGTCATCGCCGTCACCCATGACCGCTACTTCCTGGACCATGTGGCGGGCTGGATCCTCGAACTGGACCGCGGCGAAGGCATCCCCTGGAAGGGCAACTACTCCAGTTGGCTGGAGCAGAAACACGCGCGGCTGGCCCGGGAGGAGAAGTCCGACCAGAAGCGGCAGAAGACACTGGAGCGCGAGCTGGAGTGGATCCGCATGTCGCCCAAGGGCCAGCATGCCAAGAGCAAGGACCGCATCGCCAACTACGAGCGGCTGGCAGGAGAGGAAGGGCGCCAGAAGGAGCAGGAGCTGGAGATCTACATCCCCAGCGGTCCACGCCTGGGCGACCTGGTGGCGGAACTGAACGGCGTCTCCAAGGCCTACGGTGACAAGGTTCTCTTCGAGAACCTGAGCTTCGCCATTCCCCGGGCCGGCATCCTGGGCGTCATCGGCCCCAATGGCGCCGGCAAGTCCACGCTGCTGCGCCTGCTCACGGGCCAGGAGCAGCCGGATTCGGGCTCCATCCGCATTGGGGAAACTGTTCGCATGGCCTACGTGGATCAGCTCCGCTCGGGTCTCAGCCTCGACAAGAACGTGTTCGAGGCCGTGTCCGGCGGCTATGAGCAGATCGAGCTGGGGGGCAAGCTCATCAATGCCCGAGCCTGGCTGAGCCGGTTCGGGTTCAGCGGGGATTCCCAGCAGAAGAAGATCTCGGAACTGAGTGGCGGCCAGCAGAACCGCCTCAACCTGGCGCTCACCTTGAAGAGCGAAGCCAACCTGCTGTTCTTCGACGAACCCACCAACGATCTGGACGTGAACACCATGCGCGCCCTGGAGGAGGCCATTGAATCCTTCGCGGGCAGTGCTGTCCTGGTGAGCCACGACCGCTGGTTCCTGGACCGCCTGGCCACGCACATCCTGGCCTTCGAGGGGGACTCCCAGGTGCAGTTCTTCGATGGGAACTACAGCCAGTACGAGCAGTACCGCAAGGACGTGCTGGGCCTGAAGCCCTTCGATCCCCACCGCATCAAATACCGGAAGCTGACTCGATGAGCATGCCCGAATCCAGGGGTTCGCTCCTGGCCCTTCTCACGATCCTGGTGGGCCTGCTCCTTGGTGGCGCCGCCCTGTGGCTGGGTGTCCAAGAGGGGGCTATCGCCCTCTTGGGTTTCGGCGGGGCAGGTCTCCTTCAAGTCCCTCCGGCGCTTAGTTTCTACGGGCGCATTCAGGCTGGTCTCGGCAACCAGGGGCTGGAGCGCGAGCGGTTGACCTGGAAGGTGGTCAGCCTGCTGATCCGCTTCCTGGCCCTGGGTATGGCAATGGCTTCGGTCTCGGCACTGCTTGGAGAGCGGGGAACCCAGGCCAGTCTTGGGGCGTATGTCCTGGCAGGCTGTGCGGTTGGGTCGCTGGGAGCCCTCTGGTTCGCCAAGCGCCAGCTGGTCGGGGTGCATGCAGCGCTGGACTTGGATACCGCTAGGACCCGGGCGCTGCTAGAACTGGCTGCCCTGCTCCTGGCCGGCTGTTTCCTGAGCCGCTGGTTCCCCTGGGCCGATGCGGCCACGGCTCTGGTTATTGCCCTCCGCCTCTTCCTGGCAGGCCACACGCTGGCCAAGGCCTCCACCCTCCAGGCCGCTGCCTGCGGTGGCTGCGGAAGTGGCTGCGGCTGCGGCTGATGCGGGTGCTGGAGCTGTTCTCGGGTCTGGGGGGCTGGCGCTGCGCCCTCGGGGACCGGGGGCAGGTCGCGGCGGCCTATGACGTAAGCGAGGCCGCCAACGCGACCTATGCCCTCAACCACGGTCAGGAGCCCAGGGCCAGGGAACTGGCCACACTGCCCTTGCAGGAACTGGCTGAACATGGCGCCGATGCCTGGCTCCTCAGCCCGCCCTGCCAGCCTTTCTGCCGCATGGGGAACCATCAGGGGCTGGCGGATCCTCGGTCGCGGGCCTTCCGCCATGTGATGAACCTCTTCCAGCAGGCTCCGCCGGATCACTTGGTGCTCGAGAATGTGGTGGGATTCCTTGGTTCGGATGCCCACGCCCTGCTGTCGGAGCGCATCCGGGACCAGGGCATGCACCAGCTGGATCTCCAGACCTGCCCGAGCCGCTTCGGACTGCCCAACCAGCGCCCCCGGGTCTACATCGTGGCCTCGCGCAAGCCACTGAAGGCCCTACCACCACCCGACCTGCAGCCTCCACCACTGGCTGGTTTCCTGGATGCTGTCGAAGACGAGGGACTCTACCTTCAAGGGGAGGCGCATACGCGGCACTACCAGGGCCTGGACCTGGTGGCCGCCGGGGATCGGCGCAGCGCCTGTTTCATCGGCGGCTATGGCCGACGTTTCGTGGGCAGTGGCTCCTTCCTGAAAACGACGAGGGGCGTACGCCGCTTCTCCCCGGCTGAAGTGGCCCGGCTGCTCGGATTGCCGGAGGGCTTCCGATTCCCGGAACACCTGCCTCTCGAAGCCCGCTACCGCCTGCTGGGAAACGGGCTCTCCATCCCCGTGGCAGCCTGGGTGCTGTCTCACCTTCCATCCCGCTAGAATCAGGCCATGCGCCTGCTCCTCTCCGCCTTTGCTCCTGAACTGGGCCCGCTTGCCGGAGCGCCACCGGCTGGCTGGGAGATCGCCACGGTGGGTGTGGGGGCTGTCAGCGCGGCTGCGGCCACGGCGGCCCTCCTGGTGGATCGCTGGCCCGAGGCGGTGGTGTTCCTGGGTACCTGCGGACGCTACGATCAGCGGCTGCCCCTCTTCGAGTGTCTGTGGGCCTCCGAAGCCATCGCGACCTCTCTGGAAGAAGTGAATGGAAGAGCCTACCGGCCTGCCATCGAACGCACCCGCTGGGCTTCCACACTGTCAGGACCTTTGCCAAACCACCCAGTGGCGGTTCCCCCGGCCATCACGCTGACCAGGGAGGGGGCTTCCCTCATGGCCTCTGTGGCACCGGCCGAGCACCTGGAGCTTTCCGGTGTGTTCGAAGCCTGCCGGCTCATCGGCACACCCTGCGGTGCGGCGCTGGTGGTGGTGAATGACGTTGGGCCCGATGCCCAGGCCCAATGGACGGCCAATCATGCCGAAGGCAGCCGCCGGCTGGTGGAACGGCTCAAGGCTTTGGGCTTGTTCGAAGGGGCGTGAACTCGGCGCTCCCATCGCCGGTCTCAATTCCCCAACCGCCTTGCAGAGCGGAAACGCGGACACCGCAGGCAGGCCCGGTGATCCAGACCGGTGTGGCCGTTCGCTGGAAGGTTTCCAGCGTCTCCGGATGGGGGTGCTCGAAGCGGTTCCGGAAGCCGGCGGGAATGATGGCCAATTCTGGTTTCAGGGCTGCCACCCAGGCCGGGTCGGAGGCGTTGCGGCTGCCGTGGTGCCCTGCTTTCAGCAGGCGGTGGCACACAGGCCCAGGATCGCCCAGGTCCAGGAGGTCCCGCTCCTGGATGGCCAGGGCATCCCCCATGAGCCAGAGTTCCCGATCCTGCCAGCGGACCCGCAGCACGGCTGAAACCATGTTGGCGTCGGGGAGCGCGAAGGGCCGTTCCGGCCAGCGCACGGCGAAGGTCGCCTCCCCTCGGGACCAGGTGTCGCCCCTCAGCAGTCCCGATGGATCCACACCCACGGCCGGCCGGAAGGGCACCCAGGGATCCTCCTCGTCGGCTGTGACTGGCCCTGCTGTGGATGCCAGCGGCCAAAGTCGGGACAGGGTGGCCCAACCACCTGCATGGTCCCCATGGGCATGGGTGAGGACCAGGTGGACGGGCTCCCGCACCCCGCGCCGGCTCAACACTCTGGCGAGACGCCGGCCCGTCCATGGACCTGGGCCTGTGTCCACCAGGGTGGCCTCACCCGCCGGCACTCGCAGCAACAAGCCATCCCCCTGGCCGATGTCAACGGATTCGAGCGACAGGGTGTCGGGACTCCGGCCCGTGCCGCGAAGCAGCAGGAATCCCAGCGACGTGCAGACCAGAGTGGCCGTCAGTGCACGGGTCCTCTTCAGGCTGCCCTGGAGGTGGGCCAGTGCCAGCCAGCCCAGGACGAGCAGCAGCCAGGGCCAGAGGATCCCTGTGCCCAGAGGCGCGATGCCCGTCAAGGCGGGTACCAGGTGATCCCCCATCCAGGTGAGCAAGGCCCCCGCACCCTGAGTGATTCCTGGGAGTGGCAGCAGGATCAGGGCGAGGGTGAGAGGTGTGAGGAAGGCGACCAGAGGCAGCACCAAAAGATTGGCCAGGATGCCCCACCAGGGGGCTCCCCCATGCAGCAGAGCCAGCAGGGGCATGGTGGAAAGCCAGGGTGCGGCCAGCCGCGCGAAGGGCAGGGCGAGTCGTCCCAGGAGGGGCGAAAGCAGACCGGCCAGGGGCTCGGCCCCCCAGAACACGCCCAGCAGAGCCCACCAGGCAAGCAGGAAGCCGGGTTCCACGCCTGCCGCTGGATGTCCCAGCAGCCAGAGCAGCAGGGCAAGGTGCAGCCCTGCCACGGGCGGCAGCTTCCATCCCGTGGACCGACCCAGCGCCCAGGCCACCCCCATGAAGAGGCCTCGCCACACCGGGGCCGAGAACCCCACCAGAGCGCAATAGATCAGGCCAGCCGCGATGGCGCCCAAGGCCACTCCGCGGATGCGAAGTCGGCGGAGCAGGGCCTCAATGGCCGCCATCACCAAGGTCACCTGGAGGCCTGAAACTACCAGGATGTGGATGGTGCCGCTTTCGGCGAAGACGCTGAAGTGCGCCTCGTCCGCCGGAGGGATGCCCAGGGCGATGGCACCCCAGAGATCCTTGGCGGTGGGTCCCAAGGGGAGGGCGTCGAAGCGGCGACGGGCAAAGGCCTGGAGTCGCAACAGCAGGGAAGGCTGGGGCGGGCCCACGGCTTCCAGGAGTTGGGCCGAGGTGAGGTGGATGCGCCGGGGGGATTCGTCACTGCGGGCCCGCCAGAGGGGGCGTTCGGCGAGAAAGACCGGCGCTGGCTGGACGGGCCTCAACTCGGCCCGAAGCCGGACGGGGGTGCCGGGTTCAGGGGGCGCAGCCGCTCCCTCTGCCGGGATGGTGATGGGAATCGTGAGATCTTTCATCGAGCCGGGGCTGACGAGGTCCAGTTGGCTTCGCAAGCGCTCACCCTGGAGGGTCCAGGGGGCCGCCACTCGCCCTTCCAGGGACTGGAATCCGGTGGGCAGGGTCAGCTCCCAGCGGGCTCTTGCAGCCAGCCCGTGGAAGGTATATCCGGCCAATCCGAGGGCCAAGGGCACCACGACCCACAGACGCCTCCGCGCCAAGGGCAGCGAAAGCATCCATAGCAGGCCGCCAAGCAACCACCCTTGGACAGGCAGTTGGCCATTCCACCGTTCCGGAACCAGCCAGGGGATGGTACAGGCCAGGGCCAGCGCCCATGCCAAGGGCCAGAACGAAGCGCCAGACAGGCGCTGCCAAAGGATGGATCTGGAAAACATGGGAAAAGCTTATCGAATCTGTCCAAACCTTGACAGGTGGCAAAAGGCTCGGGACTCTGGGGAGATGAACCCGGCTCGCGCCCTCCTGGTGGACGACGATCCCACGATCCTCGAGGTGGTGGGCGCGCTCCTGTCGCGGCATGGCCACGAGGTCGTCGGCACGGGCTCGGGCCTGAGGGGTGCCCAGTTCCTTCGCAGTGAACATTTCGACCTGGCCGTTGTGGACCTCATGCTGCCGGATCTGAGCGGCCTGGAGCTGGCCCGCCAGGCCGTGGCCAAACCCGACACGGTGGTGGTGGTGCTGTCAGGGTCCACTTCGGTGGAAACGGCCCTCCAGGCCATGAAGATGGGCATCTACGACTATGTGCCCAAGCCCTTCCGCACCGAGGAACTGGAGCACACCCTGCTGCGGGCCATCGAGAAGTCGCAACTGAACCAGGAGAACAAGCGGTTGCGGGAACAGATCCAGGGGCAGACGCCGGGTCCCAAGATGGTGGGCCGCTCCGAGACTTGGCAGAACCTGCAGGCGCTGCTTCGCCGGGTGGCACCATCCCCTTCGACGGTTCTCATCACCGGCCCTTCGGGCACCGGCAAGGAACTGGCCGCTAAGGCCATTCACCAATGGAGTCCCCGGGCTCAGGGACCTTTCGTGGCCATTCATTGCGGGGCCATCCCCGAGACCCTGCTTGAAGATGAGCTCTTTGGCCATGTGCGCGGGGCCTACACCGATGCCCGCACCGATCGCCCCGGTCGGTTCCAGCAGGCTGATGGCGGCACCCTGTTCCTCGACGAGATCGGCACCATGCCCATGAGCCTCCAGGTGAAGCTGTTGAGGGTGATCCAGGAACGGGAGTTCACACCCCTGGGGTCAACTCGGATGGTGAAATCCGACTTCCGCCTGGTGGCCGCCACCAACGAGGACCTGGGCGTCCTCGTGGAGCAGAAGCGGTTCCGCGAGGACCTGTTCTACCGGCTGAACGTGATTCCTGTGCAGTTGCATCCGCTCCGAGAACACCCCCAGGATATTCCCGTGCTGGTGGCCCATTTCGCACGGAAGTTCTCCCGGGAGCTTGGCCTTCCGCTCAAGCAAGTGGAACCTTCTGCCCTCCAGGCACTGGAGGCCTATGGCTGGCCCGGCAATGTGAGAGAACTGGAAAATGCCATTGAACGGGCCATGGCCCTGGGGTCGGATCCAGAGCGGCTGCTGTTGCAGGACCTTCCGGCCTCCATCGCCGGAGTGATTCCCTCCGTGGCCTTCCCCCGGCTTCCGCAGGATCAGGATCTGGGCCGGTTCCTGGAAGATCTGGAACGGCACCTCATCCTGGATTCCCTCCAGGCCACGGGCTGGAACAAGAGTGAGGCCTCGCGGCGCCTTGGCATGCGGCGGACGA
The DNA here is from genome assembly GCA_903884655.1 of uncultured Holophagaceae bacterium. Classification (GTDB taxonomy): domain Bacteria; phylum Acidobacteriota; class Holophagae; order Holophagales; family Holophagaceae; genus Geothrix. The sequence goes on along the minus strand of CAISFO010000017.1, from coordinate 90,243 downwards.
CGCTGCTCCACAGACTCCGTGCCCTGGGCCTTCCCATGGACCCCATGGGCGAGGCGAAAGCCCTGCTGGCGAAAGAGAAATCATGAAGGCTCTGGCCTTGAGGCAAGGGCTAACGTGGCTTCTCGTCTGTGGTCCCCTGTGTGCGTGGTCGCCGCGTGTTCACGAGGCACAAACGGCCAGGGCCATTCGCCTCCTGCCCCGGCGCATGGCGGCGCTGCTTCGGGCCCATCCGCAGGCCCTCCTGGAGGGCGCCCGGGGCGTGGGCAATGACCAGCCCCCCACCGTAGAACAAGTGGAAGCCCAATTCCGCACCCTCCTGCGACTAAGCGACGAACACCGCCAGCCGGTTGAGATCGTCCGCGATCTGGGCGTGCTGGCCCACCAGATTCAGCTGTTGACGGATCCATCCGCGATGGAGGGAATGAGCCCGCTCCGGGAAAGTTTCGAAGTCTACGCCGACGAGAACCTGGCCCATCTCCTGGTGACCCAGGAGCCATTCTGGGCGGCCACTGGCAGCCTGGATCCAGGCCCAGCCCTCCGTCGGTTCATGGCCATCAAGGTGGACCGCAACCTGCGCCTGAGAGATCACTTCGATGAAGCCCTTGGTCGTCGCCGGGGCCCCTGGGATGACCTGTCGCTGCCCTTTGCCCAGATGCAGTTGGCATTCTCCAATGGCGTGAATGCCACCGCAAATATCTGGATCCTCCTCTGGCGGGCCACTGGTGATCAATGGGAGATTCCGGCAGGCCCTTGATCGGGGGCGCCAGGAACTGCTGATCGGAGCGCTAGGCAAAACACGGCTTTCGGGCTATCTTTCCAAAGATTCCCTCTGGAGATGGACATGGGCACCTATACCCGCGTCGGGTCCTACCTGCTGGCCTCAGAGCTGGCCAGTGATCCCTTCGGGGCCATCCATCGTGCAGTGGTGATCGCCGGCAGCAGTTTCGACCGCCATGTGCTCATCCGGACCTATTCGGAAGAGCTGTTCCAGGCGGGCCTCAACACTCGGTTGGCCGAGGCGGGCCGCGTGGTACCCCTCCTGGGGGGGGCCCGGATCTTCGGTATGGGCTACCGGATCGAAAGCGGCAAGACCCCCCATGTGGCCTGGGACTATGTGCCGGGCCGCAGTCTGGCCCAGCTTATCGAGAAGGCGAAGCAGGAACAGATTCCCTTTGGCGTGGATCACGCCCTGACCGTGATCCAGGGGGTGGCCCAGGGGATCATGCAGATGCAGGCCAAAGGGCTCAGTCATGGCGTACTTAGCCCCCACAGCGTCTGGGTGAGCTTCGAAGGCGCCACTCAGATCGTCGACGCGCCGTTCGCCCAGGTGATCAAAAGCCTGCTGGCCAAGGCGCCCCAGGCGAAGCAGAAGCTCGCATCCTACCTTCAGGGAGGCGACGGTGATTCCATTCAGCAGGATCTGTTCGCCCTGGGTGCGATTCTCTACGAGTTGCTGACCTTCGAGCGCCTGCCGGTGGGCGGGGACCTCCAGGCCGTGCTCGACCAGGCCACCTTGAAGGCAGCCCAGGAGGAGGCGCCCCTTCCTGCCGAAATCAGGGCCTTCCTGGGCCGCCTGCTCCTGGGCCGCCAGCCCTTCGCCACCATGGAAGCCTTCAGCACCGAACTCGAGCGGGTGCTCTACGACGGTGAGTACAGTCCGACGACCTTCAACATGGCGTTCTTCATGCACACGCTGTTCCGGGAAGAGAACGACCGGGACGCCACCGCCATGAAGGCAGAACTGGCCGACAATTACCTTGCCTACACTGCCGCCGGGGAAGCGATGCGGAGCGGTGCCACGCGCATCGAGAATGCCGAAGGCCAGGGTGGTGGCGAGGAGCCGAAAGTCGAGGCGGCCCTCATGAAGACCGCTGGCCTGCTCATCGGCGCCTTGCTCCTGGCAGGCGTGCTGCTCGGGGTCGGATATATGGCCTTTGGCCGCCGCCGGGAGGATCCGGCCATCCAGAAACAGCTGGAGGAACTGCAGAAGCTCAAGCAGCAGTTCGAGCAGCAGAAGGCCGACCTGGATGCCAAGGCCCTGGCCGAGGCGGAGAAGACCACCCACCTTCAGAAGCAGTTGTCCGAAGCCAAATCTTCCGAAGAGAAGGGAAGGCTTCAGAAGCAGTTGGAGGACGCCCAGCTGCGCAAGCAGGAATTGGATCGTCAGCAGAAGGCTGCCGAGCAGAGGCTGGCGGAACAGAAGTTGAAGGAACAGCGGCTGGCCGGTTCGAAGAATGCTCCCGAACCCAGAACAGCAGCCGCTCCGGCCCCAGCCACCGAAAGCCCCAAGCCGCCCGAACCAGTGGCGCCGCCGGTGGCCACGCCCCGAGCTTCTGCACCTGCCGAACTCCAGACTGTCCTGCCCGCCGCAGAACCCGCTCGCATGGTAAGCCAGGCGCCCCTGAACTTCCCGCAGCGGGCGATCCTGGCCCGCTGGGAAATGGACCAGGAGCACAGCGTCCGCCTCAAGGTCTTTGTAGGGGAACAGGGCCAGCCCCTGAAGGTCACCATCATCGAAGGAGTCGAGGGCTCCTATGGCTTCAACGAGGCCGCTTCCGACGCCGCCAACAAATCCAGCTTCAACCCGGCCATCCGCGATGGCAAGCCGGTGCGGGGCTGGACTCCAGAGATCATCTACAGGTTCCCGAAGCGGCGCTGAACGAGGCAGACCCCTGGAAGGCCCCCGCGAGGGGGCTTTTCACTGCCGCTGGGCCGCTTCGTTGGCGAGCCGGTCCACCCGTTCGTTCTCCGCGTGACCCGCATGGCCCTTCACCCAGCGGGCCTCCACGTGGTGTCGGGCCAGCTGCGCATCCAGGTCCTGCCAGAGGTCCGCATTGAGTACGGGCTTGCCGTCCGCCTTCTTCCAACCCCGGCGCTTCCAGTCCTTCAACCAGGAGGTGATGCCCTTGACCACGTACTGGCTGTCGCTCTGGAGCAGCACCTGGCAGGGCTTGGTGAGGGCTTCCAGCCCGCGGATGGCCGCCGTCAGCTCCATGCGGTTGTTGGTGGTCTCAGCCTCGGGCCCGGCATCCTCCTTCTCCTGGATGCCGGTGGCAAGATGCACCCGCAGCAGGTATCCCCAGCCACCGGGACCGGGGTTCCCCAGGCACGCGCCGTCACAGTAGAGCTCGATCTTCATCCCACCAGGGTAGGCGAAGTCGCGGCAACCACGGCAACGGCCTTGCGGAGGAGTTCTACACCCAGGTCCAGATCCTCCGTGCGGAGGTTCATGGCGGGGCGGAATCTCAGGCCCTTCTCGCCCGTGGAGAGGATCATCATGCCGAATTCGCGAGCCTTGGCCACCACGGTGTTGCGCTGCTCGGGTGTGGCGAGGTCCAGGGCGCAGAAGAGTCCCCGGCCCCGCGGGTTTGCCGTGAGCCCAGGGAAATCGCGGTGGATCTCCCGCAGCCCCTTGAGCAGGCGTTCACCCTGCTTGACGCCGTGCTCCAGCAGGTTTTCCTCGCGGATGATGTCGATGATGCGAGTGCCCCGCACCATGTCCACCAGGTTGCCGCCCCAGGTGCTGTTGATGCGGCTGGGCACCTTGAAGACGCCCTCCACTTCATCGAGGCGCCGGCCGGCGGCGATGCCACAGGTCTGAGTCTTCTTGCCGAAGGCGATGATGTCGGGCTGCACGTCGAACCACTGGTGGGCCCACCACTTGCCCGTGGCCCCGAAACCTGTTTGCACTTCGTCGAAGATCAGTAAGAAATCATGACGATCCGCAAGGGCGCGTAACTGGCGGAGGAACTCGCCGCGGAAGTGGTTGTCACCGCCCTCGCCCTGGATGGGTTCGATGATGAGGCAGGCGATGTCGTCGGGATCCCGAGCCACGGCGGCCTCGATGGCGGCGATGGACTCCGCCTCGGCCGCTTCGATCCTGGCGAGGTCCAGGGGGAAGGTCAGCTTGGGATTCGGCACCCTGGGCCAGGGGAACTTGGGGTAGTACTGATGTTTGCGGGGATCGGCGGTGTTCGTGAGGCTCATGGTGTAGCCCGTGCGGCCATGGAAGGCCTCGCGGAAGTGGATGACCTGGGAGCCCTTTTCGCCCTTGCCCGCCGCCAGGTTCTTGCGGACCTTCCAGTCGAAGGCGGCCTTGAGGGCGTTCTCCACCGCCAGGGCGCCGCCGTCGATCCAGAACAGGTGGGGCAGGTAGTCCGGTGCTGCGTGGGTGCCGAAGGCCTCCACCCACTCCGCGAAGGCCGTGGTGTAGATGTCCGAATTGGCGGGCTTGTGGACGGCGATCTCGCCCAGGCGCTGCACGAAGGCGGCCTCCCGCAGGCGCGGGTGATTGTGGCCCAGGGGCGCGGTGGCGAAAAAGGTGTAGAAATCCAAGTACTTGCTGCCATCCCGGGCATCGACGATCCAGGAACCGTGGGACTTCTCCAGATCCATCACCAGGTGGAAGCCATCCACCAGCATGTGGCGGCCCAGGGTGTCGAAGACGGCATTAGGATCAATGTGCGGACTGGCCATGGCGGACCTCGAAATACGGTTCAGTGTATGGTTGGCATTGAAGCGGAGACACGCATGATTCCCTGGATAGCGGTTCAGGAAGCGCCTCTGGACGCGATGACTTTACGATCTGTCATGGAAGACCCCCACGCCGGAGCTCTCGTCCTCTTCGAAGGCCGGGCCCGGGACCACCACGAAGGCCGCCCCGTGCTGGAACTGGCCTACGAGGCCTACGCGACCATGGCCGAGAAGGAGCTGGGCCTCCTGCGGGAGCAGGCCATCGAGCGCTACGGCCTCACCCGCTGCGCCATCCATCACCGTATCGGCGTGGTGCCCCTCACCGAGGCGGCCGTCATTGTGGCCACCAGCAGCGCCCACCGCGCCGAGAGTTTCCGCGCCGCCGCCTGGATCATGGACGAGATCAAGCAGCGCGTGCCCATCTGGAAGCGGGAGCGGTACAAGGACGGGAGCGAGAGCTGGGTGGAGTGCACGCACCGGTTCCAGATGTAGCTGGGGACCTCAGGTTCCAGGGATCAGTTCGAAGCGCGCATGGCCGGAGGCGGCCATGACCTGCGAAGCCGTCCCGGACTTCAGCGGAGCACGCCGCGCGCGGCCATGGACCGTGCGTACCAGGCGAACAGGACCAGCAGGACGGCGATCACGGTGCTGGTGATCGCCATCTGCCGACCCATCACGGCGCCCCCGTTGGTCAGCACGTAGGTGTAGAGCAGGCTGATCAGGAACGCCACCAGCGACACCACGAAGACCGGCACTGCCAGCTTGCGGCGCAGCAGCAGCAGGACCGATGCCCCGAAGGCACCGAAGACGCCGACGGCCCAGACCACCATCATCCATGCCGGCATGGCCCGGTAGTGGGCGATCTGTTCCGGCGTCATACCGGTGCTGGCCAGGTAGGCTGGGCCCTGCCACAGGTTCATCACGAAGTCGAACACCCCGATGGCGTTGAACAGCAGGGCGAACACACCCACCAGCCAGACATGCCAGGGCGTTTTCACGGATGCATCGAACATCGCCACCTCCCTCGGGATGGCCCATCCTGCAGCAAGGTCTGGCCATCGACAAGAGGCGAGACGCGCAGTCGGCCACGGCACGTGGTCAGGCAGGATCGGCCCCAAGCCACCATCCCCTGCAGATGCCTGGGGTGACGAGTCCGCCACGATCAAGGCCGAGGGCCGTAACCGACCTCAAATCCGGCATCGAAGCCCTTATCTGCCTTGTTCCGGCGCGAACAATGGCCGCGGCTGTACGGAAAGCCTTCCCTTGAGGGACACCGTTCCGGCCATCACGAGACCAGCCGCGGCCAGGAGGACCAGAAGCTGGGCCAGGGAGGTCTTCTGGGCATCCACACGGGCCTTGGCTTCGCACACCTCGCCGGGGCAGAGGGTGGGTTTCTCGCGGTACACTAGGCTGTAGAACTTGCAGCCGAGGCAGATCCCGAAGGCGGCCTCGAAGAACAGGAACACAAGGCAGACGAGACAGGTGATGCCGCTGATCGGGCCGTAGGTGTTCAGGACCACCATCAGGATGAACATGATCGCCGACAGGGCCACGCCGATGCTCCAGGCCAGCTGCTTGGGTCCGGCGGCGACCCATTCCGGCGCCTGCCGGCCGACGATGAGCCGGCCCAGGATCAGGGTGGGCCCGAATCGGGGGCTGACGAAGACCCGGACCAGGAAGTCGCCGAGGAAGAAGGGAATGACCACCTTGATGGGGACGAAGTTCCCGCGGAAGAGGATGAACATCAAGGAGAGGAAGGTGGCGAGGAAGAGGATCCCCGCCGCCGCGCGGATCTCCCGCTCGTTGAGGACTGGTACCGCATAGCCCTCCACCGTTTCCCCGAACTGGGCACGTCCCATGGTCCCCTCTCGATAGGGGGCCCACCGACCGACCCCAGGGGGAGCTACGAATGGAGGCGGCATTCGGTTGATCCCGGCCTGACGAAGAACCCGGACCCCGCTATCCACCTGGTGCGCGGGCGAAGCCCACGCGCCTTGGTTGGGCCTGAAGACTTGTATTTCGCTAAAATTTCGCCATACTTGGATCCCCCTGGAGGTTCCGGTGCTGGCGATGTGGGTTCCCGAGCTGCCGTTCCAGCTGGCCTGTGGCCGGGACGGGGCCCTGCGGGACCGGCCCCTGGCCTTCCTGAACCCCGAGAGCCCGCGCTCCCCCAGCCTCTGGTTCGTGAACCGCCTGGGCCGGGCTGAGGGGCTGGGGCCGGGGCTGCCCCTGGACCAGGCCCTGCGGATCGCGCCGGGTCTGCGGGTGCTGGACCCCTCGCCCCAGGTCTGGTGGGAGGCCCAGGTCAGCCTGGGCGACTTCCTCCAGCACTGGACGCCCCAGGGCCAGCTCATGCGCATGGGCGAGGCCCTGGTGGAGCTCCAGGGCACCCAGCGCATCTACGGACCCCTGGCGGACACGGCCCAGCGCATGCGCCGGGAGCTGACCGAGCGGCACGGCTGGGCCAGCCACGGGGGCCTGTCCCTGAGCGCCACCGCCGCCCAGCTGGCCGCCCATGTCGAGCACCAGCTGGAGCTGGTGGCGGATGGCTCCGAGAGCACCTTCCTTGCCCCCCAGCCTTTGCGCCGCCTGCCGGACCTGGCGCCGCGCCTCCACGAGCGCTTCCACCGCCTGGGCCTGCGCTTCTTCGGCGACCTGCAGCTCGTGCCCCTGCCGGTGCTGGCGGAGCTGACCCACCCCAAGCTCGCGCCGGACCTGCGGGCCCGGGTGCGGGGCGAGGACCGGCCGAAGCTGCCCCTGCTCACGGAGCGGCCCGGCCACGCCCGCCACGGCTGGCGCCTCCAGCCCCCCCGCCTGCCCGAAGAAGTGGCCCTGGCCGCCCGCTGCCTGGAGTGGCTCTGGTCCGATCCCCGCAGCCCCCGGAAGCTGGTGCTGCGCTGGTGGGATGTGGACGGCGAGCCCCACACCTGGCGGGCCGCACCCGAGGACCTGACCACGCCGCCCCTGGCCCTGGCCCGGCGGATGCAGCAGGCCTTCCTGGCGGGGGCCACCCGGCGCCTCCTGGTGCGGGAGGTGGAACTGCGCCTGGCCTGGGGCCTGGGCCGGGAGCGGGGCCTCTTCCAGGATCCCCTCCACGCCCGCCTGGACCGCCTGGAGCCCGTGCTGGCCCGCCTCCGCCGCCGCTTCCCGGACCAGGCCATCCTGCCGGGGTGGGTGGAATCAAGCTTGAAACAAGCCAATAAAAGCCTAATATTCATGGAGGCCCGATGACCCCCACCATTCACCGGGAAGGGCCCTACCGGTTCTTCTTCTACAGCCACAAACCCCGCGAGCCGCCCCATGTCCATGTCGAGCGCGACGACGCCATCGCCAAAATCTGGCTGCACGATGGCGCCGTCGCGGACCCGGGAGGCCTTACGCCCCGGGACCTCCAGCGGGTGGCGGGCATCGTCGTGACCCATCGAGAGAGCTTCATCGAGGCCTGGCATGAGCACTTTGGCGAACCCTGAGCCTCCCCGCGCCGCGCACCTCTGGTTCGAGCGGGGGCGCCTGGTCGTCCAACTCCAGGACGGCCGGGAGCTGGCCTGTCCGCTAGCCTTTTTCCCGAGGCTGGCGGCGGCCCCCGCCGGAGATCTCGCCGACTGGCGCTTCACCGGACGCGGCACCGGCATCCACTGGCCCCGCCTGGACGAGGATCTATCCATCCAGGGGCTGCTGGAGGGCCGCCGCGCGCCAGCAGCGGATGCCCGGGCCAAGGTCCTGGCTCCGCATCTGCGCGCGGCCCGCCGCCAAGCGGGTCTCACCCAGACTCAACTCGCTGAACGGATGGGCCGCTCCCAGGCCTTGGTGAGCCTGGCCGAACGGGGCGCCCTGCGCATTGGAACCCCCTACCTCCGCGCCGTTCTCGAGGCCTGCGGCCTGCCCAGCGACTGGCAACCCTAAGATCACCGCCCTGTTGTTCCGTCTCGCGATCGCCGCAGGCGACCGCGAGCAGCCTCCGATTGATTCCCCATGTTCGCCCTCGGCATCTCCGATTTCAGCCTTGGTGAAGGCGTCTACCCGGCGGCCCAGCTGCTGCGGCTGGCCCGGGGCCTGGGCTACCGGGACCTGGTCTGCTGGGACCGGGGCCTGGCGGGCTACCCGAAGCTGCGGGACAGCCTGGAGTGGATCCACAGGTCCCGGGAGCTGGAGGGCCTGCCGCCGGACCCGCGCTGGGCGGGCTTCCGCCTCCACCTGGGCTGCCGCTTCACCTGGCGGGGCCACGAGGTCGGTGCGCTGCCCTTCAGTGACACAGGCTACGCGGCCCTCAACCGCCTGCTCACGGCCCAGGCCCACGCCGACCACGATCCGCCCATCACCATTCCCGGCCTCGGCGAGGCGGAGCCGCCCGCGGACTGCGTGCTGCTGGCCGACGACCTGGGGGGCCTGGACGCCCTGCTGCGGGAGGGCCTCTACGCCGCCCTGCTGGCCCATCCCCGGCGCGCCCAGGAGGCTCGCAAGGCCCTGGCGGCGGGCCTTCCCGTGGTGGCGCCCCAGGTGCTGCGCTTCCGCACCGCCGAGGGCCTGGAGATGCACCGGCTCAAGCGGGCCATCGCCCGGCAGTCGACCCTCGTGCGCACCGAAGCCCTGTGGGATGCCAGCGAAGCCGCCGTGCCGCGGGCGGACTGGGAGGCCCGCTTCCCCTCCTGCGATCCCGCCGTGGAAAGGGCCACGGCCGCGGTGCTGGAGCGCGTCGCGGGCTGGCAGATCCACTGGGGGAAGTGGGAGGTGGCGCGGCCCTTCGGCCACCCGCCGCGCGAGGACGACGCCGACCTCGACGAGCTCCTGCGGGAGCGGGTGTGGTCGGGCGTGCGGGCGCGGTTCCCGGTGCTGCGGGGCGAGCTGCTGGCCCGCATGGAGCAGGAGCTGGCGCTCATCGCCTTCAAGGGCTTCGCCCGCTACTTCCTGCTGGTGCAGGACATCGTGCTGGCCCTCAGCCGCGAGGGCCTGCCCACGCGCATCTGCGGCCGGGGCAGCGGCGCCGCTTCCCTGGTGAGCTACGCCCTGCACCTCAGCAATGTGGATCCCGTGGACACCAACCTCATGTTCGAGCGCTTCCTCACGAAGGAGCGGAAGGATCCGCCGGACATGGACATCGACTTCGCCTGGGACGAGCGCGACAAGGTCATCCAGGCGGTCTTCGAGCGCTACGGCCGGGCCCGGGTGGCCATGGTGTCCAACCACGCCTTCTTCAAGGCCAAGGGCGCGCTGCGGGCCGTGGCCCAGGCCCACGGGCGCCCCGACAGCGAGCTGAAGCAGCTGGCCCGCTTCGTGCGCGGCTGGGAGGGGGGCCTGGAGCGGGCCTCGGAGAATCCCGCCTGGGACACGATCCTGCGCCAGGCCCTGGCCCTGAAGGGGCACTTCCACCAGTTCTCCGTGCACCCCGGCGGCACCATCGTCACGCCCGGGCCCCTGTGGGAGCACGCGGCCTTCCAGCCCGCGCCCGCGAAGGAGAGCGTGTCCACCACCACCTGGGACAAGGACGGCGTGGAGAACTACGGGCTGGTGAAGATCGACCTGCTGGGCAACCGCAGCCTCGCCGTCATCCGCGATGCCTACAACATCCTGGGGGACCGCGTGCCCCGGGATCCCGGCACCCACTCCCGCCACGACCCCGCCACCCAGGACCTGCTGAAGCGCGGCGACAGCATCGGCGTCTTCTACGTCGAGAGCCCCGCCACGCGTCAGCTCCAGCAGCGGGTGGGGAAGGGGGACTTCGAGACCCTGGTGATCCACAGCAGCCTCATCCGCCCCGCCGCCTACCGCTGGGTGGACCGCTACGTGAAGCGCTCCCGGGGCGAGGAGGCCTGGGAGCCCAGTGATCCCGTCTTCAGCGAGCTGCTCTCCGAAAGCTTCGGCGTGCTGGTCTACCAGGAGGATGTCCTCAAGGTCTGCGTGGCGCTGGCGGGCTGGAGCCACTTCGAGGCCGACCAGCTGCGCAAGCTGCTGGGCAAGCCCGACTGCGAGGCCAAGCTGCCCTTCTTCGAGGCCCGCTTCCGCAGCGGCGCCGCGGCCCGCGGCGTGCGGCAGGCCACCGTGGACGAGGCCTGGGACATGATCCGCACCTTCACGGGCTACTCCTTCTGCAAGCCCCACTCGGCGAGCTACGCCCAGGTGAGCTTCGAGAGCGCCTGGATCAAGACCCACCATCCGGCCATCTTCTTCGCGTCGGTGATCACCAACCAGGGCGGCTACTACCCCGCCATCGCCTATCTGGGCGATGCGCGGCGCCACCGCCTCGTCGTGCGCGGCCCCGATGCGAATGAATCCCTGTGGCCCTTCAGCGCCGAGGGCGAGCAGGCCGTGCGGGTGGGCCTCATGCAGGTGCACGGCGCCCAGGAGAAGGAGGTCCGCGCGCTGCTGGAGGAACGCGACAAGCAAGGCCCCTTCGCGCACCTGGACGACCTGCTGGGCCGGGTGAAGCTCAGCGTCACCACGGCGGAGGCGCTCTGCGCCGCCGGGACCTTCGACCGCTGGGCCCCGGACGGCGACCGCACGCGCCTCATGTGGGCGCGCCTGGGCGGCGTGCCCGCCGGCGTGCGCCCGCGCCCCACGGACCTCTTCGACCGCGCCGACCTGGAGATGGCCACCATGGGCCTGACCCTCGACCTGCACCCCGCGGCCCTGGCCCGGGTGCGGAAGGGCAGCGGGCCCCACCGGGCCGCGGAGGTGGTGACTCCGAACAAGCACCTCAAATTCTGGGCCCTCGTGGTGGCGGACAAGGATGTGGCCACCGAAAAGGGCGAGCGCATGCAGTTCATCACCTTCGAGGACGAGACCGGCCTCTGCGAGGCCGTGGCCTTCCCCGACGCCATCCGCAAGCGCCAGCGCCCCTTCCGCGTGGGGGAGATCGTCTGTGTCAGTGGCAGATCCACCCGGCAGGACGGGCTGGCGGTGCTGGAGGTGACATGATGTCCAACCTTTGCCCGAAGGCAGTGCTTTCCTCCTGCTGCGCCCTGCGGCCATGATGGGCACCATGCGAATCCAACTGCCCCGCATCCAGGCCAAAGACCATGCCCTAGCCCGGTTCAAATGGTATGAACTGATGGCTCACGCCTTCGTCGTCGTGCTGCTCATCAGCAACCTGGTGGGGCAGAAGCCCACGGCCATCGGGCCCTTCATCTTCAGTGGCGCCCAACTGCTCTTCCCCATCACCTACATCTTCGGGGACGTGTTCACGGAGGTCTACGGCTATGGCGCCAGCCGCCGGGCCATCTGGCTGGGCTTCTTCGCCAGCCTGCTCATGGGGGCCATGGGTCTCTTCATGGTCTGGATCCCCCCGGCACCCGGCTGGCCCGCGGACCACCAGCGAGCCTTCGAAATCGTCTTCACCACCGCTGCCCGAGGCATTGTGGCGAGCCTGGCGGCGTTCTGGGTGGGCGAGTTCGTCAACAGCTACGTGATGGCCAAGATGAAACTGTGGACCAGGGGGCGCCTGCTCTGGACGCGCACCATCGGTTCCACGGTGGCGGGGCAGGCGGTGGACAGCCTCATCGTGTCCTTTGGTCTTTTCGCGGGCACCCTGCCGGTCAAGACGATCCTGATCATGGCGGGTTCGGGCTACCTGGCCAAAGTGATCTACGAGGCCGCCGTGACGCCGCTCACCTATCTGGTGGTAAACGGCCTCAAGAAAGCCGAAGGCGTGGATGTATTCGACGAGGGGACCAACTTCAGTCCGTTCGTGAAGGATTAGGCCAACGCGAGGACCCCCTGCTCATTGAACGTGACCGGGTGTCTGGATTGAGACACATGGTGCGCGGGTAAGCCGGTTCCGCGAGTCTCCCCTTGCTAGGATCTCTGCATGTTCCTCACCAAGGTCGAATCCTGCGCCAAGTTGGTTCTCGTCATGGCGACGGGGTTGCTTCTGGCCACGGCCTGTTCAAAGGCTCCGCGATCTCTGCCGCCACGCACTTCCGTGGAGCTGCGGTCAGCAAGCCCCCTCCCGCGCCTTGGCTTCACGTTGCAAGCCGGGGCCTTCGCGAAGGTGGAGAACGCGGCCCGGTTCTCAGAAGCCTTGCAGGCCCAGGGCCTGGAGGCTGCCTACTACGGCTCAGGGGACGGCCTCTACCGGGTGCGCTTCGGGGACTTCACCACCAAGGAGAAGGCCCGGGCCCGGGGCGAGGCGCTGAAGGCAGCAGGCGTGATCGATGCCTTTTGGGTTGTGGCTCCAGACGGATCAGCCCCCGCGGCCCCCGGATCAGTCCGCATCCGCCCCTCCGATGAACGGGGCTTGCGGGCCAGCCTGGTGGAGTCCGCCCGGGGCTACCTGGGGGTTCCCTACCTGTTCGGCGGCACCACTGAGCGTGGCTTCGATTGCAGTGGCCTCACCGGTGCCGTCTACAGGTTGAATGGACTGAGGTTGCCTCGGTCCTCCCTGGCTCAGTTCGAGGCGGGCAGTCCGGTGGATGTCGACCAAGCCAGGGCGGGGGATCTGCTCTTCTTCGCGACGAAGGGGGGTGGGCGCGTCAGCCATGTGGGCTTGTACCTGGGGCAAGGTGCTTTCATCCATGCTCCCCGGTCCGGCCAACGCATCCGTCAGGACGACCTCTCTGAGCGGTATTACAAGAGGGCTTTCCTTGGGGCCAGGTCCTACCTCTGATCGGAACTTTCAAGACCTTTCGGGTATTCTGTTAATTGACGAGTCGAGAATTGAGACTCATATTCAGATGCTGATCGCAGGATTCTCAGAGGAATTTGGTGCGGAGGTGTTGGCATGGCCACCTATTCCTATGGCGGATGCATTGAGCAGGCCTACCGGGTCAACTGGAAGATCAAGGATGTGTTTGGGACCGTGGACTTTGACCTCGCCCGGCCTTGGCTTCCCCCGGCGCTCTCGGGGGGAGGAGGCATCTTCTGCCTGAATCCAGAGGAAAAACGGAAGCTGACCCAGGTGGAGATGGGGGCCTATGCCCATCTGTTCGGGTTTGTGGAGACCTTCATTGCCCCGCTGATGGTGGACTTGGCCCTGGACTCGGATGGACAGAACCCACAGGCCTTCGAGGCCTTGACGAACTTTGCTTCAGAAGAAGTCAAGCACATGCACCTGTTCAGGGAGGTTGGTCGGCGCGTGGACGGGAAGCTCGGCTTCCCGCTGGAACTCATCGACGGGCAGAGCGAGGTGGCCCATGCGGTCCTCAGCAAGAACCGGGGGGCGGTGCTGCTCCTGACCGCAGCCATCGAGTGGTTCACCCAGCACCATTATGTCAGTTCCATGAACCACTGCGATGAACTGGATCCCCTGACTCGGGAGATCTTCCGTTGCCACTGGATGGAGGAAGCCCAGCATGCGCGTCTCGATCACCTGGAGGCCATCCGCCTTTTCAGGGACATGACCGCCAAGGAGCGGGAGGAGGCCATTGAGGACTTCATCTGGCTGCTGGCCGCCATCGATGGCCTCCTGGAACAGCAGGTGATTCTCGATTTTGCGAACCTTGGGAGGCACCTGGATCGCACCTTCACCGACCAGGAGCGGCAGGAGATCCTGGTAGGCTTGCTGAAGGCGAAGCGCCACAGTTTCATTGAAAGCGGGGTCACCCACCCCAACTTCCTGGAACTGTTCCTCTCCGTGACGACCTCCGCTCAGCAGGCTCGAGTCCAGGGGGCTGTGGGGCTGCTGCTGAAAAAGCACTTATTCCACTGAGTTTGCGCCGACGGGCCGAGATTTCATGGATCCTGGCTCCATTATTTGTCGGCTGCCATCGATTTTTTGAAAATCAGGGAGCGAAAGATCCTACACTGGCAGTTGCCCGTCTGTTGTGCGGGCAGAAAAAAGCGCTGCTGCCTCGCCTGGAAGGGACATCGCATTCATATCCAGGACGAAGAAAGCAGGAAAAATCATGGCTCAAGGCACCGTCAAGTGGTTCAACGCCGAAAAGGGTTTCGGATTCATCACCCCCGATGAGGGTGGTGCCGATCTTTTCGTTCATCATTCCGCGATCGAGACCACGGGTTTCCGCACCCTGGACGAGAATCAGCGCGTCAGCTTCAACGTGGGACAGGGCCAGAAGGGCCCCCAGGCGACCAACGTCACCAAGATCTGACCCCTACCGTTCAACTGATCGGCCTCCCAACCGGGGGGCCGATTTTATGTTGTCCGGTGGCCCCGCGCTGCTCACATACCCCCGGGGCTTTTTTGGCACTCCTTTGGCGGTAGTCCTTTTGTCCCGGCTGCTGGCTGGGCGAGAGGTGCCCAATGGATCCTGGCTACTATGTTTCTGCTGGCAGTTTGAAAGCCCGTGCCTTCCAACTGGAAGTGGTGGCGAACAACCTGGCCAACGCGGCGACCGTGGGCTACAAGCCGGACATGCCCTTTTTCGCCGTCTTCAACAAGGCTGCTGGCAGTGGTCGGAAGCTCCCTCTGACCGGGTACCTCAATGATGGGGTGGTGTTCGCTGAGACCGGCGTGGTCACCGAACAAGGCGCCTTGAAAGCCACGGGACGGCCTCTGGACCTGGCCGTGGAAGGCAATGCCTTTCTGGTGGTCCGGACCCCGGCCGGAGACCGGGTCACCCGCGACGGCCGCCTCCAGATGGGAGTGGACGGCCAGCTCCAGGCCATGGATGGCAGCCCGCTAGTCGGCAAAAATGGCCAGCCCATCAAGGTGGATCCCAAGAACGGGAATGTCTCGGTGGCTCCGGATGGCACGGTCTCCCAGAAGGACCAGGCCTTGGGCCAGCTGGACTTGAAGGCGTATGAAAAGGCTGGTTCTCTCAAGCGAACGGGCGCGTTGCGCTTCGATCCCACCGGCGCCACCGAGGCCCCGGTAAAGGCCAGCATCACTCAGGGCCATCTGGAACAGAGTGCCGTGGATTCGGCCTCGACCATGGTTGAGATGATCCGCCTGAACCGGCTCTACGAGATGAGCCTGAAGGTGGCTTCCACCCTCACCAACGATCTCGATTCCCGTTCCATCAACGATGTGGCCATCAGCCGCTAGCTCTCTATTTTTCTGGCAGTGACAAGGAGGTTCTCATGATGCGTGCAATGTGGTCCGCGGCGGCTGGCATGAACGTCCAGCAGCTCAACATGGACACCATCTCCAACAACCTGGCGAACGTGAATACCACCGGGTTCAAGAAGGCCAAGGCCCAGTTCCAGGATCTGCTCTACCAGACGGTGAACCTTGCGGGCACGGGCTCCAGCAACAGCACCACCATTCCCTCGGGCATCCAGATGGGACATGGCGCCAAGCTGCAGAGCCTCCAGCACCAGTACACCAGTGGCAACCTGCAGCAGACGGGGAACCGTTTTGACATGGCCATCGAGGGCGATGGCTTCTTCCGCGTCACCCTGCCGGATGGAACCCTGGCCTACACCCGCGATGGCAGCTTCACCACGGACCAGAATGGAGCCCTGGTGAACTCCGCGGGGTACCTGCTGGACCCCCAGATCACGATCCCGCAGGACACCCTCAGCTCGACCATCGCCCCGGATGGCACGGTGAGCGTCACGCAGACAGGACAGACCCAGCCCCAGACCGTGGGCCAGATCACCATTTCCCACTTCATCAACCCCTCGGGCCTCAACCAGCTGGGCAAGAACCTGCTGCAGCCCACGTTGGCCAGCGGCGATGCCCTCGATGGCGTTCCCGGGACGGACGGACTGGGCACCATCAACCAGGGTTCCCTTGAGGTCTCCAACGTGGACGTGGCCGAAGAGATGGTCAACATGATCATCGGCCAGCGGGCCTATGAGGCGAACTCGAAGACCATCCAGACCGTGGACACCATGCTCAGCCTCGTGAACAACCTGAAGCGGTCCTAGCATGCGTGCCCTCGCCCTGCTCCTCCTTGCGCCGACCCTCGTGGCACAGGCACCGGTCTCCTCGGCCGAACGCATGGCCGATGTGGCCTTGACCTTCGCCAAGTCGGAAGCCGAGAAGCTGGGTGGCCTGCATACCTTCAAAGTGGCACAGCCCCCCCGGGTGCCCCGAACCCGCCAGGGCAACTTGACCTTCGAACCCTCGCACTTGAGCAAGCATGATCCGCTGGGCCGGTTCTTCGTGGTGATGAACATCAAGGTGGACGGCGAAAGGATCGGCATGACCCGAGTGGACCTGGAGGGCAGCTGGGTGGGCACAGTGCTGCGGGCCAAGGGCGACCTGACCCGTCAAACCGAGCTGACCGCGGACCAGGTCGAGACGAGTCCATTCGAAGGCGTACCACCGCAGGGATTCCTGACAGTCATTCCCGAGGGTCAGCGGCTCATGCGCTCCGTGGCCTCGGGCAAGATCCTGACCCGGGCGGATCTGGAATCCATTCCCCTGGTGCAGTCGGGCGACAAGGTCCGCCTGACGGCCACCCGCGAAGCCCTGACGATCACCGTGGACACCACGGCCAAGAGCAAGGCGGGACTTGGTGATCGTGTCCACCTGGAAACGCCCGGGGGCCGCCGGCCGGTCACAGCCATCGTCACGGGGCCCGGTGAAGCGCGTCTCCAGTAGCCGGTGCTTCGCGTTTCTTTCCTTGGCCGGAGGGCAATTCGACCTTATTCTTGACCCTTGCGCAAGGAGGAGCCCATGGCTCACGAGGGTCACGAACACGGACCGGACTGCAACCACGACCACGACGATTCCTTCGAGATCGAAGTCGTTGAGCTAGAAGACGAGAACGGCGAGAAGGAGGAGTTCGCGATCCTGGAAGAGCTCGCGTTCGAGGGCCGCAACTTCGCCATCCTCGCGCCTCTGGCCGAGTTGCAGGCGCAGGAGGAAGGAAAGGCCGACCCCGAGGAGGGCTTGAGCCTGGAGATCTTCGAGGTGAAGGACGACATGTTCACCCCCCTGGACGACGAGGAACTGGCCGAGCGCCTCATGAAGCACCTTGATGAGCAGGAAGCCAAGCTCAAAGCCGAAGAAGAAAAGGACTAATCTGGTTTGTTCAGCCAAGCAGAAGGCCCCCGCCCGGGGGCCTTCTGCTTTTCCTTTGGACCAGGAATCGGACCTTTCAATCCAAGCCTCAGCTCTCCTTCCTGATGAGCTTCCGGAGGGCGTCCTTCCCAGGATCGAGCAGGGCCTTGACCCGCTCCGGATTGACGTCGGCGACGATGATCTGCCCGACCTCCTGACCCACTTCGGTGAAGAGCCCCTGTTCCCGCATCTTGCCCGCCTGGTACTGGTTGTCCTCGGTGGGAGTGACGTAGTGGACAGAATCCACCTTGTAGCGGTGGATCAGGTAGAGATGGACCAGGGTCATGAGCCGCTTTTTGCGAAGCAGCTCTGAGAAGGTGTTCTGGTCCCGGACGGACAGGATGCTGCGGCCCCGGCGGTCCCGGATCGGGGCGAAGATCAGGTTGGCGTGCTTCTCCCCGCCCTTGCCGATGACACTGAGCTCCAGCAGCTCTGAACCAGCCCGATGCGGCAGCAGGGTGACACCCAGGCCGTCCTGGATCCCGTAGTGTTCCTTCCAGATGCCCAGCCAGTCCTCCAGAACCTTTTTCGGGACCTCGGTCTGGATCAGGTGCTGGTGCTGGGTCGAGCCCTTGCCCATGGCCTTGGTGGTCGAGGTCCGGCCCGAGGAGGCGGCCAGGGCCGCATCCAGCCGGGGGCCGCCCACCAGGGTCTGGGGGGTCCGGTAGGGGGACTCCAGCATCCGGAACTTCCGCTGGAGGGTGGCCAGGGCCAGCATGCCGTCCTGCTGCAGGGCGGTGGCGAAGTCCTCCGCCGCCAGGCCGTCGACCTGGTGGCCGCCATAGGTGATGAAGTTGAAGACGAAGCCCAGCTTCCCGAGTTCTTCAGGGAAGCGGCGCATGTCGTCCTCGCTCATGCCCGTGGAATCCCAGCTGAAGGAGGGAGACAGGTTGTAGGCGAGCATCTTGTCCGGGAAGACCGCATGGATGGCGTCCGCAAAGACCTTGGCGTCGGCCAGATCCGCCGTCTTGGTCTCCATCCAGAGGATGTCCGCGAAGGGGGCGGCCGCCAGGGACTTTGCGATGGCGTAGGGGATGCCGCCGCGGACCTGGTAGTAGCCCTCGGCGGTCTTGGCGGTTTCGCAGTCCCAGGTCACGAAGAGTCCAAGCCGCTCGGCCCGCTCCTGGGCGGCCCCCAGGGAAGCGGTGTGGGCGAAGGCATTCCAGGCTTCCAGGGTGATCGGGAAGGTCTCGCCCTCGGAGATCCTGAAGGCCAGGACCTCGGCCACGGCGTCGCCGTAGGTCTCCAGCCCAGCATCGGCCTCCCAGGCCTCGATGAAGCGGGACTCGACCTTGTCGAACATGGCGTCGAGATGGACGAAGGCACCCTTCTGCCAGGCGGCGGCATGCTCCGCGATGACGGATTCCAGCCCGGACCGCTCCAGCCAGGCGTCGGCGGCGGCGCACTGGAACTCGGGGATCTCGTAGAGCAGGTGCCCGTTGAGCTCGGTGACACCCAGGGCGTAGAACCGGCGGTGCAGGGCGAGGATGCAGGTCTTGTAGGAAGGCACGAAGGGATTGGTCGCCCCGAGGATGAAGGGCTGGTCCCGCTCATCACTCCGGCTTTCCAGGAGGTTGGCCGCTTCCGCATCCGTGCGGGCCACGATGATGCCGGGCACCCGCATGACGTCGAGCTGGAAGCGGGCCGCATTGAGCCGCTTGATCTGCTCGTCAGAGGGCACCAGCACCTTGCCGCCCTGGTGGCCGCACTTCTTGGTGCCCGGACGCTGGTCCTCGATGTGGTAGCCAGGGACGCCTGCCTCGACGAAGCGGCGGACCAGGTTGCGGACATGGGGATCCCCGCCGTGCCCGGTGTCGGCGTCCGCGATGATGAAGGGGCGGAAGTCGATTTCGGGTGTGGCGGCGGCCACATCGGGGGACATCCGGGCGCGGAGGAAACGCTGGTTGCGGTCCGCGGTGAGCAGGGCCCTGACCAGCCCAGAGGCTTCGTCGGGAACCTGGGAGAGCGGGTAGCTGGCCAGATCCGGCCCGGGATCCTCAGACACGGATCCCTTGGCCGACGTGGCCCAGCCTCCCAGGTAGATCCCCTCAATGCCCTTGCGCTTCATGGCCACGGCCTGGCCCGGTGAATAGGGCCCGAAGGTGGTGATGGACTTTTGGGATGAGAACAGCTCCCGGAGCCTGGCATGGAAGGCTTCGGCGGCCTCTCGCGCCACGGTGTAGTCCTGGGCGATGAGGCCCCGCTGCTCGACCACCTGCCGCGGAGAGAAGAGCCGCCGGATTCCGGTGAACCGTGGGCGGTCGAAGTAGGACTGGGTGGCCTGGAGATCGGCCTCGAAGGCATTCATGGTTCACTCCTGTCGTTTGGAGGTGCATTCCTGGCGATCCTAACCCTTGTGCCGCTTGCAGTGCGCACCTTTTCTGGCCCTGACTACAGGTAAGTTGCTGCGCATCTGCAAGGTGCGGCAGCCACCGGGGACCCGAACGTCATTACCCAAGGACAGGCTGCTGGATGGCGGGTCCTTCACGAGCTGGGCTGAGCCGGGGTTCCCTTCGGGTCGACCTGAGGTACCTCTGCCGGAGCGGATTTTGGCTGATCCGGGCGAAGGCCTTCCCTGAGGAGCCAGGGCACCAGGTCCTGGGCCAGCCACTTGAAGGCCTTGTAGGGAATGCCCGTGGAGGCCATCTGGAAGCTGCCCAGGTTCTCTTCGACCAAGGCGAGGGTCGTACCGGTGGCCATGTCCACAACACGCAGTTGGAGTATTCCCTCGGCTTTGGTAGACAGGCCTAACGTGAATGCCTGGCCCATCATCGTCGAAATCTTGGACCGGTCCGGCTGGTAGAGGTGCACCACGCGGCCCTCCAATCGCAGATCGCCTTCCTGCCGGTTGATCTTGAAGCCGCGATCTGGGTGCGCTGCCAGCGCGCCATAAAGCCAGGCTGGCGCCCGCGCTGAGATGGAGCTGGCCACCTGGCGATCATAGCTGTCGGCTTCGGGTTTCAGCGTGGGCTCGCTCCACTCACCCACCAGGAGGGTCCGCCCAGACAGCTCCAGCAGAGGGCTCACCCAGGCCTTGTCCACCCCTCCAGCTGCGGGAGCGAGGCGGTCCAATCCCTCCCAGGGACGCGCTGGGGCCTGGGCTGCAGCGGCCGTCACCACCCTGTCGGTCAAAGGACTTCGGGATGGATCACTCGGAACGCGCTTCTCCACATCAGCGCTCACCGACTCAGACACAGTTGCGCCTAGGTCTGGCACTGGACGCCCCGGCTGAGGATTCTCCATGCTCTTATCCGGCGTTGGAGTCGCAGGAAGACGACCCGCCTCACCTTGATTGCCCACGGAATTCAAGGTCAGGAGGCTGCCTTGTCCCGTGGGTCCTGGCTCTGGCACGGTTTGAGCCCTGGCCATGCTGGCCTCTGGCCCTGAGGCAGGGGGCTTGACCACGCCCTCCTGCAACACCTCCAGGCGGGCGACAATCCGCTCGGCCACCTGCTCCGAGATCGATGCTGGCGAGAAGCCGAACGGCTGGCGGAGCTCGAGCTGGACAACGACCCGGCCTGTGGCCACTTCGGTCACCTGGGCCCGGTAGCGAAGCAAAAGGTACTTCATCGAGCTGAAGGTTCTTCCCGTGAGCAGGAAGGCCGGCACGCCTTCACCGCGCCTGCCCAGCCTCGAGCGGGCCAGCCTGACCCGGAGGCACTGCTCCGCACGCAGGGCATTGCCGGTTGCGAAGCCGAGATTGAACTTCGCCGACCGGTCCGTTTCAGCCGACCATGGCCCGGCTTCCAGGCAACCTGGTGAAAGGAGCAGATCTGGCGCCACCCAGGTCCAGCTGCCGTCCTCCTCCTCCTGGGCTCCAGGAGGCTGTTTCCACTCCGGGGTGGGTGGCAACCCGACCATCTGGCGCATCGGCTGCTCGAGGACCGAGATCCAGGCAGATGCCGGGGCCCAGACGCTGCGGTGATGGGAGCCCAGCAGCACGTCACCCGTGCGGACATCCACCACCTTGAAGTCCCAGGTGAAGGTGGGGAGGCCCGCGAGGGGGCCGAAGGTGGCGACGGCTCCCTGGCGGATGTGGGTGGCCTCCACGATCCGCCCCATGGCGTGGTAGGGCGTCTCGGACGGCGAGGCGACAACCCGCAATCCAGGGAGCCCGCTCAGACGCGTTCGGAGCATGGTCTGAAGGAACTCCGCACCCTCCCAGCCCGAGGCGTAGTCCAGGGGATCCTTCCGAGTCAGAAACTTCGGCTCTTCCCAGGGGTGGAGGTAGATGGCGGGCGGGTCCAGGCGCACGCCGGGCTTCGCCCAGAAAAAGTCCGCCTGCCAGTCCCGGGTCCAGACGGGGCCCGGGCCGAACCACTGAGGCTGCAGCAGCCCTCCATCCAGGTGGTCCTGGGAGGGGGCTGGTGGTGGAGCCACGGGGGGTGCCTCCTGGGCCCGGCACAGAGTCAGGGCCAGCCAGGCCAGGCCGATGAAAAAGGACCGGGCGTGCATGACGCCTCCTGTGGGTCTTTGTTTGCGGACCTTTATAGCGCAAATGGTTGAAGCTGACTCAGGAAAATCCGTTCATTCGGGCCGCCCGGCTGGTCCGCAGTTCCGGCAAGGGGCCGGTTCCTGTCGTACCCTGGAGCCATGCAGTCTGACCCTGTCCGCTTCGATGGCCGAGTTCTCTTCCTTTCCGCGGATGCGGACCACATGAGCCGTCAGCTTGCGGGCGAGGACCTTGGGCTGGATCAGACCTTGCCCCTCCGGGACCAGATCAGCACGGACGAGATCACGCCGGCCTACATCTGCTACCACTTTGACGAGAAACTGGGGGACTTCCCCTACCTGGGGCTGAAGTGCGGTGAGGCTTTTCCGATCACAGCAGGCTCCGTCCGCGCCGGTGGATTCTCCGTCAGCGTGGCGGGCAGGCGCCGGGGCAAGGGCAGCAGCCGGGAAGCGAGTCCCTACGCGGAACAATGCGCGGGGATCCGGCTGGTGATCGCCGAGAGCTTCGAGCGCATCTACCGCCAGAACGCCCAGAACCTGGGGCTGCTTACCAGCACGGACTTCGGCCTGATCCCGCGGCTCCGGCGGGGCGAAGCCATACCCCTGGTCGAGTTCACCGCTGGCCTGGATCCTGTCACCGCCGAGATCGTGCGCCGGGGCGGCCTCTTCGCCTACAACGCGGCCCGGCTCAGAGGCGAGGTGGTGCCGCCCCTGCCGGAGCATGGGCCGCGCCCCATGACCTATGCGGAAAAACTGCTGGCCCGCCACACGGTCGTGAATGCGGCCGACCGAGTCATCGGGCTTCCCGTGGTCAGGCCCGGTGACGGCCTATTCGTGCAGGCTGATTGGCGCTTCAGCCACGAATACGTCACGCCCATGGCCGCGAGCTTCCTCGAGAAGGCTCTGGGGCCGGCCACCGTGCTCCGGGATCCCGGAAGCATCCTGGCCTTCCGGGACCACCTCACCTTCCTGCACCACAGCATGAAGGCGGAGCACCGGGCGCTGGGCCTGCTGACCGTGGCCGAACGGTTGAAGCCCGCCCAGGAGGACTTCTGCGCGAAGCACGGCATCCGGCTCCACGGTGAACTCCTGGATGGTTCCGGCAGCGAAGGCATCTGCCACGCGATCATGGCCGAGCGCTACGCCTGCCCGGGCCAGGTGATCGTGGGCACGGATTCTCATACGCCTCACGCGGGGGCCCTGGGCTGCCTGGCCTTCGGCGTGGGCACCACCGACATCGCCTGCGCCTGGGTGACCGGGGATGTGCGCGTCACCGTGCCCCCCACCTTGCGGGTGCTCCTGCGGGGCCGCCTGCGGTCCGGGGTATCGGCCAAGGACCTGGTCCTGCACCTGCTGGCCCAGCCCCTCATCCGCGAAGGTGGCGCCATCGGCCATGTCATCGAGTACCAGGGCGAAGGACTGCTCGACCTGGATACCGACGAACGCGCCACCCTCACCAACATGGCCGCGGAAATCGGCGGTTTCACGGGCCTGGTCGCGCCGGACGAAGAAACGGTGCGGTTCGTCCGGGAGCGGCGTGGCGTGGCTGTGGACCTGGAGCCCTGGATGCGGGGGGACGAGGGTGCCGACTACGCTCACAAGCTGGAGGTGGATTGCGGGACCCTGGGACCCATGCTGGCCCGGCCTGGGGATCCGGGCCATGGCGTGGCCCTGGCGGACCTGGGTGTGGCCGTGTCCATCGATATCGCCTACCTGGGCAGCTGCACCGGCGGCAAGCGCGAGGATCTGCGGCGGGCCTACGAGGTGGTGAAACCGGCCGCCGATCAGGGTCGGCGTGTTCCGGAAGGCTTGCAGTTCTTCGTGCAGTGCGGCAGTGAGGACGTGCGGCGCTTCGCGGCAGAGCAGGGCTGGATGGCGGCCTTCGAGGCCGTGGGCGCGGTGGTTCTCGGGAGCTCCTGCGGGGTCTGCATCAATGCCGGGCCGGGGGTGTCCACCCGTCCTGATCAGGTGACCATCAGCGCCATCAACCGGAATTTCCCCGGCCGCAGCGGCCCCGGCCAGGTATGGCTGGCCAGTCCCGCCACCGTTGCTGCCAGCGCCTTGGCGGGGCGGATCGTGGGGGCCTGATGGATCCCATGCACGCCGCCAGGTATCGCGCCCTCTTGCTCGCCAATGCGGCCCGCGAGGGCTCACCCTCGCTGGATCGCAGTTCCAGAGTCCTGGTGGTGGACACGGTGGCCCAGCGCCTGGGCCTGATGGAGGACGGACGCCTGCAATTCGAGGCTGTCATCTCCACCGCCCGGAACGGTCTGGGTTGTGAAGAGAATTCGTATCGCACGCCCACGGGCTGGCACCGCATTCACGAGCGCATCGGTGCCGGTGCGGAGGGGGGAACCGTCTTTCGCAACCGTGTGGCCACGGGAGATGTCTGGCACGGCGAACCCCGCGATGAGGACCTCATCCTGACTCGCGTGCTGACGCTGGATGGCTTGGAGACAGGCTGGAACCGCGGTCCCGGGCGGGACTCCCTGGCGCGCTTCATCTACCTGCACGGCACCAACCAGGAAAGCCTGCTTGGCCAGCCGGTGTCCCATGGCTGCGTGCGTCTGGCTAACACTGCGGTGGCTGATCTCTTTGACCGCGTCGCCGAGGGGGATGCCGTCCTCATCGCGGGGGATCTGGGAAATGACAGTCTTGGCCTGGGGCGCCTGCACTTCGCGGGGGTGGCGGGCAGCGGCATGAGCGCCCTGGCCCAGTTCGTGGCCATGAAGGGGGGTCGTGCCAGCGGCAGCGACCGCAGCTTCGACCGGGGCCAGCGGCTCGAGGCCAGAGCCATGCTGGCAGCCTTGGGAGTGGTCATTCATCCCCAGGATGGTGCTGGCCTGAAGGGCGACTGCTCAGCCCTGATCGTGTCCACTGCGGTGGAAGAGGACGTGCCGGATGTGGCGACTGCCAGGCTCCTCGGCATCCCGGTGCTGCATCGCTCGGACCTCCTGGCCCACCTCGTGGCCCGGTACCGCACCGTGGCGGTGACGGGCACCAGTGGCAAGTCCACCACGGTGGCCATGGCCTTCGAGATCCTGCGCGGCGTGGGGCTGGACCCCTCTGTCATCACCGGTGGCGAGCTGGTTGCGCTGCAGCGGGAGGGCCGCTGGGGCAATGCCTGGGCGGGGGCCTCTGACCTGCTGGTCGTGGAGGCCGATGAAAGCGATGGCACCGTCGTGCGCTACCATCCCGCTGTGGGCGTGCTGCTGAACCTGCAGCGGGACCACAAGGAGATGGACGCCGTGGCGGAGATGTTCCGCGTCTTCCGGGCCCAGATCCGAGAGACCCTGGTGGTGGGCGAAGCCGACAACCTGCGGGAGTTCGCCCCCGCCGCGGTGGTCTTCGGTTTTGGCGAGCAGGCGGATCTTCGGGCCGAAGATGTGTGTCTGCATGCGGAGGGTTCCACCTTTCGGGTGAAGGACCAGGTTTTCCAGCTGCCGGTGCCGGGCCGGCACAACGTGGAGAACGCCTTGGCGGCCATGGCTGCCTGCGAGGCCCTGGGTGTGCCCCTCGCGGCCATGGTGGCACCTCTCCAGGCGTTCCAGGGGGTTGCCAGGCGCTTCCAGGTACTGGGCACGCACCGGGGCGTGACGGTGGTGGACGACTTCGGCCACAATCCCGCGAAGGTGGCAGCCTCGATCCGGGCGGCCCACCTCCGGGTCCAGGCCACGGGCGGCCGGGTAATGGCGGTCTTCCAGCCCCACGGCTTCGGCCCCCTCAAGTTCCTTCGTTCGGAATTCGTAGAGACCTTCGCCAAGGAGTTACAACCCCTGGACCGCCTCTGGTTCCTCGATGTGTTCTATGCCGGGGGCACGGCCAACCGGGACATTGGCAGCGCTGAAGTGATCCAGGAGATCGCGGAGCGTGGCGTGGCCGCAGAGCTGGCGCCCTCGCGCGAAGAACTGGTGGGTCGGCTGGCGGCCGAAGCCAGAGACGGTGACCTCATCCTCGTGATGGGTGCCCGTGATCCTTCACTTACGGATCTGGCAAAGGCGGTACTGGTCCAAGTGGGGCGGTCCTGAAAGGACTTCAGCACTAGGATTGGACCTGTTCCAACATTCTTGCGATCAAGGCGAACATCTGCTTCGGATTCCTCTGTCCTGGTGACTTCAGCTGGCGCGGGGGGCTGCAGCCTACGCTCCCTGGCCCAGATCAGGCAGGGGCTTTCGGACTTCGACTGCCTGGAAGGAAGTGGGAGTCCAGAAAAACCGCAGGAGAGCTCCCACCTGGGGCGGTCGTTCTTAGATAACCTCTAGGCATGTACCCTTCGACCCTCCGTGCTGTCATGGCTGCGCTCCGCAAGCCGGAGACCGGCTGCCCCTGGGATCTGAAGCAGGACCACCAGACCCTGGCCCGCTACCTGCGTGAGGAAGCGGCGGAAGTGCTGGAGGCGATTGCCGCCCATCGTCCCGGTGATCCGGCCAAAGAGGCCCACCTCTGCGAGGAACTGGGGGATCTCTGGCTGCAGGTCGCCTTCCATGCCCAGCTGGCCGCCGACCGGGGTGCCTGGGACCTCCATGAGGTGGAACGGGTTGTGGTCGAAAAGCTGGTGCGCCGCCATCCCCATGTGTTCGCGGAAATCGCGGTGGAGGGGGCTGACGAAGTGCTCACCAACTGGGCCGCCATCAAGCGCGAGGAGAAGGGTCTGACACCGGAAACGGAACCACGGCTGCTGGAGGGCATCCCGGCCACCTTGTCGCCCATGGACGAGGCCCTGGAGATCGGGCGTCGCTGTGCCAAGGTGGGCTTCGAGTGGCCCGATCTGGAAGGAGTCCTCGACAAGGTGAAGGAAGAAGTGGGTGAGTTGCAGGCGGAATCCGACCCCGTGCGTGTGGAAGAGGAATTCGGCG
Source organism: uncultured Holophagaceae bacterium (assembly GCA_903884655.1). GTDB lineage: Bacteria > Acidobacteriota > Holophagae > Holophagales > Holophagaceae > Geothrix. Next base: position 63,558 of record CAISFO010000017.1, on the reverse strand, counting down.
ATGTGCTGTTCAGCCTCATGCAGTGGGCCCGCAAGAAGGGTGTGGATCCAGACGCGGCGCTGCGGCGACAGATGGTGCGCTTCAAGGGGCGTTTCACGTCCGTGGAGGATGATGCCCGCACCCACGGAGGCTGGGAGCACCGCACCCTTGATGACATGGAGGCGGCCTGGCAGGCCGCGAAGAAGAAGGCGAGGCCCTGATGGAACTCATGCTCCTGCTGGCCCGGCCTGGCGCCCCTCCTCCTCCGCCCTGGATCCTTCTGCTGGTGCCCGTGGTGTTCCTGGGCACCACCTGGCTCACGAACAAGCTGATGGGAATCTATGCCATGTACCAGGATTGGCCAGCCGACCGGGAGGATCCCATCGAGCGGAACCTGGGCTGGCAGCAGGTCGAGTTCGGGTCCTTTCGAGGCCACTGCCCCATGTCCATCCGGTTCGGGCGCCGCTGCCTGCACCTGAAGCAGCCCTTCCCCTTTCAGCCCCTGTATTGGAAGGGACCCGCGTCCATTCCCTGGGATGAGGTCCACCTGGAGAAGGCTCCCGGTCAATCCTGGTGGGCTTTTCTCAGTCCGGCGGAGTTCCGCCTGGGCAAGGGGGGACGGCTGATCCGCCTGCGGGGCAAGGCGGCCAAAACCCTCATGGCTCGGCTTCCGCAGCCGCTGGGGGGTATGCAGCCAGCAGGGTCCTTGCCGCCCATGGGACCAGGGGCCATCCGGCCCAGTTGACGGCGAGCCCCGGCGCCCGGGAAACCCGGAGAGCAAGGCTCAGGGCAGGTTAGGATGGCTTGGACTGGATGCCGCCCTTGAACTCCCTGCCCTTCCATATCGTGACCTTGACCCACCCGGACTGGGAGCAGGCCTTGGCCTGTGCCCGGCGGCTGGGCGAGGATGCCTTGCCCGAACTGCGGCTGGATCTTTTTCCGGAAGCGGATCCCGAGGCCCTGGTGGATGCCCTGAAGCGCCGCTGCCTGGTGACCTGTCGCCGGGCCTCCGAAGGCGGTCGCTGGCCCGAGGCGGACGAGGCTGGCCGACTGGCGCATCTTGTGAAGGCCCTGAAGGGCAAGCCTCTCTGGATGGACCTGGAGTGGGATCTAGCCATCCCTCATGAAATCCAGGTGGCCCGCACCCATGTCCGGCTGCTGCGGTCCATCCATGTGGCTCCGGGTGTCTTCGATCTGGAGGCGCGCCTCGCGTCCCTTCCCGAGGGCGAGGCCTTCAAGTGGGTGGGCTGGGCCGGACGGCTGGGGGACAACGGCCGCCTGCGGGGACCCCTGGGTTGGGCCAAGGACCATGGCATCCGGCTGGCCGCCTTCCTTATGGGCCCCAAGGGGCTGCCCAGCCGGGCCCTGCAGGCGGTCTGGGGCGGGGCCTTCACCTATGCCGCGCCCGATGACGGTCCTGCGGCCGCGCCAGGCCAGCTGCCCCTCGCGACCCTGCGCGCCTGGCGGGCGGCCCGACTCCATCCCGGCTTCGGCCTCTGCGGTGTCATCGGCGATCCCGTCCTGCATTCCCGCGGGCCGGCCTTTCACAATCCGCGGCTTCAGCGCGCCCTGAAGGACCTGATCTACCTGCCCTTCCTCTGCGGCGATGCCGAGGAGGCCGTGGAGGCTCTGGACGCCCTCGGCATCCTGGGCTTGAGCATCACGGCGCCCTTGAAGCTGGCCCTCCCTGAAGCTCTGGGACTGAAGGGCCCCCTGAACACCCTCTGGCGGCGAGACCTGGGCGTTCCCTGGCACGGGGCCAACACGGACGCCGAGGCCTTCGGACAATCGCTGTCCAAGCTTGAGCCTGGCCCGGTCCTGCTGCTGGGCGAGGGCGGCGTGGCCCGGACCAGCCGCTTGCTGCTGGAAGGGGCCGGCCGGAGTCTTCACCAGGTCTCGCGCCGCTCTCCATCGACCCCCGAAGCCGTGGCGGCCCTGGCGCCGGTCGGCATTGTGCAGGCCACCAGTCTGGGCATGTCGGTGGAGGATCCCGCCCCCTTCAAGGAACTGCTGGAAGCCGCCAGGACCAGCGCCCGCTGGGCGGTGGAATGGATCTACAAGGAGGACACCGCCTTTGCCCTCTGGGCCCGGGAGGCGGGACTCCAACTCATCGAAGGCAGGACCCTCTTCGACGCCCAGGCCGAGGCGCAGAGCCGGCGGTTCATCGAGGATTGCGGTGGCGCCAACTGAAGGCCGATAGCTGCTAGTTTCTTCCCATGGACCTCCTTCTGGTCGAAGACAAGGACAGCTTCCGCCGCCTCCTGAGCCAGGCCCTGGAGGGTACTGCCTGGAACGCGTTAGCCGTGGCAGACCCCCAGGAAGCCCTGCTGGCTCTCGAAACCCAAACCTTCCAGGTGCTGGTGACGGACCTGAGGCTGCCGGGCATGAGCGGCCTGGAGCTGATCCGCCGGGCGAGGCGGTTGCAGCCGGGGCTGCGGGTGGTGCTGATGTCCGCCTTCGGTGAGGCCAAGGACATCGTGGAGGCCATGCGGCTCGGCGCCGACGACTTCCTGCCCAAGCCCTTCGATCTCGATGCCTTCCTGGCCCTGCTGGACCGCCTGCGGGCCCTGGTGGGCGCCCCCCCGCCGGATCCGGCCGAGCCCTGGGTCGCCCACAGCCCAGCTTCGCAGGGGCTGGAGATGGCCCTGCGACAGGCCGCGGATTCCGCCCTGCCTGTGCTGTTCCGGGGTGAAAGGGGCGCGGGTCGGGAACGCAGTGCGAGGCGCCTCCATGGGCTGCGGCATCCGGCGGCACCCTACCTCAGCGTGGCGGCGGCGACCTTGGGCCCAGAGGGCCCTGATCCCAGCCTGCTGCTTCTGCTGGAGGGCGGCAGCCTGTTCATCTCGGGGCTTGAGCTCCTGTCTCCTGAAGCGGTGGCGCCACTGGCCCGGGCCATGGACAGCGGGCCAGGCACCCGTATCGCTTGGATGGGAAGTGTGGATCCGGAGGGCATCCTGGCCCCCGGCATCGCCCAGCGCCTGGGTGCTCTGGAACTGCAGGTGCCCCCGCTGAGGGAGCGTCGCGAGGACTTGCTGGCCCTGACCCGCCAGCTGCTCGAACTGGCCGCCAAACGGGATGGGCGACCGGTCCCTTGGCTGGAGCGCAGCGCCGAAAAGCAACTCCTGGAGTATTCCTGGCCTGGAAACGTTCGAGAGCTCGAGGTGCTTGTGGGAAGGACTCTCCTCCTCTCCGAAGGGCAGGCCATTCGTTCCTTCCCTGATCTGCGCCTGGGGGAGGCCGCCCCCCTTTGCCTGCCCTGGCCCGAAGCAGGCGGCCTCGACGGGATGCTCAAGGCAGTGGCGCGATCCGCGGAAGCGAAACTGCTGCAACGGGCCATGACCGAGGCCGCAGACGACCTGCCCAGGGCGGCCGAAGCCCTGGGCCTGACCCTCCGCACCCTTGCCCAGCGCTTGCGGGAACATGGCATCCCTCTGGAAGATAGAGAAGGCAATCAGCCGAGGAAGGCCCCATGACCCTGGTCCCCCCCGTTCTCGTTCCTCCGGTTCGCAGGCCGGAGGGGATCCGTCCCGCGGCGCGGGCGGGGCTCGCCGCGCTGCAGTCCGTGGTGGTGGGCAAGGAGGCCCAGGTCCGGCGCGCCTTCGCGGCCATGCTGGCGGGTGGCCATGTGCTGCTGGAAGACCTGCCGGGCGTGGGGAAGACTACCCTGGCCAAGGGGCTGTCCCGCATCCTCGGGGGCAGTTTCCAGCGCGTGCAGGGCACCAACGACCTGCTGCCTTCAGACCTCCTGGGGGTCCACCTCTGGGATGCCAAGGAGCAGGGCTTCCGCTTCCAGCCCGGTCCCGTGTTCTGCCACGTCCTGCTTCTGGATGAGCTGAACCGCATCGGCCCCAAGACCCAGAGCGCCATGCTCGAGGCCATGGTCGAGGGCCAGGTCACCCTGGACCGCAGCACTCACAAGCTGCCGGAGCCATTCTTCGTCATCGCCACCCAGAATCCGCTGGATCATGCAGGGACCTTCCCCCTGCCCGAAAGCCAATTGGATCGTTTCTCGTGCACCATCCATCTGGGCTACCCCGATCGCGCGGCCGAGCGGCGGATTCTCGTCGGCGAGGCAGGCTCCGAACGGCTGGACACACTTTCACCCGTCTTGGATCTGGAGGGATGGCGTCAAGCCCGAGAGGCTGTCCGGCAAGTGAAGGTCTCGGAAGCTGTGCTGGATTACGTCGAGCGCATGGTGGAGCGCATCCGTTCCGGCGGGGGTTTCTGCTCCACTCGGGCCGCCAAGCATTGGCTGGCACTTGCCCAGGCCGAGGCCTGGATCGAAGGCCGCGGGTTCATCACTCCGGACGATCTGCAGAATACGCTCACGGACACCATGGCTCACCGCGGCAGCCTGGACGACCGCCGCCTGAACCGCGGCGAACGCCGAGAACAGCTGGCCAAGCTCCTGAAGGAACTGCCGGTGGGATGGGCCGGATGACCGAGGAGCCCTCCGTTGGTCAGCTGATCCGGCAGGCGAGGGAGGCCAGTGGCCTCACGCTGGAAGATCTGGCCAAGGAACTCAAGCTGCCGCTGCGACACCTGGAGGCCATTGAAGGGGATCACTGGGAATCGCTGCCTCCTGGACGCCCAAGGCCCCTGGCCCGCCAGCTGGCCAGCCGTCTGGAAGTGGACCTGGATTTCCACACGGGTGCTTTCCAGATCGTGCCCGGCGTCCAGGAACTGGAACCCCCGGATCCGCGGCAGGAGCGGCTCGAGCGCACGGTGATGGGCGTGCTGACCATCGCCTCGGGTCTGGTGGTGCTCTGGCTGGTGGTGCCTGGCCCAAGCCTTGGCCGGAAACCTCTGCCGAGCTATCTGACCGGCTTCACCAGGCGCGCCTTGCCCCCGCCTCCGAAACCGTCCGAAACACCTTATCCGGTGCTGGGCGAGTTCCTGCCGGAAGCGCCGTTGAATGAGCAGGGCGTGCTCGTGAGCCTCCGGAGCCTGGATGCCTGCCAGGCGCAGATCGAATTCCCGGGGGAACCGGGCCGGCAGCCGCTCATGCACAGCCTCCAGGTCTCGGATCCTTGGCGGCTCAGGGTCAAGGGCCCATTTACACTCACCCTCGACAATGCCGGGGTGGTCAACCTGGAAGTGGCTGGCCGGCACATTCCCCATGGGCAGAACATCGGCGAATCCTGGCTGGGCCGCTTTGATGACAAGGGGCGCTGGCTCCAGCCAGCCCCGCCGGAGCTTCCAGGTGGAACGCCCCTGCCCGATGATGATGAAGATGAACCAAGGAAATGACCATGCACCCCATCGTTGATCGGTTCCTCCAAGGGGGGCTGCCTGAGCCCATGGCGATGGCCCTGGTGGGGGGCAGCCTGCCGGTGCCGGCGGTGGATCTGCTCCAGGCCCTGGCTCATGTGGGCCTTACCGAGACACGCTTCACCCAGCGGGCCCTTGCCTTCTTCGCCACCATGCCCGAATCCCTCCTGGCGGGCCTGGTCGCCGAACCGATCAATCCCCCCTGGCCCCTCCAGCTGGTGCTCTGCCACCGCAAGGAACCCGCGCTGCTGGAACAGGCCCTTCTGAACAAGTCGCTCACTTCGAGGATCGTCGAAGCCTCGGTGCCCAGTCTGCCCGGGTCTGTGCTCGAGATCGTGCTGAACAACCAGGTGCTGTGGCTCGAGCGCCCGCGAATCCTCGATCTGCTGGAAGAGCATCCCGAAGGCGAGTACGTCATCAAGCGGCGCGTCAATGAATTCCGATTCGATGTCCTGCGCCTGATCCCCGAGGATGTGAAGAACCAGCGCCTCGAGATCATCGATGAGGTGGAGGCGGGCCACCTGGATCGCGCCTGGTCGGAGCTGCCCTTGCCCAAGGAGAAATCCAGGGAAGAGGCCGATGCCGAGATCGAGTCTGAGGAGATGGCCGCCGAACGGCGCCTTCTGGCCCAGAAGCCCGTGGTGGATGACGAGGGCAACGAGATCACGCTCACCCTGTCCCAGCGCGTGATGAAGCTCAGCACCAACCAGAAGATCATGCTCGCCATCAAGGGCGGCAAGGAGGAGCGCACCCTGCTCATCCGCGAAGCCAACCGCCTCATCCAGGTGAACGTCATCCGGAACGGGCGCATCAGCGAGGGTGAGGTGGCCTACATCGCCAACATGCGCACCGTGAACGAGGAAGTGCTCCGCATCATTTCGAACAGCCGCGAGTGGATGAAGAAGTACCCCATCACCAAGTCCCTGGTCATGAATCCCCGCACGCCTCTCCCGGTGGCCATGACCCACTTCAAGCGGCTCTACGAGAGTGATATGAAGCTGCTCATGAAGGATCGGAACGTGGCCGAACTGCTCCGGCGCGAAGCCAAGCGGCTCGTGGACATGAAGGCGCGGGGCAAGGGCTAGGGCTGGACCACAGGGGACCCTCGCTGCTTCCGGTCAGGGCCGGAAGGGGGCCGGAAGAAGGATCGGATTGACGGAGGTTCGGCGGGACACCTTGCGTCCCTGGAGATCAAACCGGTACAGCCAGGTGGTTTCTTTCAGCTTGAGCTCGGGAGGGGCGAACACTCGGACATAGAGGCAACGGCCTGCCCGATCCACTCGGACATCCTCCGTCCGTTCGTTGACAGCCAGGGGGATGCCCACTGGTGGAGAGGGCTGCGGCATCGATGACCCGGCCTCGTCGGAGTACTGGACGGTGACGGGTTGCGGCCGGTTGACCGCACTGATCCTGGCGACCAAGCCCCGCTGCAGGGGCAGCTTCTCGTCCCAGCGCAGCATCGGACCCTGCGGGTCCGTCTGAACCTGGGCGTGGATGGGAATGGCCTCAAGGTAGGCTTGGATCAGGAAGTGGTCCGCCAGCTTGCCGTACCCCACATAGCCGCCCAGGCCCATGAACAGGAGGACGAACATCGTGAAGCTGACGAGATAGGTCATGGGCTTGAAGGTCATGCATTCCTCCGAAGAGAAGGTTACCCCGCTCCGCGAACTGCAGCATCTGCCCGCTTCCGAAGATGGATGGCCGAGCCAAGGTCACGCACCTAAGATGGTGCACATGCAAAGGCCGATCGGAGGGAGGTACCCATGACCCTGGCGGTATGGAGTGAGAAGTACGCGACCGGGATTGACACCATCGACGCCCAGCACCGGCGGCTCTTCCAGGCCATCAATCGCATGGAGGAGGCCTACCTGGCGGGCACGGAAGAGGCCGAGGCGCAGGAAAGCCTGGCGTTTCTCGCGAGGTACACCCTGGAGCACTTCGAGACAGAGGAGGCCCTGATGCGGAACATCGGCTACCCCATGCTCGAGTTCCACCAGAAGGAGCACGCCGACCTCATGGCCAGGATCCTGGACATGAAAGCAAAGCTGGATGAGGGTTTTCTGGTTCCCATTCATGGGGCCGATTTCGCCGCCCACATGGCCAATTTCGCCGCGGACTGGCTGGCCCATCACATCAACGAGGCGGACATGGGCTACGTCCAGTTCGTCAAGGAGAGGCCTCTGGGGGATGGGTGAGCACCAGGGTCATCGGCTGTGAAGGGAGCCTATTGCAGCAGTGAGGAAGGGGCTAAGGACCTGCCGGCGGTCGATGGTCCCCTGCAAGCACACAGGGCCTTCCGTGGTGCGAAAGGCCCTGCAGGTGCTTGTTCTATTGGAGCGGGCGACCAGGATTGAACTGGCGACATTCAGCTTGGGAAGCTGACGTTCTACCACTGAACTACGCCCGCGGCAGGGTCCATGCTAACCCAGAGGCGACCGCGAGCCAAGTGTCAGGGTCAGCCCAGATAGGCGGCGATGACGCGCTCGTTACGGCTCAGTTCGGCGGGGGTGCCTTCGACGGCGATGCGCCCCCGCTCCATGACGTAGGCGTAGTCGGCCACCTCCAGGGCACTCTTGGCGAACTGCTCCACCAGCAGGAGGGTGATGCCTTCCTCCTTCAGGCGCCGGATGGTGCGGAAGACTTCCTGCACGATGACCGGGGCCAGGCCCATGGAAGGCTCGTCCAGCAGCATGACCTTGGGCCGGGCCATGAGGGCGCGGCCAATGGCCAGCATCTGCTGCTCGCCTCCGGACAGCGTACCGGCGGCCTGCTTGTGGCGTTCCTTGAGCTTGGGGAAGAGGTCATAGACCCGGTCCAGGTCGGCCTGCGCCTTGGCATGAAAGCCGAAGAACCGGGGCAGCCGGGAGTAGGCCCCTAGCAACAGGTTGTCTTCCACGGACAGGGGCCCGAAGACCTTGCGTCCTTCCGGGGAGTGCGCCAGGCCCAGGCGGGCGATGCGCGACGCGTCGAGACCCTGGACCTCTTTCCCGTCAAGTACCACTTTGCCCTTGCTGGGCTTGAGGCCCCCGGATATGGCGCGCATGGTGGTGGTCTTCCCGGCTCCATTGGCACCGATGAGAGCCACCAGGGTGCCCTTCTTCACGGACAGGGTGGTGCCCGTCAGCACCTCGCTGGCGCCGTAGCCCGCATAGAGATCCTCCACCTGCAGCATGAGTCTCTCCTTCAGGCGGGAAGCGGCTCAGGGCCGCCAGGGACTTCAGTTTGTACGGGCTGGCCCAGGTAGGCCTCGATCACCTTTGGATGGCGCTTCACCTCCTCGGGGGGGCCTTCGGCGATGACCTTGCCGCCATCCAGCACGGTCACGGTGTCGCAGAGCTCGCTTACGACATCCATGTGGTGCTCGATGAGGAGGATGCTGATGCCGCGTTTGTGGACCCGCCGGATGATCTCGATCAACTGGACCACGTCCGGGTGGGCCAGGCCAGCGGCGGGCTCGTCCAGGATCAGCAGGTCAGGCTTGCGGGCCAATGCACGAGCCACTTCCAGGAAGCGCTGGGCCCCGTAGGTGAGGTCCTTGGCCTTGGTGAGGGCCTGGTCCTTGAGGCCGATCCTATCCAGCAGGCAGAGGGCGTCCGCCTGGGCTCGCCGTTCTTCCAGCCGTGCCAGGCCCAGCAGCACCAGGGGCAGGGGGCTGCGGTAGACGCCCTTTAGCGCCACCATGACGTTCTCCAGGGCCGTGAGCTCGCCGAAGAGCTGGAGGTTCTGGAAGGTCCGCGCCACGCCGGACTTCGACACCTGGTACAGGCTGCCGGAGGGCAGCACCGCGCCCCGCAGCAGGATGCGGCCCGAGCTGGGGGTGTAGAGGCCCGAAATGACGTTCACCACGGTGCTCTTGCCCGAGCCATTGGGTCCGATGAGGCCGTGGATGGAGCCGGAATGGATGGTCATGGACAGGCCGTCCACGGCCTTCACACCGCCAAAGTACCGCTTGAGATCCTCCAGCACGAGGAGGGGCGCGCCATCGGCGGCCCTCGGGGGCAGGATGGTTTCAATATCGGAGGGTTCGGGCAGGGGCGCCTGGGGCACCCGGAAGAGCTTGGCCAGGAAGATGGACAGGAAGCCCATGAGGCCTTCGGGCAGGCCCACCACCACGGAAAAGAGCATGAGGGCGAAGATGGCCTTGCGCCAATCCTCGGTGTTCTCCACGAAGAAGCCGCCCACCACCAGCATGCCCATGGCCACCACGGGCGCCAGAGCCTGGAAGGGACGGGTGGTCTTCTTCACGAGGCCGCGCAGTCCGGCCGCCAGAGCCATGGCGAAGCCCAGGCCCGAGAAGATCTGGAAGAGGTGGCGGTTCGACAGCAGGTTGGGCAGGAGGACGATGACCGAGGCTCCCACGAAGGCGCCCCACAGGCTCTTGCGCCCCCCCAGCACCACGCCGAGGAGCGGGATGATCATCAGGTCGTAGGTGTAGCTCTGGGGCTGGAGGTACTGGAAGTTGAAGGCATAGAGCCCACCGGCCAGGCCACCCAGGCTCGAGCCCAGGGCGAAGGCGGCGACCTTGTGCTGGTAGGTGCCCACGCCCATGGCGTCCGTGGCGATGGGGCTGTCGCGCAGGGCCTCGAAGGCCCGGCCCCACTGCGAGGCCAGCAGGTTGCGCATGAGCATCCACACCACCGCCAGCAGGGCCATGCAGAGCCAGTAGAAGAGGGGCGGGGTCAGTACGTGGCCCCAGACCGGCGGCCGGCTGAGGCTGAGGCCCTGGGCACCGCCCGTGAGGCCCTCCAGCTCGTTGAGGGCCGTGGTGCTGAGGGCGGCGAAGCTGAGGGTGGCGAGGGCGAACTGGGGGCCTTCCAACCGCAGAGCCGGCAGGGCCAACAGGCCGCCCAGCAGCAGGCCCACAAGCATGGCCGCCAGCAGCGCCGGGGCCATGCCCAGGCCAAACCGGGTGACGGCCAGGCCGGCGGTGTAGGCGCCCAGGCCGAGGAAGGCCACGTGGGCGAGGTTCACCTGGCCCAGGTAGCCCACGGTCACGTCGAGGCCGATGAGCAGGATGCCGTAGATGGCCAGCAGGGTGAGCAGGCCCAAGGCGTAGGGATTCACCACCAGCAGGGGGATGGTGGCGAGGAAGGCGAAGACAATGAGCTCGGCCCCGCGGAGGAGGAGGATGCGCTTCATCTCACACCTTCCTGATGACGGCTTTGCCGAACACGCCCGTGGGCCGAACGGCCAGGGCGAGGATCAGCAGGATGAGGCCCGGGGCTTCACGCCAGCCGCTGCCCAGGTAGAAGCTGGACAGGCTTTCCAGGGCGCCCAGGAACATGCCGATGAGCACCACGCCGAAGCCCGAGTCCAGGCCCGCCACCACGGCCACGGAGAAGGCCTTGAGGATGATGGCCGAGGCCATGGTGGGACCGACGGTTGTGATGGGTGAGACCAGGATGCCGGCCAGGGCGGCCACGGCGCCGGACAGCCCATAGGACAGCATCACCGTGCGGGTGGCGGAGATGCCCATGAGCTCGGCCGCGTCGCGGTCCGCAGACACGGCCTCGAAAGCCTTGCCCAGCAGGGTGCGGCGCTTGAACAGCTCGATGAGGCCCATGATGCCAAGCACGCCCACCGCCACGGCGAGTTCCAGCCGGGTCACGTCGACGCCGAAAATGTGGATGGGATCGGCGGAGATGGGGGTGGGAAACGGGCGGTCGTCGCGGCCCCAGATGTTCTCGGCGGTGGAGAAGAAGAAGAGGCCAATGATGATCGTGAGCAGGATCCAGCCCTCGCTCTTCTGCTCCAGGGCCAGCCGCACGCCCGCGCGCTCGACTACCAGGCCCATCACGGCCCCGAAAAGCAGGCCCCCTGGCACCATCGCCCAGTAGGGCAGTCCCAGATTCGTGAGGGTCAGGCTGAAGAAGGCCGAGATCATCACCAGCTCGCCCTGGCCGAAGTTGATGCTCTTGCTGGTGGCGTAGGTGAGCTGGAAGCCGTAGGCGATGAGGGCATAGACCAGCCCCATCAAGGCGCCGCTCACCGCCATCTGTCCGATGATCGAAGGATTCATGGCCGGCCCATTTCGGAAAGTAAGGGATGAACCGGGGGGCCGAAGCCCCCCGGAATCGCAGGTGCGGCGCCTACTTGGCCTTGGTCTTGGCCTTGACCTTGGCGGGCGTGGCACTGGTGGCGGACTTGATGAGGCGGGCCCGGTCGGCCTCGTTGCCGAATACCACGCGGCCGTCCTTCACCATGCCCATGACCACCTGTTCGCGCCGGAAGGCCTCGTGGGTGGTCACGTCCGCGGGATCCCACTTGGTGTAGGGGTGGTTCCAGGTGGCGATGACGCCCTGCACGGGCTCCTTCAAGTCCTCCAGGGCCAGCTTGACCTTGCGGGTGTCCGTGCTGCCGGCCTGCTTGACGGCGGCGGCTAAAAGGTAGACGGCGTCATACCCCTGGGCGGCGGCCACGGCAGAGGGGATTCGGCCCACCTTGAAAGTCAGGTGGTAGCCGTTGATGAAGGCCTTGGCCTTGGGAGTGATGGGATCCTCGATGAAGGTCTGGGGCATGAGGGTGCCGTTGCCGTTCTTGCCGGCGTTGTCGATGTAGTTGGACATGGAGAGCGTCCAGCCGCCGATGAGGGGGGCCTTCATGCCGATCTTGGCCTCGCCGTTGGAGATGGCCGCCAGCTCGGGCCCGATGGCCCAGATGAGAATGGCCTGGGCGCCCGCAGACTTGGCCCGCAGCAGCTGGGCGGTCATGTCCTTGTCGCCGATGTTGAACTTCTCCTCGGCCACCACCGTGAGCTTGTTGCCCTGCTTCTTGATCTGGTCCAGCATGTCATTCCGGCCGGAGATGCCGTAGTTGGTGGAGTCGTAGATCACGGCCACCTTGGTGAACTTGCGATTGGTGGCCTCCTCCACCACCATGGCCGCCTGGATGCCGTCATAGGCCGCGAAGCGGAAGATCGAGCAGTCCTTCACACCGGCCTCGCTCCACTGCGTCATGGACTTGGAACCGGCGGCGGGGCAGATGATCTTGGTGATGCCCTTCTCCTGGAGGTGCTTGTCGCCCGCCATGCAGACGCCGGTGTTCACGGTGCCGATGACCCCCGTCAGGTCGCCCATGGCTGCCAGTTCTTGGGCGATGAGGGCCCCCCGCTCGTTCTTGGCTTCGTCGTCCCTCTCGATGATCTCGATCTTCATTTTCTTGCCACCCACCTGGATGCCGCCCGCGGCATTGATCTCGGCGATGGCCAGCTTGGAGCCGTCCCGGGCCGAGGTGCCCATGGGCGCGGAACCGCCCGAAAAGGGTCCCGTGAGGGCGATCTTGACGGTGTCCCCGGCATGCAGGCCCAGGGCCGCGAACAGTAGAGATCCATACACGCTTGGTCGGAACATCGGGTTCTCCTTGAAAGAGATCGGTTGGAGTGGATCGGTGGCCGCAAGCATAGCGGTTTGAGGCTTCTGGTGGAAGGTGGGCAGATTCCTTACCCTTTTTGGGTGGAAGCCAGTTGGTCCAAAACCCAGGTAAGGAGAGGCTCTCCGGCGGATACGCGCTGCTCCGCTGCATAGAGCGGCAGTTCCAGCACAGAGGCATGCGTGTGGTTCAGTTTCACCGCGTCCTTTTCGGTGCAGACGAGCCAGGTGGCGCCCTCAGACCGGGCTTGAACCTGCAAGCGCCTTAGGTCTGCAGGAGAGGGACCGAGATGGTCAGGAAAGCTGTGGGTGCCGACCCAGGTGTGCCCCGCCAGCAGCAGATCGGCGTAGAAGGCCTCGGGGTGCCCCAGCCCGCACCAGGCAAAGGCGGGGCCTGGCCCAGGCTGGGACTGCGGAGCGGAGTCAGCCAGAGTCCAGCGACGCAGGCCGCCCAGCTTGAAATCCACCCAGAAGATGGGGCCGCCGGAGCCATGCTGGATCCACCAGGCCTCGACCTCTGAGCGGTTCGGCACCCGGCTCGCACGGGTCACCACCAGGGCATGGGCGCGGGCGGCACTGTCCATGGGTTCGCGCAGGTCCCCCAAGGGCAGCATCCGGCCATTGCCCCAGCGGCGGACGCCGTCCAGCACCAGAAGGTCGATGTCGCGGTGCAGGGCGCGGTGCTGGAAGCCATCATCCAATAGCAGGCAACGCAGCTCAGGTCGCTGGGCAAGGGCCCGCAGTGAGGCGGCGTGGCGCTTCCGCCCCACCACCACCCGATGCGGACCCAGGCGCTGCGCAAGGAGGAGAGGCTCGTCACCAGTCTGCCGCGGATTCGAGGTTGCCTCGACGCTCATGGGATCCACATCCCTGCGTCCACCGTAGCCCCGGGACAACACAGCATTGAGCCAGCCCGCCTTCTCCAGCCCTTCCGCGAGGAATAGAGTCAGGGGGGTCTTTCCGGTGCCGCCCGTGCTGAGGTTGCCCACTGACACCACCGGCACGGGCAGGTGTGCGGCCCGCTCTGGGTGGGCGTCGAACCCCCTGTTGCGAGCGCGTACCACGGCCCCGTAGAGGGGAGCCAGTGGAGCCGCCAAATAGCGCAGAATGGACATGAGTACAGGTTAGCGGAGGTTCGACATGAGCGAGGGCATCCTGCTGGCGAAGGTGGCCCGGGGCACCCTGTTGTCCGAGCCGGAGCGGGTGGCGCGGCTGCGGGAGGCCCTGCCACAGATCGAAGCCGCCGTGGCAGGCGAAACCGATGAAGTGGCCCTCCAGGCCACATTGGCTTGCCTGCTATGGGACACGCTGCCCCAGGCCAACTGGTGCGGTTTCTACCGCCGGGTGGGCGAGCGGATGCTGGCGGTCGGGCCCTACCAGGGCGGCATGGGGTGTCTGCGCATTCCCTTCGAAAAGGGCGTCTGCGGGGCCTGCGCGCGGACGGGCACCACGCAGCTCGTACCGGACGTCCGCAGCTTCCCTGGCCACATCGCCTGCGACGATGCCACCCGCAGCGAGTTGGTCATCCCGGTCCGGGTGGGAGGACGGCTGGTGGCGGTGCTGGACCTGGATTGCCCGCATCCGGATGGGTTCTCGTTGGCCGAAACCCTGATTCTGGAGGCTCTCTTGGCCAGGTGCTTCTCCCAGCCCCTGGGTCGCTGATATTCCTACTGTCCTCCGCCCTGGGTTAACCTAGGGTTCTCCCCGGGACCTTCATGGCCGAACCCAGCTTCATTGAACAGAGCAAGCTGCGCTTTCGCGAAGGGGAGATTCTCTTCCGCAAGGGAGAGATGGCCCAGCAGATGTACATTATCCTGTCCGGCAGGGTGCGCCTGTACGTCACCGAGGAACCGCATGGCGAATGGGCTGAGGAACTCGCCAAGGGAGATTTTTTTGGAGAAGGGAGCCTGCTGGAGGCCCTGCCTCGGCAGCACACCGCCATCGTGCTCGAGGATTCGGATCTCATCGCCATCAACCGGGGCACCTTCCTCCGCATGATCCGGCAGAATCCCGAAGTCTCGGTGAAGATGATGCAGCGCCTGGCGCAGCGGCACCGGGAACTGGGCGAGCGCATCGAGGCCATCGAGAGCAACCGGCCCGTCAAGGGCCCTGCCGCGCCGGTGGCCAACCTCGTTTCCGTACTCAGTGGCAAGCCCCATCCCATCTTGTCCCATGGCTCCCTCATCGGCCGCTTCGATCCCACCACTGGCGTCCATCCGGACATTGACCTGACGGAGGAGGACCACAACCTGAGCGTCTCCCGCCGCCATGCGCGCATCCTCTGTGAGCACGGCCGCTACTTCCTGCTCGAAGAGCCGGGCGTGGCCAATGGCACGTTTGTGCGCGGCGAGCGCATCCAGCCGGGTGAACCCCGGGAACTGAAGCATGGTGATCGGGTGGGCTTCGGCATGGTGGTGCTCTTCTTCGAGAAGACCTGAGCACTACCGTTGCGCGGAATAGCTGGTGGTGAAAAGAATGGGAACCGACTTGCACGTGGAACTCTGGCGGGACGAGCATGGCTGCCTCCGCGAGCTGGTGCAGTTCGGGCTGGATGAAATCGGCGGGGCCTGCGTCATCCGTGAGCGGAACAACCTGGATGCACTGGATGGGGACGTCAACGAGGGGGATACCGTCATCGCCCGGTTCGGGGATCCTGAAGATGCCCGTGATTTCTTGCGGGACGACGGGTTCGAGCCAATGTTGACCAACCTGTGAGGAATGGCATAGGCGGCTTGAGATAGAGTGGCAGTGCCCGGAGGCACACGATGACATCCCTCTTCAACCCGGCGGACCGGGAAGCCTTGTCGCTGCGGCTGGCTGCCCTCGAATCCAGCTCGGCACGGCGCTGGGGCAAGATGGACCCAGCCCAGATGCTTCGGCACTGTGCCCTTGGTCTGGAGGCGGCCACGGGGGATCGCCCCATGGAACAGGTCTTCCTGGGGAAGCTGATTTCCCCGTTCATCCGTGGACTGGCCTTTGGACGAAGGCCGTTCAGCCGGAACGGCCCCACACACCCCGACTTCGTTGTTTCCGACCAGCGGGATTTCGACCGGGAATGCTCACGCCTGGCGACCATGATCGACCGCTTCGTCCAGCGGGGCCCCGAATCCGCCGGGAGGTGCACGCACGCCTTCTTCGGCCGGCTCACGGGAGACGAGTGGGGCCGCCTCATGTACAAGCACATTGACCATCACTTGAGGCAGTTCGGAGTCTGAATCGGTCGATTCTGCAAAAAAGCCCGGCGGTTGCCGGGCTTTTTTGCAGTCAGGATGGGGAAGGTAAAGCGAGGAGCGGGCTTAGCCCGCACCGAGCGCGGGGGCGCGGGGGTGTGCGCGAAGCGCGGGACCCCCGCAGCGAGTTAGTTGGAACCGATGCCCAACGCCTTGGCGGCTTTGGTCAGTTCAGGCACCACTTCGAACAAGTCCCCGACGATGCCGTAGTTCGCAAGCTTGAAGATGGGCGCCTCGGAATCCTTGTTGATGGCGACGATGAACTTCGATCCGCTCATGCCGGCAATGTGCTGGATGGCACCACTGATGCCGCAGGCGATGTAGAGGGTGGGGCTCACCACTTTGCCGGTCTGGCCCACTTGCATGCTGTGAGGCAGGCCCCAGCCTGCGTCCACGGCGGCGCGGGAGGCGCCAACAACGCCCCCGAGGGCATCCGCCAGCTCTTCGAGGATCTTGAAGTTGGCGCCGTCCTTCATGCCACGGCCGCCACTGACGATGACATTGGCCTCACTGAGATCCACCTTGCCGCTGGCCTTGGCCAGGATTTCCTTCACCACGGCCTTGAAGCCGCCAGCGGGAGCCGCGAGGGCTTCCGCCGCGCCGGCGCCTGCCTTCTCGGCGGCGGGGAACACGTTGGGACGGGTGGTGGCCACCTGGACCGGGCTGGCGAAGCTGGTGGTGGCGAAGGCCTTGCCGGCGTAGACAGGACGAACGGCCACGAGCTTGCCTTCCACCATGGACAGGGCGGTCACGTCCGACGCGTACCCCGCGCCAAGACGCGCTGCCGTACGGGGAGTCACATCCTTCCCGACGGAGGTGGCTGCGGCCAGCAGGACCGTGGCGCCCTTGGCGGTGACGGCATCCGCGAGGAGGCCGGCGAAGGCATCGCTGGAGTAGGAGGCCAGGGTGGGGCTTTCGGCGCAGAGGATCACATCGGCGCCGTATTTGGCGGCCTCGGCGGAGCCCGCGCAGGAGGCGCCTGCGAAGATGGCGCCGAGCTTCTTGCCCGAGGCATCTGCCAGTCGGCGGCCCTCGCTCAGCGCCTCGGCACTGGGTTTGCGGAGCTGGCCGTCCTTCAGTTCACAGAACACGAGAATCATGAATCATCCTTTCGAATCGGAAGTCTGTGGAGGGTGGCCTAGAAGACCTTGGCTTCATCCTTGAGGGCCTGGATCAGGGCCTGAGCCTGGGCGGCCGGCTCGCCTTCCAGCCGGCGTCCTGCGGGACGCTCCGGGGGCAGGGCCAGGGTGCTGACCAGGGCACCGGCGACGACCGGCGTGCCTTCCAGTTCTTCGATGGTCTTCTTCTTGGCGGCCATGATGCCCTTCAGGCTCGCGTAGCGGGGCTCATTCAGGCCCTTCTGGGCCGTGATCACCGCCGGCAGGGAGCCCTCCACGATCTCAGAGCCCACTTCGATTTCGCGCTCGGCCTTGAAAGTGCCTTCTCCGAGTTCGAGTTTCACCACCACGTTGGCCTGTCCCACACCCAGGAGTTCCGCGAGCATGGGCCCCATGGCGGAGTTGTCCCCACCGAGCCCCATGTTGCCGCAGAGGATCAGGTCGAAGCCCTTGTCCTTGGCATAAGCGGCGATCATCTGGGCCACCGCGAAGGCATCGCCCTGGCCGTCGCCCCTCAAGAGCACGGCACTGTCGGCGCCGAGGGCCAGCGCGTTCTTGAGCACTTCCTTGGTGGTATCCCCGCCGACGGAAATGGCCACGACTTCCGCGCCCTTGCCCTCCTTGATGCGGATGGCTTCCTCCAGGGCGTATTCGTCATAGGGACTGGTGATCCACTTGACGTCCACCGGATCGAGGCTGCGACCATCGGCCGCGACCTTGATCCTGCTTTCAGTGTCGGGAACCTGTTTGATGGCGACGAGGATCTTCATGAGCGCTCCACTGATACGTCATTCGCGGGCCGGCCGATAGCAGACCCAAAGGAAGAGTTTAGCCTGAGGAATGCCTATTTATCCCACCTATCCCTCGGTAAGTTGTGTTGCCTTTTCCAGGATTTACCGTTGCCCCCGGGTAGGTGGCAGGCACCCTCAACTCAGCTTCGAAACTGTCTCCAGGTAAGTTCAGTGAACTTCCAGATATGGTGGACGGATCATGCGCGATGACCTGCCGAGTTTCAGGGGTGCCCTCGTTCTCACTGGTGGAGGAACAGGGGGGCATTTTTTCCCTGCCATCGCATTGGCAGAAGGGGCCAGGAGGCGCTGGTCTGACCAGCCCATCTGTTTCGTCGGGGCTCGGCGGGGCATCGAGGCACGTGAACTTCCGGCCGGTCCATGGCCGTACACCTTGCTGGATGTGGAAGGGATGGTGGGGCGTTCACCCCTGCGAGTGGCGACTTCTGCCTGGAAGCTCTGGCGGGCTGTAGCTCAGCTGAAAATCATCTGGCGCAGGGAACGACCCCGGGTGGTGGTTGGCACCGGTGGTTATGGAGCCGCTCCAGCCTTGCTGGCAGCCCGTGCCCTGGGCATTCCTTATTTCCTGCACGAAAGCAACGCCGCCCCCGGTGCCTTGGTGAAACTGGTGGCGCGGAAGGCGCGGCGCGTGTGGTGCGGCATGGAGGCGGCTCGGACCCTGCTGCCTGGGGCAGATTGCCGGGTCGTCGGGACCCCCGTGCGGGAGGTCTTCCTCCGGGATTTCCGCCCGGTCGAATCCCTGCTGCCCCCTTATCGGCTTCTGGTCCTGGGGGGCAGCGGGGGAGCCCGCGCCATCAATGAGGCGATGCTGGAACTGGCTCCGGCCCTGTTGGAGCGCCTGCCCGAATGGGAACTCCAGCACCAGGCTGGGCCCTTGGAGGTAGAGCGGCTTCAAGGCCGGTCCAGACACCCCCGCCACATCCTGGTCCCCTTCATCACAGGTGTTGATGAGGCAATGGAAGCGGCAAGCCTGGTGGTGAGTCGTTCCGGAGCGAGCACCTGCGCCGAGTTGAAAGCAGCCGGCCGAGGGGCGCTCCTGGTGCCTCTGCCCACCAGCGCGGGGGATCATCAGCGCAGGAACGCCCTGGCCATGGCCAGGGAAGGACGGGCCCTTGTC
This sequence comes from uncultured Holophagaceae bacterium, assembly GCA_903884655.1. GTDB lineage: Bacteria > Acidobacteriota > Holophagae > Holophagales > Holophagaceae > Geothrix. Next base: position 44,667 of record CAISFO010000017.1, on the reverse strand, counting down.
ATTGAGCAGGCGGATGGACTGGCGAAGCGTCTGCAGACGGCGCTGCAGCCCTTGATGGAGGACCCGGCCTCCCGTCAAGCCCTGTCCCGGCCTCCAGAGCCCAACCAGGCCGTTCGGCTCTGCCTGGAGGATCTGGCTGACTACCTGGGTTGACGGGGCTCGGCGAGCCAGGCCACCAGGATGGAGATGAAGTAGAGACCCAGCAGCAGGACGCTGAAGAAGATGGCGGTGATGATCACGTCGCCCGGCGTGAAGAAGGCGCTGAAGATGACGATGATGAGGGTGGCGTGGCGCCAGTACTTCAGCATCCACCGGGCGGTGACCAGGCGGAACCGGGCAAGGAAGTAGAACAGCACCGGCAGCTCGAACATGATGCCGGTGATGACGATGGTCCAGATGAAGAGATCGAGGTACTCGGAGGCGTGCAGGTTGGCCCGGAGTCCCGCGGCGGCGGCCTCCTGGAAGAGGATGTCCCCCAGGAAGCCGATGGCCTGGTAGTAGGCGAAGATGGCCCCGCCGAGAAAGCAGGCCGAGGTGACGAAGACAAAGGGGACGACGAGCCGGCGTTCCTTCGGCATCAGCCCGGGGCGGATGAAGGCCCACAGCTGGTAGAAGAGGAAAGGCGCCGCAAGGAACCCGGCGGTCCAGAGGGACAACCGCATCATGCTGAAGAAGGGCTCGGTGAGGTCCGTGAAGGCGAATGGCTGGAGTTCGGAGATGGCCTTGCCGGTCTGCTTGGCCATGGCCTTCAGGAAGGGCTGCTGGGACCAGGCCCAGAGCTTGAACCGGAAGGACGGGAGGTCGTGGTAGCCGAAAGGGAAGCCGTAGGTGAAGGTGAACACACCCAGTACGATGAGAAGGGAACGGACGATGCGCACCCGCAGTTCCTGCAGGTGTTCCCAGAAGCTCATCTTGTCAGGCGGCGTGCTAGGTAGCGCCATGGTCCTCAAGCGGGGAAAGGGCCCGGCCCCCGCGGGGAGGCCGGGCCATTGGGATGCCGCGGACTACTTCTTGTCCTTGTCGCTGGCGATTTCTCCGCTGGCGGAATCCGTAAGTTCCTTGCTGGCCTTCTTGAACTCCTGGATGCCCTTGCCGAGACTCTTCCCGAGTTCAGGCAGGCGGGAAGGGCCGAAGAAGATGAGGAGGGCGATGCCGATAAGCAGGAGATGGCCAGGGCCGAGGTTCATGGGGTACTCCGTTTCTGGATGCTCGTGTTCAGGGTGTGAGGTCCGCCAGCGAAATATCACCGGGCAGGTCCAGTTCCATTCTAAGCAGAGCCTGACCGTGCGTCTTCCCCTGAGCGTCGGATTTCACGCTTTCGCTGCCCCCCCCGCCCAGGGAGTCGTGGAGAATGAAGTTGAGGGCCTTGAGATTGGGCACTTCGAACCGATCCACAGCGCCCAGACAGATGGCTGAGAAGTGGTGTTTCACGCGCGCGGCCGTGAGTTCCTGTCTCAGCAGGCGGAATCCTGCCTCTGTGTAGGCAATGACACCCACGTTCGAGCCGTCGCCCTTGTCGCCGCTCCGGGCGTGGGCGATGTCCCCCAGCCGGATCCGCGTCATGACGGTCCCACCGCCCTGCGGCCGAGGGAATGGTAGGTCCAGCCCTTGGCTTCCATGTCCTCGGGGCGGAAGAGGTTGCGGCCGTCGAAAATGCAGCGGGCCTTGAGGGCCCCGGCCACGGCTTCCAGATCAGCCTGGCGGTATTGAGTCCACTCCGTGGCGATGAGCAGGGCATCAGCACCTTCGCAGGCCGCCAGCGGCGTGGTGGCGTACCGCACCTTGTTGCCGATTTTGGCCTTTACGGCGTCCATGGCGGCAAAGTCGTGGACAACTACCTCGGCGCCTAGGTTCACCAGGCCCTCAATCAATTCAAGAGCCATGCTTTCGCGGATGTCGTCCGTGTTGGCCTTGAAGGCGAGACCCCAGATGGCAAAGCGGCGTCCCCTCAGGGGAGCGGGCACTCCGGATTTCACTTCGAAATACTGGCGCACTTTGCGGAGCAATACTTGTTTCTGGTGCCGATTGGCCTCCACGGTGGTTGCCAGCGTCATCATGGGATGCCCGTGCTCGCGGCCGACCTTCAGGAGGGCCTGCAGGTCCTTCGGGAAGCAGGAACCGCCGAAGCCAGGCCCTGGATTCAGGAAGGCCGGGCCGATCCGATGATCCGCGCCGATGGCAGCCTTGACGTGTTCGATATCGGCGCCCACGTCTTCCGCCAGATTGGCGATTTCATTGATGAAGCTTATGCGCAAGGCCAGCATCGCATTGGCCGCGTACTTGGTGAGTTCGGCACTGGGGGGATCCATGCGGAACCATTTGCCACCGCTTCGGTCGAGGAAGGGCTGGTAGAGGGCCTTCATGATGACCTCGGCGTGGTCCGTCCTGCAGCCGATCACGACGCGATCCGGCTCCATGAAATCGCCAATGGCGCAACCTTCCCGCAGGAATTCCGGATTGCTCACGACTTCAAAGGCGCGATCCGTGTGGGTAGCGATCTCGGCGTGGACTCGCGCGGCGGTGCCCACGGGCACGGTACTCTTGTCGACGACGATAAGGGGTTTGGACTCCTTGCTGCGCAGAGCCATGGCCTCCCCAATCTCCCCAGCCACGGCCAGCACGTACTTCATGTCCGCGCTGCCGTCCTCGCTCTGGGGGGTTCCCACGCAGATGAAGGCGGCGTCTGCTTCGGCGATGCCTGCTTTGAGATCCGTAGTGAACCGGAGTTCGCCGGAGGACAGGTGTTTCCGGAGGAGGTCCTCCAGGCCCGGCTCGAAGATCGGCGACTCGCCGCGGGAGAGGGTGGCTACCTTCGCGGCGTCCACATCCACGCCGAGGATGCGGTGCCCCGCCTCCGCGAAACAGGCGGCGGCCACCAGCCCCACGTATCCCGAACCAATGACCAGCGCTTGCATGTTGTCCTCGCACAAAGGAACCAGTGTAGCTTGCTATCATGCGGGCATGGAGATGGCATGGTGATCCTGGCAGCACCTACAGGCAACGAAGTCAACCTGCTGGAGGTCATGCTCCATGCGGGTCCTGTATCCAAGCTGGTGCTGTTGATCCTCCTGACCTTCTCGCTGCTCAGCTGGGTGGTGATCATTCGCAAGGCACTGCTCTATCGCCGCAGCCGGGCGATGTCCGAGCAGTTCCGGGCAGCCTTCAAGCGGGCCACCGACTGGCGGGAGCTCAAGCAGCAGGTTGAAAAATTCGCCATCAGTCCCCTCGTGGGCCTTTTTGTGGCGGGCTACAGCGAAGTGACCTACCAGCTGCGTGGTCTGGGGCAGGACAGCCGCGCCCAGTTACGCAGCATGGAAGCCGTGGAAAGGGCCCTTCAGCGGGCCAGTGTGGTGGAGATGGGCCGCCTCGAGCGCTCTTTGGGTGGCTTGGCCACCGTCGCGGCTGTGAGTCCATTCATTGGTCTCTTCGGCACGGTGTGGGGCATCATCGATGCCTTCCGGGGCATCGGCGCCACGGGCAATGCCAACCTCGCCACCGTGGCCCCTGGTATCTCAGAGGCCCTTGTGGCCACGGCCATCGGCCTGGTGGCAGCCATCCCCGCGCTCATGGCCTACAACTTCTTCCAGGGCCAACTCAAGCAGTTCCAGACGGAGCTGGATGATTTCTCGCTGGAGTTCATCAGCCTTTCCGAGCGGAACTTCACCTGAAATCCCATCGCCTCCCCCTCTCCCTGGACTGGGAGGACTGGTTCCAGCTCTGCTGCCCGCCCTATGACCAGCCAGAGGCTCTGGATCGTTTCGAATGTCGGTTGCCCCTGGCCACGGAACGTTCCCTGGAGCTCTGCGCGGACCTTGGAGCCACGGCCACCTGGTTCTGTCTGGGGGACCAGGCCAGGCGCCACCCAGAGCTGCTGCGTCGCATCGTCGCGAGTGGCCATTCCATTGGTCTGCATGGCCTGACCCACCAGAGGGCCTTTGAGACGGATCGAGGCACCTGGAGGGCCTCCTTGCAGGAGGGCAAGGCGCTGCTGGAGGATCTTTCGGGCCAACCCGTCGTGGGCTACCGCGCTCCTGAATGGAGCCTTCGCGAGGCTGCCGCCGACTGGTGGCAGGACCTTCCAGAACTGGGTTTTCGCTACGATTCCAGTCGCGTGCCACTGGCCATCATTGGCAACCCAAGCTGGCTCCGGCGTCCCCATCGGTTGAACCCAGGTCTGTGGGAATTGCCGCCCCCGGTGCTCTGGTCCGGCCCGCCCCGGTCGCCGCTCTGGGGCTGGGGACCCCGCGTGCTGCCCTTCAGTCTGGTGCGACGGGCCCTGGAGACCTTGGCCCTGGAGGATGCAGGGACGCCGCTGGTGCTGCATCCCTGGGAGCTGGACGAAGGCCAGCCGGCGCTGCCTGGAGCCAGCTTCGGACATCGTTTCGCTCACAGCGCAGGGTTGCGGGGTTACGGGAGCCATCTCCGGGACCTCCTGGCCGGCATTGCGCTCGTCAGCCTGGAAACCTGGGTGGAGGGTCAATGAACACGATGCCCCTCATCCTCCTGGCTCCTTCCGAAGACAAGGCCTCGGGTGGCCGGAAAGCTCGCCTGCCGGAGAACCCTGCCCAGCGCTGGGTGCGGGAACAGCTGGCGGCGTTGGCAAAGTCCGGGTCCCCGGATGAGCTGCAGAAGGCCTTCGGAGTGAAGGGCCTGGCCCTGGACAAGGCGCGCAGCGAAGCACTGGCATTGGCCGGCCCCGTGCCGCTGCTGCCCGCCCTCGCACGCTATTCCGGCGTGGCCTTCCAGGCTTTGGATCCAGCCTCCCTGCCTGTGGAAGCCTGGAGGCAGGTGTACATCCTGTCCAACCTCCGGGGTGTGGTGCGTGGCGACGCCCTGGTCCCGCCCTACAAGCTGAACCTGGGCGCACTCAGGGGGCTGAAAGCCCACTGGCGGCACGAATTGCCGCCGCAACTGGAAGCCCTGCCCGTCGGCCCGCTCTGGGAACTGCTGCCGGGGGATGCCGCAGACCTGCTGAAGGCCTGGACTCGCCCCAGGCACACGGTGGACATCTTCGATGAAAGTGGGAAAGCCGTCAGCCACTTCTCGAAGAAGTTCCGGGGACTGGTTGCGCGCTGGATTCTCATCCATGGGCAGGGGGATCCCCGGCAGGTTCTGAGGGGTCGCATCCCGGGCTGCCAGTGGGCGGGCGTGGCCGAGAACGACCTGGGCGGCATGGCGCTTCGGCTGGTGGTGACACGATGAGCGACACCTGCAACCAAACCCCCTTCTGGCAGCGGCAACCCCGCCTGCCCATTGAGATCCACCGCTTCCTGCAGGACCGGATGGAGGCCGCGCTGCAGGACGCGACGGAACGGCAGGTCCTGGTCTGGCCCACCATCCTGGGGGCGCCGGGGCTGCGGAAGGCCCATCCTGACGGGCTTCCAGAGGAGGCCTTGCTGAACCACGCGGCCCGGATGCTGGGGGCGCTGGCTGTGGACGATCCTGCAGCGGCCTGGCGCCGGCACCGCCTGGCTTGGCCGGAAACGGCTGAGGGCGGGCCAGAGGGCTGGCGACCCGCGTCACTTTGGGGTGCCTGGGGACCTCTGGTGAGTCTCCGCAGTGGCTGGCGGCTGGCGGCACTCACGCCGCTGCCCCTCGATGAGTGCTACCCCCTTGCCTGTGGCGTGTCCCTGTTCAATCACGGCCTCTACCACGAGTGCCACGATGCCCTGGAGCCGCTCTGGTCCACCGCCGAGAGTGAGCTGAAGCACGCCTTGCAGGGCCTCATCCTGCTGGCGGGGGGCTACCACCACCTGCAGCAACATCAACTAGCCGGTATGAACAGCCTCTGGGCGGAGGCCATACAAAGGCTGGCACCCAGCGGTGGAAGGATTTCCACTCCCTGGGGCGAGGTTCGGGCCTCGGTCGCTCTGGACCTGACGATCCAGAGGCTGGAACATGGGAAGCGCAGGACGGATGACACGGAAGAGGATGCGATCTTCGGGCCCCTCTGGGCCCTGGATCGCCCTGTCTGGGAGCTGGCATGAACCGATCGGTCGATCTGCTGGTGCTGGGAAGCGGGATCGCCGGCTGCTCGGCAGCCCTGCGGGCGGCGGACCTGGGGGCCAGCGTCATGCTGGTGGCGAAGGATGACCTTGGCGCCACCAATACCTCCTGGGCCCAGGGCGGCATCATCGGCCTGGCCCCTCCCGAAGAGGGCGATTCCTCGAACCTGCTGGCCTCGGACATCGAGGGCGCCGGGGCGGGTCTCTGCCGGACCGAGGCGGTGCGCCTGCTGGCGGAGGAAGGTCCCAGGCTCTGTCGCACCTTCCTATGGGAACGCCTGGCGGTTCCCTTCGATCTGGGCACGAACGGCACGCCTGCGCCCACCGCGGAAGCCGCCCACAGCGCCCGCCGCATCTACCACGCCAAGGATGCGACCGGACTGGCCATCCAGACCGCCCTCAGCGAGGCGGTGCGCAAGCATCCCAACATCCGAGTGCGGGAGCGCCTCTGTCTGGTGGACCTCATCACCAGCCCCCACCACTGCGTCGACCCCGTGCGGGTCTACGATCCCATCCAGGTGCATGGCGCCTTCCTGTTCGATCCCGACACGGGTGAAGTCGAGGGAGCCCTGGCCAAGCGGACCATGCTCGCCACCGGCGGTCTGGGCTACCTCTACCTGCACACCACCAACCCGCCCAGCGCCACGGGGGATGGTCTGGCCGCGGCCTACCGGGCCAGCGCCCGCATCGTGAACTGTGAGTATGTGCAGTTCCATCCCACGGCGCTCTACGTACCAGGCAAGCCGAGAACCCTGCTCACTGAGGCGCTGCGAGGGGAAGGCGCGCAGTTGGTCAACCGGAAGGGCGAGCGCTTCATGACCAGGTTCGCGCCCGATCAGATGGAACTCGCTCCCCGCGACGTGGTGAGCCGCGCCATCTTCCAGGAAATGGCCGCCAGCGGCGAGGCCTGCGTCTACCTGGACCTGTCCCCCTTGGCCGCCAGGCTGGACCTGGACCAGCACTTCCCCACGGTCTTGGCCGCCTGCCGGGCCGAGGGGCTGGATCCTCATCGTCAGGCCATTCCGGTGGTTCCCGCCGCTCACTACTTCTGCGGCGGCGTCCTGGTGGACCTCGACGGCCGCACCAGCCTTCCGGGTCTCTTTGCCGCAGGCGAAGTGGCCTGCACGGGTGTGCACGGCGCCAACCGGCTGGCCTCCACCAGCCTGCTGGAGGGTCTTGTCTGGGGCTTCCGGGGAGCCGAAGCCGCCGTCCGGGAGTTGCGCGCGACCGCTCTCCCCGAGCCCGGGCTTCTGGCGCAATGGCGGAAGCCCGAAGAACCAGAGCCAACGGATCCCTTGCTCATCGACCAGGACTGGGGACTCATTCGAAGCACCCTCTGGAACTACGCTGGAATTGTGCGCACGGGGGCCCGGCTGGTGCGCGCCAAGGCGGATCTCCACTACCTCGCCCACCGCATCGAACGCTTCTACCACGAGGCCTCGCTGAGCCGGGAGCTGCTGGAACTCCGCAGCGGGATTCTTTGTGCCAGGCTCATCCTCAATGCCGCCTTGCAGAATCCTGAAAGCCGGGGTTGCCACTATCGAGTAGATTGAACGACAACCCCCACCGATACGACGAGCACGGAGCCTCGTTCCATGCGTTTGCTCATGTCTGCCCTGCTATGTGTCCTCCTTGGACTCTGGGCTGGTCCCGGTTTCGGGGGACAGGTGGCTTCTCCGTCCGGTGATGCGCCTCGCCGTATTGCGGAACTGCGGAGCCGGGTCGCGGCCGACAACCGTGCCCACCCCGCCGCCGCCATCGCCTGGGCCGAGGAGGCCCTGGGCCTGCTGGCAGGGGCTCCCGATCCGGAAGCCGAGGCCTGGTTTCTGCACGGCCTGAGCCGGGACCTCAATACGCTGGGCGAATTCCCCAAGGCTGGCGTCTACCTGGAGCGGGGCCGGAAGCTGGTCGCAAGGACCGGCGACGAGCGCATCCGCCTGCTGCTGGAACTTGAGGCGGCGGCCCTCTTCAACAACACGGAGAAGTACGTCGAGGCAAGGGGCATCCTGGGGTCGGTCCTCCCAGCCATGGAATCCTTCCGCCGGTCCCACCCCGGAGACTTCGAGCTGGCCCGTGTTCTGGGACGGGGCTACCGGTTGCTGGCCTATGGCCTCCAGACCAACGGGAAGTTCCAGGAGGCCGTCCAGGCCAACCAGAAGGCCCAGGCCGTCGCGAGGGACATCGGGGATCTGCACGGTCAGGCCCAGGTGCTGGACAACATGGGCAACCTCTACACCTTCCTCGCCCGCTTCGGTGAGGCACTGGACTCCCATCGGCAGGCCATCGCCCTGTCCCAGCGGCTGTCGGACGCAGGCCTGGAAGCCACCTGCCGCCTCTCCCTGGCCAACACCTGGGGGCATCAGGGCCGGACCGGGGAACAATTGGCGGAGTTGACGCGGGCGGCATCTCTTGCGGCCCAGGCGGAGGATGTCTACATCCAGCTCTTGGCCTCCATGAACCTGGCCGATGCCCACCTGCGGGAGAGGAATTACACGGCGGCGCTTCGGGACGCCGAGGCCACCCTTCGGCACCCCGATATCGCCCGCTATCCCTCCTTCGTGGCTGTGTCCCAAGTGAACAAGGGGATTGCCCTCAACCGCCTGGGCCGCAACAGCGAAGGGCTCCGACTGCTCGAGGAGGGATTCCAGCACTTGAAGGAGGCCCACGCCACCAACGAGTCGGCCGAGGTGGCGGGAAACCTGGCGGAAGAACTCGCCTTCGCCGGGGACTTCCACCGGGCCTACCTGGCCCACGGGGAGTTCAAGGCCCTCAGCGACGCATTGGTGCAGGCAGAGGACAGGAGGCGCGTTGCGGAAGCCAGCGCAGCCTTCGAGGCGGACAAGAAGCAGATGCAGATCGAGGGACTGCAGCGGGAGCGGCGCTTCCAGGCCCGGCTGCTGGGGCTCTGGGCCGCCCTGGGCGTGCTGGGCTTCTCCATTGCCGGCGTGCTGGTGCTGAGCCGGCGCCGTCTGCAGAAGGCCCACCACGAGCTAAAGGACCTCCACGGCCGCAACCTCACGCTCATCGCCGATCTGCAGACCGCGCTCACCGAGGTGAAGACTCTCCAGGGCCTCATCCCCATCTGCGCCCACTGCAAGAAGATCCGTGATGACCAGGGCTTCTGGAATCAGATGGAGTGCTACATCCAGAACCGCTCCGAGGCCACCTTCAGCCACGGTATCTGCCCCGACTGCGCCAGGGAGGTGCTGGCGGAATTGACGCGGCCAGGATCCTAGCCACGGACGGCCTCCAGACATCCTAGTTGAATCCAGCCAAAGGCCAATTGGGGTGACAATGGGCCATGACGCTCTCCGTCTTCGACCTCTTCCGCGTGGGCATCGGGCCCAGTTCCTCGCACACGGTGGGGCCCATGCGGGCGGCCCGCAGCTTCGCCGTGGCCCTGGAGGCGTCGGGCCTTCTGGGTTCCGTGGTGAATGTGCGTGTGGAGCTTTTCGGCAGTCTCGGGGCCACGGGCCTCGGCCATGGCAGCGACCGGGCGGTGCTCCTGGGGCTCCTGGGTCAGACCCCGGAGGGCGTCGATGTGGATGCAGTGGAAGGGCTGGTGGCGCGGGTTCGGGAGGTGGGTCGGCTGTCTCTTCTGGGCCGTCAGGAGGTTCCCTTCCGGGAGGCGGAGCACCTGCTCCTCCTGAGAAAGAGCCTGCCCTTCCATCCCAATGGGCTGCGCTTCACCGCCCTGGATGCCAATGGGACTGTGCTGCGGACCCAGGTCTACTACTCCATCGGCGGCGGCTTCGTGGTGGAGGATGGCGCCCGCCCCCCGGCCCAGCCGGGCCCCGAGCCGCCCCACCCCTTCCACACGGGTCTGGACCTGCTCGTGCGATGCCGGGAAGGGGGCCTGAGCGTGAGCCAGCTCATGCTGGAGAACGAGCAGACCTGGCGCCCAGAGCCGGTCATCCGCGAAGGACTCCTGGACATCTGGTCCGTCATGCAGGCCTGCGTGCGGCGGGGCTGCACCACTGAAGGCCTGCTGCCGGGTGGCCTCAAGGTGCCGCGCCGGGCGCCGGGCCTCTTCCGACGCCTTACGGAATCCCCCGAGGCCGGCCTGAAGGATCCCCTCACGCCCCTCGACTTCGTGAGCCTCTACGCTCTGGCGGTGAACGAGGAGAACGCGGCCGGCGGCCGGGTGGTGACGGCCCCCACCAATGGCGCCGCCGGGATCATTCCTGCAGTGCTGCACTACTACCGCCGCTTCGTGCCCGGCGCCACGGATGATGGCGTGGTGCGCTTCCTGCTCACGGCCGGGGCCATCGGCGCCCTCTACAAGGAGAACGCCTCCATCAGCGGGGCCGAGGTGGGCTGCCAGGGGGAGGTAGGCGTGGCCTGTTCCATGGCCGCAGGCGCCTTGTCGGAGGTGCTTGGGGGCACGCCAGACCAGGTGGAGAACGCCGCCGAGATCGGCATGGAGCACAACCTGGGCCTCACCTGCGATCCCATCGGCGGCCTGGTGCAGGTGCCCTGCATCGAGCGCAATGCCATGGCCTCGGTGAAGGCCATCAACGCGGCGCGCATGTCGCTCTATGGTGACGGCCAGCACTTCGTGAGCCTCGACAAGGTCATCCGGACGATGCGGGACACGGGGGCCGACATGAAGACCAAGTACAAAGAAACCGCCCGTGGCGGCCTGGCGGTCAATGTGCTTGAAGCGCCTCTGGACTTCACTGTGAACCTGCCGGAGTGCTGACCCTCCGACAGTCATCCATGCTCAGAGCGGCCAGGGCCCGGCACCTTCCCTCACCAACAAGGGCTCATCGCCGCTGAGATCCACGATGGTGCTGTGCTCCCCCAGTGGCTGGCCGCAGTCCACCACCAGATCGAGGGCATGGCCCAGCTCCTCCTCCAGTTCCCAAGCAGTATTCAGGATCGGCTGGTCGGGCACGACCGCGCTGGTGGTGATGATGGGCTCTCCCAGCAAGGCGACCAGAGCGTGGCAAAACCGGTGGTCGGGGATGCGCAGCCCAACCACCTGTTTGTTCTGAAGGTAGCGGGGCACTTCCCGGCTCGCTGGCAGCAGGACCGTGTAGGGGCCTGGAAGCATCTGCTTCAGGAGGCGGAAGGTTGGGGTCTCCAGGTGCCGGGTGTACCGGCAGAACATCTCCATGTCGGCGCACAGGATGGACATGGGCTTCTTCGGATCCCGGCCCTTGATCTGCTGGATGCGGTCCACGGCCTTCTTTCTCGAGGCAAGGCAACCCAGACCGAAGAGGGTGTCCGTGGGATAGGCGATGACCCCGTCCCGGCGCAGCAGCTCCGCGATGCGCTCAAGGTGGCGCAATTGGGGAGTCTCGGGATGCAGGGTGAGGATCATGGCAGTGTCTTCCAGCGGGCGCGTCCGGCGGAAGGGTGCTCCCCCGGCCGCTGGAAGAACCGCTCCGCCAGTGCGGGCGCCAGTTCCGCCGCCACACCGCTTCGCCTGGCCTGCAGAGTGAGCAGGGCCATGACGGTGAGACTGTCTGAGATGTCTCCCATCAGGACGCGCTTCAGGCAATCGGCATAGGGCTCGCGATGGAGCATCAGCTCTTCATTGTCCTCGGCTTCATGGGCATCGGTAGGCTCCAGATCCGAGGCGAGGAACAGGAATGCTTCTTCATCGGTGGAGGAGTTGCTGGGATGGAAGTAGCACAGCGGCTCCCAGACCTTCGCGCTTAGGCCGGCTTCCTCGGCCAACTCCCGGCGGATGGCCTCGAAGGGGCTTTCCGTTTCGTCGCCTCCCCCTTCGGGGAGCTCCCAGGAGTAGGCCTCCAGGGGATAGCGCCACTGGCCCACCAGCACCACGCGGTCCTGTTCGTCCAGGGCCAGTACGCCACAGGCCATGCGCTGAAAGCCGCAGACGGCGTAGCGGCCCTGGGCGCCCCTTCGGTGCTGGTAGCGGTCCTCCCGGACCCGGATCCAGGGAGAGTCGTAGACCATCCGGCGGTCGAGGACTGTGTAGGGATCGGGGCTATCCGGGCAGGGCAGAGGCTTCAGGTCCATCATTCGAACATAGCAAAACGCCCGCGGTTGCGGGCGATTTGCGTCGGGAGTGGGATGTCTTAGCGGCGGAGGCCGAGTCTTTCAATCAAAACGGCGTAGCGGTCCTTGCTCTTCTTCTTGAGGTAATCAAGGAGGCGGCGGCGCTGGCCGACCATGATCATGAGGCCGCGGCGGCTGTGGTAGTCCTTGGTGTGGGTCTTGAAGTGCTCGGTCAGGTCATTGATGCGCTTGGTGAGGATTGCGACCTGGACCTCAGGCGAACCCGTATCCGACTCGTGCTGCTTGTAGTCGTCGATGATGATCTTCTTCTGTTCCATGTTCAGGGCCATGTCGGCTCCTTTTCGGGGGATCGCCCGTCACCCAATTCTCAGTCCCGTACCAAGAAGGGGTCGAACCTGGTGAAGGCCAGGTGCCTTTGTCAAAAAGGGTTGTTTTCCTACTCACCATTATTTGGAGGCAAAGCCGGCAAAAAAATGGTGCGGATAGAGGGACTCGAACCCCCACGTCTTGTGAACACTAGTACCTGAAACTAGCGCGTCTACCAATTCCGCCATATCCGCTTGAAAGAGCAAACCGAGCCCCGCAGGGTTCGGATGTGCCGAACTCCAAGCCTATCGCAGCAGGCCGCTTGAGGCAACACCGTTTCTCACCACTGGCCGTAGGGGACCCCGTTCATGCCGGTGCCATGAGAGAGGCTATAGACATCGTAGACGTGCCCCCCGCCCCAGCTGGTGCTGTTGGCATCATCGCTGGTATTCCGCATGCCCCACTCAGCCTTGCCAGTGAAGGGATCCACCGGGATGCGGCGGAGGAACCGCACTTTGCGGCTGACGGATCCTGCAGCGGGGACGCCTTCCACCAGGAGATCCAGGCTGGCCGGATAGAAGTTCGCTTCGGGGGGTGGCGCCTTGATCTTCTGCTGCTCAGCCTGTTTTTTGTAATCGTCGATGGCCGAACGCAGCTCCCGGAGGTCCCGGCGCAGCTCCAGCTCCTGCTGTCGCTTGAGCCCGTTCTTGACCAGGGGCACGGTAACCGAGGCCAGGATGAGCAGGACCGTGGCGGTCACCACCAGCTCCAGCAGGGTGAATCCAGGCTGGCGGCTCACTGCACCGTCACGAGGGCGTTGGACCAGCGCCCCGAGATGGGTGTGGTACCCACCAGGAACTGCCCGCTCTGGATGAGGACGGGTGCATTCCCTGGGCTGAGCCCCTCCAGATCCAGGGAGGCAAAGGGTCCCGCATCAGTGCTGGTGGGGCTGCGCCTGAATACCAGCTTCAGAATCCCATCCTTGCCTGGAAACTGTTCCAGGCTGCCCCCTTCACTGGTGATGAACTCACCTGGAGTGAGCCCCAGCAGCTTCACGCCCGGAGGCAGGCGCAACTCCACGGTGCCCGAGCTCAAGCCGCCTCCACCACTCACAGTGAGGCTGATGCGAACCTTTTCGCCTACCTTGATTTCCGAGGCCACTGGCGACATGAAGAACACCAGGTCAGAGGGGGCTGGGGGCTGATCGGCCGGGGCAGCGGGCTTTTTCTCCTGAATGGCATCCAGGGGTGCCGCAGGCGGGGTGACCGGAGGTTGGTCCTGAGTGGGCTGTGGCATGGTGGAGGGCGCGGGACCAGGGGGAGGAACCGGAAAGGTGGGCTGGGTGGCTGGGACCATGGGTGGGGCTGCCGGCGGAGGCACCGTGGCCGTGGCCTGAGGCGGAACGGGTATCGCGGGTTTCTTGGCGGCCACCGGAGCAAAAGGGCCCGCCTTGGAGGTGGCGTCCTCAGGGTTGAAGGGAGCCATGTCTTGCTCGGTCATCACGGGCTTCCGGACCAGGACAGCCCGGATGGTTAGGAGGACATCGGTCTTGGCCTTGCTGTTGTTGTGATTGCCCAGCAGTCCGCCGACCAGGGGAATGTCGGCCAGGCCCCAGATGCCCTGGAGGCTTTTCTGCTCTTCGTCCTTGAGCAGGCCACCGAAGACCGCAGTCTCGCCATCACGCAGCCGGGCGATGGTCTTGATGCTGCGCTTGCCGATGTCGGGTCGGCCTGACGCTGATCCCGCGATCAGAGTCGTGACATCGCTTTCGATCTTCAGGGTGATCTCGCCATTGTTGTTGACGCGAGGCTCGACCTTGATCTTCACGCCGATGTCCTCGTAGGAATAGGAGGTCTGCCCCACACCCCCCAGGAGTGATGAGGCACTGGCCGAGGTTCCGGTGCTCCCGGTGTTGGGCAGCGAGAGCTGGCTCTGGGTTGTGGAGATCTTCGAGCCGATGTTCACTTCGCCGACTTCGCCGGAGAGCACCCGCACATTGGGACTGGCCACCAGTCGGGCGTCGCCGTTGCTCTTGAGGAAGTCGAGGGCGAGGTTCGGGAACAGCACCCGGATGTCGGCGGTGTGGATTTTGGTGAACCCGGAATTGGTGTTCAAGCCTGACGTGTTGTTCACGGTGGTTGCGCCCATGCGGTAAGTGCCCGATGTATCCGTAGCGTTCAGCACGGGCAGCAGGCCCACATTCTCCAGGCTGGTTTCGGTGACCTCCATGAGCTCGAGGTAGATCATGACTTCGGCCTTGGGCTTGTCCAGGGTGCGGATCACCTGGTCCACGATGGATAGCTCCAGGGGTTTCGCCTTCACGATCAGCGCGTTCACGCGCTTGTCCGTGAAGACGCGCAGCTGCGGATTGATCGTGGTGAGGGTTGATCGCAGTTCGTTGGGATCCGCGTGGGACAAGTAATAGGTCTTGATGATCTGGTTCTCGAACTGTTCCCGGTTCTGGGGTGTGGCCTTGAAGACCATGATGGTGTTCTTGTCGATGACCTTGTAGAACAGGTCGTTCTGCAGCATCAGGGTGTCCAGCACCCGCTGGAACGGCAGGCCACGGAGATCGATGGAGATGGTCTGATCCTGGAAAGAGGTGTGGGCGATGATGTTCACGCCGGAGGCCCGGCTGAGGGTGGCGAAGATCTCCCGGAGGCTGGTCTTCCGGCTGAAATTGAGGTCGATGCCTTCGATGGACCTCGGGTTGAGCTGCACGGCATTCAGGCTGTCTGCCTTGATCTTCAGGGCATCCAGGTCGTCCAGTGCATCGGCCTCCGCCTTGTCCTTGGCAGCCTTCTGCTCCAGCCGAATGAGCCATTCCCCCGCAATTTGATTGTCGGGGTCCAGCACCAGAGCCTTGCGAAGCTCCGAGAGCACCGTATCCGAATAGCCGCGCAACTCGGCCTTCCGGGCCAGGGACATGTGGTATTCCGCGGCCCGCAGGGAGGCACGCTTGATGCCGATCCTCGCCTTTGGGTTGGTGGGATCGCGCCTGAGCACGGCCCGGTATTCGGCCACGGCTTCGTCGTAGCGGCCTTCATCGAAGGCCTTGTTGGCCTTGTGCAGGCTGCATCCAAGGGCCATGAGCAGGACCATGGCAACCATCAAGAGGCGGCGGAGGCGGGCGAAGGATGGGATCGGCATCGGGGGCGTCCTTCGGGTCAGAATTGGTTCGTGGGCCCGCCGCCAGAGGCCTCTCGGACCTCCAGGACCAGCTTCATGTCGGGGTATTTGGTGTTCTGGAACTCGGCACGAGTATCGAGAATCGCGACGAGCTTCCAGCGCTCCTTGAGCAAAGTGCCGGAAGTCAAGGTGACGGGCTCCTCGCCCTTCATGAAGGCTCCCACCGCTCCGGAGGGGCTGCCCTTGAAGAACCCCAGGTACCTAAGGTCCTGGGGCCGACCCGCATATTCGGCTGCCTTTTCCGCGGCCTTGCGCTGGGCTTCGACTTCCTCGGCCGAGGGCGGTGGGGGGGGCGGAGGCGGTGCGACTTTCACCGGCGGAGGCGCAGGTGCCTCGAACAGGAAGAGATCCCGCGACACCTTGGCAAGCGGGGGCAGTTCCCCGGCCTTGCCCAGCGCGGCAAGATCCGGCAGACGCCGAAGGCCCTGCAGCTGTCTCGGATCCAGGTTGGCTCCGGCCCCCGCAGCCACTGCCCGCCGGCCTTTGGACGCATCGGAGGCGAAAAAGGTGTAGAGGGCGTAGAGCATCACCAAGGCAAAGGCGGCGAGGGCGATCTGGGTTTTGGGATTGGACCGGAGCTCCTGGCCCATGGCCTTCCAATCGAAACTGGCGGACGCAGCGCTCATGCCTCGCCCTCCTCGCGCTCGGGGGCGGTGGCCTTGCGGAAGGCACGCAGGACGATATTCAGCCTGGCCCCTTCTGGGCTCTCCTCCAGACGACCGTCCCGCACTGCGAAGGGCAAGCCGGAGCCCTCCAGATCGTGCATGAAGGCCTTGTGGTTCGCATAGACGCCAAGCGCCACAAACTCAACGTCCACGGCCTCCAAATTTGTACCCCGCCCACCTTCCCGGCTGGGCAGGCCGTACTTCACGGACTGCAGACGAAGGTTGTGCTTCTTTGCCAGAGCATGAAGCGTGTTGCTGAGGTTCCATTGCAGTTCTCCAGCGGAACCTTTGGGCAGGCGTGCCTCCAGGTCGGCCAGGGTCTCCCGGCCGCGTTGGATCCGATCGGCCAGTTGCTGGAGTTCCTGAAGCCGCTGCACCTGCTGGTTACGGTTGAGTTCAGCCTCCCGCTTAGCTTTCAGCTTCTGCGCCAGCTGCTGGGAGGCGTCCGGGAGCAGGAAGAAGGCCACCGCAAGCCCGGCAACGGCTCCGGAGAGGCCCAGAGCCAGTCGAAGGCGGCTTGCGCGGAGGGGGCTGCTCATTCGGGATCCCCCGGGGTATTCGGCCGAACGCGCGTTCGCCCTGGACGGCGCCTGGGCGCGGCTTCGGTGTCAACGGCTGCCGGGTTGGCGACTGGAACGGGAGCGGGTGCGGCGACCGCCACGGGATGCGGCTGCTGGGGCCGGACAGGGGTCGTGGGTCGAGTCGCAGGCATGGCCACCGGGGCGGGGGCCGCCTGAGCCTGCCTGATGGCCTTGGCCTTGAAGGGGGGCGGCACTGCCGCGGTGGGTAGGCTGATCTCGAAATCCCAGCCTCCGCCGGTCCGTTCGGATTCCCGTTCCAGGATGACCTGGGCGAAGACCGGGGTGGCACGCAGGGCTTCCACGAACGCGGCCTCGGCCTCGCGGGTCCTGGCCTCGCCCTTGAGTTTCATCACCACCTGCTGGGCGTTGCTGCGGGCCCGCTGCAGCCCCTTCAGGCGCATGTCCGGCACCAGATCCTGCTCGAGTTCCGTGGTGAGCCGGGACCAGGGCAGGCTCCGTTCCTGGAGGATCCGTTCCGCGAGCTTCCAGCGGGACTGCTCCCGGCTGGCGTCCATGTCCTGGAGTGAGGCCTGGAGCTGTTGTTCCTGCCGCGCGGCGCGGCGGGTTTCATCGCCAAGGCTGATCGCTTCCCGTCCCGCACGACTCGCCTGATGGTAGGCGCGCCAGGTGAAACCAATTGTCCCCAGAAGGACCAGGCAGCCGACCCCCAGGGAAATCCAGCCGACGGCATGGTGCCTCTGCCGCCAGAGGCTGGGGCGGGGAGCCAGGTTCAGGTGGAGGACCGGTACCGCCATCAGGGCGTCTCCCCCAGCACCAGCCGGTCATCGAGGATGCGCACCGGCAAGGTGCCCTCTGGCCAGGAGGCCGCCCCATAGATGAAGAGCTGCTGGGGTGTACGGGATTCCCGCTGGAGGAAGGCGGCGCTGGGAGCGATGCGCTCCTCGATCCAGGCCTCGGGTGCGAGGGGCTCGGACCACTGCCGCAACAGGCAGAGGGTGCGCCCCCAGGCCACCAGGGTGCCTGAATACTGGCCGGATTCAGTTGGGCTCAGGGACAGCAGCATGCCCGGCAGGTTAAGGGAAGGCGCCAGCAGGTTGTACAGGTGCAGCCACCGGGGGGTGAGGGCATGGAGGCTGCGGTCGAGCCGCAGCCCCAACTGGAGCACGGATTCCCTGAAATCATCCCGGATGCCTGAAGCGAGCCAGGTACCTGGCTCCACTTCCAGAGCCTGGACGAAATGGGGCGAATCCAGGGCCATGGCCTGCATGAACCGCCATCGGAAAAAGGCCTCCTGGGCCTCGGCTCCCTTGGGCAGTTCGGTGAGTTCCCGGAGCAGCACAGAAGGGGTCCACAGGTCCTCCACCACCCAACGAGTCGGCCCCGGGGGCAGGGCGCTCAGGGCCTGCGCCAGCTGATCCTCGGTGGGCAGTCCACTCAGGGGGCGCCGGTGGTTGCCAGCAATGATCCGGTGGCCTTCCAGCCAGAGCAGGGAGGCCTCGGGTGGAGCCAGCAGGCGGAGCTTCACGGCCTGGCCTCTGTCAGGAGTCCCGGAGCCAAGCCAACGCCCAGACCTGCCCCCGGCCGGTCGATGGTCGCCGGGTGGCGCGAGAAAACGGGAATGGGCGACACAGGTGCTCCTGGCTGGCCTTGAAAACCCAAGTCTAGCGGGCTTCCAGTCGTTTCCCAAGGGGGCTGCCCGTAAGCAGCCATCGGATCCTACGCATGGTGTGGAATGATGGAGGGAGATGTTCCCAATCTCTTCGCCTGGAGCGCTGTCCGCGTGCGCCTGATCTCCCTCGAACTTCATGGATTCAAATCCTTCGCCGAGGCTCAGAAGCTGAGCTTTCCGGGCGGGATGACGGCCGTGGTGGGACCCAATGGCTGCGGCAAATCGAACATCTCCGACAGCCTGGCCTGGGTGCTCGGAGAACAACGCCCCTCCATGCTCCGTGGCTCCGAAATGGCGGATGTGATCTTCGCGGGCACGGCCCAGCGGCGGCCCATGGGCTTGGCGGAAGTGAAGCTGGTTCTGGAGATGCCCGATCCGGCGCTGCCGGGTGCCACGCGTGATGTCACCATCTCGCGCCGCCTCTACCGGGATACCGGGAGCGAGTACCGCATCAACGGTCGCGAGGCCAGGCTCAAGGATGTCCAGGATCTCCTGCTGGACACAGGGATGGGCACCCGGGCCTACAGCTTCATCCAGCAGGGACAGATCGACCTGATCCTGAGCAGCAAGCCCAAGGACCGCCGGGTCCTGCTTGAAGAGGCCGCCGGGATCACCCGCTACAAGCTGCGCCGCGCCGACGCCGAGAAGCGGCTGGACGAGACCCGCAGCAACCTGCTGCGTCTCGATGACATCCTGTTCGAGCTGAACAAGCAGATGGATTCCCTCCGGCGCCAGGCCTCGCGGGCCCGCAAAGCGAAAGAGCTCGACACGGACATCAAGGCGACTCAGCGAATCCTGCTGGCGGGGAAGGCCGTAGAACTGGAGGCGGCCAAGCTGCGCATCCTCGACCAGCTGGATCAGACGGAACGCAGGGTGGCCGAACTTACCGCACAGGTGTCGGAAAAGGCCTCCGCAGTCGAGGCGCTTCGCCTTTCGGTGGACGAACAGCAGCAGACCCAGGCCAGACGGGCAGCCGCCATGCAGGCACTGGACCAGCGTCTGCAGCTCGCGGACCAGGAGCGCGGTTTCCAGGAGGAACGTCGGACTGAGGCCGAAGAACAGCGAGGCCGCTTGCAGGAGCGCATTCAGGCCCTGGCTGAGCGGCTGATGGAATCCGGGGATGCCTTCTCGGCCCTGGAAGGGTTGTTGCAGGAGGCATCGGAACGCCTTGGGCTGCGGGAGGCGGATCTGGCCAGGGCTGAGGAGTCCGTGGCCATGGCACAAGGCGCCCTTCGTCACGAAGAAGCGGGGCTCCAGGCCCTTCGGGAGCGGAAGGCTGAAGGCCAGAAGGAGGCCCTGGCCCGCCAGAAACAACGGTTGGGATTCCACAGCCAGATCGCCCAGCTCGAAGGCCGGCTGGATGGTTTGAACCATGAGGAATCCGTTCGTGCGCCGCGGCTGGAAAGCCTGCAGGCCGAGGCCATCCAGGTCGACCGCACCCTGGAGGGCCTGCTGCTGCAACTGGAACAGGCCGAGGAAGGCGCCTTGTCCGAACGCCGCCGGGCGGAGACCCTCGAGGAGGCCCAGCGCACCTTGTCCCAGGACCACCACCGGGCGGAGGCTGAGCTGGATGCGGCCGAGCGTCGTCTGCGGCAGATCTCCGACCTGCTGGCCCAGAGCTTCGGGGACGAGGAACTGCGGAAGGGCATCACCTGGCTGCGGGAACAGGGCCTTCGCCCCCTGGCGTTGGTCGAGTCGCTGACCGTGGACGAGGCCCTGCGGCCCGATCTGGAACGGCTGCTTGGTGGTTGGCTCCAGTCCCTCTCCCTGGAGCCAGGCCTGGTGGGTCAGGCCACGGCGGCGCCCGGGCACTTGCTCCTGGCGCTGGGAGATGGAGGCCTTGTTCCGGAGGTGCCGGAGGGATGTGAGCCCCTTCGCGAGCATGTGCGCTGGATGGGTCCGGAACGCCCTCTGCAGACCCTCATTGATCGAGCCTTCCGGTGCTCCGACGAGGCCCTGCCGGGGCTCGCCCTGGCTCATCCCGATCTGGCCCTGGTATCCCCAGCCTTCATCCGCCTTCCCTATGGTCCGCTGCAGCTGGGCATCTCCGCTCCCGCGGCCTCGCCCATCAAGCTGAGAGCCGAACAGGAAGAGGCCCGGGCCACCCGGGAGGCCCTCCTGGATCGTCTCGAAGAGCTGGAAATCCAGCGGGGCCGGGGTGGCGACGAAGCCCGAGCCGCCCGCGAACGGTCACTGGAAATCGATGGGGACCTCCGGACCCTGCGGAACCGTACCGATACCCACAAGGCCCAGCAGGCTTCCCTTCAGGGGCAGCTTGCGGAGATCCGGTCCGCGAGCGAACGGGCTGACACCTTGTGGGAACAGCTGGAGACCGAGATCAAGCGCCTCCAGGTCCTCCTGCGGGAGTTGGATGAGCATCCCGAAGAGGCCCACGATTCGGCCCTGGAGGAAGCCATCCTGCAGGCCGAAACCCTCGTCCGGGAGGCCCGCCAGCGATTGGATGAACGGCGCGAGCAGCGGCTGGAGGTGGCGCGCAGCCGGGATGCCGCCTGGGCGGAGCGGGATGGTCATGAGCGCCACATGCAGCTGGCCCAGCGTGGCCGTTTCGACCTGGAGACCGAGCGCCAGCGCATGGAGGCGGAGGCTTCCGAACACGTCAGCCGGCGCGAAGGCTGCGTCCAGAGACTGGCAGAGCTGGAGGCTGAAGCCCAAGGTCTGCTGCAGGAGCGGGATGCCGTCCAGAGTCTGGCGCGGGAGGCCCAGCCAAGGTTGGAGTTGGATCAGGAGGCCCTGCGAGTGCAGGAACGGGCCACCCGGGAATTCCAGGAGGCACTCGAAAACGCCCGTGCCCAGCACCAGGAAGTGCTGATCCATGGTGCCCAGGTCCAGGGCAGCCAGGAGGCTCTGGCGAAGGAGGTCGAGCTGGCCCTGGGG
This sequence comes from uncultured Holophagaceae bacterium, assembly GCA_903884655.1. Taxonomy (GTDB): domain Bacteria; phylum Acidobacteriota; class Holophagae; order Holophagales; family Holophagaceae; genus Geothrix. Next base: position 23,405 of record CAISFO010000017.1, on the reverse strand, counting down.
CTGGAGATTCCGGCTTTCCTGGCCGGTCTCGGAGAAGCGGAACGGCTGGCCTGGGAAGAGGGTGAACTGGTCCACCAGACGCGACTGAACGAGCTGCAGGGTCGGCGGATGGAACTGGGAGGCGTGAACCCCCTGGCCATTCAGGAACTGGAGGAGGCCGAGACTCGCCTGGCCTTCATGGACGAGCAGAGGGCCGATGTCACAGCCGCCATCGGCAACCTCGAAGCCACCATCCAGGAGATCAACATCACCAGCGAGGAGCGCTTCCGGGAGGCCTTCGACTATGTGAACGCCCGCTTCCAGGAGGTGTTCCGCGAGGCCTTCGGGGGTGGCAGTGCCCACCTGAGCCTCGAGGATCCCAAGAACCTCCTGGAATGTGGCATCGAGATCACCGCGCAACCGCCAGGCAAGACCGCCAAGGCGCTGACGCTGCTGAGCGGTGGTGAAAAGGCCTTGACGGCCATTTCCCTGCTCTTCGCCATCTTCCACTTCAAGCCCAGCCCCTTCTGTGTCCTGGACGAGGTGGATGCGCCTCTGGATGAAGCCAATGTGGGGCGATTCGCTGCCATGGTTCAGAAGATGAAAGCTGATACCCAGTTCATCGTCATCACCCACCAGAAACCGACGATGGTGGCGGCCGACACCTTGTATGGCGTGACCATGGAGGAGGCTGGATGTTCCCGTCTGGTGAGTGTCCAGTTGCGGGAAGCCGAAGCGCTGGTTTGACGTCACGAGACTGTGACGAGGGTGTGTTGACAGGGCCGGTTTCGCCTCTGGTTACCTGGAGTTCAGGGGGTTTTCCCTGTCAACGCGAAACAAAGCGAAAAATGTGGATAACCCTGGGTTTGGTCAGACCAGCAAATTCCGCGCATGTCAACAAAGTAAGTATTGGAAACAAATGATTAACATAGATTGATTTTTCATAACATCAGCATTGAACTTCGTCACTGGACAGGGTTTAGCCTACCCAAATGTGCCCAATCCGCAGGCTTTTCCACAGTCTCGCCTCTACCCCACGTAACTAGCTGGAAATAATGGTGTGACGATCCTGTAACGGCCTCGTCACTCGGCCAGCTCGTCCGCCAGGAAACCCGGCCGGAGCCACTCGCGAATGGTGTCATCGTCCACGCCCAGGGCCGCCAGGTGCTCCGTGGCCATCTTGAAGCTCTGGCCTTCGTCGCGACAAATCAGCAGCCTCTGTTTCCAGGCTTCGGTGGCACGATCGCGCAGTTCCGGTTCCCCCTGGTACATGCGCTTCTCGAGGACGAAGCCCAGGTTGTTGGCGGCCTTCCGGTGCTGGGGCTCCAGATCCAGAGCCTTCTCGTAGGCCTCGGTAGCTTCCCGCCAACGATTGGTGACTTCAAGAGCCACGCCCTTGGCGTTCCAGACGTCCGCATCTTGAGGTGCCAGGGCCATGGCCTGCTCCACCATGCTCATCTGATCTTCCCGCCGGTTGGCGAACCGGTAGACCTCGGAAAGCCCGAGGTAGGCGCTGTACTCGCCCGGATCCAGCTCCAGGGCCTGAAGGAAGGCCTGCTCGGCAGCCTGGCCCTGCCGGGTCTCCACCAGCACATAGCCAAGCTGGACCTGCAGGTCCGCAGCGTCGGGTTCGCGCATCAGGGCTTCGCGGTAGCAGCGGAGCGCATCCTCCCAACGGCATTCCTCCCGGGCCATGTCACCCAGGGCGGCCCAAGGGTTCGCGGCATCCGGATCGGTTTCCGTGGCCAGACTGAAATACGACACGGCACCATCGCGGTCGCCCATGTCCCGCTTCAGTTCGCCCAGCAGGGCCTGGGCTTCGGCGAGCACCGGGGCGGGTGGTGCCAGCAGCATGAGCGTGTGGAGCTGCCCCTGGGCCAATTCGAGGTGGCCCTGCTCGCTGAAGATTTCCGCAAGGATGAAGTAGCTGGCAGGATCGCAAACGTGCAAGGTCCGGGCCCGCTGGATGCAGCGCAAGCCCTCGGCCAGCTCACCCCGTTTCAAGAGGAGTTCGCCCAGGGCGTGCCAACCCCAGTAGTAGCATTCCTCTGCCTTGAGAGCCGCCACGAGCTGGGTTTCAGCGCCACCGGGGTCGCCGAGTTGTTCCAGGGCAATGGCCAGCAGCCGGAGGGTCCGCGGATCTTTCGGGTTGAGGCTGAGCGCCTTGAGCAGCCAGGCCTTGGCTTCCGGTGGATGGTTCATGTGCAGCTGCACGAGACCGGCCAGCTCAAGGGCCTTGGGATCCTGCCCGTTCAAGGCCAGTGCCTGCTGGAGCGCCAGTTCCGCGCCGTCGAGGTCCTGCATCAGCAGACGCAGGTAGCCGAGGTTGCGGAGATGGCCGCCATCGTTCGGGCGTTCATCCCGGAGGGATTCCAGTTGGCCTAGCAGTTCCAGGCCCTCCTCCTCCCCGGCGTGGTCAGTGAAGCAGAGGAGGCGCTCGAACCAGGCTTCGGTGTGAGACCGGTCCTCGGCCAGCAGCAGATCCAGGATTTCCCTTGCTTCATCGTGGCGGGCGCGGCCATTGAAGGCGCGGGCCAGGGCCAGGCGGTCCTCGAAGGCAGTGGGGGCCGCAGCCATGAGGGCCGTCAAACCGGGGTCCAGCAACTTGAGCCAGGGGCGCGCCATGGGATTCCTCGTGAGGACGTCCAGGGTATCACCTGCGTGTGGATAGCGCGGCGGCCAGTCCATCGCAAAGGCAGCGCGCCATCGCATCGCGGGTTTCCATCGTGGCTGATCCCAGGTGGGGGAGCAGCACCGTGCGGGGAGCCTGCAGCCAGCGTGGGTTGATCCTGGGCTCGCCGTCATAGACATCCAGGCCCACCCCTCCGAGGTGGCCCGACGCCAGCAGATCCAGGGCGGCGTCCTCCTCCAGGATGCCGCCTCTGGCCGTGTTGATGACCACCGCACCGGCAGGCAGCCGCTCCAGGGCAGGACGGTTCAGCATGCCGCGGGTCTGATCCGTGAGGGGGCAGTGGATGGACAGGACCGCGCTCCGCGTCAACAGGTCGGACAAGGGCAGGCGAGGCGCCTGGTCGAGTTCGAAATCCACCTTGCCACCTCGGCCTTCCCGGTCCCAGAAGAGCGGTTGCATCCCCAGGGCCCAGGCTCGCCGGGCGAAGGCCAGGCCGATGGGACCGCTGCCCAGGATGCCGCAGTCCTTGCCCGCGAGGCCGGAACCCAGGAGTTGATCTGGAGCCCAGCCTGTCCAGTCGCCGGTGCGGACCAGCGACTCACCCTCGCTGATGCGTCGAGTCAGCGCCAGCAGCAGGGTCAAGGCCAGGTCCGCGGTGGCATCCGTCAGCACGCCGGGAGTGTTCACCACGGCGATGCCCCTGGCTTCGCAGGCTTGCACAGGCACATGGTTCACGCCGACGGAATAGGTGCCTACGGCCTTCAGCCTGGGCGCCGCGGCCAGGTCGGTGGCGGTGATCGAGTCGGACAATAGCACCACCAGCGCCTCGGCTTCGGGCAGTGCCGCGTGCCATTCCGGCGAATGAAAGGCCGCAATGCGCAATTCAGGGAACCGGCCCCCCAGTTCCGACAGGGCCGGACCCACGAGCGCCGAGGTGGAGAGGATGCGAGTGCTCATCGCTGGAGCGCCTTCAGGGCCTGGCGGATGGCCTCGGCCAAGGGCGGCTTGAGGGTCCGCAATTCCGCCACCACCGGCAGCACCAGGTCCTCCTTGAAGCCAAGGTTTGTCAGGGCGGAGCGCAGGCTCTCCTCCCAGGGATCAGAGGAAGGTCCTGCGGAAAGCCCATCCAGGCCTGTCAGCCCCCCCAATTTTTCCGAAAGCTCGAAGCACATCTTCTCAGCGGTCTTCTTGCCCACGCCTGGAATGCGGACTAGCACCTTCACATCCCGGCTCCGGATGGCCCGTACCAGGTCCTCGAGGGACAGGGCCCCCAGGGCGGCCAGGGCCAGCTTCGGGCCGACCCCATCCACTTTCACCAGCAGCCGGTAGAGCTCCCTCTCTTGGTTGGAATAGAACCCAAGCAGGGCAATTTCGTTTTCCCGCACCAGCAGTTCAGTATGCAGGACGACGGTCGTACCCGCCTCGGGCAGCAGTCCATAGGTCGACAGGCTGATCGCTGCCGCGTAGCCCACACCGCCACATTCGATGAGGGCCAGGTTCGGCAGTTTCTGGATAAGTTCCCCGCGCAGGCGTCCAATCATGCCTTGAGGATAGCGGAAGGTCAGAGCCAGTAGCGGAGCAGGGAATCCAGCAGGCGGGCGACCACGTCGCGGTTGCGGCGGGTCCGCTCCCCCCGGCCTGGGATTTCCGGGAAGGCCGGCACCTGGTCGTGGAGGGTCCGGCCCACTTCGGGTCCCAGGAGGTGTTGCCAGCGCCCCAGCCACTCCTCGGGGAGGTCCGTGGGAAGGGGTAGTTCCATCAAGGTGAAATAAAGGATTGCCCAGACCCGTGCCACCACCTGGGGTTCATAGCCCCCGCCCAGGGTGAACAGGGTCCTGCCCTTGGCGTGCTCGGCGGCCAACTCAAGGATCCTGCGGTAGAGCGTCTGGAAGGTCTGGGTCGTCAGCCCCAGGTCCCCCAGGGGATCGGCGAAGTGTGCGTCGGCGCCAGCCTGGATCACCAGGACATGGGGTGCGAACTGTTCCAGAGCCCGGGGCACCACTTCCTCGAAGGCCTCCAGGTATCCCTCGCCTTCCGTGAAAGGCTCGAAGGGGACATTCACGCTGAGCCCCCGCGCAGGCCCAGCCCCCAGCTCCTGGATGTGCCCGGTTCCAGGGTAGAGGTAGTGCCCGGTCTCGTGAAGGCTGATGGTCAGGACCCGGTCGTGGCCATAGAACAGGTTCTGGACCCCATCGCCGTGGTGGAGATCGATGTCGAGGTAGGCCACGCGCCAGCCCTGGTCCAGAAAGGCCTGAATGGCCACCGCGAGATCGTTGTAGAGGCAGAAGCCCGCTGCCCGGTCCTTCTGGGCGTGGTGCAGCCCGCCACCAAGCTGGAGCACCCGCGTCTCGGTGCCTGCCAAGAGCAGGCGGGCTCCATGGAGGGTGCCGCCCACCAGCCACCGGGCCGCCAGGTCCATGCCTGGAAAGACTGGATTGTCGGCGGTGTCCAGGCCGTAGCGTTCGGCTTCGGGCCGGGTATCGCCGTGATCCAGGGCTTCGACCATGGCCACCAGGGCCTCGTCGTGGACCGAAAGAATCTCCTCCCGGGTCGCCGCAGGCGCGGCGACTGGCGCGACCGAATGCCCCAGGCAGCGGATCAGGTCCAGGAGCACGGCGAGTCGACCGGGCGCGAAGGGATGCTCCGGGCCGAAATCGTACTGACCATACTCCGCGCGGTGGATCAGGGTCGGCATGGTTTCTCGGAAGCGGATGGAGTCATCGCGGTCCCGCCGGATTCAGGTGCGAACTCATGGGGAGGGGCCAAAGCACGGTGAATTCGGCCGCGCGAAGGTCATCTGCCAGGTGCCGGATCTGGTTCGAGCCGACCCGCAGCACCGTGCGGACAGTCGAGTCCGGGGTGGGATAGGTGAGAATCGAATGGATGTTGATGTGGCGGGCGCCCAGAAAGGCTGTGAGGCGCGCCAGCTCACCCGGCTGATCCCGGAGGGTCACCTCCAGCCGGGACGAAGGCTGGTTCACACCCGTGAGGGTCATCAGGGCATCCAGCAGGTCCATGCCCGTGAGGATGCCAACCAGTTCGCCGCCATCCAGTACCGGAAGGCATCCGATCTTGTTTTCCCGCATGATCCTCGCCGCGTCTTCCACTGGATCCAGGGGGTCCGCCGTCAGGGGATGGGCGCTCATGGCCAGGGTCACGAGATCACCCTCATGAAGGGGGGTATGGAAGAGGCTGCTCGTGGCAAACCGGATGTCCCGGTCGGTCAGGATGCCCACCAGCTTTCCCTGGTCCACTACCGGGAGGTGCCGGAACCCACGGGAATGGAGCAGCTGGTCGGCCTCGCCCAGGGTGGTTCCGACCGACGCCACCGTCACCGGTTTCCGCATGATTTCCTTCACGAGCATGGCGACCCCCTTCGGGTTCAGTATTTTCGTGAGCTGGCTTGGCTGAAGGTCAGACGCAAATCGGACTGCAGTGGCACTGGGTCGGTCGAACCCGAGTCCCCGCGAATGGCCACCTGGGCTTCCAGGGTGTGCAGCCAGGGCAGCTCCTCCACGAACTGAGTCAGGCGGCCCAGGGTGGCGGCCAGTCCACTGGAAGGACGCAGGCGCATCCTCTCGAGTACTTCGGCGATGTCGAGATCCGTGAGGGGCGTGAGCCGGAGAATGGACGCCACGCCCTGGCGATGGAAGCGCCAGATGGGCCCAAAGTCCGGATCTGAGGACAAGTGGAGGGACATGTGCGGCCCCTTCCGGTTCGCCCCATCCTGCGTCCCTGCGATGGAAATGCCGAATGCCCCGAGGAGTTCTCGGGTCTCGGCTTCGGTGAAGGCGGTAGGGACATGGTTGGGCAGGGCCTCGACGAGTTGTTCAACCCGCCGCCGGGCTTCCCCGGCGTTCAGATCCGTGTAGCTGAGAATCCGGCCAGGCGGCTGCTTGCGGAACCGCGCGTATTCCACGACCTTGGAAAGGGCCAGGGCCGCCGATTCCGGGAAGCGGTAGGAAGGGAAGGTGCGGTATTTCCCGCCGCTGTCGCCCAGGGCCGCAGACCCCACGGCTACCGCCCCACTGACTCCCATGAGGGAAAGGAGGGTGGGCTTGGCGATACCGGTGGTCTGTTCGGCCCGCACGGCGGCCCGCCGGATGGCCCGGGCCACGACGGTGGGATCGCAGGTGCCCAGGCAGGCGAAGGAAGCGATCAGGGCGTCCACCTGGGGATGCTCAAGGGCTTCCTGACAGGCCTGCTCGTAGTGCTCGGGCAGGGCCATGGCATGCAGGTTCATCACGCCAGGGCCGGAGATCTCCATGCCATGTGTTTCGCAGGCATCCGCGCAGATGGTGGCCACACCACCGGAATTGCTGACGATGGCCACCCGGTTCCCTCGGGGCAGGGGCTGATGGGAGAGAAGCAGCGCGATGTCGAACAGGTCCTCCAGGGTATCCGCCCGGATGACGCCAGCCTGGTGGAAGAGGGCCTCCACTTCCGCGTCATCCCGTGGGGCGGCGGCAATGTGGGCCATGGCCACTCGCCGTCCGGCGTGGCTGCGGGCGCTCTTGACGCACAGGATCGGTTTGCGCCGGGAGATGCGGCGGGCCAGCCGGGCAAAGCGCCCGGGGTTGCCGAAGGTCTCCAGGTAGAGCAGGGCCAGGTCCGTATCCGGGTCCTCTTCCCAGTACTGCAGCAAGTCATTGCCGGAGACGTCCGCTCGGTTGCCGGCGGACACGAAGGTGGAAAATCCCAGACCTCGTTCGGCCGCGTACTGCAGGATGACCACGCCCAGGGCTCCGGAATGGCTGAAGAATCCGACCCTGCCCCGGGGAGGCATGGCCGTGGCCAGGCTGGCATTCAGTTGCACGGAGGGGTTGGTGTTCATCAGCCCCAGACAGTTGGGACCCACCAGGCGGGCACCGTGGCTGCGGGTCAGGCGCAGCAGCCGTTCCTGCCGACGGGCCCCTTCCGGCCCTTTCTCCGCGAACCCGGCAGCAAGAACCAGCAGCCCCCTGGCACCGCGCTCCAGCGACCACTTGGCGAGGGCGGAGACCTTGGTGGCCGGTACCGCCAGGATCACCAGATCCGGCGTTTCCGGAAGGGCGGCCAGCGAGGGGTAGGCCTGGACCCCTTCGATGGAACTGGCCTTGGGATTGATGGGGTAGACCGAACCCTGGAAACGGCTCTGGAGGATATTGCGGAAGATGGTGTTGCCGATGGAATTGGGATCCCGGGAGGCGCCGGCCACGGCCACGATACGGGGCCGCAGGAGGGGGACCAGGGAATTGGCGGTGGCCACGCGCTCCCGCAGGTCCGTTCGCTCCCGCAGGGCCTCGGGCGCGCTCAGGGGAAACTGCACGTGGACAACCCCATCCTCCATGGCCCGTCGGGTCTCGAAGCCCGTGTCCATGAAGACGTTGCCCATTTTCTTGTTGCCGGTCAGGTGCTCCGCCTCGAAGCCCAGGTAGCCTACGCCCGCGGCCAGGCCCGCCAAGCGCTCGAGGATCAGTGTGCCAATGCCCCGCCCCTGGTGGACATCCCCGATCATGAAGGCCACTTCAGCGACCGGACCACCGCCGCCGACGTAGTTGCCCAGGCCGAGCACCTGTTCCTCCTCGCCTTCCCCTTCCACGGCGAGCAGGCAGGCCTGCAGGCGGAGATTGGGCGTGCAGAGCTCTTCCACAAACTTGCGGGAGACGCTGGCGACACCGCCCATGAACCGCATCGCGAGACTTTCGCGGGACAGGCCACGGATGAACCCTTCCACCCGGTCGATGTCCTCGGGAGAGGCAACCCTGAGGAGGACGCCCCGGCCGTCCTTCAGCAGGACGAATTCCCGGTAGGCTGCCCCCTCTGGAATGATGGTGAACACAAGACGCCTCGTGACCGCTGGAGTGACGCGACCACCCTACCACGACCCCATTTAGGTCCGGAATCCAGGGCGGCATTCATCACAACTCATCAGGGCGGCTCTTCATCCTGGACGGTCGGTCCGCACTGGAATAGATTGGCTGGATCATCCATTCCATAGGGAGGGCTACATGAGGGGACGCGAGGCTTTTCTCGCCGCACGGGATCTCTTGGTGCGTTACCGGGAAGACCGGGACACCGCCTGCCGCGAGTTCCGCTGGCCGGTCCTGGAGTCGTTCAACTGGGCCCTGGACCATTTCGATGTCTATGCCGCCGGGAACGAGCAGCCTGCCCTCTGGATCGTGGAAGAAGGCGGAACCGAAACCAAGGTGAGCTTCCAGGACCTCTCGCGCCGCAGCAATCAGGTTGCCAATTCCCTGCGGAAGCTTGGGGTCCGGCGCGGAGATGGTGTCCTGCTCATGCTGGACAATGTGCTGCCCCTCTGGGAAACGATGCTGGCCTGCATCAAGCTGGGCGCGGTGCTGGTGCCTTCCACCCTCTTGCTGTCCCAGGCGGACCTGCAGGACCGCATCGAGCGGGGCGGCATCAAGCACCTGGTCGTGGATGCGGCCCAGACCGCCAAGTTCGATGACCTGGGCGCCGGGTTCACGCGCATCAGCGTGGGCGCGCCGGTGGCGGGCTGGCATGACATGACGGAACTGTACGAAGGTCCCACGGCCTACGAGCCCGATGCGATCACCCGGGCCACCGATCCCATGCTGCTCTACTTCACGTCCGGCACCACCGCCAAGCCGAAGCTCGTGCTCCACACTCACCAGTCCTATCCCGTGGGCCACCTAAGCACCATGTACTGGGTAGGTCTTCGGGAGGGCGACATCCACTACAACATCAGCTCGCCGGGCTGGGCCAAGCACGCCTGGAGCAGCTTCTTCGCGCCCTGGAACGCCGGGGCCTGCATCTTCGTCTACCGCGCGGCTCGATTCAGCGCTGCCGCGACCCTGCAGGTCATCGCCGACAAGGCGGTCACCACCCTCTGCGCCCCGCCCACGGTCTGGCGGCTGTTCATCCAGGAGGATCTTGCGGCCTTCAAGGTCAAGCTCCGGGAAGTGGTCGGCGCCGGTGAGCCCCTCAATCCCGAGGTGATCAGCCAGGTCCAGAAGGCCTGGGGCCTCACCATCCGGGACGGGTACGGCCAGACGGAAACCTCGGCTCAGGTGGGCAATCCGCCGGGACAGCCGGTGAAGGCCGGCTCCATGGGGCGCGCCTTGCCCGGGTATGACGTCGTCCTGCTGGATGCGGAAGGACACGAAGCGGAGGAAGGCGAGATCAGCCTCCGGCTCAATCCCCGGCCCTTGGGCCTCATGGCGGGCTACAAGGACGATCCCTCCAAGATGGCCAAGGCCGAGGCTGAAGGGTTCTACCGCACGGGGGACGTGGCCACCCGTGATGAAGACGGCTACCTGTTCTTCGTGGGCCGGGCCGACGATGTCTTCAAGAGCTCCGACTACCGGATCAGCCCCTTCGAGCTGGAATCCTTCCTCATCGAGCACGACTTCGTCGCCGAGGCCGCGGTTGTGCCCAGCCCAGATCCCCTGAAACTGACGGTTCCCAAGGCCTACATCATCCTGCGGGCCGGCGTCGCGCCGGACCGGGCCACGGCCCTGGCGCTCTTCAAGTTCATCCGTGAGCGGCTGTCTCCCTACAAGCGCATTCGCATCCTGGAGTTCGGCGACCTGCCGAAGACCATCTCCGGCAAGATCCGGCGGGTGGAGCTGCGCAAGCGGGCAGCCGAACAGACCCACTCGCCCACGGAGTTCCGGGAAGAGCAGTTCCCTGAACTGAAGTAGGAATGGACTGGCCTCTGTGCCTGGGCTGAACATGGGCCCAGGCCGCGGGCCATGCTGACGCTGAGCCTCTTTCTTTCTGTTTCCGGAGTTCCCATGAAATACCTCGACGACGAACGTGATATCCGATTCAACCTCCTTGAGTGGCTCGATCTGGATGCGGTCCTGAAATCCGAGCACTTCCAGGACATCGACCGGGACCAGCTGGCCATGGTGCTGGAGGAGGCTCTGAAGGTGGCCCGGGGCAGCGTCTCCGCCTGCAACGAGGAAGGGGACCGGGTCGGGGCCAAGTTCGACCACGGCAAGGTGACCCTGCCGGATGGTTTCGCCGAGGCCTTCAACGACCTGGCCTCCGGTGGGTGGATCAGCGCCACCATGAACCCGGAATTCGGCGGCATGGGCCTGCCGGAGTCCCTGGGGGCGGGCATCAGCGAGTGTTTCATGGGCGCCAATACCGCCCTGGGCCTGCAGACGCTGCTCACCCGGGGCGCGGCTCACCTGATCGAGGCCTTCGGGAGTGACGAGCTCAAGGCCACGTACTGCGAAAAAATGTACTCCGGCGAATGGGCAGGCACCATGTGCCTCACCGAAGCCGGCGCCGGCAGCGACCTGGGTGCGCTCACTACCAAGGCCGTGCCCCAGGGCGATGGGTCCTACCTGGTGAGCGGCGAAAAGATCTTCATCACCAGCGGCGACCACGAACTGACTCCGAACATCATCCATCCCGTGCTGGCAAGAATGCCGGGAGCCCCGGCAGGACCCAAGGGCCTCAGCCTATTTGTCGTGCCCAAGGTGCGGGTGAATCCGGATGGTTCTCTCGGCGCACCCAACGATGTCACCTGCGCGGGCATCGAGCACAAGCTGGGCATCCACGGCTCTCCGACCTGCAGCCTCGTCTTCGGCGCCAACAACGGTTGCCAGGGCTTCCTCCTGGGCCAGGAGGGTCAGGGCCTCGCCCACATGTTCCAGATGATGAACGCCGCCCGCTGGGAAGTGGGTGTCCAGGGCCTGGGCAACGCCTCGGCAGCCCATCAGGCGGCCCTGGCCTATGCCAAGGAACGGCTCCAGGGTCGTGGACCGAATGCGGCCAAGGGCGGGGGACAGTCAGCGATCATCGACCACCCGGACATCCGGCGCTCCCTCCTGCTGCAGTCCGCCTACGTGCAGGCCATGCGTGCCCTGGTGACCTACACCGGCTGGTGCATGGACATGGCGCACATCAGCGAAGGCGCGGAGCGGGACCGTTGGCAGGGGCTCGTGGAGCTGTTCACGCCCATCAGCAAGGCCTGGTGCTCGGACTGGGGCTTCCGGGTGACGGAGTGGGCCCTCCAGGTCTACGGCGGCTACGGCTACACCATGGACTATCCCGCCGAGCAGTACCTGCGGGACTGCAAAATCGCCTCGATCTATGAAGGCACCAATGGCATCCAGGCCCTGGACCTCGTGGGCCGCAAGTTCCGCATGCAGGACGGCCGGCCTGTGAAGGACCTGATGAAGCTGGCCGGTGACGCCGCGCAGTCCCTCGCAGGTGACCCGGTGCTCGGCACCTCTGGCCTGCAGCTGGCTGAGGCCGTCAAGGCCATGGGCGCCGTCCTCACTCAGCTTCCCGCCAAAGAGAATGCCGGGCTCCTGACCATGCTCAACGCGGTACCCATGCTCGACATGCTGGGCCACGTGGTGGGCGGGTACCTCCTCCTCCAGCAGGCCCAGATCGCCAAGGCCAAGGCCCAGGCGCTGATGGCCGAGCGCGGCGTAGATCCCTCTGACAAGGCCGCCGTCCAGGCCCATCTGGCTGGGAGCAAGGAGGCCGCTTTCTACCACAACAAGGTCCAGGCCGCGATCCACTTCGCCCACCGGGGCCTGCCCCTGGTGGCGGCCAACTCCGTGGCCCTGCTGTGCGGCGAAACCGCGCCCATGGAGGCCGTGTTCTGAAAGACACCCAGCTCCGAATCCCATCCTGACTCCCAAGGGACCGTGGGTGGCCCAGGTTGACGCAGAATGGTCCAGGCACTCTGCTCGACAGGACTGACCATGGATGACTCCGCGAAACTGTTACCCCTTGCCCAATGTCCGGCCTGGAAGGCCCTGACCGCCCACCATGCCGCGGTGGGGCCACGGCATCTCAGGGACTTGTTTGCCGAGGACCTCGGGCGCGGAGAGCGCCTGACCTTGACGGCGGAGGGGTGGTTCCTGGACTACTCGAAGCAGCGAATCACGGCACAGACTCTTGAGCTGCTGCTTCAGCTGGCCCAGGAAGCAGGCTTGGCCGGGCGCATCGACGCCATGTTCCGGGGCGAGCGGATCAATGCCACGGAGAACCGGTCAGTCCTGCACGTGGCCCTGCGTGCTCCGAAGGGCTCGACCCTGGTGGTGGACGGGGAGAATGTCGTGCCGGAGGTCCAGGCGGTGCTCGACAAGATGGCGGCCTTCACTGCGCGTGTGCGGAGCGGCCAGTGGACGGGGCACACCGGGAAACGCATGCGGAACATCGTCAACATCGGCATCGGCGGCTCCGACCTTGGCCCCGTCATGGCCTACGAGGCCCTGCGGCACTACAGCGACCGCGACCTGACCTTCCGCTTCGTGTCGAACGTGGACGGTGCGGATTTCGTGGAAGCGACCCGGGACCTCATCCCGGAGGAAACGCTGTTCATCGTGGCCTCGAAGACCTTCACGACCCAGGAGACGATGACCAATGCCCAGAGCGCCCGGGAGTGGCTGGTCGAAGGCCTGGGCGGGGATGCCAGGGCCGTGGCCAGTCACTTCGTGGCGGTGTCGACGAATGCGGAGCGGGTGTCCGCCTTCGGCATCGATACAGCCAACATGTTTGGCTTCTGGGACTGGGTGGGCGGACGCTATTCCATGGATTCGGCCATCGGTCTCTCCACCATGCTGGCCATCGGCCCGGACCAGTTCAGCTCGATGCTCCAGGGCTTCCACATCATGGACGAGCATTTCCGGACCACACCCTTCAACCGGAACATGCCCGTGCTGTTGGGCCTCCTCGCCCTCTGGAACACCAACTTCCTGGGAGCGGGATCCCTTGCTGTCCTCCCCTACGAGCAGTACCTGAAGCGCTTCCCCGCCTACCTGCAGCAGCTGGCCATGGAAAGCAACGGCAAGGGGGTCACGCTCGAGGGCCGGCCGGTGGACTACGAGACCTGCCCCATCTACTGGGGGGAACCGGGCACCAACGGCCAGCATTCCTTCTACCAGTTGATCCATCAGGGGACCCGGCTGGTCCCCTGCGACTTCATCGCCTTCGACCACCCGCTCGTCCCCCTGGGCCGGCACCACGACCTGCTTCTGGCCAATGTCTTCGCCCAGGCGGGCGCTTTGGCTTTCGGCAAGACGGCCGACGAGGTCAGGGCTGACGGCACACCCGAGGCGCTGGTCCCGCACCGCGTTTTCGAAGGGAACCGCCCCTCCAATGTCCTCATGGCCGATCGGCTGACCCCCGAGACCCTGGGCCAGCTCGTGGCTCTCTACGAGCACAGCGTGTTCACCCAGGGCGTGATCTGGAACATCGGCTCCTTCGACCAGTGGGGTGTGGAGCTGGGCAAGGCCCTGGCCCAGGTCATCGTCCCGGAACTGGAAGGCGGGGCCGAACCCGAGCTGGCGCACGACAGCTCGACGAACCACCTGATCCGCCGCCACCGGAGCGCTAAGAGGGGCCAATGAGCAGTCTCGCCATCGATGTGGTAGCAACCCATGTCTAGGTGCTCGCCTCGAACCGGACCCGCCGTCGCAGGTTCGACTCGGGACCCTGGCGGACGCCCTCGAAAATGGTTGAGCAGGTACTGAATCTCACAGCCGACTGGTCCTACAGCCTGGTCCCCATCGTCATGGGCGGGATAAAGCCGCCAAGCTCGAACAGCAGCCGCACGGCGTCCTTCGAGGGGGAACGCGAACGCCTTCACCGGTGGCTTTCGGCTTTGGCGGGAGGAGGAGGCCAAGGATCGAATTACACAAGGATCGACTGCGCCGCCCTGAGTCCGAACCTCGCCCGATCTGGGATCTGCTGAAGGTCCCTGGGAAAAAGGACAGCCCCTTGGTTGTGCAAGGGGCTGTTGGTGGACCTGATCAGGATCGAACTGACGACCTCTGCATTGCGAACGCCAGACAGTGAACTAATACGAACTAATACGAACACATGGAAACGATTGAAAAAAAACATCTTGTAAGTCATTGCGCCACCACATCTTTCTCCTAAAATGTAGTCATCTGGGGACAGGTATTGGGGATGGTTTGGGGATGAAAACATTCCTAAGTCCCCCAGTTCTAAGAGGGGTAGGCATGGTTCGCTCAGCGAGAGATTCGAGGATTGATAGCCGTTCTGCACGACACAGGCTTAAGGCTAAAAAATCAGTCTATAGGCTTAAACTTCAACCAGGATTGGCGCTGGGTTACTACAAGCCCAGCAAGGGCGATGGCAGTTGGATCGCTTTTGTGAACCCTTCACGGCATGGCGACCTCGCGCCGATCTGGCGGCAGAAGGCTCTTGGCCTCGCCGATGACCATGTGGATGCCGATGGGACCACTATCTTGGACTATGCACAGGCCCAGGCGAAGGCCCGTGAGGCACTTGAAGCCTGGGGTCGAGAGGACATCCTTCGAGCCACTGGGGAAGTTATGCCGAAGGGACCCTACACTGTGTCCTCTGCCATGGCGGCCTACTTCAAGGATGGTGAGCGTAGTGGCATGAAGGGAATAAAAATTTCAGTCCAGGTGGCCAATGTCCACATTCTTCCAATTTTTGGCAAGATGAAGCTTGAAAAACTAACCAGGATTAAAATAGCGGCCTGGCATTCAGCGTTAGCAGGCAATCCACGGCGCAAGACTGGGAAAACACGGCTCGAACCAGTGTTCTTGGATGCTCCGACCACTGACGACGCCAAGAGGGCACGAAAGAACACCGCCAATCGGATCTTGGCGATCTTGAAGCGAGCCTTGAATCTGGCGGTGGAGCAGGGGGCCTATCTCGGTCCCACCCCTTGGCGGGATGTTAAGCCCTTCCGCAACGTTCAATCATCTAGGAAACGCTTCCTGAGTGTCGCCGAGCAGGTCCGGCTGGTGAACGTCTGTCCCCCAGACTTTCGACGGCTTGTGCAGGCGGCGCTCTACACCGGGGCTCGTTACGGGGAACTGGGCCGACTGGCCATCAGGGACTACAACCCCGACAAGGGCACCATCTTCATCGAGTTCAGCAAGTCCGGTAAGGCTCGCTACATCATCCTCACCGAAGAAGCGAACGCCTACTTCTCCGCCATCTGCGCGGGGAGGCAACCGGAAGAGCGAATCCTCCTGCGGGATGCGGCAAGGCGCACCAAATACAAGGAGGAGGGTAACGCGTGGCTGCCCAGCGACCAGACTCCCTTCATGCTTGATGCCTGTGAGGACGCTTCACTTGAGAGGCTGGCCTTTCATGAACTCCGGCACACCTACGCTTCGTGCTTGGTGAACGTTGGGGTTCCCTTGGTCTTCGTTGCGGAGCAGCTTGGGCACGTGGACACCCGCATGGTGGAGCGGTATTACGGGCATCTGTGTCCCAGTGCCCGGGCAGATGCCATCCGCACCTTGGTCCCAGCCCTTGGCCTTGGTGGAACTCAGAATGTCGCTCCGTTGAAGCTCGCAGTAGGGGAGGGGTGAACCAAGGGGTGACGTTGGGGATGACTTGTCACCCTTGCCTTTCCTCAGGCTCATCCATGTCCTTGAAGACCTCTTCCCGGATGATCCGCTCGGTGGCCTCGTTGAGATAGGCCATCAAAGCCTCAGCCAACTCCGTGAACTCAGGCCACAGGATCTCATTGGCGAAGCTGGGGACCACCTTCAGCATCACGGTGGTCCGGCGCTGGCCGTGCTTGCGGTAGGGCTTAAGGCCGTAGCGGCGGCAGAGGGCCAGGAAGAGCTTGAGGTTCCAGCCGTCACCGAGGGTGAATTTCATTTCAACGGGTTGTTCTCGGGTCTCGCTGTCGCGCAGCTTGGCCTGGATCCGCTCTCTGGCAGCCTGGGCAGCGTCTCGTTCACCTGCGGTGGCGGCCCCCGCGAACAGGGCCTCGATCTTCCGGAGTTTGTCCTTCAGCTCGGCTTCGGTGGTCATGGGGTTCCCTGGGTGGGGGTTCCAGGATGACGGTTCACGCCTGGTTGGGGACTACCCGTCGATGAGTTTGCTCCTCAGTTCCTTGCCCAGCTTGAAGAAGGCCACCCGCTTGGCGGGAACGTGAACGCTTTCACCACTGCGAGGATTGCGGCCCTGGCGGGCGCGACGGTCACGAAGACGGAAGCTGCCGAAACCACGTAGTTCCACGCCATCCCCGGCCCTGAGGGAAGCGATGATGCTCTCCAAGAAGGTGTTCACCAGGAGGTCGGCGTCCGCCTTCCCGAATTCCAGACGCTCCATCAGGTGCCGCGTGAGATCGGCCTTCGTTAGGGTCTCAGGCGCTTCCATGTGGGACTCCATTGGGGACGGCGTTAAGCCTGACAGAGCATGGTGGGTGGCCACGATTGCATATCCTCGACGGACGGTAGGGCGACCTCCTAGCCGAGGGGCGAGCCCACCCCCCACCATGAAACAGGTCCAAGCGCGGTATCCTCACTCCCAATCACCTTGAATACCTACGAATCAAGATTTCACCAAAGGGCGTTCTTACCCCCTGGTTTCCTAGGGTATTAAGAGCATCATCAGCCTGGGGATAACCGTCATGACCAAGCCGAAGAGTGGCCTCCGCAAGGGGGTGCAGGAAGTCGCCCCCCCCCCAGCACTTAGTGGAACCACCCACACCGGCTGAGAATGCCACCCCTTTAGAACTAGGCTCACCTGTCGGGATCTTGCCCTCCGGACAGTTCCCCATCGTAGGCATCGGGGCGTCCGCCGGGGGCCTGGGGGCCTTTGAAGCCTTCTTTTCGGGTATGCCCGCTGACGTGGATCCCGGCATGGCTTTCGTGCTGGTGCAGCACTTGGCCCCGGACCACGAGAGCATCCTTACCGATCTGATCCGGCGCTACACCCGCATGGAGGTGTTCGAGGTGGAGGACGGGATGGTGGTCCAGCCCAACTGCGCCTACATCATCCCGCCGGGCCGTGACATGGCCTTCCTGAATGGCTCCCTTCAACTGCTGGAGCCCTCCGCGCCCCGGGGCCTGCGCCTGCCCATCGACTTCTTTTTCCGCTCGCTGGCCCAGGATCAACGGGAGCGGGCCATCGGCATCGTGCTATCGGGCACCGGCAGCGACGGCACCCTGGGGGTGCGGGCCATCAAGGGCGAGGGTGGCATGGTCATGGCCCAGAACCCTGAGTCCACGGAATTTGACGGGATGCCTCGCAGTGCCATCGCCACGGGGTTGGTGGATTACGCACTGCCACCAGCTGAGATGGCCGCCCAACTGATGACCTACGTAACCCATGCCTTCGGCAGGTCGCCCCGACCTGCGGTTGTTTCCCAGCCCAGGGTTGAGAACGCTCTGAAGAAGATCTTCATCCTGCTACGCGCCCAGTCCGGCCACGACTTTTCACTGTATAAGCCGAGCACCATCCATCGGCGTATAGAGCGCCGCATGGCCGTCCACCAGATTGATGCGCTGGAAAGCTACGTCAAATTCCTACAGAAGACACCCACGGAGGTGGACGCTCTCTTCCGCGATCTGCTGATCGGGGTCACCAGCTTCTTCCGCGACCGGGAGGTCTTCCAGGTGCTGGAGGAGCAGGTCATCCCCAAGGTTTTCGACAGCAAGCCCGCTGGCGGGGTCATCCGCGTGTGGACGGCAGGGTGTTCCACGGGCGAGGAAGCCTACTCCATTGCCATCCTGTTACAGGAGCGCATGGAAGCGGTGAAGCAGAACTACACCGTCCAGCTCTTCGCCACGGACATTGATAGCTCGGCCATTGCGACGGCCCGGATGGGCGTCTATCCGGCCAGCATCGCCGCCGATCTTACGCCGGAAAGGCTGGCACGGTTCTTCACGGCGGAAGCCGATGGCAGTGCCTACCGCATCAACAAGGGCATCCGCGACATGCTGGTCTTCTCCGAGCAGGATGTCATCAAGGATCCGCCCTTCTCCAAGCTCGATCTCATCAGTTGCCGCAACCTTCTGATCTACATGAGCGGCGACTTGCAGAAGAAGCTCCTCCCCCTGTTCCACTACGCCCTGAACCCGGGCGGAATGCTCTTCCTGGGCACATCTGAGACTGTGGGTGATTTCGGGGCTCTGTTTGCCCCCCTGGACCGCAAATCGAAGCTCTTCCAGCGCAAGGAGGATCTTCACGCCGTGCAGCGTATGGCCCTGGGCCACTTCTCCCTGCCCGCGACGGCCTTGGGTGTGCCCGCTTTGCGGACTACTGGAAGGCTGCCCTCACCCGCCAAGTTGCCGTTGAGGGAGTTGACGGAGCAGGTGCTGCTTCAGCAGGTCTCACCGGCTGGGGCGCTCGTCAACGGCCAGGGCGACATCCTCTACCTTCATGGCCGCACGAGCATGTATCTGGAACTACCCCCAGGGGAAATGGGCATCAACAACATCCTGAAGATGGCCCGGGAAGGCTTGCGGCGCGACCTTACCATGGCCCTGCACAAAGCCACGGGCACCCGAGAGATCGTGCGTTGCCCGGGACTGCGGATCAAAACCAACGGGCACTCCACGCGGGTCAACCTCAGCATCCACCCGGTGGCGGCAGGCACAGCCGGGTTGCCAGAAACCCCCCTCTACCTGGTCAACCTGGAGGAAGCCCCGCCGCTGGATCCAGTGAGCCTAGAGCCTTCGTCCGAGGCCGCTGAGGGTCCATCCCCGGAGAGCGAGCTGCACATCACGGCGCTCCATCAGGAGCTGCGGGCCAAGGAGGAGTATCTCCAAACCGCCAACGAAGAACTGGAGACCTCCAACGAGGAACTCAAGTCCTCCAACGAGGAAATGCAGTCGGTCAACGAAGAACTGCAATCCACCAACGAGGAGTTGGAGACCTCCAAGGAGGAGTTGCAGTCGGTCAACGAGGAACTTGCCACCGTCAATGCCGAGCTTCAGACCAAGGTCGAGGATCTGTCCCGGGCCAACAACGACATGAACAACCTCTTGGCGGGCACCGGCATCGGCACCGTCTTCGTAGATATGCACCTGCGCATCCTGCGTTTCACCCCCACTGCCTCGAAGATCATCAATCTGATCCTGAGTGATGTGGGGCGACCGGTGGGCCACATCGTCTCCAACCTGGTCGGTTACGACCAGTTGGTGGTGGATACGAAGGCTGTCCTGGAGACCTTGATCCCCCGGGAAGTCGGGGTGCAGACCACCGAAGGGAAGTCCTACACCATGCGCATCCAGCCCTATCGCACCCTCGACAATGTGATCGAGGGGGCGGTTATCACCTTTGTGGACACTACAGAGATGACGCTGGTGAAGGAGTCTCTGAGAAAGGCCAACGATCTCCTCCGCCTGGCCGTGGTGGTGCGTGACGCTCACGACGCCATCACCGTGCAGGACATGGAAGGCCGCATCCTGGCCTGGAACCCCGGGGCGGTGAGGATGTATGGGTGGAGCGAAATCGAAGCCCTGGGAATGAACGTCAGAGATCGGATCCCGAAGGCACTGCGAACGGAATCGTTGGCCAAGGTGCATGAGCTTAGTCAGGCTGGAGTGCTACAACCCTATCAGACCCAACGAATCAGCAAAGATGGGGAGGTCGTGGCGGTTTCGATGATCTCCACTGCGTTGGTGGATGAGGCTGGGAAGGTGTATGCGATCGCTACGACGGAGCGGCTGATAGACATCAAGATCGACTAATTGCTGGGGGTGCTCCATGGTCAACCCTGATAGACGCTCTGTAGGAGCACCCACTTTACGCAGCCTGGCTGAGGAGAAGGCCCAGCAAGATGCAGCAGCCCAGGGGAGGCTGGAACCCCTGTCGCCGGAGGCGAACCTGCTACTCCTCCATGAACTTCGAGTCCATCAGATCGAACTGGAAATGCAGAACGAAGAACTGCGCCGTGCCCAGGCGGAACTGGACGCCACACGAGCTCGCTACTTTGACCTCTACGACCTGGCCCCGGTTGGCTATTGCACCCTCAGCAAGGAAGGGCTGATCCTCGAGGCCAACCTCACCGCCACCACCCTCTTGGGGTTACCCCGAAGCGCGATGGTCAAGCAGCCGATCTCCCGGTTCATCCACCCGGAAGACATGGACCTGTTTTACCTTCACAGGCAGCGGCTCCTGGATGCAGGCGATTCGCTGGCCTGGGACATGCGCATGGTGAAGAAGGACGGCACCGCCTTCTGGGGACACCTGGAGGCCGGAGTCGCGCAGGACCTCGAAGGCGAGGATGTGATTCGCCTCTTGTTATCCAATGTGACCGAAAGGGTATGGGCGGCACGGGCACAGGCATTCCTCGCCAAGGCGGCATGGCTGACCAGCGGCGAGGGCTTCTTCCCAGCCCTAGCCCGTTTTCTGGCCGATGACTTGGGCATGGACTATGTATGCATTGATCGCTTGGCAGGGGATGGACTCGAAGCCGAGACCCTGGCCATCTGGTGTGATGGTCATTTTGAAGAAAACGTGTCCTATGCGCTCAAGGACACACCCTGTGGCGATGTGGTGGGCAAGACCATCTGCTGCTTTCCCAGCGGGGTGCGGCATCTCTTTCCCAAGGACCAGGTGCTCCAGGGCATGAAAGCTGAGAGCTACCTGGGCGTCACGCTCTGGGGTGCGAAAGGGCAGCCCATTGGATTGATTGCCCTGATCGGACGTCACCCCATGGCTGACACCGATTTGGCGAAAACCACCCTGGATCTCGTGTCACTGCGAGCTGCCGCCGAACTCGAGCACCACCAGGCCGAGGAGGCGCTGCAGGATTCTAACGACTTGCTCTCGTTACTGGTCCAGCATTCCCCCATCTACGCCTATATCAAAGAAGTTGATTCCAAGCAAAGCCGCGTCCTCATGGCGAGTGACAACTTTCAGAAGATGGTTGGCATCCAGGCTTCCGCCATGATCGGCAAAACCATGGAGGAGTTGTATCCGGCTGAAATGGCCGCCAGCATCAACGCCGATGATTGGGCGGTGGTATCCAGCGGCAAGGGATTGGAACTTTCGGAGGAATTCAAGGGCCGCAGCTATTCCACCTTCAAGTTTCCCATCGTTCAGGGCACGAGAACCCTTTTGGCTGGCTTCACCATCGACATCACTGAGCGCAAGAATGTGGAGGAGCTACTACGGGAGGTGATGCAGAATTCCCAGAGTGCCTCTTACAAGCGCACCATTCAAGACAATGTCTATGCGTATCTGAGCCCTGTCTTCTCCCGGATAACGGGCTATCCCATCGACGAGTTCATTTCCCTGCCGCTTGATGCCGTTCTGAACTTAATCCACCCCGAGGATCTGCCTGACCTCGAGCGTGGCATGGCCGCTGCCATCTCCGGACTGCCCGGAAGTTTGCATCAAGTTGAATATCGTTTCAAACACCTGAAGGGCCATTACCTCTGGCTTCAGGATAATTTTACCGTCCTTCACGATGCGAACGCCCAGCCCTTGGCAATTATTGGGAGCGTGAGCGACATCTCGGAGCGCAAGCAGGCTGAGCAAGAGAATGCCAAATTCCAAGCCCAGCTACAGCAAACCCAAAAAATGGAAAGCCTGGGCACCCTGGCAGGCGGCGTCGCCCACGACATGAACAACGTGCTGGGGGCCATCCTCGGCTTGGCCTCTGCCCACATCGGCAGCCAGCCCTACGGCAGCCCCCTCCACCAAGCCCTCGACACTATCTGCAAGGCCACCGAGCGGGGCGGCAAGATGGTCAAGACCTTGCTGGGCTTCGCCCGTCAGAGCCCGGCTGAGAACAACCGACTCGATATGAACGCCATACTCAGGGAGCAGGTTGGCTTCCTGGAGCGGACGACCCTCGCAAAGGTTCAGCTGAAAATGGATCTGCAGGCGGACCTGCGCCCCATCCAGGGTGATGCCAGCGCCCTGACCCACGCCTTCATGAACCTCTGTGTCAACGCCGTGGACGCCATGCCTGAGAACGGCACCCTCACCCTGCATACCCGCAATGTGGACAACGACTGGATTGAGATCGAGGTGGAAGACGACGGCATGGGGATGTCGAAGGAGGTCTTGGAGAAAGCCATCGACCCTTTCTTCACGACCAAGAGTGTCGGCAAGGGCACAGGTCTGGGCCTGTCGATGGTCTTCAGCACCATGAAGGCCCACCGGGGGCAGATGGCGATTGAGAGCGAACCCGGCCAGGGCACCCGCGTGAGGCTGCGCTTCCCCGCCTGTATGAATGAAATCCAGGTCGCCGTCGTCGCGGCTGCCGATGCGACAATGAGCCACCATAGAACGCTAAATGTCTTGCTAGTCGATGATGATGATCTGATCCAAAGTTCCGTGCAGGCGATCCTGGAAGTCCTGGGCCACACGGCAGTGAACACGGCACTGAGCGGTGAGGAAGCCCTGGCCCTGCTTGAGGCGGGCTTGGAGCCCGACCTTGTCATCCTGGACATGAACATGCCAGGACTGGGCGGGTTTGGGACACTCCCGCGCCTTCGGGGCCTACGCCCAGCGGTGCCCGTGCTACTTTCCACGGGCCGAGCCGACGAGACCGCGCTGGCCCTAGCCGATGGTTACCCTGGTGTTACCTTGCTGTCCAAGCCCTTCGGGCTGAGGGAACTCCAAAAGCACCTTGAGAACATTGGGCTGGGGTAAGGGACGACAATTGATTTGTGCTGGAGCCTGAGCCGAACGTGCTGGTGGCGGACCTGCCCCACCACCGGATGCCCGCCGTCCTACCCGCCCCGGACTGGGCAGCGTGGTTGGCCCCTGAGACGCCCGTGCTAGACCTCCAAGGACTGCTTAGGCCCTGCCCGTCGGAATGGTTGGAGGTTAGGCGGGGGGACCGCAGGGCTTCCCTTGGACTGACTGTCGTTGGAACTCGCCTGGGTGCCCTGGAACCGCATGTAGGTGCTGGGTTAAACGGGGTCCCGCCATTCAAGTCAGTGGCAGGAGCACTTGTCAGGAGACATCCGAAACTGACCCCGTTTGGCCACGAAAACTGACCCCCCTTTCACGGAGGGATAGATGGTCCATAAAGGGGGAATACTCGGTCCCAGTAACCAGGGGGCCGAAATGCTTGAATCCGAGGCGATTCGAG
>CAISFO010000016.1 GCA_903884655.1 uncultured Holophagaceae bacterium | reverse complement strand
GCAGCCGCATGGACGATGTGATCTTCGAGGAGTTCAAGGGCACCGGCAACAGCGAGATCGTGCTGGACCGCAAGCTCAGCGACAAGCGCATCTTCCCCGCCATGGACATCCAGAAGTCCGGCACCCGCAAGGAGGACTTGCTCATCGACGCCGCCAAGCTCGCCAAGATCTGGGTGCTCCGCAAGATCCTCAGCGCCAGCGGACCCAGTGAGAGCATGGAGCTGCTGGTGGACCGGCTGGGCAAGACCAAGACCAACGACGAGTTCCTGGCCAATTTGCAAGAGCCGCCTCCAAGGAGGTAGTGAAAGTGCTCGAAATTCGGCTGCGCCAAATTTCGAGAGAGGCACGAAGGAAGTTGCAGTGCGAGGCAGCATTACCAGGTATGAAACAGCTCAGGACTCCTGTGCGAATGATTCTCTCCACCATCCGGAACGGCATTTTGGGCCTGTTGGCGTTCGCGCTTGGCGCGACCCAGGCCCCCCTGGACAAGGTCACGCTCCAGCTCAAATGGCACCATCAGTTCCAGTTCGCTGGCTACTACGCAGCGCAGGAGCAGGGCTACTTCCGGGACGCCGGACTGGATGTGCGAATCCTCGAAGCCGAACCGGGTATTGATGTGGTGAAGGAAGTGGCCTCTGGCCGGGCTCAATTCGGGGTGGGTTCCAGCGCCCTCCTGTTGTCCCGCTACAGGGGGCAACCCGTGGTGGTACTGGCGGCGGTCTTCCAGCACTCCCCTGTGGTCTTCGTGGCCAGATCAGGATCCGGCATCGCCTCGGTTCACGATCTCGCAGGCAAGCGAGTGATGTTTGAAAAGCAGGCCGATGAACTCATCGCCTACCTCCACAAGGAAGGGATCAACGAGAAGACCATGACCTTCGTGGAGCACACCTTTGTTCCGGACGATCTCATCCAGGGGAAGGTGGACTGCATGAGTGCCTACCTGACCGACGAGTCCTACTTCCTGGACAAGGTTCACTTCAACCATCTGACTTTTTCACCCCGCATGGGGGGCATCGATTTCTACGGCGATAACCTCTTCACCTCCGAAGACGAGGTCAAGGCCCACCCCGACCGGGTCAAGGCCTTCCGTGAAGCCAGCATGAAGGGCTGGAAGTACGCCATGCAGCATCCAGAGGAGTTGGCCGACCGGATCATCGCGCGGTACGGTGAACGCCGTGGTCGGGCCTACCTGCTGTACGAAGCCCAGAAGATGCAAGCACTCATCCAGCCTGGTCTGGTGGACATCGGCTACATGTACCCTGGGCGGTGGCAGCACATCCTGGATACCTACGTGGAATTGGGTCTTCTGCCGAAGGATTTTCACCTGGAGGGGTTCATCTATGAGCCCGAAGCTGGTGTTCGCCAGGTCAATCGCAGGCTGGTGACGGTCATCGTCGTCTTGGGTGGTCTGGGGGCCCTGCTCGGGAGCGTGGCCCTGGTCCTGTTCCGCATGTCCATCCGACTGAAGGGGGAGATCCTTTCCCGCGAAAAGGCCGAGGCGGCCGTGCGGCTGGAGCATGAGGGGAAGGCCAAGCTTGAGGTTCAGCTCCAGCAGGCACGCAAGATGGAAAGCCTTGGCAGCCTGGCGGGAGGCATTGCCCATGATATGAACAACGTGTTGGGGGCCATCCTCGGCATGGCCTCGACCAGCATTGAGGCTCAGCAACCGGGAAGCCACACCCACCGGGCCTTTGAAACCATCATCAAGGCCGGGGAGCGTGGCGGAAAAATGGTCAAGTCGCTTCTGAGCTTTGCACGCCAAAGCCCCGCGGAAAGACAGGAACTGGATGTGAACGTGATTCTCCGCGAAGAGATCGAGCTACTCGAACGCACCACGCTGTCGAGGGTTCATTTGCAGATGGAACTGGAACCCGCTTTGAGGCCTATTCTTGGGGATGCCAGTGCCTTGACCCAGGCCTTCATGAACCTCTGCATCAATGCCCTGGATGCCATGCCCGAACGTGGCACCCTCACCATCCGAACCCGCAACCAGGGGAAGGAATGGATCGAAGTCCTGGTCGAGGACACGGGATCCGGAATGCCCCAGGAGGTGCTCGAAAGAGCCCTGGAACCCTTCTTCACGACCAAGGAGGTCGGCAAAGGCACTGGGTTGGGGTTGTCCATGGTCTACAGCATCGTCAAGGCCCACCGTGGGCAGATCGAGATCGACAGCGAACCCGGCCATGGCACCGTTGTATGGATGCGATTCCCGGTTTGCGAACCTGCGTCCAGGACTGCGGAACTGGTGGTGGAGAATCGATCCGAACCCTCAACCAAGACGCTGAACGTGCTTCTGGTGGATGATGACGAACTGATGCAGAGTTCCACTCAGGCGATTCTCCAGGCCCTGGGCCACGAAACCACCACGGCGTCGAGTGGTGAATCGGCCCTGGCCATCCTCGAAGCCGGGTTCAAACCCGATGTGGTAATTCTCGATTTGAATATGCCTGGATTGGGTGGAACCGGAACCCTTCCCCGTCTTCGCACCCTGCTCCCGTTCGTGCCAGTCTTGCTCGCCACGGGACGGGCCGACCAGGCGGCTGTGAGCCTCGTGGAGGCCCACTCGCGTGTCACCTTGATGCTCAAGCCCTTCGATTTGAAGAACCTCCGGAAGCAGCTGGAACCATGGACCGCAGTCGAATAGAGCCGGGAGCCTGTGACCTCACTCCAGATTTGACCGCAGGCCAAATCTGGAGTCCCCGGGCTAAACTCTAGGGTCGCAAGCGAGCCTAACTTTGACCTTCCCGCACACCCCCTTCCACATCCGCGACGTCCAGATTCCCAACCGCCTGGTCATGGCGCCCCTGCATGAGATCACTGACCAACCCTTCCGCAAGTTCATCCGGGAGATCGGTGGCGTAGGGCTTGTGGTCTCGGAAATGATCAGCAGCGAGGCACTGATCCGCAACGCACGCAAGGCGGAAAAGATGATGGCAGAGACCGGCGAGCGGCCATTGTCCATGCAGATCTCGGGCGGTCGTCCCGAGGCCCTGGCCGAAAGTGCCGTCATCTGCGAGGCTGCCGGCGCAGATCTGGTCGACCTGAACATGGGCTGCCCGGCCAGCAATGTCACCAAGGGCGGCGCGGGGTCCGCGCTGCTGCGGGATATCAAGCTGGCGGAGCGCTGCGTCACGGGCATGGTGAAGGCCGTGCAGGTGCCGGTGACGGTGAAGATGCGGGCGGGCTGGGACGCCTCGCAGAAAGATCGCGGCGAATTCCTGGACTTCCTGCGCATGTTCGAGGCCGCAGGCGTGCAGGCCCTGGCCATCCATCCCCGCACCCGGGCCC
This sequence comes from uncultured Holophagaceae bacterium, assembly GCA_903884655.1. GTDB lineage: Bacteria > Acidobacteriota > Holophagae > Holophagales > Holophagaceae > Geothrix. The sequence goes on along the minus strand of CAISFO010000016.1, from coordinate 59,981 downwards.
AGCAGTACGAGGGAAACGCAGACTGGAGCATCATCGCGCGAGCGGTCGACGCCGGCACTTCGTACCCCATCATCGGCAATGGTGACGTGAACACCGCCACCGATGCCTTCCGCATGGTGGAGGAGACCGGCTGCGCCGCCGTGATGATCGGCCGGGGCGCCCTCACCAATCCCTTCCTCTTCCGGCAGATCCTGGAGCCGGATTTAGTCGTGACTACCGAGATGCGCATCGATGCCACCCTGCGGCTCTTCCAGATCCTGCTGGACCTGCTGGAGCCCCGGGAGGCCCTGCACAAGATCAAGAAGATCGGCGCCTGGTTCACCAAGGGCGTGCCCGGCGGCCACGGCTTCCGCCAGAACCTGCACGCGGCCAGTGATCCCCAGGCCCTCATGGCCGCCATCGACGCCCTCAGGCACCAGGGCGCCGCCTGATCATCCCGAGCAGTCTGGTCGCGGAATGCGCGGAAGGGGCGCGGAAACCGCAGAAGAACAGCAGGCTTTTCTTCCGCGTATTCTGTGAGTTTCTGTGCTTTCCGCGACCAGCGCTTTCCTATGGTCCTGAAATGGATGGGTCAGGTCAGGCCGGCCCTTCGGCGGTGGCTTCTTCGAGGATGAAGGTGGGGCTGGCGGTCATGGGTACCCGGCGGATGAGGCAGCATTCTGCGGGACAGCGGTCGCAATAGAGGCGGCAGCAGGGATCCACGTGGGTGTGGACCTCGCCTTCGATGGGGCCATCCGCCAGCGCCTTCTTCCCGAAGTCCTCGCACAGGTCGTGAGCCTGGCGCACGGGGTAGTACTCGGGCACGACGATGTGGACGTCCACATGGGTGTAGCGGCCGCTGCGGAAGGTGCGCAACTCATGGAGGGCGATGATGTCCCAGGTGCGCACCGTGTTCATGGAGGCGAGCGCCTTCTCGAGCATGTCCGGATCCTCCATGTCCAGGAGGGCCTGGGAGGACTCCTTCACCAGGCGGAAGCCCGTGCGGGCCAGCAGCAGGCCGACGATCCCGGCCATGAGGGGGTCGAGCCAGTGGATGCCGGTGACCTTCACGGCGATCAGGCCGGCGCCGATGCCAACGGTGGTCCAGAAATCCGACAGGATGTGGTGGCCGTCGGCCTCCAGCGCCTTGGAGCGCGTCTTCCGGGCCTGCTGGAGCATGTACCAGCCCAGCAGGCCGTTGAGGGCGCCGGCCAAGAGGTTGACGGCCAGGCCTTTGCCGATGTCTTTCAATTCCACGCCATAGATGAGGCCCTTGGCGGCCTCCAGCAGGATGAAGACGGAGGCCAGGGAGATGAGCCCACCCTCGAAGGCCGCACTGAAATGCTCGATCTTGCCGTGGCCGTAGGGGTGCTCCTTGTCGGCGGGCTTGCCCGCGAAGATCACGGCCCCCAGGGCGAAGATGGCCGCCACCACGTTCACGATGCTTTCGATGGCATCGGATTTCAGCGCGACCGAGCCGGACATCTTGTAGGACAGGAACTTGAGGCCCAGCAGGCCCGTGCCCGCCACGATCGACAGCAGGGCCAGCTGCATCCTGGATTTCTGTTCGAGGTGTTCGGCGGACATGGCAGCTCCAACCTTCAGCCTATCAGCCGAGGTCCTCGAAGAGACCGCGCTGCACGCCGTTGCCAGGATCTGCCGGGAAGGGATAGGCCGAAGCATGGGCCCAGGGACGATCCGGATCAAACGGCCCCGGGGGCGGCAGATCCGGGGGCAGCCAGCGGAGGGCTGGCGGAGACTGAATCTGCCCAAGGAGGGTCTGGGCGCCGGCTTCGGGCGGCATCGCCGGCACCCGCAGCAGGGCCACCGGCGGCAGGTCCAGGGTCTCGGGCCAGCCTGCCGGCTGCAGGGCCCGGGCCTCCAGAGGCACGGCATCCCGGGCATCGGCGGCGAGCCCCGGCGTGAAGGCGCCCGGTGCGGGCGGAAGGGCCAGGCTGGCCCGCCAGGGATGGCCTTCTCGCAAGGCTTGCCGGCCCAGAGCCGAGGCCACCTGGAAATCCCCGCAGGCGCCCAGGTGGACGGGGGTGCGGAGGCGCTCCTTGAGCAGAGCCTTGAGGGCCCGCAGCTGGCCCAGGGCGCTGGGCCAGCCGCCGCCAGCCCGCAGGAACTCAGTGCCACCGGCCAGGGACAGCCGCCAGCCGATGGCCTTGCGGGCGAAGGGCAAGTCCACCCAGGCGCCCGAGGCCAGGCGCTGGGCGAGGCCGCGCTCGGCGGTGCCCTGGGCCTCGGACATGGCGGCCACCAGGGCTTCTCCGGAGGCCAGGCTGGGGAGGGCGCCGAGGACCAGGGTCACATCCCCCCACAACCACCCGGGTGACACTTCTTCACCTGCCGAGGTCGCCCCAAGATCCGGCAACTGCCAGGCGGGTCCTGACCGGGGCACCCACCCGATGACCCCCTGTCGCCACTGTTCACCGAGAATTCCTTCCGGCATCTCGGGCGCATGCACCCAGCCGCGGAAGGCCCCCCCGGGCAGGTGCTGGGCCGCTTCAGGGCCCAGGTGAAGGCTCAGGCGGGGGATGGCGGTGATGGCCTCCCACCAGCCCTGGCGGGATTCGGCCGGCAGAGCCTGCATCCAGGCCGGGGGATGATCCCAGATGAGGCCGAAGCCCCCCGGGAGCAGGCTGACCACATTCATGAGCCGGGCCAGCGCTCTGCCCGGGGCAGCGTGAACGGAAGCCAGGCCCTCCTCCAGGAAGCGGGAACCGGCCCAGCCCGCCCAGGGTCCGTCCGGAGCTGCCCGGAGCAGAAACCCGCGCCCTTCGAAGGTCATCACGACAGCTCCTGGAGGGCAGGCAGGGGCATGAACAGGGGCCGTCCGGCGCCACCGGGCGAGAAGGCCAGGGACCAGCGGCCCCTCAGCCGGCGGGCGGACTCGACCGCGGCCTCCACTTCGCCCAGACCCCGCAGCCGCAGGCCCAGCCAGGTCGCCGACAGGAGACAGCCAGTGCCTCGGCGTTCGCCCGGGAGCCTGGGTGCGGCTTCCAGGGGTTGGCTGCCTTCCCTGGTGACCCAGACGTCCTGTACCTGGTCGCCTGCGGCATGGCCGCCCTTGAGCCAGACGGCCACCGCGCCGGTTGCCAGCCAGGGGGAGGCCAAGGCCTCCACCGGGGCGCTGCGGATGGCCTCCGGGGGCATTCCCGCGAAAGCGGCGGCCTCGCCCCGATTGGGGCTCACCACCCAGCCACCCATGGGCAGCAAATCGGCGGCCATGCGGCGAAGATCCCCGCCATCATGCAGACCCACGCCAGCGCTGGGTGCCAGGATGGGATCCCAGATGCGGATGGGCGGGGCCAGGTGCCGGAGGGTGGCACAGAGGCGGCGGAAGGCCTGCTCCTCAAGCTCGCAAAGGCTGAGCTTCACGCCCCAGCGACCCGCCAGGTGGGGCGCCAGGTTCTCGACACGCTGGCTGGGATCCATGCCTGGGGGCTCGATGCGGGCACAGGCCAGCCCGTTCTGCAGGGTCTCGGCCAGGCTCACCGCCATGGGCTGGCAGCCCAGCTCCCCGAGAGCCAGGACGTCCCTCAGGATCCCGGCACCGCCGGACGGATCCATCCCCCCCAGGCAGAGGGCGAGCGGCGGGGCACTGGGACGTGTGGCATCCATGGGAACTCCCAGGATGCCATAGGATGGCCGCTGCAGCCCGGATCAGACCCGGCGGTCGGAGTCAACGACCTCGGTGACCCGCAGGCCCAGAGTGTCCTCCAGCACCGTCACCTCGCCTCGCAGGAGCACCCGGTCCTTGCAGAGCACGTCCATCGGTTCACCGGCGCTCTTCTTGAGTTCCACCAGGGACCCGGCGTCCAGCTCCAGCAGCTCGCGGATGGTCATGCGGGCCTGACCCAGCTGGATCTCCAACCTGAGCGGAGTGTCGATGAAGGGCATGAGCTCTGCCACCACCTGCTCGAAGCTGAGCACGCGGTCGCTGTCGATGCGATCCCCCCGCTTGGCCATGTCCCTCCCGCCGGTCCTGTCAAAGCATGGACCCTGGATCCTGGCGCCGCAACGGCCATGCCAGGATGTTCCCCCTATTGCTGGATGGCCCAGTCCACGATCAGCACGCTCTTGATGGGCCGCTTGGGCTTCTTGTGCTTGGGGTCCTCTTTCTCGCCGGCCTTCGGTGGATGGGGCTTGAACTGCTCATTCAGCTTGTCCTTGATCTCCTTGGCGAAGGCGTCGCGGGATTCCAGGTCGGAAGCCTCCTCCACGCTCTTGCCCGACAAGGCCCCCACCACGATGGACTGGATCAGGCTTTTTTCCGGTGATGGTTTCTCCCCGGAGACCAGCTTGCCGAGTTCCTGATCGCAGAACAGGATGTTCAGCTCGCAGCGCAGGAAGGCGTTGCGCCGGGGACCGGTCAGGTTCAGGGTTCGCGTCAGAACCATGACCGGGGCGGCCTCGGGCCCACCATGCCCCCCGCCCTCCTTCTTCTCCCCGGTATCGCCGCAGTCTTCTGTGTCCTCGTCACCGTGCGTCGCGCCTTCTGCGCCGCCCTTTTCAGTGGCCTCTGCCTCCAGCTTGGCCTTCTCCGCAGCCGCGATTTTGGCAGCCGCCCGTTTCTTCAGGAAGAGCATGGTGCCGAACCCGCCGCCGCCAAGAACCACCAGGGCGGCCACGATGATGATGATCAGCTTCTTGAAGTTCTTCTTAGGCGCGGCTTCTTCTTCGGACATGGGAACCTCGTCGGATGCCCTTTCATCGGAAGGCCCGGCTTCGATCCTGAATTGCGGAGCACTGACCAGTGGCAGGCCCTCGGGCCAGCGTTGCTGCGGTTTAGCAGCAGTTCCAGGACGGAGACCCGCTGATACGCGGAATCTAGAATTTCAATGAACTTGTGTGAGTTAAATGACAAAAAAAGTAGGTTGAAAAAAACGGAGCCTGTCGTAACAGGCCCCGTCATTCCTGGAATCCGGCTGAGGACCGGCCAGGTATATCCTACTTCCGCTTCTTGCCGCCCTTGCCGTTGACTTCGTCAGCCAGCTTCTTGCCGGGCTTGAACTTGGCAACCTTCTTGGCAGCGATCTTGATTGGCTTGTTGTCGCGGGGGTTGCGGCCAGTGCGGGCGCCGCGGTTGGCGACCGAGAAGGTGCCGAAGCCGACGAGGGTGACCTTGTCGCCCGAACGCAGGGCGGCGCCAATGCCACCGAGCACCTGATCCAGGGCAGCAGCGGCCTGGGCCTTGGTAATGCCAGCCTTCTCGGCGACGGCGCTGACCAGTTCAGCCTTGTTCATGAGAACCTCCGAAATTGGGGATTTGTATCCCCTGGGTTGAAAGAAACGGAAACGTCTCGATGCGAGACGACCGTTTTTGTTGAGCTTGAGAACTTCAAGGACCAGGAAAGGCCGATGAATCCTGTATTTCCTAAACTGCCAAGAAGCTACGCCGCAGACGCAGTGTGGTCAAGGATTTTCTTTTAAAAAAAAACGGGAAGCGGCTCTGCTGGGGCCTCCAGGCGATCATGGAACATTCAAAAGCCCTAAAACGCTCGTATGTAAGTCCCATGGATCGCGTAGATCACCGTAGAACGGGAGATCCCGGGGTCCGGGGACCGTCCAGGCCCACCAGCACGTATGATTGAAGCCATGTCCCATCCCTTCTTCCTTACGGTGGCCTACGCCGGGGCCAACTTTCATGGCTGGCAGATCCAGACCTCCCTTCGGAGCGGCCAGGGAGACCTCTGGGCGGCCCTGCGGGCCTTCGAACCAGGGGCGCCCATGCCGCAGGGCACGGGCCGAACGGATGCGGGTGTTCATGCCCGGGCCCAGGGCGTGCTCATCCACACCTCCCGGGACTGGGAGCCCTACCGCCTCCTGGCGGCCCTGAATGCCCACCTGGCGAAGGATATCCGGGTGATGGCGGTCCAACCCGCTCCCGAGGGTTTCTTCCCCCGCCAGCACGCGGTGGCCAAGCGCTATGTCTACCGGCTGGGCCTGGGGCCAGCGGCGGATCCCCTGGTCGCGGCCTTCCGCTGGCATGTGCACCAGGCTAGGTCGCTCGATCTGGAGGCCATGGCCACAGCCACTGCCCCCCTGCTGGGAACCCATGACTTCAGCAGTTTCCGCTGCGCCGAATGCGTGGCGAAGACACCGGTGCGGACCCTCCACGACCTCCGGATCACCCGTGTGGAAGGGGGCGCGGACCTGGTCTTCGAAGGGACCAGCTTCCTCATGCACCAGGTGCGCATCCTGGCGGGCACCCTCGTGGAAGTGGGGCGTGGCCGCCGCCCCGCAACGTCCATGGGCGAATTGTTGAGGACGCGCGACCGCCGTGCCGCGGGCCCCACCGCACCCCCGGAAGGCCTCTGTCTCGAGCAGGTCTGGTACGAGTCCCGCTGGGGCCTTGGGGCGCCCAGTCCCTTCGGAGGTCGGGGCTGACCAGCCTGCCGGGGTTTGGCACCGAGTTCGGGATTGCCCTCCGCTCCATGGGCACGATTGGGGTCCAAACAGGTAAACTGGAAGACGGCTGGCGCCTGGACTGCCGTTAGGCCATGCCCTTGCCAACTCCACCCTGGTGCCTCTTCTCTCAGAGGTCGAGGCGATCTAGCGCAGCAGGAGCATGACGTGACCAGGATCGACATCTACGACTCCACTCTGCGGGATGGCGCCCAGGCCCAGGGCATCTCCTATTCCGTGGAAGACAAGATCAAGATCGTGGAGCGGCTGGACGCGATGGGCATCCGCTACATCGAGGCCGGCAATCCAGGCTCCAACCCCAAGGACCTGGAATTCTTCTCGCGGGTGGGTTCCCTCCGGCTGAAGCACGCCAGGCTCATCGCCTTCGGGAGCACCCGCAAGGTGGGCATCTCGGTGGCGGAGGATGGCAACGTCCAGTCCTTGTTGCAGGCGGGTGTCGGTGCGGTCGCCATTTTCGGGAAATGCTGGGACTACCAGGTCACGGAGATCCTCCGCACCACCCTCGACGAGAACCTGCTCATGATTGGCGACACCATCCGCTACCTGAAGCAGAAGGGCATGGAAGTCGTGTTCGATGCCGAGCATTTCTTCGATGGCTACAAGGCCAATCCGGAGTATGCCCTGAGGACCCTGGCCGCGGCGGCAGACGCCGGTGCCGACAGCCTCTGCCTCTGTGATACCAACGGCGGAAGCTTCCCGGAAGATGTGCTGACGGTTGTCGGTGCCGTGGCCAAGCGGTTCGCCCGGCCCATCGGCATTCACTGCCACAACGACGGGGAACTGGCGGTGGCCAACACATTGATGGCGGTGAAAGCGGGGGCGACCCAGGTGCAGGGGACCATCAATGGCATCGGGGAGCGCTGCGGCAACGCAAATCTCTGTTCCATCATCCCCAACCTGCAACTCAAGCTCGGCTATGACTGCATCCCCCAGGAGAACCTGGAGAAGCTGACGCCCCTGGCGCACTTCGTCAGCGAGATCGCCAACATGACGCCCAACGAGAAGGCGGCCTTTGTGGGCAAGCACGCCTTCGCGCACAAGGGCGGCATGCACATCGACGCGGTACGGAAGAGCCCCACTTCGTACGAGCACATCAATCCCGAGGCGGTGGGCAACAGCCGGGCCGTGCTCATGTCGGAGGTGGCCGGGCGCAGCACCCTGCTGACCCGCATCAATACCATTGATTCCTCGCTCACCCGGGACTCGCCGGAGACGCGCCAGGTCATGGACCGGCTCAAGCAGCTGGAGTACGAGGGCTACCAGTTCGAAACAGCCGAGAGTTCCTTCGAACTGGTGGTCCGGAAGGTCCTGGGCAAGTACCAGCCCTTCTTCGACCTGAAGGAGTTCAAGGTCGTCGCCACCGAGCCGGCGGCCAACGGTGTCAACTCCATCGCCATGATCAAGATCCGAGTGGGAGACCTGGAGGAGATCACCGCCGCCGAAGGGGATGGCCCGGTCAACGCCCTGGACATGGCCATGCGCAAGGCACTGGAGCGCTTCTACCCGGCCATCAAGGAAGTGAAGCTGACGGACTACAAGGTCCGTGTGCTGAACTCCGACGCGGCCTCGGCCGCGAAGGTGCGTGTGCTCATCGAGTCCTCGGATCACCTCGAGAACTGGACCACCATCGGCGTCTCCACCGATATCATCAACGCCTCCTGGCTGGCCCTGGTGGACGCGGTGGAATACAAGCTGGTGCGCGACCAGGAGCGTCTCGCGAAGCGATAGTGCCCACTCGATCATAAAAAATCACCACCAAGGCGTCCTGGTGGTGATCTTCGTGGTTCGAACGAATGCCGAATTGACCGGTTACATTGCCGCGACGACCTGGCTTCCCATGTCGGAGCAGGTGACCTTGGTCAAGCCGGCTTCGAAGATGTCGGCGGTGCGGTAGCCGGCGGCGAGGACCTTCTTCACGGCGCCTTCGATGCGCCGGGCGGCGGCCTCGTTCTCGAAGGTGTAGCGCAGCATCATGGCCACGGACAGGATGGTCGCCAGGGGGTTCGCCAGGTTCTTGCCGGCGATGTCGGGGGCGGAGCCGTGGGCGGGCTCGTAGAGGCCCTTTTTGGTCTCGTTGAGGGAGGCGGACGCCAGCATGCCGATGGAGCCGGTGAGCATGGAGGCCTCGTCGGAGAGGATGTCGCCGAAGATGTTGCCAGTGACCACCACGTCGAACTGCTTGGGGTTGCGCACCAGCTGCATGGCGGCGTTGTCCACGTACATGTGCGAAAGCTGGACCTCGGGGTATTCCTTGGCGACGTCGATGACGATTTCCTTCCAGAACTCGGTGGCCTCAAGGACATTCGCCTTGTCCACTGAACAGAGCTTCTTGCCGCGTTTCATCGCGATGCCGAAGGCCACGTGGGCGATGCGGCGCACTTCGGGCTCGGTGTAGATCATGGTGTTGAGGCCTTCCCGCACGCCGTCCTGGTTGGTGCGGATGCCCCGGGGCTCGCCGAAGTAGATGTCGCCGGTGAGCTCCCGCACGATCATGATGTCGAGGCCTGATACCACTTCGGGTTTGAGGGTCGAGGCGTTGGCCAGCTCGGGGAAGAGCACAGCCGGGCGAAGGTTGGCGAAGAGGCCCAGGTCCTTGCGGATGCCCAGCAGGCCCCGTTCGGGCCGCAGTGGGCGGTCCAGGTTGTCGTAGGCCGGGCCGCCCACGGCGCCCAGCAGCACGGCCTCGGCAGCGCGGCAGATCTTCTGGGTGAAATCGGGATAGGGGGCGCCGAACTGGTCGTAGCCGGCACCGCCCAGGGGGGCCTCTTCAAGTTCGACCTTCAGGCCATCCTGGCGCAGCACGTCCAGCACGCGCAGCGCCTGGGTCACGATTTCGGGGCCGATGCCGTCACCCGGCAGCACTGCGATCTTCATGGCTCGTGGTCCTTTCTGAAGGTGGGGAAGCGGCCTAGGCGAAGAGCCAGGGCTGGGCGGCCTTGTGCCTGGCCTCGAAGGTCTTGATGTCGTCCGCGTGCTGCAGGGTCAGCCCGATCTCATCCAGGCCGTTCAGGAGGCAGTGCTTGCGGTGGGGTGTGATGTCGAAACCGAAGGCATCGCCGGAGGGCAGGGTGACCGTCTGTTTCTCGAGGTTCACATCCAGGTAGTAGGCATCGCTGGCCAGGCTTTCCTTGAACAGCCGGTCGATGTCGCCCGCGGACGCCACGATCGGGAGCAGCCCGTTCTTGTAGCAGTTGCCAAAGAAGATATCGGCGAAGGAAGGCGCGATGATCACCTGGAAACCGAAGCCATCGATGGCCCAGGGGGCATGCTCGCGGCTGGAGCCGCAGCCAAAATTGTCGCGGGCCAGCAGGATCTGGGCCCTCTGGTAGCGGGGTTGGTTCAGGAGGAAATCCGGATTCAGCGGCCGCTGACTGCAGTCCATGTCCGGTTCGCCGTAGTCCAGGTAGCGCCACTCGTCGAACAGGTAGGGTCCGAAGCCCGAGCGCTTGATGGACTTGAGGAATTGCTTGGGAATGATGGCATCCGTATCGACGTTGGCGCGATCAAGCGGAAAGACCAGGCCCTTGAGCTGCTGGAAGGATTTCATGGCGTCTCCCGATCAGATCTGGTTGCGGACGTCGACGAAGTGGCCGGCGATCGCTGCCGCCGCGGCCATCTCGGGACTGACGAGGTGGGTGCGCCCACCGGGGCCCTGCCGGCCTTCGAAATTGCGGTTCGAGGTGGAGGCGCAACGTTCACCGGCCACCAGGCGGTCGGCGTTCATGGCCAGGCACATGGAGCAGCCTGGCTCGCGCCACTCGAAGCCCGCCGCGGTGAAGATCTTGTCCAGGCCCTCGGCTTCGGCCTGGCGCTTGACCTGGCCGGAGCCCGGCACGATCAGCACCTGGTTCACGCTGGCGGCCTTCTGCTTCCCCTTGGCGATGCCCGCCGCGGCACGCAGATCCTCGATGCGCGAGTTGGTGCAGGAGCCGATGAACACCTTGTCCACCTTGATGTCGGTGATCGGCATGTCCGCGGTGAGGCCCATGTAGTGCAGTGCCCTCTCAATGCCGGCGCGCTTGACGGGATCGGTTTCGGCAGCGGGGTTGGGCACCCGCCCGCCCACGGCAAGCACCTGTTCCGGCGACGTGCCCCAGGTCACCTGCGGAGCGATGTCCTCGGCCTTGAGTTCCACCACCGCGTCGAAGACCGCGTCGGGGTCGGAGGGCAACGTGGCCCAGTAGGCGACGGCCCGGTCCCAGTCCTGCCCCTTGGGCGCAAAGGTTCGGCCTTTCAGGTAGACGATGGTCTTTTCGTCCGGTGCCACCAGGCCAGCCCGGGCCCCGCCTTCGATGGCCAGGTTGCAGACGGTCATGCGCCCTTCCATGGACAGGGACCGGATGGCGGAACCGCCGAACTCGATGGCGTAGCCGGTGCCACCGGCGGTGCCGATTTTCCCGATCACGGCCAGGGCGATGTCCTTGGCGGTGACGCCCTTGTTCAGCTGACCTTCGACCCGCACCAGCATGCGCTTGGAGCGCTTGGCGACCAGCGTCTGGGTCGCCAGGACATGCTCGACCTCCGAGGTGCCGATGCCATGCGCCAGGGTGCCAAAGGCGCCATGGGTGGAGGTGTGGCTGTCGCCGCAGACCACGGTCATGCCTGGCAGGGTGGTGCCGTTCTCGGGGCCGATGACGTGGATGATGCCCTGGTTCTCGTGCTTGAAGGGAAAGTAGACCAGGGCGCCGAACTCCTTGATGTTGGCGTCGAGGGTTTCCACCTGGAGGCGAGCGATGGGTTCCTGGATGCCCTTGTCCCAGTGGTCGGTGGGCGTGTTGTGGTCTGGCACGGCCACGATGCTGTCCTTGCGCCAGGGCAGGCGGCTGGCGAGGCGCATGCCTTCAAAGGCCTGGGGGCTGGTCACCTCGTGCATGAGGTGGCGATCGATGTAGATCAGGCAGGTGCCATCGCTCTCTTCCCGGACCAGATGCGAATCCCACAATTTGTCGTAAAGCGTCTTGCCAGCCATGAAGACTCCTTCACATCGCGCAGGTGTTTCGCTTCACCCAGATTGAGCCGACTCATAGATAAGTAAAAATTAAAAATCAAAACATAATTATTAATAAAATTTATTGTGTAAACAATAAATTTTGCGACAGTGGTACCCGTGTTCAAGGCTGCCCGATGGGCTCAGTCCAGGTAGAACCCGACGCCCTGCCAGACCCTGAAGCGGGTCTTGCCATCCGTGGACGTGGCCGGGTCGAACACCAGATGTTTCGCCGCTTCCACGCAGGCTTCGTTGGCTGCTTTGGCATCCGCTGAATCTCCGGGCAGCCCCTGGAGGAGGCGGGAGGCCAGCACGTCGCCCTTTTCGCTGATCAGCACGTTGACCACCACCACGCCCTTGGGGTGGCCGGCAAAGAAGCTCGAGCCCTTGAGATGGGGGGTCACGCGGTTGAGGTTGACGGGCCGCGCGGCCTTGATGTCCTCGCCGAGGAGGACGAGGTCGCCCTCGCCTGGAACCGCATTGACTTTGAACTGCAGGGATTCATTCTGCGTCCTCAGCCGCCCGGCCTCGGCCCTGGCCTCTTCAGCAGTCTGCTTGGCTTCCTGGAGCTCCTTCAGGATGGCATCGGAGCCCCCCTGGTTCTCCTTGAGAGAAGCCCGCAACTGCTCGACTTCCTTGCGGGCGGCTTCGCTTTCCGAGCGGGCCAGGTCCCGGGCCTGCTTGGCGCTGGCGGCTTCCTGCTGCAATTTTTCCGTGGCGGCAAGCCGTTGCTTCAGGTCATCGCGTTCCTCGGTGAGCCGCTTGAGCTGGGTTTCTAGTTGGACGACCGTCGGCTTCTTCGCCGCCGCCAGGGGCAGGGCGATGAGGAGCAGGGATAGGGCGATGCGCATGCGACCTCCGAGGCGGAAGGGCGTCAGCGCTGTGCTCCGAGCTGATCGCCTCCCTGGGCGGGTTTCGTGGTCTTCAGAATCCCACGCTTCAGGAGCTTGGAGAAGATGCCGAGGCACTCCGACGGCTCAAAGGGGGCGATGGACAGGATATCCTTGATGGACCAGAGGCCGTTCACGCGGCTGGCCAGGAAGGCTTCGTTGGGGCCGAGATTGGTGGTCATCAGCTCGTCCAGGCTCACGGCCAGCTCGGGAATGAGCTCCTGGTCCAGCTTCTTCTCCTCGAGGAGGTCCTGCACCACGGCCATCATCTTGTTGGCATCGAGATGCCGGGGCTGCTCGGTGAGGATGCGCCGGAGCTCTTCCTGGGCTTCCTGCAGCTTCTGCTTTTCCACCAGGGCCCGGGCCCGCTGGAGCTGGAGGCTGGGATTCTCGCCCATGCTGCCCCCGGGGCTGACGAGCCGTACCAGACCCTTCTCGTGCAGGTCAAAGAGCAGCTTGTTGATCTTGTATTCGGGCATCCGCATGTCGAGCACGAGCTGGTCCACCCGCTTGAAGCCGTCCAGGCGCGCCAGGATGTCCGCATCCTCTGAGGCGAGGGGCAGGCGTTCCGCGATGGCTTCCGAAATAGCCGCCAGCACGGCGTCGCCACCCTTGATGACCCGTCGGATGCGCTTCCAGTCGTCCAGGCGCCGGGCCCCCTCAAGCACGATGCCCGTCACATCCAGGCTGAGCAGCATGGATTTCTGGTGGGAGCTGGCCCCATCGTGGAACTCGAAGCTGCCAATGCTCCACAGGAAGGTGTCGAAGATGCTTTCCTCGACCTTCAGTTGGACGATGCGCCGGATCTCGGCCTCAGTGACCAGCTGCCGGTTGATGAGGATCCGTCCCAGGAGCTGCTGTTCATCCTCCTGGGTGGCCAGCGCTTCGCGGAGCTGGTCCTCAGTGATGCGGTTGAAGGCCAGAAGGTACTGGCCGAGGTATTCCCGGGGATCGGAGGACCAGATACTGGTGATCCGGCCTTCATGGAAGGCGACGCGCTTGGTGTGCAGCGGCCCTTTTAATTCAAGGACGCCGGTCTTCTTGCCCACGGCCAGCCACTGGAAGATGTCCTCCAGGCCCATGGTCGCCAGATCACCGCTCAGCGCCAACTGATGCCTCCCGCCGCAACAAGCCTACCCCAAACCTTGTCATAAAACTCAAATTTCACGGGAAATACAAGCCCCATGGGTTCCCTGACTGGCCTATCGGCATTTCCGGGGCCGGCAATAGAGGGCCTACAGGAGGGGAAGGACTTCCCGGATGGCCCGGTTCAGCAGGTCGGGATGATGCCGGGCCATGGGGTCTTCCGGATCCAGGAGGGGGAACCGGAAGACGGGGATGCCCAGGATCCGGTCTGCCTCCGTCAACAGCGGTTCGCCTCCCTCCACCCGGTAGCGTGCCAGCACCGCCGGATCGAGTGGTGTGGCGTTGGCGAGGATGGCGGAGATCCGCGTGCGGCCCAGGGCCGAAATGGCCGCCACGTGGGTTTCCAGGTCGAGGCCGGAGGTCTCCCCCGGCTCCGTCATGAGGTTGGCGACGTAGATCACGGGGGACCGTGACGATTCCACGGCCTCCTGGAGTTCCTCGAGCAGGAGGTTTGAAATGGTCGACGTGTAGAGGCTTCCGGGTGACAGGATCACGAGATCCGACCGCAGCAGGGCCAGCACCGTCTCAGGCAGGGGCTCGGCCTCCCGGGGTTCCAGCCAGAGCCGTGCGAGAGGCGGCTGACAGGAGCCTACCGCCGTCTCTCCCACGTAATGGCGGCCAGCCATATCCTCCGCGTGGAGGGTGACCGGTACCACAGTCGAGGGGAACAGACGCCCCACGGTCACCAGCACACCGGACAACTGGCGGATGGCCCGTACCCAGTCGCCGGTGAGGTCCGCCAGGGCCCAGAGCATCAGGTTGCCCAGGGAATGTCCCGCCAGGGCCCCTTCGCCCCGGAAGCGGTAGTTCAGCAGATCGGACAGGGCCGAATCTTCGAGGGTGAGCGCAGACAGACAGTTGCGCAGGTCGCCCGGGGGGATGCCCCCCAGCTCGTCCCGCAAACGGCCGGAAGAGCCGCCATTATCGGAAACGGTGACAATGCCCGTCAGCTTCCAGGGATCCCGGCCGCGTCCCGCTTCGCGCTTGAGCGCACGGAGCAGGGCGGCCAAGCCAGTGCCGCCTCCCAGGGCGACCACCCTCAGGGGCTGGTCGGCATCAAGGGAGTAGAGGCCACCCATCGCGCTGGATCAGCGGATTTCCGTGAAGGAGAACAGGGGGGATTTCCGGATGGGGTTGAAGTCCGGCTCCATGTACCACTGGAAGACGAAATCGGGATCCAGCTCGCAGGCCTTCTTCAGGCTTTCCGCGCAGGCATCTGCGTTCTCGGCCTGGGCGAAGGCGACGGCGCGGAGGTAGTAGAGCGAGCCCTGGCTGGGGTGGCCCTTCAGGGCCTTCTCGCTGAGCTTGATGGCTTCATCCGGCTCCCGGCGGTTCAGGCAGGCCTGGATCTCGGTGGTGGCGTCGGCGGCAACCACCTTTGCCGGATGGAGCTTGGCCTGTGTCAGGGCCAGGTAGACCTGGGCCCGGCGCTTCATGGGCCAGTCGCCGGCGGCCTGGGCCTCCTGCATGAGGGTTTCCAGGGCCTTGTCGGCCTCGGCATGCTTGCCCGAATCCACCAATTTGATGGCGTTGCCGAGGGCCTGGGCCAGCTGGGAAGAAACAGACTGAGCGGGTGCTGGTGCGGGCTTGGGAGCTGATTCGGTCTTGGCCTTCGTTGCCATGCGGGATCCCCTGGGTTCTATCGAGAAACTATAGAGTGACAGGCTTTCCCCGGCAAATCCGGGTCGGCTGGTCCGCAAAGGACATTTACATCTTGAAGAGGGCCTTTTCCCGGTTCAGCAGGCGGGTGGATACCAGGGTCATGACGCCTGCCAGGCCCACGGTCATGGTGAAGGCGATCAGGTATTCCCCCCAGCTGAACTGCTGGCTGAAAAGCTTCCGGAGCGACATGCAGACATTCACCACCGGGACGTAGGACAGGAAGGCCATCTTGTCCACGCCGGGGGCCATGCTGAAGACGCCGAGGAAGATCACGACGAACATGCCGGGCACGATGGCGCTGCCGGCTTCGATGGTGGTCTTCGACTGGATTCCCAGCAGCAGGATGAAGTTCGCGAAGAAGAGGCCCAGGGGCACCATGATCATGAAGGTGAGGCCGAGGGTCATGGGATTGGCGATGGCCGTCATGGCCTGCAGCGAGCTGGCGGAGCCGCCGCCCATGATCGGGATCGAGATGCCGAGGCTCAGCAGGTTCAGCAGGGCCGAGATCACTCCGATGCTGAAGATGTAGAGCAGTTTTCCAAGGATGATCTGGATCCTGGGCAGGCGGGTGGCCATGAGGCTCAGCAGCGTGTTGCGCTCTTTCTCGCCGGCCGTGGCGTAGATGCCGTGCTGCATGGAGCCCGTGTACATCATGATCATCAGCATGTAGGGCAGCATCATGCCGACCACTTTGCCCACGGCCAGGGACACGTCCGCCGCGTTCTTCACCTCCAGTTTCAGGGGTTCGGCCAGTTGCGGGGAGGCGTTGAGGCCCTGGAGCCTGCCGAGCACCCACGCCTTTTCCCGGGGCGCCAGCGTCTCCTTCAACCGGTCGAGGGCCAGCTTGGAGGCGTCCTCGCTCTTGTCGATGGTGGCCGTGACCTGGAATGTCTCCTGCCTGCTTAATGCAGTGCCGGCGCCAGGACCCACCTCCAATGCCAGTTCCAGCTTCTGGTCCCGGAGGGCCTGCTTGAGATCGCCCTCGGGTTTGCCCACCAGTTCGAACTGCTTGGGGTCGGCCTTCAGGATGGGTGCCAGGGTGTCCGAGGGGTCCAGGAGGTAGACCCGGCTGGCCTTGTTGCGCTTGTTGGCCTCGTCGCGCTTCCCGAGGTTGGCCATCATGCCGAAGATGGCAGGGTAGAGCAGGAAGGGCATCACGAAGACCATGAACAGGGTCTTGCGGTCCTTCGAGAGTTCCAGGAACTCCTTCTTGGCGATGAGCAGGGCGCCATTCATCAGTTCCCCCCTTCCGATTCATCCGCCAGCTGGAAGAAGACCTCGTCCAGGGTCTTGGCATGCCGGGAGTGCAGGAGGTCCCGGGGTGGCGCATCCCCATGCAGCTTGCCGTCGAAGATGATGCCCACGCGGTCGCAGATGTCTTCCACCATGGGCATGACGTGGGTGGACACGATGACGGTGCGGCCCTCCTCCCGCATGATTCGCAGCAGGTCCAGCACGGTCTTGGCGGTGAGGACATCGAGCCCGGTGGTGGGCTCATCGAAGATCACCACCTTGGGATCGTGGAGCAGGGCCCGGGCGATGCTCACCTTCTGCTTCTGGCCCGACGAGAAGCCGTCCATCTTCACATCGGCGAAATCCGCCAGCTGGAGCTTGTCCAGCAGGTGCAGGCCCCGGCGTTCCGCGATGGTCGGGTCCACCCCCTGGAATTCCCCGAAGAGCCGCAGCAGCTCCCGGGGGGTGAAGCGCGTGTAGACCCCCATGTCCGTACTGAGGTAGCCCATGCAGCCCCGGACGGATTCGGAATTCTTGCGGGTGTCGAACCCGCAGACTTCGATCTGACCGGAATCAGGGTCCATCAGGCCGGCGATCATGCGCAACGTGGTCGACTTGCCGGCTCCATTGGGACCCAGGAGCCCGTAGATCTCCCCGGGCTTGACCGTGAGCGAGATGCCCCGCACGGCGTCGATGCGCTTGGTGGTGCGGGTCTTGCGGTCCTTCACCGTGAAGGATTTATGGACTTCGTTCAGCTGGATCACCGGCACCTCCGGGGGGTAGGCAACAGTCTAGATGCGTCACGGTGGACCTGGAGGGTCGAACCGGCGAACGGCGAATGGGGACCGGTGAACGGAACGCCCGCCGTTCTCAGTGGTGGCCGAGAACTCCGGAGGTGCCCAGGGCGAGCATGACCATGCCCATGCCCAGGCAGTAGATGGCGAACCCATTGAGCCGGGGCTTGCGGGTGAACCGGTCCAGCAGGCCGATGGCGAAGTAGCCGGAAATGGCCGCTGCGGCCACGCCCACGATGCAGAGCAGCACCGGCGACAGGGAACCCGGCGGGAAGGCCATGTCCGCCGGGAGTGGCTGGTGCTTGAGGAGCGGCTTCAGGAGGCCCCGCAGCTCCACCGCCGCGGCCGCGGCGATGGTGGGCATGCCCAAGAGGAAACTGAAGCGGGCCGAAGCCGGCAGCTTCAGTCCGCGGAACACGCCGATGGAGATGGTCGAGCCGGAACGCGAAAGACCGAAGCCCCCGCCGATGCCCTGGATGGTGCCCACGGCCAGGGCATCCATCGCCCGGAGATCCGGGATGTCGCGCCCGGCCAGGTCCTGCTCGCCCTGGCCCATCCGCTCCTGACTGAGGCGGTTGGCGAAGAAAAGCAGCACTGCAGTGCAGAGCAGACCCACGCCGTACACCCAGAGGTGCTCCTTGGCGGCCTCTTTCACGCCCCGGGTGGCCAGCCCGAAGATGCCCGTGGGGATCATCGCCAGGAACAGCCAGAACGCCAGCTTCCGGCCTTCCCTGTCCATCCCCAGGCAGCCCCGCAGGACCTGCGCCAGGTCTCGCCGGAAATAGATCGCCAGGGCCACCAGCGTGCCCACGTGCAGGAGCACATCGAAGGCGAGGGGCATGGGCGTGCCGCCGAACATCAGATGCTCGGCCAGCGTGAGGTGGGCCGTGGAGGACACCGGCAGGAATTCCGTCAGGCCCTGGATGAGTCCCAGGAGGATGGCGTGCAGCAGGTTCATTCAATCTCCTGTGATCCATAAGTGTGCCATGCATGATTGAATCTCCCCATGCGACCCATCGACCTCCGCTCTGACACCGTCACCCAGCCCTCGCCCGAGATGCGGGCGGCCATGGGCTCCGCGGAGGTCGGCGACGACGTGCTGGAAAGGGATCCCACCCTGGCGCGGCTGGAGGAGCGGGTGGCGGACCTGCTGGGGATGGAGGCCGCCCTCTGGGTGCCCTCTGGCTGCATGGGCAACCTCATCGGCCTGATGCTCCACCTGCTGCGCGGGGACCGCTTCCTGGCCCCCGCCCAGGCCCATGTGCTGGGCTCTGAGCTGGGCACGGGGGCCTGGCTGGCCGGGGGCATGCCCGAAGCCCTGGCCTGGGAAGGCGGACCCGGTCGTCCCACCCCGGCGCAGGTGACCCGGGCCGCCGGTTCGCCGGGCCCCTACTACACCCTGCGCACCACCCTGCTATGCCTGGAGAATACGCACAATTTCGCGGGCGGGACCGTGACTTCCGCTGCCGAACACCAGGCTCTGGTGGCCGCGGCCAAGGCCGCCGGATTGGCGGTGCACCTGGATGGCGCCCGCCTCTGGCACGCCGCCGCAGCCCTGGGTGCTCCACTCGCCGCCCTCACCGAGGGTGTGGACACCGTGCAGGTTTGTCTCAGTAAGGGCCTGGGCGCCCCCATGGGTTCGCTGCTCTGTGGAACGAAGCCCGCCTTGGCCGAGGCCCGGCGCCTGCGCAAGATGCTTGGGGGCGGCGTCCGCCAGGGCGGCGTCATGGGCGCGGCGGGTCTCGTCGCCCTGGACTACCTGCCCAGGATCGCCGAGGATCACGCCAAGACCCGGCGCCTGGCCGAAGGGCTGCGCGGCTTCGGCATCCCGGCGCCCCAGCCGGAAACCAACATCCTGCTCGTACCGGTGCCGGATGCCCGCGCGGCGGTGGGGGCGCTGGAAGCTGCCGGTGTCCGCACCCTGCCGGTGGGCCCGGCCATCCGGTTCATTGCCCACCGGGACCTGGCCATGGCCGATATCGAGGAGGCCCTCCGGCGCATCGAACCCCTGGCCCGCCACCTGGGAGGCTGACATGAAGGCCCGCCTCGCCAGCTCCATCCTGCTGCTCCTGTCAGTCTTGGCGGGTGGTGCCTACTGGCTCCACCAGAACACCCTGGTACCGGTACCGCTGCTGGATGGACGGAGCCTGTTTGCGAAGGCGAATCCGGAATACGGCGAGGACGCGGCTCTGCTGGAGGCGCTTCTGCCAGTAGGGCCGGGACTGGAAGCCTTTCTTGCCACTCAATCTGATCTCAGCCTCCTGGAGAAGACCCCCGCGGGGGAATGGGCTGGGCAGCTGGTTTCGGAGCTCGAGATCTCCCGCCACGGCAGGCGCTGGCGGATCACCCTGAAGCGCGACTGGCGGCTGCAGGATGGCTCCACCCTCGATGCCACGCGGGTGGCCAAGGTCCTGGGTCCCGAGGTGCAGGGGCTGGGCGGTGAGATCACGGTCAACGAGCCATCGACCCTGATCCTCCAGTTCAAGACCCGACCGGAGGATCCCTTCGGCCTCTTGTCCCGGTGGAGGGTGCCAGGCACGGGGCCCTTCCTCCGCAAGGGGAACACCCTGATCCGCTTCGATGGGTTCATCTATGGGAAGGCTGGCATCGCGGGACTGGCCCTGTACGGGGATCCAGCCCTGCTCGAGAGTCATGCCTGGGCCGACGGCCTGGTCTCGCGGCGCTGGGCCTGGACGGTGTTCCCCGGTCACATCGCGCCGGAGGACATGGCGAAAGCGCGCATGGCCGACTATGACGAACTGCGCCTGAAGGGCGGCAGCGTCTGGTTCCTATCCCGCCGGATGCGCCGCCTGCGCCCCAACGCCGACGACTGGACCCGCACCCGCCTCTTCGGGGTCTGGAAAGGCGCCATGGACCTGCCGTACGACCCGCTGGGGATGTGAGTCGGGCAACCCACAGGCGGACCCTCACAGATTCGCAAGATCATCCTGGAACCTGCGAGGGTTGCCTCCAGATTCATCGCTCTCTTCCATGGATCAGTCATCACCATCGGGAAGCTCACCGCTCTCGAAGGGTGGGGTGAGGCCGGTGTAATCGCCGATCACCTTGGCGTCGTAGGGGGCATTCAATCCTGTGGAACCGGCTCCTGGGACTCCGACCATCCCCTGGCTGAACACGATCACCTTGGCCGGATTGATTTCGATGACCTGGTGGTTGAACTGATCGCTGATCAGGGTGTTGCCGTTCACCAGGCGTACCGCACGGGTCGGGAGCGGTTGCGGCACGCTGCCGGGCCGCAGGCTGGTGTCGTAATCGAAGATCACCGATCCGCCCGGGGTCACTTCGATCACGCGGTTGTTGCTGGCGTCCGCAATCAGCGTGTTCCCGTTGGGCAGCCTGCTGGCGAAGGCGGGTCCATTCAAGATGGTCGTATCGCTGGGATTGCCATAGGTCCATACGATCTGGTGACCACGCGTCACCTCGATCACCCGGTTGTTGCTTTCATCCGCGATGAGGATGTGGCCGTTCTCCAGCAACTCGGCACTGTTGGGATTGTTCAGCTGGTTGGCATCGGTCCCGGCTGTGCCTGTGGTTCCGTACTGCCAGACGATCTGGTGGTGGAGGTTCACCTCGACCACCCGCTGGTTGCCCTGGTCGGTGATCAACACATGATGGTTTGGCAGGTACACCGAACACACCGGCGCGTTGAGCTGGTTGAATCCGGAGCCGGCCACGCCGGTCTGGCCTTGCTGCCAGACGATCCGGCCGGCCCGGTCGACCAGGATGACCCGGTTGTCGCTGCATCCGTTGGGGCAGGATGGTTCGGCGCCAGCCGGTGCGCCCATGCCAGAGATCAGGGTCAGGCTGCCAACCCTCTGCGCATCATTGGGGGCCACGATCGAGTGGGGTCCGGCCGTGCTCGACCCGTCACCAAAGCTCCAGACGACCTGATGCGCCCGGTTCACCTCGATGACCCGGTTGTTGAACTGATCGGCGATCAGGATGTTGCCGGCATCCCGGGCCGTCTGGCCTGGACCCGCCGCCAAAAGATTCGCGTTCCCGGCGGACAAACCCAGGACCAGGGGGACGAACATGGCGCATGTTCGTCCTATGAAATGGAACAGGAATTGGCGTGGATTGGTAGTCATGGCAGACCTCTCTCGGACGGGGAACAACCCTGAATCACCATCGTCCGGCCAGGCGGGGCCGCCAGATCCGGGTTGAAGAATCAGACCCATCCGGTGACCTTTGACCTGTTGATCGGTGTCGCACCTATTCCAGGTTCGCGGCCTGCTCGCGGATCTGGTCCAGCGCGCCTTTGGCCTCCATGACGGCGCGGGTCATGGCGATGCGCTTGCACTTGCTGCCGGTGGTGTTCAGCTCGCGCAGCACCTCCTGGCACCAGATGTCCACAGCCTTCCCTTCGAGCCGATCCTTCAACAGGCGCTCCGAAAAGTCGTCGAGGTGGGCCGACAACCGGGTGAGTTCTTCCCGCACATCCTGGCGCTCGGCCAGGACACCCGCCTCCGCCAGCAGGCGCTCCGCCGGCAGCTGGCCCGCCAGCCGGGCCTCCTCCAGCAGCTGTTCAATGCGCTGGCGGTAGAGCCCTGGAAGGTCCGCCGCCTGGGCCTCGGCCTCCGCCTGCAGCCGCTCCCGCAAGGCCTTCAGCCGGACCAGGCCCTCCTCGAAGAAGGGGCGCAGCCGGTCCGCTTCGCGGATCCGGCCTGCGTTCCAGGATTGCAGCAGGGCCTGCAAGGCTTCCTGGACCGGGGCCTCCAGTCGTTCAACCAGGTCCGAGGCAGGGCTCTGGAAGGCGCCGGGCAGGCGGAAGAAGGCCTCGGCCGTCAGCGGGGGCAGGTGCAGCCACTCCGCGTCCTCCTGCCAGCCCTTGGCCACGGCCTTCAGCAGGGCGCGGTTCAGGCGGGGCTCGAGAGAGGGCTCATCCTGCACCTCGATGGTGAGGTCCAGCTTGCCGCGCTGGGCGGCCTCGCGCACCTGGGCCCGGATTCCGGCCTCCAAGGGGAACAGGGCTGGAGGCAGGCGCAGACTCAGGTCCAGGGCCTTGTGGTTCACGCTGCGGAGGGTCAAGCGCAGTTGGCCAGCCACCAGGGGGCGGACGACCTCGGCGAAGGCGGTCATGGAGCGCATGGCTAGGTCCTCGCGATGGGTGTGGTACTGCGGCTGAAATCCGTGGCCCGGATCATCTGGAGAAAGGCCTTTGCGGCATGGGACATGGCCTCCTCCCGGCGGGTGACGACGCGGATGAGCTTCTCCACCTGGAGTTCGCGCACGGCTACCTCCACCACGCGGCCCTTGCGGATGCTCTCCATCACGGTCATGCGCGGCAGGATGGCCAGGCCGGCGCCCAGGGCGACGAACTCCTGGATGGTGCCCAGCGAGCCCAGCTCCATGGTGATGCGCAACGGTGTCTCGCAGCGGGAGAAGAGGTCGATGATGGCGTTCCGGGTGGGCGTGATGGCGTTGTGCGCCACGAAGGTCTCCTTGGTCAGGCAGTCGATGGTGACCTCCTTCCGCCGGGCCAGGCGGTGGTTGGGAGGAACCACCAGCACCATGTGGTCTCGCAGAATGACTTCGCTCACCAGCTCGGGATGCATGGGGTCGTAGGACACGAAGCCCACGTCGAGCCGGCGTTCCAGCACCTCCGTCGGAATGCGCTCGGAGCTCTGGCGGTAGGCCTGGATCCGGATCGAGGGGTGGGCCTGCTGGTAGGCGAGCAGAACCGAGGGCAGCAGGAATTCCGACACGCTTTCGTTGGCGCCGATGTTCAGCCGACCCATCTGGAGGCCCTTCAGCGAGCCGAAGGTATCGAGGATCTGCTTGCGGAGGTCGAGCATGCGCTGGGCCAGGGGCAGGAGGGTGGTGCCAGCGTCCGTGAGGGTGCCGCCCTTGGTGGTGCGGTCCAGGAGGGTTTCGCCCAGCTCCTCCTCCAGGCGCTTCAGGGAGAGGCTGACCGCCGGCTGGGTGCGGTAGAGCCGCTCGGCGGCCCGTGAGAAGCTCTTCTCCCGGGCCACCACGAGGAAGGTCTCCAACTGTCCGAGGTCCATGGGGGCTCCCGTGCGATTTTCAAGATTAGTTGAAATACTTATGGAATAATAAAAAAAATTAAATGTATTTATGGGACGAGACGCGCCATCGTCAATTGATCCCTCCGGCACATGCTGGACCAAGGAGTTCCCACACTATGGGTACTGAGCGGATCACCATCTTCGATACCACCCTTCGCGACGGCGAGCAGTCGCCAGGCTGCAGCATGAACCTGGACGAGAAGCTGCAGATGGCCCTGCAGCTGGAGGCCCTGGGCGTGGATGTCATCGAGGCGGGCTTCCCCGTTTCCTCGGACGACGACTTCGCAGCGGTGCAGACCATCGCCCGCACCTGCCGCAAGCCCATCATCGCGGCCCTTTGCCGGACCATGCCCAAGGACATCCAGCGGGCTTGGGAGGCACTCCAGGATGCGACCCGCCCCAGGATCCATACCTTCCTGGCCACGTCCGACATCCACCTGACGCACAAGCTGAAGAAGACCCGCGCCGAGGCCTTGGTGATGATCCGCGAGGGCGTGGGGCTGGCCAAGTCCCTCTGTCCGGACGTGGAATTCTCCGCGGAGGACGCCACCCGGAGCGACTGGGAATTCCTGGTGGAGGCCTTCACGGTGGCCATCGAGGCGGGTGCCACCGTGCTGAACGTGCCCGATACCGTGGGCTACACGGTGCCTGACGAATACGCGAAGCTCATCCGCTTCCTGAAGGAGCGGGTTCCGGGCATCGACGGCGTGACCATCAGCGTGCACTGCCACAACGATCTGGGCCTGGCCGTGGCCAATTCCCTGGCCGCCGTGTCCGCCGGGGCCCGGCAGGTGGAGTGCACGGTCAATGGCATCGGCGAACGGGCCGGCAATGCAGCCCTGGAGGAAGTGGTCATGGGCCTCTCCGTGCGCCGGGATGTGATGCCCTTCGCCACGGGTGTGAACCAGGAGGCCATCTATCGCACCAGCCAGACCCTGGTGAACATCACGGGCATCGAGGTGCAGCCCAACAAGGCCATCGTGGGCCGCAACGCCTTTGCCCACGAGAGCGGCATCCACCAGCACGGCATGCTGAGCCACCACTCCACCTACGAGATCATGACGCCCGAATCCGTGGGGGTGCGCCACACCAACCTGGTGCTGGGCAAGCACTCGGGCCGCCACGCCCTGGCCAAGCGCTTCGAGGAACTGGGCTATCCCCTGGGCCGCACGGAACTGGACAAGGCCTACAAGCTCTTCAACAAGCTCAGCGACCAGAAGAAGGAGATCTTCGACGAGGATCTTCTGGCCATCGTCCGGGATGGCCTCACCCACATCCCCGAAACCTACAAGCTGCGGGCCCTCCAGGCCACGGCGGGCACGTCGATGTTCGCCACGGCCCTGGTCACCCTGGCTTCGGACGAGGGCGGCGAGGTGACGGAAACGGCCCTGGGCGACGGCCCGGTGAATGCCGTGTTCGCAGCCGTGGACAAGCTCACGGGCCTGAAGGGCCGCCTGCTGGATTTCCGGATCCACGCCATCACCGGCGGTGCCGATGCCGTGGGCGAGGTCTTCATCCAGGTGGAGTTCGACGGCGTGGCCCAGGGCGGCAAGGGCGCCAGCACCGACATCGTCGAGGCCAGCCTGCGAGCCTACCTCAACGCCACCAACAAGGTCCTGTTCGCGAAACGCGGCCATGCTCCGGCAGCCGTGGAAACGAGCCATTGATGACCGATCACCAGCGCCAGCGGACCGGTGTTCCGGCCGACTACACCGCCATCGCCGCTGAAGCCGCCAGCACCATCGCCCAGTGAACCAGGAGGGGTCCATGTCCCATACGGGAGCGCAGCTTATTTGGGAAAGCCTGATCCGCGAGGGCGTGGAGATCGTGTTCGGCTATCCCGGCGGCGCCATCCTGCCGACCTATGACGCCATGACCGAGTACCCCGTCCGGCATGTGCTGGTGCGCCACGAGCAGAGCGCCGTGCACATGGCCGATGGCTATGCCCGGGCCAGCGGCCGAGTGGGCGTGGTCGTGGCCACGTCCGGACCCGGTGCCACCAACCTCGTCACGGGGCTGGCCACCGCCATGCTCGACTCCACGCCGCTGGTGGCCATCACGGGCCAGGTCGGGTCCGGACTGCTGGGCACCGACGCCTTCCAGGAAGTGGATATCACGGGCATCACCCTGCCGGTCACCAAGCACAACTACCTGGTCACCCGGGCCGAGGACGTGATGCCGGCCATCCGCGAGGCCTTCGCCGTGGCCCGCAGCGGGCGCCCCGGCCCAGTGCTGGTGGACATCACCAAGGACGCCCAGCAGTCCCGGGCGACCCTGGACTGGGAAGGGGCCGAACCCAAGCGCCACCTGCGCCACCTCCCCCTCCCGCTGGACCGGTCGGAGCTGGACAGGGCCCTCGAGCTCATCCGTTCGGCCAAGCGGCCCATCATCCTTGCGGGCCATGGCATCCAGCTCTCCAATGCCCGGGCCGAGGTACTGGCCCTCGCCGAGCGCGCCGACATCCCCTTCGCCCTCACCCTCCTGGGCCTCGGCGCTGTGCCCGCCACCCATCCCCTGAGCCTTGGCATGATGGGCATGCACGGCGAATCGTGGGTGAACCGCGCCATCCAGGAGGCGGATCTTCTCATCGCCCTGGGCATGCGCTTTGACGATCGCGTGACCGGCAAGCTCAAGGAGTACGCGCCCCATGCGAAGAAGATCCACATCGACATCGACGCCAGCGAGCTGAACAAGCTGGTGCCCGTGGACGTGGCCATCGCCGCGGACCTGGGTGACGTGCTGCGGGCCCTCCTGCCCGCGGTCCCGGTGGCCGATCGCTCGGACTGGCTGGGCGCCATCCGCGAGTGGAAGGGTGACTCCGCCGTGCGCGACATCAAGAACCTGCCCGACGACGGCCACCTCTACGCCGCCCATGTCATGCACGACCTCTGGCGCCTCACGAAGGGCGAGGCGGTGGTGGTGACGGACGTCGGCCAGCACCAGATGTGGGAGGCCCAGTACTACAAGCACGATGGCGAGCGCAGCCTCATCACCAGCGGTGGGGCAGGGACCATGGGCTTCGCCCTCCCTGCGGCCATCGGCGCCAAGTTCGCCCGGCCCGAGGCCGAGGTCTGGGTGGTGGCGGGGGATGGCGGCTTCCAGATGACCTTCGCGGAGCTGATGACCGCCGTGCAGGAGGACATCAAGGTCAACATCGCCGTCATCAACAACGGTTACCTCGGCATGGTCCGCCAGTGGCAGGCCCTGTTCTACGAGGGACGCTACGCCGCGACGCCGATCCTGTCCCCGGACTTCGTGAAGCTGGCGGACGCCTTCGGCATCCATGGCCAGCGGGTGGAGTGCCGGGGGGATCTGGCGGCGGCCGTGGAAAGTGCCCGCGCTGCCAAGGGCACCGCCCTCATCGAATTCAAGGTCGAGCAGGAGGACAGCGTGTACCCCATGGTGCCCGCGGGTGCAGCCCTGCACGACATGATCCGCCGCCCGGCCCCCAGCGTCCTGGCCGAAACCGGATCCGATCCCGTCTGAATCAAGGAGTCCCCATGTCCCACGTGCTCGTGGTCTACACCGACGATGAACCGGGCGTCCTCACCCGGGTGGCTTCTCTGTTTCGCCGCCGCAGCTTCAACATCCACTCCCTGACCGTGGGCCCCACCGAGCGGCCGGGCGTGTCCCGCATGACGGTGGTGGTGGATACGGACGAAGCCACCGCCCGCCGCGCCGTGGAGCACCTCCGGAAGCTGGTGAACGTCCTGGAAGTCCAGCAGCTGGGGGTGGGCCGATCGAACGTGATCCGGGATCTGGCCCTCATCCGGGTGAGCGCTGGCCCCCTGAAGCGTTCCGAGGTGCTCCAGCTGGTGGAGGTCTTCCGCGCCAACGTGGTGGACATCGCCGATGACAGCCTGGTCATCGAGTGCACCGGCAGCCTCGGCAAGATCGAGGCGCTGGTGGATACGCTGCGTCCCTTCGGCATCATCGAACTGGGCCGCACCGGCGCCGTGGCCATGGCCCGCGGCACCCGCACTGCCCTCAAAGCCGCCGTGGCGCCCCTGCGCACCGGCACCGGCGCCATGTCTGTCTAACCCTTCCGTCAACCTGCCTTCTCGTTCCCCAGCAAAGGAGCCTTCCATGGCCAAGATCCACTACGAAGCCGACCTCGACATCATCCGCCACCGCAAGGTCGCCATCATCGGCTACGGTTCCCAGGGCCATGCTCATGCCCTCAACCTCCGCGACAGCGGCGTCAATGTCCGGGTGGGCCTGCCTGCCGGTTCCGCCTCCAAGGCCAAGGCCGAGGCCCAGGGCCTCACGGTCACCACGCCCTCGGAAGCCGCGGCCTGGGCCGACGTGATCATGATCCTCACGCCCGACACGGGGCAGGGTGAGCTCTACAAGAACGACATCGCGCCGAACCTCAAGCCCGGCAAGACCCTGATGTTCGCCCACGGTTTCAACATCCGGTTTGGCCTCATCGAGCCCCCCGCGGGCGTGGACGTGAGCCTGATCGCCCCGAAGAGCCCCGGCCACCGCGTGCGCGAGGTCTTCACCGAGGGCGGCGGCACCCCCGGCCTGGTGGCCATCCACCAGGACGCCAGCGGCCAGGCCATGGCCCTGGCCCTGTCCTACGCGGCGGCCCTGGGCCTCACCCGCGCCGGTGTGCTTGAGACCACCTTCACGGAAGAAACGGAGACGGATCTCTTCGGTGAGAAGGCCGTGCTCTGCGGTGGCGCCAGTGCCCTCGTGAAGGCCGGCTTCGAGACCCTGGTGGAAGCGGGTTACCAGCCCGAGATCGCCTACTTCGAGTGCCTGCATGAGCTGAAGCTCATCGTGGACCTCATGCAGCGGGGCGGCCTCAGCTACATGCGCTACAGCATCAGCGACACGGCCGAGTACGGCGATTACACGGGCGGCCCCCGCATCGTGACCGACCAGACCAAGGCCGAGATGAGGGAGATCCTGAAGGAGATCCAGGATGGCCGCTACGCCACGGCCTGGATCAAGGAGAACCAGACGGGCCGCAAGTGGTTCGAGGCCCAGCGGGCGGCGGACTACGACCACCCCCTGGAAAAGGTGGGCCGGGAACTTCGCCGCATGATGCCTTTCCTGGATCCGGTCGAAACGGCTGCGCCCGTTGTAAAGAGCTAGGCAATTCCCGTGACGGGGTAGAGGCGTATTGACCTGAGGTCAAATCCTTTATCCCGTCACTGGCTTTTTGGCCTCACAATGAGGTCTTGTGTGGAGCCATATGTCCACGCACCGGAGCCGTGAATGGCCGAATCCTTCTTCAAGACCGCCACGCTTCCCACCCTCCAGGGCTGGCAGGCGCCAGGCTCCCTGGATTTCCAGGCGGCCTTCCTGCGGGCTGGTGGATGGGCGCTTCCCCGCACGGAGGCCTTCCCCGATACCGCCAAGCTCCGGGAGCGTCTTCAGGAGCTGAAGGCCTCCATGCGCGAAGGCGCCAAGATCGGTCTGGATCTCCGGGGTCTGAGGGACAGCGCGGACAATGTGATGACCGCCGCCCGTGAGGCCGGCGTGGCGTTCCTGCTGCACACGGCTGAACTGCCGCCCTCCCTTGCCGTCCTGCGCCATGCCAACATGCCCCGCCTGGTGGCGGTGCAGAATCCCGAAGAGGGTGCCAAGGCCAAGGCCGGTGGCGCCGCCGCCCTGCTGGCCAGGGCCTGCGACGTGGCGTCCCTGCGCAGTCTGGGCCTGCCCGTGATGGCCGTGGCGGATACCGAAGCCGAGGCCCGTCAGGCCATGGCGGATGGGGCCATCGGACTGCAACCCCGCACGCCCGGTCTGCTTGACTCATCTCCCCTGGCCGCCTTCCGGACCCGCCTCATGGCCGGGCTGGATTCCATGGCCCAGGCTTTCGTCCGTCGCGGCGCCTGCACCCTGCCGCGCCTGCGCATCCGTAACCTCGATCTGGCCTATCCCATTCAGCAGGGCGGCATGGGCGTGGGCGTGTCCTGGGAAGGTCTGGCCGGCGCCGTGGCCAGTGCCGGCTGCGTGGGCCTGGTGTCGGCCATCGGCACGGGCTACCACGGCTCCGCCAACCCGAAGATGCGCCTGGGCCGTCCCGACGGCACCGATGCCTTGAATCCTCCCAAGGCCCTGGAATGGATCGTCCGTGAGGCGCGCGAGCGCTCCGGTGGCCGCGGCGCGGTGGGGGTGAACATCCTCTGCGCCATCGAAGGCTATGAGTCCGCCGTGCGCGCCGCCATGGCGGGTGGGGCCCAGATGATCGTGTCGGGCGCCGGCCTGCCCCTGGCGCTCCCCGGCTATGTGGGCGATGCGGATGTGGCGCTGGTGCCCATCGTGTCCTCCGGCCGTGCCCTCCAGGTGATCTGCAAACAGTGGCAGCGCAAGTACAACCGGCTGCCCGACGCAGTGGTGCTGGAAGGTCCCGAGAGCGGTGGCCACCAGGGCTTCAGCCACGATGGCTGCCTGGATCCCGCCCATACGCTTGAAAACATCCTCCCCGAGGTCATCGAGGAGCGGAACAAGTGGGGCGACTTTCCCATCCTGGTGGCGGGTGGCGTCTGGGATCACGCGGACATCCAGCGTTTCCTGGCGCTGGGCGCCGACGGCGTGCAGATGGGCACCCGCTTCATCGGCACCTTCGAGTGCGATGCCTCGCCCATCTTCAAGGAAGTCATCCTCCGCGCCAAGGCCGAGGACATCGGCCTGATGAAATCGCCCGTGGGACTGCCCGCTCGCGGCGTGCGCACCAGCCTGCAGCGGCGCATCGAGGCAGGCACCGCCCCGCAGATCCGCTGCGTGAGCAACTGCCTCTCCCCCTGTGGTCACGGCAAGGGCGCCATGGCCGTGGGCTACTGCATCGCTGACCGGCTGGCGGACGCCATGCAGGGCAACGAGGAAAGCGGCCTTTTCTTCACCGGCAGCAACGGCGCCAAGCTCCGCGACCTGGTGAGTGTCCGCGACCTCATCGAAGAACTGACCCAGGATCCAGGCCTGCAGCGCCTTTACTCATAACCCGAGACGAAAAAAGCAACCGCGAAAAACGCGAAAGTGCGCGAAAAAGTCTGAATGGACTGTATCCGATTCCGGATCCATAGCAGTTTCTGGACCGGGCATACCAATCCGGCTAAGCCACTAGATCCGTCCCATGCAAAGAAAGGGACAAATTTCTATTTCCCCTTTTCGCGCGCCCACAGGGCGTTTCGCGAATTTCGCGGTTTCAGCTTCTTTTTGATTACCGTCCGTTATGACGCGTTCGGGTGCCGCTCGAGCATCTGACGCAGGACGGGATTGCGCTTCACGACATCCTGGCGGCGCAGGTGGGCGATGAGGGGGGGCGGGGCGGCGCTCCAGCGGGCGATGTTCTGGATGAGCAGGGTGGAGATGTAGGTGCGGCGGCACATGAGCGCCGTGGCCTGGCTGTCGAGGGTGGCGCCCACCAGACTGGCGAGGCAGCGGCCTTCGGTCGACAGGATGAGATCCACCCGCTCTTCGCCCGGTCGCTGGTTGAAGGTGGCCCGCAGCAGATCCCGCGCCATGGCCTTCACCTGCTCTGGTGCCTCCCGGGAAATGGCCACGAGGAACTGATCCAGCAGACGCCGGGAGGACCAGAGCCGCCGGAAGAGCCCGTTCGGCAGCAGCGGGTTCTGCAGGAGGGCCCGCCGGACTCCCTGATCGTTGGTGAAGGCCACGCGGCTGCCCAGGGCCTCCAGACCGGCCACAGTCCGATGGTGGGCCGCGATGAGCCGGGCATGGAGGGTGGTGAGCCTCGGGTTTTCCAGCAGGGCGCGGATGACTTCCGTGGTGGGGTCGAAGCACCAGGCGCTCAGATCCGGTTCCACGGCCACCTTCGCCTGGGCCACCCGCTGGTCGAGGGGGCGGGCATGCAGGTGCTGCTCGAAGAGCTGGCGATGGGTGGCGGTCCGGGCCCGGAGAGCCGGGGAATCCTCTTCCTCCGGCACCTCATCCGGCGCAGTCAGGGGCTCGGCTGGCACTTCAACGGACGGGGCTGGGAGACGCTGGGTCACCGGCACGGCGGAATCCACCGCGCCCAGCTTGACCAGGTCACTCAGCATGGCCGCCACCCGGTCCTCGCCAAGGTTCAGGAGGGCGGCGAGGGTGGGCACGTCCATGGTCCCGTCCAGCCGCGACAACAGGTAGCCCTGCATGGGGTCGAGGGGCAGGGCGCGATGGTCGACGCCTGCCAGGGGGCTGGGCTTCCAGGTCATGGACCGATCATAGGGCCGAACGGGATTCCCGGCACAGACTCCCCAGGCATGGCGGGCGTGCCCAGCAGCCAGGGCATCCACCGCTTGAAGGCGGGTGTCCAGTAGGTCCAGTCGTGCCCACCCGGACGCAGTTCCAGTACCAGGGGTCGGTTCCGTTCCAGGCAGACCTGGGCGAAGTCGCGGCAGGCCCCGGCCAGGCCGTACCTGTCCTCCGTACCGCAACCGACCACCAGCTCGCAGGCCCCCCCGAGGTGCTTCCAGGGATTCCAGGGTGCGAACACGGTGGGGTCCAAGGTGAAGGTTTGTTTCAGGCTGCGCCGGATGAACCAGCCCACCTGGGGGAAGGGAGGTTCAATCAGGGCCGGGGAAAGGGCCAGGCACTTCGAGAAGGCGCCGCTGTGGACCGCCACGTTCAGGGCGCCGAAGCCGCCCATGCTGAGGCCGGCGACGGAGCGTGTGGAGCCACTTCCTCCGAACCCGGGATATCGCGCCTCCATGCGCGGAATCAATTCGTCCATGAGGAACCGCTCGTAGGGAAACGTGCCGTCCGCCCGATCGGCATACCAGCCCCGGAAGTGCGTCACCGCCACCCAGAGGCTCGGAGGAAGGTTCCCCTTGGCTTCCTCGCTCGAGAGAAAAGTGCCCAGACCTTCCCTGGTGAAATCCTCTGGACCGTCGAAGGCTCCCGGCAGGAAGAGCACCAGCCGCAGGGGTGAGCCAGGATGCGCCGACGACCAGCGGGCCACGCAAGCGGCAGTGGGCACATGGACCACGAGGGGGACATCCCGGTTCAGCAGCTGCGAGCGGAGCAGTTCCTTCGTCGTGCCCTGGCCATGGCAGCCAAGACAGGCCAGGAAGAACGCCAGGGCGCGCCAGGCTGGCATGACTCCGTCTCCTTTCGATCTCCTGACTTGGATGCCGGCGGGGCCCAGGGCATCTGAGGGCGCGGCGCTATTCCTCCACGACGCCCTTCAGCCAGGCTTTCGACCGCAGCCGCTCCACGCTGGTCTCCGGGAACAGCTCAAGCGGACTCTTGCCTTCGAGGCCCAGGCGGGGCACCGCGGCGCGGGCGAAGCCCAGGCGGGCACCTTCCTGCAAGCGCAGGGGCAGCTGGGCCACGGGGCGGACTTCCCCGGTGAGCCCCACCTCGCCCATGAAGAGGCACTTCTCCGCCAGCAGGCGGCCTCCGGCGCTGCTGCACAGCGCGGCAATGACCGCCAGATCCGCAGCGGGATCCTCGATCTCCAGGCCCCCGGCCACGTTCAGGTAGATATCCCGGTCGTGCAGCTGCACGCCGCCGCGTCGCTCGGCCACGGCGCAGAGCATGGCCAGGCGCTGGCCATCGATGCCCAGGGCCGTGCGCCGGGGGATGCCCAGGCCTGCGGCGGCGACCAGGGCCTGGATCTCCACCACCATGGGCCGGGTGCCGCTGAGCACAACCGTGGCGGCGCAACCTGGCCTCGGCTCGGCGTCCAGGAAGAAGGGGTTGCCTTCGGCGGGCACCAGGCCCCGCTCGGTCATGGCGAAGACTCCCAGCTCGAAAGCCGCGCCGAAGCGGTTCTTCAGGGTCCTCAGCAGGCGGTGATGGTGGTGCCGGTCGCCTTCGAAGGAGAGCACCGTGTCCACCAGGTGTTCGAGCACCTTGGGCCCGGCCAGGCTGCCGTCCTTAGTGACATGGCCCACCAGCACCAGGGGTGTGCCCGTGGTCTTGGCCCAGCGGGTGAGCAGGGCCGCGCAACCCCGCACCTGGCTCACGCTGCCGGCGCTGCTTTCGAAGTCGGGATCGAAGAGCGTCTGGATGCTGTCCACCAGGAGCAGTCCAGGCTTCATGCGCTCGGCCTCCTCGAGGATGCGACGCACGTCGGTTTCCGCCAGCAGGTGGATGCCGGGGTGCTCGGCGCCCAGGCGCTGGGCCCGCAGCTTGATCTGGCGCTCGCTCTCCTCGCCGCTCGCGTAGAGCACCGTGCCCGCAGCTGTGGCCGCCCACTGCAGCAACAAGGTGGACTTGCCGATGCCCGGCTCGCCGCCCAGCAGGGCCACCATGCCCGGCACCACCCCCCCGCCCAGCACTCGGTCCAGCTCCGCGAGCCCGGTGGGCTTGCGCTGCGTATCCGTGACATCCACATCGGGCAGTGCCACGGGGCCGGTGTAGTGGCTCTGGGCATAGGCGGAACCGGCCCGCTGGAGGTCCCGCTTCAGGGCGCCGCGCACCTCCTGGATGGAATCCCAGGCGCCGCAGGACGTGCACTTCCCCATGGCCTTGGGATGGCGGGCGCCGCAGGCCGTGCATTCAAAATGGGACGAGGCTTTCGCCATCACTCTTTGATCGCGTTGCGGATGAAGGCCACGATGTCGTCGGTGTTCGTGCCCGGCTGGAAGATCTCGCGGATGCCCTGGGCCTTCAGGGCCGGAATGTCCTCGTCGGGGATGATGCCCCCGGCGAAGACCAGCACGTCCTCGGCATCCTGGGCCTTCAGCAGCCGCATGACTTCGGGAAAGATCTGGTTGTGGGCGCCGCTGAGGATGCTCATGCCCAGCACGCGGGCGTCCTCCTGCACCACGGCCGCGACGATCTGCTGGGGCGTCTGGCGCAGGCCCGTGTAGATCACTTCCATGCCCGCGTCCCGCAGGGCCCGGGCCACGACTTTGGCCCCACGGTCATGCCCATCGAGACCGGGCTTGGCGATGACAACGCGGATCGGGGCTTGGCTCATGAGGACTCCGGCTGGTGAGAGGCCACTACAGAATAGCCTGGGTTACCCCGGCTGCCCGCCCCCAGTGAGGCGGCCGCAGGGCCCTGGCTGGGACCCTCGCCCGACTACCAGTTCTCCGTCTGCCTGAGCGCTTCGTACAGGCCCACGGCCACGGCCTGAGCCAGGTTGAGGCTGCGGTGGTGGTCCCCCACCATGGGGATGCGCGCTGTCTGATCCGGGTAGGCGGCCAGCATGCCTTCCGGCAGACCGACGGTCTCCTGGCCGAAGACCAGGCCGTCGCCCCAGGCCCAGGGCACCTGGGTATGCCGCCGGGCGCCCTTGGTCGTGAAGAACCACAGTCGTTTCGCGGGGTTCCGGGCCATGAAGTCCGCCCAGCTCTCGTAGTGGGTGGGATCCAGTTTTTCCCAGTAATCCAGTCCGGCCCGGCGGACCTGGGCATCCGAGGTATCGAAACCCAGGGGATGGATGAGGTGCAGCTTGGCGCCGTTGTTCACGCAGAGCCGGCCGATGCTTCCGGTATTCTGCGGAATCTCCGGCTGATGGAGAATGATATGAAACATGGGAGGACCCCGATGGATGGATGCCTGTTCTGCAAGATCGCACGGAAGGAGATCCCTTCGGCCATCGTGTACGAAGATGATACTCTTGTCGCCTTTAAGGACATATCCCCTCAGGCCCCGGTGCACCTGCTTATCATCCCGAAGGCGCACTGCGAAGGGCTGGGGGATTTGACCCCGGAGACCGCCGCCGCCGCCGCCCGGATTCCCCAGGTGGCCGCGCTCATCGCGAGAGAGCAGGGGACCCTGTCCGGCGGCTGGCGTCTGCTCAGCAACTGCGGCCCTGATTCCGGCCAGACGGTCTACCACCTGCACTTCCACCTGCTGGGCGGGAAGCCGCTGGGCGGCCGGCTTTGCCAGTAGGCTCGCGAGCGATCCTCCACTTCCAGCCGCGAGGAATTCCGCGATGTCCACACTGCTGATTCGCCATGCCCGGGTGTTGGTCACCATGGACGCGCAGCGCCGGGAGATTCCCGATGGCGCGGTGTTCGTGCGGGATCGGGTCATCGAGGCCGTGGGCCCCAGCGCCGACCTGCCCACATCCGCCGACGAGGTGATCGAGGCCCGGGACCAGGTCGTGCTTCCCGGCCTGGTGAACACCCACCACCACATGTACCAGACCCTCACCCGGGCCATCCCCGGGGTGCAGGACTGCGAACTGTTCAGCTGGCTGCGGGGCCTCTACCCCATCTGGGCCAACCTCACGCCGGAGATGGTGAGGGTCTCCACCCAGACCGCCATGGCCGAGCTGCTGCTCTCGGGCTGTACCACCAGCAGCGACCACCTCTACATCTACCCCAACGGTGTGCGCCTGGAGGACAGCCTGGAGGGTGCCGAGGCCATCGGCATGCGCTTCCACGCGGCCCGGGGCTCCATGAGCGTGGGCCAGTCCCAGGGCGGCTTGCCACCGGACCGGGTGGTGGAGCGCGAGCCCGCCATCTTGAAGGAGACCCAGCGGCTCATCGAGCGCTGGCATGACCCGGCCCGCTTCGCCATGCGGCGCATTGCCGTGGCGCCCTGCTCGCCGTTCTCCGTGAGCCGCGAGCTGATGCGCGATTCGGTCCTTCTGGCTCGCGAACATGGCGTGTCCGTCCACACCCATCTCGCGGAGAACGACCACGACCTCGCCTACACCCGCGAGAAGTTCGGCTGCACTCCAGCGGAGTACGTCGAGCAGCTGGGTTGGGTGGGCCCCGACGTCTGGTGTGCCCACTGCGTGAAGCTGGACCTATCCGGCATCGCCCTGTTCGCGCGCACCGGCACCGGCGTCGCCCACTGTCCGGGCTCCAACATGCGGCTGGCCTCGGGCATCGCGCCCATCCAAGCCATGCGGAACGCGGGTGTGGCGGTAGGACTTGGCGTGGACGGATCCGCGTCGAACGACGCTGGACATATGCTGAGCGAGGCCCGTCTGGCCATGCTGCTGCAGCGGGTGGCCCACGGCCCGGTCCACGGGCCCGCCGCGCTGACGGCTCGCGAAGCCCTGGAGATCGCCACCCTGGGTGGCGCCCGGGTGCTGGGCCGGGACGATATCGGCTCGCTCGCCCCCGGCATGGCCGCGGACATCGTGACCGTGCCCCTGGATGACATCGGCATGGCCGGTGCGCTTCATGATCCTGTCGCTGCGCTGGTGTTCTGCCAGGTGCCGCGGATCCGGCATTCCATCATCAACGGCCGCGTCGTCGTGCGGGATGGGCGCATCACGACCCTGGACCTGCCGGTGCACATCGAGCAGCACAATGCGCTGGCAATGCAGTTGGTGAATGCCGCCGCATCGACGCGGTGACCAGGCCTCTCCTGAAAATTCTTCCTCGCTATCGGCCACATTCAGCCTGAAAGCCTTCAACCGCGAATGACGCGAATGGGCGCGAAAACGGAGGCGAAAGCACGCCCATTCGCCTTTCGCGCGCCCGAAGGGCGATTCGCGTCATTCGCGGTTAATTTTCCTTGTCCCTGAATTCCCGGATGAACCATGGTTTTTTGGGGTTCAAGCTACGCGGGGATCAGTACCTTGTCTTGTCCGGCTTCGCGTCCCAGGCTTGAAAGACAGTCAGGGCCTCGGCCCGCAGCAGGCTCTCCGTGGGGAGGCTCCGGTTCCCGATGGGCAGGGCGACTTCCCGGTAGAGCCAATCATCGTCGAACTGGATGGCGGCGGCATCGGCCCGGGTGTTGGCGTACCAGATGCGGTCGAGGCGGGCCCAGTAGATGGCGGCCAGGCACATGGGGCAGGGCTCGCAGCTGGTGTAGATCTCGCAGCCCTTCAGCGAGAAGGTGCGGACGCGGCTGCAGGCCTCGCGGATGGCCACCACCTCGGCATGGGCCGTGGGATCGCAGGCGGAGGTGACCCGGTTCCAGCCCTCCCCGATGATCTGCCCGTCCTTCACGACCACCGCCCCGAAGGGTCCGCCCTCACCCGCCTCCATGTGGAGCCTGGACAGGGCGATGGCCCGGCGCATGTGGGTCTGGGAGTCGGATGCTGGGGTCATGGCGTGGCCTATCTCGGACATGGCTCTCGTTTTCAGGGGCAGATGGCGACAGAAACGACTCCGATTTCAATCATTTGAATCACAACGAGTCCTATGGCCACAGAGAAGCGGATTCGATCATAATGAAAAAAATTGACTTATGTTGGAAAAAAATCATACTCGACCCCATTCATGAAGGTCCAGCGTCACCGAACCCATCAAACCTGGTTTACCCATTTTCTGCCCGAATTCCCGCCATCCTAGACCTGTCCTTCACCCAGTTCCCGCAGATCCAAGGTCAGGCGCACTTCCAGCCTCCCTGTGCTGAATCCCTGAGACGGTCCGATGCCCACCCCGACCTCCGATACACCCAGGCTCGCCATCCGGGGCATCCGCAAGGTATACCCCTCCGTGGTTGCCAACGATGGCATCGACCTCACGGTCATGCCCGGCCAGATTCACGCGGTGCTGGGCGAGAATGGGGCGGGGAAGTCCACCCTCATGAAGGTGATCTACGGCGTCATCCGTCCTGATGAGGGCGAACTCCTCTGGGAAGGGCGGCCAGTGATCATCTCCAATCCCGCCCAGGCGCGGTCCCTGGGCATCGGGATGGTGTTCCAGCACTTCTCTCTGTTCGAGACCCTCACCGTGGTGCAGAACGTGGCCCTGTCCATCCCGGGCAAGCTGGATCTGGATCCCCTGGCCAAGCGCATCGAGGAAGTCTCTGAGCGCTATGGCCTGCCCGTCGATCCCCGCCGGATGGTCCATGCCCTGTCCGTGGGCGAGCGGCAGCGGGTCGAGATCATCCGGTGCCTGCTGCAAAATCCCAGACTCCTCATCCTGGACGAGCCCACTTCAGTGCTGACGCCCCAGGCGGTGCGCAAGCTCTTCGAGACCCTGCGGCAGCTGGCCGCGGAAGGCGTCAGCATCCTCTACATCAGCCACAAGCTGGATGAGATCCAGGAACTCTGCCACAAGGCCACGGTGCTGCGCGGCGGCAAAGTCACCGGCACCTGCACTCCCGCCGAGGAAACGCCCCAGACCATGGCCCGGATGATGATCGGGGTGGACCTGCCCGCCTGCAGCCACGGCGAGCCCGAGGATGGCGGCGAGGTGCGGCTGCTCATCCAGGGGCTGTCGCACGCCACGGATGATCCTTTCGGCACGGACCTCAAGGACATCCACCTGGAGGTGAAGGCCGGAGAGATCGTCGGCATCGCCGGGGTCTCTGGCAACGGCCAGCAGGAGCTGCTCCGGGCCATTTCCGGCGAGGAGCCCCACGCCGATAAGCGGGCCGTCCGTGTGTGCGGCGTCGAGGCGGGCCACATGAACGCGGCCCGGCGCCGGGGCCTGGGCATGTGCTTCGTGCCCGAGGAGCGCCTGGGCCGGGGCGCGGTGCCCAGACTCTCCCTCACGGAGAACATTCTGCTCACCGCCTATCGCAAGGGCATGCTGTTCGCGGGCCTGATCCGGTTCGGCGTGGCCAAGCGCTTCGCCGAGGAGTGCATCAAGCGTTTCGATGTGAAGTGCGGTGGGGCCCATTCCGAAGCCAAATCGCTGTCCGGCGGCAACCTCCAGAAGTTCATCGTGGGCCGCGAGATCATGCAGGAGCCCAAGCTGCTGGTGCTGGCCCAACCCACTTGGGGCGTGGATGTGGGCGCCTCCTCCTTCATCCGCCAGTCGGTGCTGGACCTCCGCAATTCCGGGACGGCGGTCCTGGTGATCTCGGAAGAGCTGGAAGAACTGTTCGAGATCTGCGACCGCATCGTGGTGATCGCCAAGGGCACCTTGTCGCCCAGCAAGGTCACCTCGGAAACCAACGTCGAGGAGATCGGCATGTGGATGAGCGGCCTGTGGCCTGGGGCGAAAACCCAGGGAGAGGCCACCCATGTGGCTTAAGTTCGAGCAGCGGCCGGAACCCTCCAAGGTCATGACCTACCTGTCGCCCCTGCTGGCGGTGGGGCTGATGTTCCTCAGCGGGTTGATCCTCTTCCTCGTCCTGGGCAAGAGCCCGGTGGAGGGCTTCAAGGTCTTCTTCCTCAACCCCCTGAGGGATTCCTACGGAGTCGCCGAGCTGTTCCTCAAGGCCACGCCCCTCATGCTCTGCGCCGTGGGCCTGTCCGTGGGCTTCAAGGCCAACGTCTGGAACATCGGCGCGGAAGGCCAGCTGCTCATCGGCGCCCTGGCGGGCGGCTGGCTGGCCCTCCATTTCGAAGGCAGCACCAGTCGCCTGCTTCTGCCCGGCATGATCGTCGCCGGGGCCCTGGGCGGCATGGCCTGGGCGGCCATTCCCGCTTTTCTGCGGACCCGCTTCAACGCCAACGAGATCCTCACCAGCCTCATGCTGGTCTATGTGGCCGAGCTGATGGTGTCCTGGCTGGTCCACGGCCCCTGGAAGGATCCGGATGGCTTCAACTTCCCCCAGACCAAGCTGTTCTCGGCGACGGCTACTCTGCCCCTCCTGCTGGCTGGCACGCGGGTGAACGTGGCCCTGATCTTCGCCATCGGCGCGCTCGTGGTGGGCTGGATCTTCATGAACCGCAGCTTCATGGGCTACCAGATGAAGGTGGCGGGCCAGGCGGAGTTCGCAGGCCGCTACGCGGGCTTTTCGGCCAAGCGCTCGGTCTGGATCGGCATGCTGGCGGGAGGCGCCATGGCCGGCGTCGCGGGCATTTCGGAGGTGGCGGGACCCATCGGCCAGATCACCGAGCACATCAGCCCCGGGTACGGCTTCGCGGCCATGATCGTGGCCTTCGTGGGCCGCCTCAGCCCCATCGGAATCTTCTTTTCCAGCCTGCTGATGGCCCTCCTCTACATGGGTGGCGAGCAGGCCCAGCAGTACCTCAACCTGCCCTCCTCGATCTCGAAGGTCTTCCAGGGCATGCTGCTGTTCTTCCTGCTGGGCTCTGACGTGTTCATCAATTTCCGGCCCCGGCTGGTCCGGCGCAGGAAGTAGGGACGCCATGGACCTTTCCTTCCTCAGCTCGATCCTCTTCGCCACCGTGGTGGCGGGGACACCCCTGATCATCGTGGCCCTCGGCGAGCTGGTCACCGAGAAGTCCGGCGTGCTCAACCTGGGGGCCGAAGGCATCGTGTCCGTGGGCGCGGTGGCGGCCTTCGCTGTGGCCCATCACTCGGGGAGCCCCATGCTGGGGATCCTGGCGGGCATGGGCGCGGGCATGGTCATGTCCCTGCTCTTCGGGATCTCCGCCCTCACCCTGATGGCCAACCAGGTGGCTTCTGGCCTGGCCCTGTCCATCTTCGGCGTGGGACTGTCCGCCTTCATCGGCAAGCCCTACGAGTCCATCGCCCTGGCCAGCGTGCAGCCGATCCGCGTGCCACTCCTGCACCGTCTGCCGCTGCTGGGGCCCTCCCTCTTCGAGCAGCAGGGCCTGGTTTACTTCTCCTGGGCGCTCATCGCGGCAGTCTCCTGGTTCCTCTACCGGAGCCGCGCGGGCCTGGTGCTCCGGGCCGTGGGCGAGTCCCCGGTGGCCGCGCACGCCATCGGCTATGGCGTGGTGCGCATCCGCTACCAGGCCGTGCTGTTCGGCGGGGCCATGGCGGGCATCGGCGGCGCCTTCCTGTCCGTGTTCTACACCCCCATGTGGGTGGAGGGCATGGTGGCGGGCCGGGGCTGGATCGCGCTCTCCCTGGTGGTCTTCGCCACCTGGCGGCCCCTGCGGGTCATGATCGGGGCCTACCTCTTCGGCGG
This sequence comes from uncultured Holophagaceae bacterium, assembly GCA_903884655.1. Taxonomy (GTDB): domain Bacteria; phylum Acidobacteriota; class Holophagae; order Holophagales; family Holophagaceae; genus Geothrix. The sequence continues at coordinate 19,192 of CAISFO010000016.1, read as the reverse complement.
CTGCATGATCACCCAGATGTTCGTCCAGGGTTCCGGGGCCCGGGTCAACATTCCGGCCCAGTTCCTGTCCTCCATCCCCTACGTGGCCACGGTCCTGGTGCTGGTGCTCATTTCCCGGAACCGGAGTACCATCCGCATCAATTCGCCGGCCTCTCTCGGCCAGCCCTTCCTGCCCGACGCCTGAAGTCCCCCACCACCATCCACCCGCCCCAAGGGGCGGACCTCATCCCTTTTCCCTGGAGGCAACCTCATGAACCACCGAAACACCGCACTCGCATCCCTGGTCGGAGCGGCTCTGCTCGCTTCCACCGCCCTCATGGGCGCCGAGCCCGTCAAGATCGGCTTCGTCTACGTGAGCCCCGTGGGGGACGCGGGCTGGACCTTCCAGCATGACCAGGGCCGCAAGCAGATGGAGGCCGCCATGAAGGGCGCGGTCACCACCAAGTTCATCGAGAACGTGCCCGAAGGCGCCGACGCCGAGCGCATCATTCGCCAGCTGGCCCAGGACGGCAACCAGATCATCTTCACCACCTCCTTCGGCTACATGAACCCGACGCTGAAAGTGGCTCCGGCCTTCCCCGGCGTGGCCTTCTTCCATGCCACCGGCTACAAGACCGCCAAGAACGTGGGCATCTACAACGCCCGCTTCTACGAGGGCCGCTACCTGAACGGCGTCATCGCCGGCAAGATGACCAAGTCCAACATCGCCGGCTATGTGGCCGCCTTCCCCATCCCCGAGGTGATGCAGGGCATCAACGCCTTCACCCGGGGCATGAAGAGCGTGAACCCCAAGGCTGAAGTCCGCGTCATCTGGGTGAACTCCTGGTTCGATCCGGGCAAGGAACGGGAAGCGGCCATGACGCTCATCTCCCAGGGCGCCGACATGATCACCCACCACACGGATTCCACCGCCGTGGTGCAGGCCGCCGAGGAGAAGCACAAGGAAAAGGGCACCTGGTCCTTCTCCTACCACTCCGACATGGCGAAGTACGGACCCACCGCCCAGCTCAGCGGCACCACTCACATCTGGGGCGACTTCTACACCAAGGTGGTGAAGGAAGTCCTCGACAAGAAGTGGACCGGCACCAACGTCTGGGGCGGCCTCAAGGACGGCATGATCAAGCTCGCTCCCCTCAATGCCGCCATTCCCGCGGACGTGAAGAAGCAGGTCGCGAAGCTGGAAGGCGAGATCAAGGCCGGCAAGTTCCACCCCTTCGCCGGACCTGTGGTCGACCAGGAAGGCAAGGAGCGCGTCGCCAAGGGCAAGAACATGACCGATGCCGAGATGGGCGCCATGAACTACTACGTGCAGGGTGTGGCTTCCACCCTGCCCAAGAACTAGCCGCAGGACCCTGGCGAGCGGGAGGGGCCGGAAAGCCCCTCCCGCCCACCGACCCACGCACTCGCTTCTCCCGCCCGGGCATGTCCCCCGACGGGCAGCATCAAATGTCAGGAGGCGCCCGTGATCGGAGCTTCGAGTCACCGGAAGGAAGGCCGCGCCAAGGTCACGGGTGCCGCCCTCTACACGGATGACAAGTTCATGCCCGGCGCCCTCCACGGCGTCACCATCCGCTCCCAGGTGCCCCGGGGCATCCTGAAGGCCATCCGCTTCGGCGAGGGCATTCCCTGGGATGAGTTCACCATCGTCACTGCCGCCGACATCCCCGGCAAGAACCTCGTGGCCTCCGTGGTGCATGACCAGCCCTTCCTGGTGGGGATCGGCGAGGAGATCACGCACATGGAGCAGCCGGTGGTGCTGCTCGCCCACGCCGACCGCCACCTCGCGGAGAAGGCCCGCCGGGCGGTGAGCCTGGAGGTGGAGGAACTGCCCGCCATCCTCGACATCCAGAGTTCCCTCGAGCTGCAGCAGGTCATCTACGGCCCGAACAACCTCCTGAAGGAGATCCGCATCCAGAAGGGCGATCCGGCCACCGTGTGGGCAACGGCCGCCCATGTCATCGAGGGCGAGTACCGCACCGGGGCCCAGGAGCAGATGTACCTGGAGACCAACGCCATGGTGGCCCAGGTGGAGGAAAAGGAAGGCCAGACCTGGGTGACGGTCTGGGGCTCCCTCCAGTGTCCCTACTACGTGCACAACGCCCTCAAGCAGCTCTTCGACCTGCCCGGCGACCGGGTGCGGGTGGTGGCCATGGAGATGGGCGGCGCCTTCGGCGGCAAGGAGGACTACCCCTCCGTGAACGGCGGCCACGCGGCCCTGCTGGCCTGGAAGAGCGGCCTGCCCGTGAAGCTCATCTACGACCGGGAAGAGGACCTGGCCTGCACCACCAAGCGCCATCCCTCAAGAACCCTCCTGAAGACCGCCTTTGACGCCGATGGCCAGCTGCTGGCCATCGAGGTGGATTTCGCCATTGATGGCGGCGCCTACGCCACCATGTCGCCAGTGGTGCTGAGCCGGGGTGCCCTGCACGCCGCGGGCGTCTACTGCGCCCCCCACGTGAAGGTACACGCCCGGGCCGTGGCGACGAACACGCCGCCGCCCGGCGCCTTCCGGGGCTTTGGCGCCCCCCAGAGCCTGTTCGCCATCGAGCGCCACATGGACATCTGCGCCCGGAAGCTGGGCCTGGATCCAGTGGAGCTGCGGCGGAAGAACTTCCTGCGCATGGGCGGCACCATGGCCACGGGCCAGGTCATTCGCGAGGATCTGGACCTGGGCGGCATCATGGACCGAGCCCTGGCGGAGATCGGCTACCACGACAAGCGGGCAGCCTATGCCATCACCAATCAGGAAGACGATCCCATCAAGCGGGGCGTGGGCTTCTCGGTGTTCATGCACGGCTGCGGCTTTACGGGCAGCGGCGAGTCCTACCTGGCCTCCGTGGCCGGAGTGGAGGGGCTTGCCGACGGCACGGTCTCGATCCTGGCGGCCTCCACGGAGATGGGGCAGGGCAAGAACACGGTCTTCTCCCAGATCGTGGCGGAGGCCCTGAAGGTGCCCTTCGACCTGGTGGATGTGGCCCAGGTGGATACGGACCACGTGCCCAACAGCGGTCCCACCGTGGCCTCCCGCAGCACCATGATGGTGGGCCGGATTCTGGAGGACGCGGCCATCGGCTTCAAGCAGGCCCTCGTGCAGCAGGGCTTCCTGAAGGAGCCCTACACGGCCGAGGAGTTCCGCGCCGGTGTCCAGCGGGCCGTGGAGACGCTGGGCTCCGTGAAGTGCTACGGCCAGTACCACAAGCCCGCCAACATCACCTGGAACGACGCCACCTACCAGGGCGACGCCTACCCCACCTACTCCTGGGCCTGCTACGCCGCCGACGTGGCCGTGGACCTGGACATCTTCGAGGTGAAGGTGGAGGACTTCGTCACCGTGCAGGAGGTGGGCCGCGTGGTGAACCCCCGCCTGGCCGCCGGCCAGATCGAGGGTGGCGTGGCCCAGGGCATCGGCTGGGGCCTCTGGGAGGAGGTCACAACCAAGCAGGGCCGCATGATCAACAACCAGATGACCAACTACATCATCCCCACCAGCGCGGACTTGCCGCGGATCCGGGTGACCTTCCTGGAGAACGCCCACCCGGCGGGCCCCGGCGGCGCCAAGGGCATCGGCGAGCTGCCCATGGACGGCCCCGGGCCGGCCCTGGTGAACGCGCTGGAAGCGGCCCTCGGGCCCCTGCGCCTGGACGAAGTGCCCATGACCCCGGAGCGCCTGCTGGCGCGCTGGGAGGAGGTGTCCCATGGCTGATCACATCACCTTGCGCATGAAGGTCAACGGCGAGGACCGCAGCGTCGAGGTGCATCCCTTCGCCCGCCTGCTGGACGTGCTCCGGGAGGACCTGCGCCTCACGGGGACCAAGGAGGGCTGCGGGGAAGGGGAGTGCGGGGCCTGCACGGTGCTGGTGGATGGCCGGGTGGTGAACAGCTGCCTGGTGCCTGCGGCCCAGGTGCAGGGCTCCGAGATCGTTACGGTCGAGGGTCTCGCCAAGGGTGACGAGCTGTCGCCCCTGCAGGCGGCCTTTGTGGCCCACAACGGCGCCCAGTGCGGCTTCTGCACGCCGGGCATGCTGGTGGCGGCCACGGACCTGTTGAACCGGTGTCCGAACCCCACCGAGGATGCAGTGCGGGAAGGCCTGGCCGGGAACCTCTGCCGCTGCACGGGCTACAGCAAGATCCTCGATGCGGTGCATACCGCGGCTTCCGGCGGGGAGGGGAAGTGAGAGCCTACCTGCCCGACTGCGACCTGCGGGTGGCTGCCACCTTGGACGATGCGCTGGCCCTGCTCGCCGCCGAGCCCGGCGTCTGGACCCCCATTGCCGGCGGCACGGATCTCATGGTGGTCCACAACGCCGGTCGCCTGAAGGCCACACGCTTTCTGGATCTCTCCCGCCTGGCGGAGCTGCGGGGCATTGCCGAGGAAGGTGACTGCCTGGCCTTCGGCGCCCTCACCAGCTTCACGGAGGTGCGGGAGCACCCGGCCGTGCATCGGCACTTTCCCAACCTGGTGAAGAGCGCCCGGGTCACCGGCGCCCTGGCCATCCAGAACCGGGGCACACTGGGCGGCAACATCGTGAATGCCAGCCCCGCGGCCGACACGCCGCCCAGCCTGCTGGCCTATGGCGCGGAGCTGGAGCTGGTGTCCCCCCGGGGCCGCCGCCGCGTGGCCTACGACCACTTCCACCTGGGCTACAAGCAGATGGACTTGGCGCCCGACGAGCTCGTGGCCCGCATCCTGGTGCCCAAGCCCCAGGGGCACAGCTTCCACTACTTCCGCAAAGTCGGCACCCGCCAGGCCCAGGCCATCGCCAAGGTCTGCCTGGCCGCCCATGCCCGCGTCCAGGACGGGGTGCTGGCGGAGTTGCGCATCGGCCTCGGCTCCGTGGCCCCCGTGCCGGCGAGGGCCCGCCACGCGGAAGCCACTCTCCTCGGGCAACCCGTCGCCGCCCTGCCGGTGGCCGCCGCCCGGGCAGCCCTCCTGGATGACATGAGCCCCATCGACGACATCCGCGCCAGCGCCCACTACCGCAGCGTCGTCACCCAGAACGTCCTAAGCCACATGCTCCGGGAACTTGCCACCGCCTGATCCCCCTTTTTGAGGTATGGAATGACACGAAAGATCGCCCTGCTCGCCATTGGCGGAAATGCCCTCCTCAAAGAAAAGGAACGCGGGCTGCAGGAACAGCAGCTGGAGAACGCCCGGGAGACCTCGGAGATGCTGGCCAGGGTGGTCTCGGAGGGCTATGCGCTCTGCGTGGTCCACGGCAACGGCCCCCAGGTGGGGAACCTGCTCATCCAGCAGGAGTCCGCCTCGGGCCAGATCCCGCCCTACAGCCTGGATGTCTGCGGCGCCATGACCCAGGGCTCCATGGGCTACATGCTGGAGCGGATGCTCCTCAACCGGCTGCGGTTCCTGGGCATCGAGGCGCCGGTCACGTCGGTGCTGACCGAGGTGGTGGTGGACCGGGAGGACAAGGGCTTCGCCAACCCCACCAAGCCCGTGGGTCCCTTCTATCCCGAGTTCCGGGCCCTGGAGCTGATCCAGTCCAAGGGCTGGAAGATGAAGGAGGATTCGGGCCGGGGGTGGCGGAAGGTGGTGCCCTCGCCCAGGCCCATGGAGATCGTGCAGCTGGACGCCATCAAGACCCTGCTCGAGTCGGGCAGCACGGTGATCGCCGGCGGCGGCGGGGGGATCCCGGTGATCCGGGATGCCAGCGGCTTCCTGGTGGGCGTGGAAGCGGTCATCGACAAGGACCGGCTCAGCGCGTTGCTGGCGGCCAGGCTGGGCGCCGAACTGTTCATCATCCTCACCGGCGTGCCCAAGGTGGCCCTGGACTTCGGCAAGCCCAGCCAGCGCTGGGTGGATCGCCTGGGCGCCGCCGAGGCCCGGAAGCACCTGGCGGAGGGTCAGTTCCCCCCCGGGAGCATGGGGCCCAAGATCGAGAGTGCCCTGGCCTACCTGGAAGGAGGTGGGCAGGAAGTGCTCATCACTACTGCCGAAGCCCTTGCAACCGAGGACCCCGCTACGGTCGGCACCCGCATCGTCCGGGACTGATCCGGCTGGAAACAGGACAAGGTGTGACGGCGAGTACAAAAATTTTATCATGAGATAAAATAATTGTTCTATTCGCCGAGATTTCTAGAATGGAAGGGAGAGGAATCCATGGAATTCACGCTCAATGGTCAGCTCACCCGCTTCGAGCTCGACCCCGAGATGGAGGTCCTCTCCTACCTGCGGGAGGTGGCTGGCCTCATCAGCCCCAAGGACGGGTGCTCCGGTGAAGGCGTCTGCGGCTGCTGCACGGTGCTGGTGGACGGCGGGGCGCGTCTCAGCTGCCGCATGAAGATGAAGGACCTGGCGGGCAAGTCGCTGGTCACCGCGGAGGGCCTGTCGGCCCGGGAGCGGGAGGTCTTCGCGGATGCCTTCGTGGTCAAGGGGGGTGTGCAGTGCGGCTTCTGCACCCCGGGCATCGTCATGAAGGCCAAGGCCATGCTGGACAAGAACCCGAACCCCACTCGGGATGAGATCGCCGGCGGGCTCTCGGGGAACATCTGCCGCTGCACGGGCTACAAGAAGGTCATCGATTCCATCGAGTGCGCCGCCGAGGCCCTTCGCGAAGGCAAGGCCGTGGCCATGCCCCAGGGCACGGGCCGCGTCGGCACGCGCCACGGCAAGTACACGGGCCGCGAAGCCGTCCTGGGCGACCGGGTCTTCGTGGGCGACATGAAGGAACCCGGGATGATCCACGGGGCCCTGCGCTTCTCGGATCACCCCAGGGCCAAGGTGCTCCGCATCGATATTTCGGAAGCCGAGGCGGTACCCGGCGTGATCAAGGTGCTCCTGGCGAAGGATGTTCCCGCCAAGCGCCACATGGGCTCCATCACCATGGACTGGCCCGTGCTGGTGGCCGAGGGCGAGACCACCTGCTTCGTGGGGGACGTGCTGGCCACCGTGGGTGCCGAAACCGAGGCCATCGCCCGGAAAGCCGCTGCTCTGGTGAAGGTGGAATACGAAGTGCTGAACCCGGTCACCGATGTGTTCGAGGCCCTGCAGCCAGGCTCAGACCAGGTCCACCCCATGTTCGCGGGCAACGTGCTGCACCGGGCCTCCGTGAAGGTGGGGGACGCCGAGGCGGCGCTCGCAGGCTCGGCCTACGTGACGCGCAACCGCTTCACCACCCAGCGGGTGGAGCACGCCTTCCTGGAACCCGAAGCCACCCTGGCCCTCCCCTGGGCCAAGGACGGGCTGCCGGGCGTGAAGGTCTACAGCTGCAGCCAGGGCGTCTACGAGGACCGCCACCAGCTGGCCCTGCTCCTGGGCCTGCCCAACTCCCTCGTGAACGTCGTGCAGGTGCAGAACGGCGGCGGCTTCGGCGGCAAGGAAGACATCACCACCCAGAGCCACGCGACCCTGCTGGCCTGGCTCACGGGCCGGCCCGCCATGGTGAAGCTGACCCGCAAGGAATCCCTCTGCATGCACACCAAGCGCCACCCCATCGTCATGGACTACGCGGTGGGCTGCGACAAGGAAGGCAACCTCACGGCCCTGGTGGCCACCATGCACTCGGACAGCGGCGCCTACTCCAGCGTGGGCCTGGCGGTGATCGAGCGGGCCGTGTCCCACTCGGCGGCGGCCTACTACGTGCCCAACGTGCAGGTGCACGGCACGGCGGTGGTCACCAACAACGCCCCCTGTGGCGCCTTCCGGGGCTTCGGCGTCAACCAGTCCAACTTCGCCTTCGAATCCTGTCTGGACGAGCTTTGCAAGCAGGGGGGCTTCGACCGCTGGCAGTTCCGCTGGAACAACGCCCTCACAGAGGGGCGGACCATCGCCACGGGTCAGACCCTCACCGCCGGTGTCGGCGTCCGCAAGTGCCTGGAGGCCCTCAAGGACCGCTTCTATGCCGCCAAATGCGCGGGCATCGCCGCGGGCATCAAGAACACCGGCATTGGCTGTGGTCTCGCGGACTTCAGCCACGCCAAGATCGTCATCAAGGCCGCGGACCGGGTGGAGCTCCACCATGGCTGGTGCGAGATGGGGCAGGGCAACTTCACCATGGGCGTGCAGACCCTGGTGGAAGAGACGGGCATTTCCCCGGACCTCATCGACGTGCTTGTGGAGACTAACGAGGAAGCCGAGGCGGGCATGACCACCGGTTCCCGCGGTACCTCCCTCCTCGCCAACTCCGTGATCGCCGCCTGCAAGGACCTGAAGAAGGATCTGGCCTCGGGCCTGAGCCTCAAGGATCTGGTGGGGAGGGAATACAGGGGCAGCTGGATCTGCGACTGGACCGTGCCGCCGGGCAAACCGGCCAAGCCCGGCTATGACGTGATCACTCACTACTCCTTCGGGTTCGCCGCGCAGCTGGTGGAACTGGACGAGACCGGGAAGATCACCCGCATCACCGCCGCCCACGACGCGGGCCGCATCATGAACCCCACGCTCTACGAGGGCCAGATCGAGGGCTCCCTGCACATGGGTCTGGGCTACGCGGTGACAGAGGAATTCCCCTACAAGGATGGCCGTCCCGTCTCGCTCAAGATGGCCGACCTGGGCCTCATCCGGGCCAAGGACATGCCGCCCATGGAGATCATCGGCATCGAGGTGCCGGACGCCGTCGGTCCCTACGGCGCCAAGGGCGTGGGCGAGATCGGCCTGGTGCCCACCGCTGGTGCCGTGGCCAACGCCCTCTGCCAGTTCGATGGCCTCCGCCGGACCACCCTCCCGCTCAAGGAAATGAAACTGCTCGGCAAGAAGAACAAAGCCTGATCACCTGCGCCATCCCACTTGGACCGGCCCTGCGCCGGAGCCCTGAACCTCAACCCCACGGAGCCCCTTCATGTCCAACCTTGACGCCCGCATCGCGGAACTGGCAGCCAAATACCTGCCCCTCGCCTCGGAAATGCTGAAGGAGGCCATCCGGATCCCCGCCGACTACGTGGACAAGCCCGTGGACCAGGGCGGCGATCCCGCCTGCGGCACCTCCAACCACGAGTTCCCGCGCCTTGAGTACCTCCGCAAGAAGGTCATCGAGATCAAGGCCGTGCGCCGCGCCGAGGACGCCTTCTTCGACGAGTTCGGCAACCTGGTGTGGTGGGTGGAGGATCCCAAGGATGGCATCGCCAAGGACCAGAAGAAGGTCATCTACATCGATGGCCACACGGACACGGTGAAGCCCCTGCGGGCCCAGTGGCTGCAGAAGGTGGTAGGCGTGGACTGCTTCGACGGCATCATCGACCCCGCCAAGGTCAACAAGGAGTTCCTGAAGAAGGAGCTGGGCTTCCTGCCCCCCGAGAGCGAGTGGAACCACCTCATCTTCGGCCGCGGCTCCGCGGACCAGCTGGGCGGCGTGGTCTCCGCGGCCATCGCCACCAAGATCCTGCTGGAACTGGAGGCCGAGGGCGCGCTGAAGGGCGCCATCGTCTACTCCTACGCCACCGCCTGCGAAGAGGACAATGACGGCGCCGGGCCGATGTACCTTGTGCGGAAAGTCTTCCCCACGGCCAAGGCAGAGGTCATCCCTGATGTGGTCATTCTCACGGACGGCAGTGGCTGCTCCAAGAACGGCGCTCTGGGCATCTACCGCGGCCAGCGGGGCCGCATGCAGATCGAGGTCACTGTCACTGGCAAGTCCTGCCACGGCTCCATGCCCTGGGAAGGCAAGAACCCGCTGGAATTCGGCGGCGCCATCGTGAAGGAGGCCGCCGACAAGTACGACAAGCGCATCGGCTTCAAGGACGACAAGTTCCTGGGCCACGGCACCCGCACCGCCTCCTGGGCCCGCCTGGACACCCCCAGCGACTGTGCCGTGCCCGAGAAGTTCACCTTCCGTTTCGACCGCCGCCTCACCATCGGCGAGACTCCCGAGCAGTCCTGCGCCGATGTGGAGGCCCTGGACGCTGTGGCCACGGCCCGCCAGGCCGGCCTCACGGTGGACGTCTCCATTCCCACCTACACCGAGGCCTCCTGGAAGGGCTATGTGCTCAACAACCCCCAGGTCTACCTGGGTTGGCTCACCCCCGAAGAGCACCCGGCCGTCCAGGCCGCGGTGAGTTCGTACCGCAAGGTCATCAGCCCCTACGTGGAAGGCAAGATCGGCTCCGGCGGCGTCCTCACCAAGGAGCCCCGGGTGGACCGCTGGGTCTTCTCCACGGACGGTGTGGGCTTCCCGGTGCCCAAGGATGCCAGCATCCCCGGCAGCGTGAACAAGAACTGGGTGGTGAACGAGGTCTACAAGCACCCGGCCATGATCGGCTTCGGCCCCGGCATCGAGCAGAACACCCACAAGATCGGCGAGTGCCTCGATGAGCGGGAGCTGCAGCACTGCGCCGCCTTCCTGGCCCGCTTCCCCAGCGTCTACGCCGGGAACGCCTAGTCCCACTCAAGCTTCACGAGGTTTACCGCGCATGGACAAAGCCTTTCGCTCCGCCCCCCTCGAGCTGCTCAGCCGCTGGATCTTCAGCGAGCTGGACGGCCGGGAGGCGGTGCTGGGCATCCCGAAGCAGAACTTCCAGCTGCCGCACGCCAAGCTCGCCCGGCAGATGTTCGGCCACACCGTGGCCGCGCCCCTGGGCGTGGCGGCGGGGCCCCACACCCAGCTGTCCCAGAACATCGTGTCCAGCTGGCTCTGCGGCGCCCGGTTCATCGAGCTGAAGACCGTGCAGATCCTCGACGAGATCGAGGTGAGCCGCCCCTGCATCGACGCCATGGACGAGACTTACAACTGTGAGTGGTCCCAGGAGCTGAAGCTGGAGGAATCCTTCACGGAGTACCTCAACGGCTGGGTGCTCATCCATGCCCTGGCCCACAAGTTCGGCCTGCCGGACCCTGGCACCCACTTCAGCATGAGCGTGGGCTACAACCTCGAGGGCATCCAGCATCCCCGCGTCCAGAAGTTCATCGCCGACATGCGCAGTGGCGGTGCACGCCTGGCCGAAGCCATCGATACCGTGGCCAAGGTCTATCCCGGCGTGCGGGACATCGCCATACCCAGCGAGCTCTCCAACCAGATCACGCTCTCCACCATGCACGGCTGCCCGCCCGCGGAGATCGAGCGCATCGCGAAGTTCCTCCTCACCGAGCTCGGCGTGCACACCTGGGTGAAGCTGAACCCCACGCTGCTCGGTCCCGAGCGGCTGCGGGGCCTGCTCAATGACACCCTCGGGTTCGACATCACGGTGCCCGACGAGGCCTTCGGCCACGATCCCAAGTGGGCCGATGCCATGGCCATGGTGAAGCGGCTGGCGGCGCTGGCGGAAGGTCTCGAACCCACCTTCGGCCTCAAGCTCACCAACACGCTCGAAGTGATCAACCACCGCCCCGTCTTCCCCGCCAACGAAAAGATGATGTATCTCTCGGGCCGGGCTCTGCATCCCATCACCTTGTCCCTGGCCGAACTGGTGATGGAAGAGACCGACGGCAAGGTGCCCCTCAGCTTCTGCGGCGGCGCCGACGCCCGCAACTTCCCGGATCTCATCGCGGACAACCTGGGCCCCGTGACTGTCTGCACGGACCTGCTCAAGCCCGGCGGCTACGCCCGCCTCCAGCAGTACCTGGTGAATCTCGAGGCGGCCATGACCGAGGCCGGGGCGGACAGCCTGGACGCCTTCGTGCAGGCCAGCTCCGGCGGCCATGGCGCCCGCTTCAACCTGGCCCGGCATGCGGTGAAGGTGCTGGGTGACGACGCCTACGTGCGCCGCATCCGGCCCCTGGACTTCAAGGGCGACCGGCCCCTGGGCCACTTCGACTGCATCAATGCGCCCTGCGTGGACGCCTGCCCCACCAACCAGAACATCCCCGACTACCTGTGGCTGGTGGCCCATGGCAAGCCCGCCGAGGCCATGGAAGTCATCCTCCGCACCAACCCCCAGCCGGGCATCACAGGCAGTGTCTGCGACCACCCCTGCACCGAGCGCTGCGTCCGCAATTTCTACGACGCACCCCTCGCCATCCGCGAGATCAAGCGCTTCGCCTTTGAAAGCGCCGGGAAGCTTCCTGCCGAGGTGCGCGGCCCGTCCCTGGGTGTGAAGGTGGCCATCGTGGGCGCCGGACCCGCGGGCCTCTCCGCGGCCTACTTCCTGGCCAAAGCAGGCTTCGAACCGATCGTCTTCGAGGCCAAGCAGGAGCTGGGCGGAATGGTGGGCGGGCTCATCCCGGCCTACCGGCTGCCGAACGAAACCTTGGAAGGGGATCTCGTCCGCCTGCGGGAGCTGGGCGTGGAGATCCGCCTGGGTCAGGTGCTGGGCCGCGACTTCACCCTGGCCGAGCTGCGCCGCGGCTACGATAGCGTCTTCCTGGCGGTGGGGGCCCAGAAGGGCAAGCGCCTCGGCATTCCCGGCGAGGACACGCCCGGAGTCATGGACGCCCTGGACTTCCTGGACAAGGTGCGCGCCGAAACGCCCATGGACCTGGGCCAGCGCATCCTGGTCATCGGCGCCGGCAACTCTGCCATGGATGCGGTGCGCTCCGCCATCCGGCTGGTGCCGGGCGGCGACGTGACCATCGTGTACCGCCGTACCCGGGCCCAGATGCCCGCGGATCCCGCCGAGGTCCACGACTGCATCGAAGAAGGCATCCACATCCGCGACCTGGTGGCCCCAGCTTCAGTGTTGGCCGAAGGCGGCAGGGTGGCGGGCCTCGCCTGCACCCGCATGCGCTTGGGCGAGCGGGATGCCTCGGGCCGGCCGCGGCCGGTGCCGGTGGAGGGCAGCGAAGTCGTGTTGCCCGCCGATACCATCATCTCGGCCATCAGCCAGGAAGCGGTACTGGATTTCCTCGACGGCCTTGAGGTCCAGCGGAACGCCAGCGGCTACCTGGTCGTGGATCCCCGCACTCGGGAGACCTCCGTGCCCGGCCTCTTCGCGGGCGGTGACGTGGTGCACGGCGCTTCTTCCGTGATCCTGGCCATCGCCGATGGCCGCGCCGTGGCGGAGGGTATTGCCGCCCGCCATGGCGTGGAGCTGAAGCCCGAGCCCGTGCTGGAGAAGGGCCAGGCAGACGCGGCCCTCATGGAAAAGAAGGGCCGGCTCCTGGGGGCCCAGAAGGTGCCCGTGCTGCCCTTGACGGACCGCCACGGCTTCGACGAAGTGCTCAAGCCCTTCGACGCCGAGGCCGCGCAGAAGGAGGCCAGCCGCTGCCTGGACTGCGACGACCTGTGCAGCCTCTGCGTCACCGTGTGCCCCAACCGGGCCAACATGGCGTACGGCATCGAGCCCTTCAGCCTGAGCCTGCCCCTGCTGGTGCAGCGCCAGGGCCGTCTGGTGCCCGAGGGCGCGAAGGCCTTCCGGGTGGACCAGCGGGTGCAGACCCTGAACATCGCCGACTACTGCAACGAGTGCGGGAACTGCGACACCTTCTGCCCGGCCGCCGGCGCCCCCTACAAGGACAAGCCCCGCTTCTGGATCGACGCCGAGGGTTTCCGGGAGGCCAAGGGCGATGCCTTCCGCCTGACCCGGGGTCCCGGGGGACTTGTGATCGAAGCCCGGCTGGCCGGCAGGAATCACCGGCTGGAAATTCAAGGCGGCCAGGCCGAATACCGCAGCTCCGAAGTGCTGGCGCGATTGACCTCCGGCACTTGGCGAGTGGACTCCGTGGAAGCCCTCTCCCACCTTCCCGAGGGTACCCTCGTGGACCTGGGGCCCTGCGCCACCCTCATCGCCCTGCTCAATGTCGAAACCGCACTGCCAGCCTTGGTTTCAGCCTCTGAGTAAAAATTTTTCGTCCCAAAAAAATTTTGTTGACCCTGGGGGTTTCTATCTTACCCTGCTCTTGAAACTGGCGAATGAACGGATGGCTCCTTCCGGATGACCCCGCTGCATCCGCACCACATCCTCGGCACCTGCTTCGACGCTTTCTTCTCCGTCCACTTCAACACCCCTTTTCCCCCACCCCACCCAACTCGAGGTCCAGGCCCCCCTGGCACCTCCACCACCGGAGTAACGCATGAAGATCCTCACCGCCGCCGCCCTGGGCCTCGTGGCCCTGGCTTCCATCCCCGCGAGTGCCGCCAACTGGAGCGACACCTTCGTGGGCTACCAGTACAGCAACCAGTTCCGCGATCCAGGCCTCGTGGGCACCCAGGTCAAGAACCGCCTCGAGCTCAGCGGCGCCGCCGGCTGGGACTACGGCACGAACTTCTTCGACGTGAACATGCTCTCCGCCACGAAGAGCGCCCCCGCCAACACCACCACGGGTCAGCCCACCGCGGGCGTTCCCGGCAACACCGAAGTCTATGTGGTCTACCGCTCCAGCTTCGACCTCGGCAAGGTCTTCAAGACCGACCTGAAGTTCGGCCCCGTGCGGGAAGTGGATTTCACCGTGGGCTTCGACTTCGACTCCCAGGACAACCAGTTCGCCTCCAACAAGAAGCTGATGATGGCGGGCTTCCAGTTCGGCTTCGATGTCTCCCACGGCTTCTGGAACCTGGGCATCGGCGGCTGCCGCGAGGCCAACTACAACGGCGTGGTGCAGAAGGAAGTGGACTTCAAGACCCAGTACATGGTCTTCACCTCCTGGCACAAGGGCTTCGACCTGGGCGTACCCGTGACCTTCAAGGGCTGGGCCAACTATGTCGGCCCCAAGGGCAAGGACGGCTTCGGCGTGGATACCAAGGCTGAGACCGTCGGCGACATGTACCTGATGTTCGACATCAGCGGCATCTTCGGCCGCAAGGCCGGTGGCGTCTTCATCGGCCCCGGCTTCGAGTACTGGAACAACAAGTTCGGCGGCAAGAACTTCTCCGCCCCGGCCGCCTTTGACCCTGCCACTGGCAAGGGCCCCTGGAACAACAACGAGCGGACCACGGCCCTGATGCTCTCGGCTGAAATCCACTTCTAAACCGCAGCACCGGCCCGCGCGGAGGGCGACCTCTGCGCGGGCTTCTTGTTTCCCAAGGTGGCCATGACCCCCTTCTCCTACCGGTGCACGGACTGCCAGCGGACCTATCCCAGGACCGCCGTGCGCTACCTCTGCCCCGAGTGCGGGAAGGGCTACCGGCCCGGCATTCCCCTGGTGGGCGTGCTGGAGGCGGTCTTCGACTACGCGGCCATCCGCAGGGAGTTTGACCGGGAGCGCCCGGACTGGAACCTCTTCTGCGCGGTGGAACCCGAATTCCATCCCCCCCTTCCCGTGGGGAACACACCCCTGGCGCGCGCGGACCGGCTCGGCGCCGGGCTGGGCGTGGCCAGCCTCTGGATCAAGAACGACGGCCTGAACCCCAGCGGCAGCCTCAAGGACCGGGCCTCCTTCCTGGTGGTGGCGGAAGCCCGCCGCCTGGGCATTGACCTGGTGGTGGCGGCCTCCACGGGCAATGCGGCCTCGGCTCTGGCGGCGGTGTGCGCCTCCACGGGCACCCGGGCCCTCATCTTCGTGCCCGAGAAGGCCCCCAAGGCCAAGCTGGTGCAGATGGTCCTCTATGGTGCCCAGGTGGTGCCTATCCAGGGCACCTACGATGACGCCTTCGCCCTCTCGCTGGAGTACACGGCCCAGCGCGGCGGCCTCAACCGCAACACGGCGTACCACCCCCTCACCATCGAAGGCAAGAAGACCGCCGGGCTGGAGATCTGGGCCCAGCTGGGCTACCAGGTGCCCGAGGCCATCTTCGTGTCCGTGGGCGACGGCGTGATCCTCGGTGGCGTGCACAAGGCCTTCGTGGACCTGCAGCGGGCCGGCCTCATCGACCGGCTGCCGCGCCTCATCGGTGTGCAGGCCGAAAGCTCTGACGCCATCCACCGCTACGTGCAGACCGGGGTCTACTCGGACGCGGTGAACCCCACCACCCGCGCGGATTCCATTTCCGTCACCTGTCCCAGCAACGCCCATGGCGCCCGCCGCGCCATCCAGGAGAGCCGGGGCCTCACCCTCACCGTGACCGACGCCGAGATCCTCGAGGCCCAGGCCCAGATGGCCGGCCAGTCCGGCATCTTCACCGAGCCTGCCGGCGCCGCGGCCCTGGCTGGGCTGGTGAAGCTTCAGGCCGGGCCCGACCGCCTCGTCGGCTCCGGCCCCGTGGTCATCCTCGCCACGGGCCACGGCCTCAAGGACGTGGAAGCCCCCCTCTCCCGCATCAGCATTCCCCCGGCGGTGCCGCCGGTGCTGGATTCCCTCACCCTATGAAGACCCTCATCCGCAACGGCCGCGTGGCCCTCGATGGCCAGCTCCAGCAGCTGGATGTCCTGGTCGAGGGCGAGCGGATCGCGGCCGTGGGCGCGCCGGAGCCCGCCTCGGCGGACAAGGTGATCGATGCCGCCGGCTGCTACGTGCTGCCGGGCTTCATCGACTTCCACACCCATGTGGACGATGAGATCGGCCCCTTCTACCTGGCCGACACCTACGAGTCCGCCACCCGCGTGGGGCTGGAGAACGGCATCACCACCCTCTGCACCTTCGTGACCCAGGGCGAGGGCGAGAGCCTGCTCCAGGCCATGGCCCGGGCCCGGGCGAAGGCCGAGGGCAAGAGCCACAGCGATGTGCTCTGGCACCTCACGCCCACCACCTTCAGTGCTGCGGACCTCGACACGCTGCGGCGCCTCCTGGCTGGCGGGTACCACACCCTGAAGCTCTACACCACCTACAAGGCCGCGGGCATCTACGCCAGCTACGGGCGCATCGAAGAGCTCTTCCAGAAGCTGGGCCCCCTGGGCGGCCAGTTCCTCATCCACTGCGAGGACGACGCGCTCATCGAGGCTGTGGACGCCACCAGCCTGGACCTGTCCAAGCCCTTCACCCACACCCTGATGCGGCCCGAGGCCGCCGAGATCCTGGCCATCCAGAAGGTGGTGGAGCTGGCCCTGGCCCACCACACATCAATGCACGTGGTGCATGTGTCCACGCTGGAAGGCGCCCGGCACCTGGTGGCGAACCGGGGCAGGGGGGATCTCAGCTTCGAGACCTGTCCCCAGTACCTGTTCCTGGACGACTCCTGGCTGGCCCGGGAGGACGGCCACCGCTGGCTCTGCTCGCCGCCCCTGCGGGGAAACCGCGCCCCTTTCCTGGACTTGATCCGCCAGGGCGCCGCCGACATCATCGCCACGGACCACTGCCCCTTCTGCGCCCGGGACAAGGACGGCTGGAACCACCAGGACCTGCGCACCGTGCCCAACGGCATGCCGGGCCTGGGCTCGCTGCCCCATGTGACCTGGAAGATCTGGGAAGACGATCCCGACCGCGCCGCCCTGGGGCTCTCCACCCATGTGTCCCTGAACCCCGCGCGCCGGGCCGGCGTCGGGGACCGCAAGGGCGCACTCAAACCGGGCATGGACGCCGACCTCGTCGTCCTCGATCCCAAGGGCCCTGAACGTCCCCTGCGCTCCACCGCGGCCCCGGCCTTCGAAGCCTTCCCGGGCTTCATCACCTCCCTCGCCATCCGCCATGTGTTGCTGCGGGGCGACCACCGGGTCGAGCAGGGCCGACTCACCCAGCCCGACGCCCCCGGCGGCATTTTCCTCCAGCCCCCGCCTTCCTCCCTGACTTAGCCCGAATCTGATCGAACAAGGAGCCCCGATGCCCACCCTCGCCGAAAACCTCAAAGCCTTCCAGGCCCTGAAGACCGACCTCTTCCAAAAGGACTTCCTCCTCACCTGGGAGCACCCCGAGGAGCAGATCCGCGCCATCCTCACCCTGGCCGACACCCTCAAGACCCTGCACAAGGAAGGCAAGTCCTACCGCTCCTTCGACACCGGACTGGCCATCTCCATCTTCCGGGACAACTCGACCCGCACCCGCTTCAGTTTCGCCAGCGCCGCCGCCGCCATGGGCCTGAGCCTCGCGGATCTGGACGAGGAGAAGAGCCAGGTGGCCCATGGCGAGACCGTGCGCGAGACCGCCAACATGATCAGCTTCCTTACGGAGGTCATCGGCATCCGCGACGACATGTTCCTGGGCGAGGGCAACTCCTACATGCGCGAGGTGGGCGAGGCCCTTACGGATGGCAACAAGCAGGGCGTGCTGCACCGCCGCCCGAGCATCATCAACCTGCAGTGCGACATCGACCATCCCACCCAGTCCATGGCGGACCTGGCCTGGCTGAAGGAGCACTTCGGCAGCCTGGAGGCCCTCAAGGGCAAGAAGATCGCCATGACCTGGGCCTACAGCCCCAGCTACGGCAAGCCACTGTCGGTGCCCCAGGGCATCATCGGCCTCATGAGCCGCTTCGGCATGGACGTGCGGCTGGCCTATCCCGAGGGCTACGGCCTCATCCCCGAGGTGGTCGAACTGGCGGGCAAGCAGGCCAAGAAATCTGGTGGGAAGTTCTCCGTGTCCAACAGCATGGACGAAGCCTTCGCCGGCGCCGATATCGTGTACCCCAAGTCCTGGGCCCCCTTCCATGTCATGCAGCGCCGCACCGAACTGCTCAAGACCTCCGACAAGGACGGTCTCAAGGCCCTGGAGAAGGAATGCCTGGCCAACAACGCCAAGCACACGGACTGGGAATGCACCCGGGCGAAGATGGACACCACCGCCGGCAAGAAAGCCCTCTACATGCACTGCCTGCCCGCGGACATCACGGATGTCAGCTGCCAGGCGGGCGAGGTTTCCGCCGAAGTATTCGAGCAGTACCGCATCTCCACCTACCAGGAAGCTGCATACAAGCCCTTCATCATCAGTGCCCTCATGTTCCTCACCCGCATGAAGGATCCCGGCGCCAAGCTCGAGCAGATCATCAAGCGCTCCCAGAACCTCTGCCTGTAATGCCCTGAGAGGATATGACATGTCCCAGATCGTGAAGACCTACAACGCCGAAGTCGTCAAGCGCACCGCCAAACGCTGCAAGGAGCGGGGCATCATCATCCCCACCTTCGCCCAGATGCGCCATCCGGAGACCGCCCCCGAGTCCGTCAAGGCCCGCCTGAAGCACGTGGGCCTCTGGGATATCGATCCCGCCAACCTGTTCCGTATCACCTGGAAGAACGATCCCGAGACCGGCCTCTTCGGCGGCCCCAACCACCTGGAGATCCCCTCCGCCATCACCGGCGTGAAGGCCCGCATCATCGGCCTGGTCGGGAAGTACTTCCCCACAGGTGCCCACAAGGTCGGCGCCGCCTTCGCCTGCCTGGTGCCCCGGCTCGTGAGCGGCGAGTTCGATCCCGACTACCACAAGGCCGTCTGGCCCTCCACGGGGAACTACTGCCGCGGCGGCGCCTTTGACTCCGCGGTGCTGGGTTGCACGGCCATCGCCATCCTGCCCGAGAACATGAGCCAGGAGCGCTTCACCTGGCTGGCGGAGATCGGCTCGGAAGTGAT